>NZ_KB911801.1:0-123691 GCF_000383655.1 Streptomyces sp. 351MFTsu5.1 | reverse complement strand
CGCCGGCAACCTGCTGCCCCAACAGGTCATCATCACCCCTCTGTACCGCCTCTACCTCCTCATCGACCTGCCCGGCATCACCATGTCCGGCAAGCTCTACGACTCCGCCCTCGGCCTGGTCCTCATCCACATCGCCTTCCAGTCCGGCTTCTGCGCCTTCGTCCTGTCCAACTACATGCGCATGCTGCCCCACGAACTGACCGAAGCCGCCCTCGTCGACGGCGCCTCGGTCTGGCGGATGTACTGGCAGATCGTCCTGCCCCTGTGCAAACCCGCGATGGCCGCCCTGGGCACCCTGCTCTCCATCTGGATCTACAACGACTTCTTCTGGGCGATCGTGCTGATCTCCACCGGCGAGAACATGCCCATCACCTCCGCCCTGAACAACCTCTCCGGCCAGTACTTCACCGACCCCAACCTCGTCGCCGCCGGAGCCCTCCTCACCGCCATCCCCACCCTCATCGTCTACTTCGTCCTCCAACGCCAGTTCGTCAGCGGACTGACCCTCGGCGCCAACAAGGGCTGACCACCACCCCGTTCGAAAGAGAACCACCGTGCCCCACCCCTTTACTCCGGTCGCCTCCGTGCCCGTGGATCCCCGCAGGGCCCGCGTCCACGAGGAGGGCTGGCAGTCCTGGAGCCCCAGTGGCGCGTACGCCCTCGGCGACAAGCCGTACCGCCCGACGAACGACAACTGGGCGACGGTCTGCTACCGGCCGGGCGTCACCGTCCCGGAGGGCGTCTTCCAGGGCGAGGGGCTGCTGGCGCTCGACCCGGGCGACGGGTCGCCGGTACGGCTGTGGGCGGCGCCGGAACCGACGCGTGCGGTTCCGTCGATCCGCCTGACCGTGGACGGCAGCCAGGCCGAGGTCAGCGCCGACGGCCCGGTGCAGGAGTTCACGGGCACGGACATCCAGGCGACGCTGGCCGAGTGGGCCGCCGGACTCGGGGTCGAGGCCCCCCGCCCGGCGCCCACCGTCTGGTGCTCCTGGTACGAGTACTTCACGGCGGTCACCGAGGACGACATCCACGAGAACCTGCGTGCGATGGACACCCTCGACCTGCCGATCGACGTCGTCCAGATCGACGACGGCTACCAGAAGGCCCTCGGCGACTGGCTCACCCTCTCGGGCCGCTTCCGCTCCCGCGAGGGCATCGCCGACGCGATCCGGGTGCGGGGCCGCAGGGCCGGCATCTGGACGGCCCCCTTCCTCGTCGACCCGGCGAGCGACCTGGCCGCCGAGCACCCCGACTGGCTGGTCGAGGACCTCAGCGGCGGCTTCCTGCACGCCGGCCGCAACTGGGGCCACGACCTGTGCGTGCTGGACACCACCCACCCGGAGGCCGCGGACTACCTCGCGGACGTCTTCCGGACGCTGCGGTCCGAGGGCTACGACTACTTCAAGGCCGACTTCCTCTACGCGGGCGCCCTGGAGGGCGTACGGCACACCGACGCGGACGCCCTCACCGCGTACCGCGACGGCATCCGGCTGATCCGCGAGGCCATCGGCCCGGACGCCTACCTGCTCGGCTGCGGTGCGCCGATCCTGCCCTCCGTCGGCCTGTTCGACGCGATGCGGGTCAGCCCCGACACGGCCCCGCACCGCCGCCCCGAGGCCGGTGACTTCAGCCAGCCCGGCCAGGACCCGGCCGAGTTCACCGGCGTCGGCCGCCAGTGGCAGCACGGCGTCCTGTGGGTCAACGACCCCGACTGCCTGATGGCCCGCCCGGCCGTGGAGACCCGCGAGCGCTGGGCCGCCCACGTGGCGGCGACCGGCGGTCTGACGGCCTCCAGCGACCGGCTGCTGTCGCTGGACCAGTGGGGCGTGGAGACGACCCGCCGACTGCTCGGAGGGGACGAACGAAGCTGCGACGCGGCGCGGACACGGACCAACCCTTCCTGATCAACCACGCGGAGCGTGCCGCCGAGCTCCAAGCAGCCGCAGAAGCAAGGGAGTTGCCCACCGGGCGGGCCGCTCCTACCCTGATCGTCCGACCGTCCGGTCGTCGACAGGGGGAGCGGCCATGGCCGGAAGACCGTCCGACACGGAGATACTCAAGGCGGTCGAGGCCTACGCCGGCCGACGCGGTGCGGGCGGCGGTCCGGCCGTTCCCGGCGCCGCCACGCTGACCTGGACGACCCTGCTCGACTTCCGTATCGTCCGGTCGCTCAAGACGCACGGCGAGCGTCCGATGCGGGAACCGGGCAGCCGGGACGACGTCGCGAACCGCCCGACCTACACCGTCCTCGACTCACACCCGGTTCCGCCGCCGGAGGACCCCGAGCAGGCCCGCAGCTGGTTGCTGGTGCGCGAGGGGTCGCTCGGCGAGGAGCCGTGCGCGGGCTGCGAAGGCGGTACCAACAAGTGCGGGGCCTGCCGCGGGCGAGGCGTCCGCGACTGCCCCCGGTTCGTCGACTGCCCCGTGTGCGAGGCCGGCCCGGACGCCTGCTGGGAATGCGAGGGCACCGGCCGCTCGCGCTCGCGAAGGCCCCCGCATCGGCGGCCCGGGACGAGTGCGGCCGACCGGGCGGCCCGGGTCCGCTGCGTGCGCTGCCGTATTGACGACGTGGCCTGCCCGAAGTGCCGTGGCCGACGTCAACTCGACTGCCCCGACTGCAACAAGAGCGGCCAGGTGGAGTGCACCGCCTGCTCGGGCGCCAAGCGCGTCACCCACCCGGAGTGCCGGGGCACCGGCCGCTTCACGGTGTGGACCGAGGGCTGGATCCGGCACACCCCGCACCGGGCCAGGGAGCGCCGGCTCGGCCGACGCGACCTCAGACGCGCGACGGGCAGCACGGGCCACTGGCACGAGAACGTCCTGCGCAGGAGCACCGACAAGCTCCCCGACGACCTGGACGAGTCCGACGAGGCCCTGCTCGCGCCCCATCTGACCCCGCGCAGGGACGAGGTGGCCCGCCGCGCGACCCTGCGCCGCCTCCCGCTGGCCCACGTCCGCGTGCACGCCGACCCGCACCGCGACTACTTCGCCTTCCCCACCCACACCGACATCGTGGTCCTCTCCCGCCCCACCGGCGAACGCGTGCGCCACTTCGCCGCCCTCGCCACGGCCGCGATACTCCTGGTGACCCTGGTCGCGGTGCTGACGATGGTGGTGCTGCGCTGACTTGTACCATCTGAGCACCGCTGCACGAGGGGGAAGCGTGATCGAACTGGCCGACATGATCCGGGAGTTGCGCGAGCAGCTGACGACCGCTCTCACGGACGGCGACGGCAGGATGCTGCGCTTCGAGCTGGGGCCCGTGGAGATCGAGGCGTCCGTCGCTGTGACGCAGGAGGTCGGCGGGGACGCGAAGGTGCGACTGTGGGTGGTCGATGCCGGCGCGAACGGGAAGTACGGGCAGGCGGAGACACAGCGGGTGACCCTCACGCTCACGCCGAAGGTGGTGCCGCCGGGCGGGGGAGCGGGGCGGACCGCACTGATCACGGGTGACGAGGTTGACGGGGAGGTCTGAGCGGCGGCTCGGGCCGGGACTGCGGGCGGAGCAGGTCGCCGAGGTCATCGTCCGCCGGTCCGGCGGGGGCGGCCGCGGCTCGGGCTACCTCGTGGCGCCGGGGAGGGTGCTCACGGCCGCGCACGTCGTCGCGGGCGCCGAGCAGATCCGTGTCCGTTTCCAGGCCGACCGGCCCGGGGAACGAGCCGTCGAGGCGGTGGGGGCCTGGGCGCACGAGGGAATCGACATCGCCGTACTGGAACTGCCGTCGGACGCGTACGACGAGCCCCCGGCCGCCACCTCCTTCGGCACGGTCGGCGACCAGGACGCCGTCCTCAGCTGCACGGCGATGGGCTTCCCCCGCTTCAAGCTCCGTACCGACGCCGAGGGCCGGCGCTTCCGGGACACCGAGCACCTGGACGCGCGGTGCCCGGTGCTGGCCAACCGGCGTGAGGGAACACTGGACTTGAGAATCACCGCCCCACCCGCCGAGGACCCGGACCCCGAACGGGACGCCTGGGAGGGGATGTCGGGGGCGGCTGTCTTCAGCGGTGGGCATCTGGTCGCCGTGGTGAGCAGGCATCACCGCGGCGAGGGCACCGGACGGATCGCGGCGGGACGGGTCGACCGCTGGGCGGAGGCACTGAAGGGCGACGAACTCGCCGAGCTGAGCGAGCTGTTGTCGTACGACCTCGCGGCACTGTCCGCCACCGGCCCGCCGGACCTCCCCGACCTCGTCCAGGAGATCTACCGTGCCCAACTCGCGGACATTGCGCCCGAGTTGCTCGACGAGCGGGACTCCGAGCTGGCGGACATCGTCTCCTTCTGCGGCGGGACGGAACCGTACCGCTGGCTCCAGGGACGGCCGTGGGCGGGAAAGACGGCGCTGGTGGCGTGGTTCGCGCTGCATCCACCGCGCGGAGTCGTCCCGGTGTGGTTCTTCATCACCGCGCGATACGCGGGGCAGTCCGACTCGGACGCGTACGCGGCGGCGGTCGTCGACCAACTCGCCCTTATCGCCGGCCGTGAACCGGCCACGACCGGGTCCCCCGCCGCCCGCGACGGCGAACGACGCCTGCTGCTGAGACAGGCGGCGGAACGGGTCGCACGGGACGGCGGCACGCTGCTCCTGGTCGTCGACGGCCTGGACGAGGACCTGTCGCTGCTCCCCGGCGGCAGCGGCACCAGCATCGCGTCCCTGCTGCCGGAACGCCTCCCGTCCAACGTCCGTGTCCTGGTGACGAGCCGGCCGAGCCCCGGCATCCCACCGGACGTCGGCGGCGGACACCCTCTGCGGCACTGCCGGATCGTGGAACTCGCCGTCTCGGGGGCGGCACGCCACACCGAGCACGAGGCCAAGTACGACCTCCGACGGGCGCTGGACGGTGACCGGTTGGAGCGGGACGTGGTCGGCCTGCTCACCGCGGCGCGGGGCACCCTCAGGGTCGACGACCTGCGGGAACTGACCGGCAGGCGACACAGCGAGCTGAGTCGTACGCTCGACAGCGTCTTCGGCCGGATCCTGCGGCTGCGCGGTGGGGGCCCGAGCTCCGGCGACATGGACGTGACGATGTACATGACCAGCCGAGGCTATCTCTTCGCCCACGAGAGCCTGCTCGCCGCGGCGCAGGACGCATTCGGTCCGGACATCGAGGAGTACCGGTCCCGCCTGCGCGCCTGGTCGGAGACCTACGAACGCCGCGGCTGGCTGGACGAGACCCCGCCCTATCTGCTCCAGCCCTACGGCCGACTGGTCGCGCTGGAGCAGAACGCGTCCCGGGCCGTCGCTCTCGCCGTGGACCCCCGCCGATGCGACCGGCTGCGGGAGGCCACGGGCAGCGACGCGGCCTGCCTCGCGGAGATCGCCGCGGCGCGCGAGACGGTACGGCGGACCGCGCCCGACGACCTGGGAGCGCTGGGGACGCTCGCGGCCGTGGCGGATCTCGTGGCCCGGCGCAACGAGTACCTCCACCCGGACATCCCGGCCGTTCATGCCCGACTCGGCAGGGTCCGGCAGGCCATCGGCCTGGCCCGCAGCGTCTTCGACCCGCGCAGCCGCTCCCGGGCCCTCCTCGCCGTGGCACATGTCCTCGCGGAGGCGGGGGACCGGCGGGCGGTGGGGCTGGCGGACGAGGGCATGCGGTTGGCCGAGGAGGCGGGGGCCCGCAGACCCTCAGTCATCTGGGAGGCGCGGGGCCTGCGGGCCGTGGTCCTGGCGCTGGCCGGCCGCGGGGAGGAGGCGGTGCGGGTCCTGCCTGCGTCGGACCGTCGTCCGCCACCCGTGAAGGAGTTCGTGGAGGCACTGGTCATGACCGCCACGGCACTGGGGAGTACAGCGGGAGCGGCCGACCTGCTCCGGCTGGCGGAGGAGTCCGCCGAAAGGATCGGGTTCCTGCCGCACCGCGTCCGCGTGACGGTGAGCATCGCCGAGGCATGGTCGGCATGCGGCCGCCCGGAGGACGCGGCACGGCTCCTCCATGCGGTCACCGGGCTCGCCCGGGACGACGCGGACTATTTCGGCAGCCTTGCCGCGGTCGCCGCGGAGGCCCTGCGCGACACACACCCTCGCGAGGCCGCGGAACTGCTCTCCCTGGCCGTCGCGAAGCTGGACAAGGGAGCGCTCGCGCGCTGGAAAGGGGCACGGTTCGGCGTCACGTGGGGGCTGGTGCCGTTCGGTGTCGGCTGGGGGCGGAAGGTGACGTACGGCGATGTCTGCGCCCTCGTGGCGATGGGCCGTACGTCGGAGGCCCAGCGGTTGATGGAGAGCGAGGATTCCTCCGGCGATCCGGAGGCCCAGATGTTCGCGTGGTCGTTCGTCGCCGAGGGATGGGCCCGCAGGGGAGCGGCGACCGAGGCGTGGGCGGCTCTCGAGTTCCTTACGGCGGCTCGCCACCTCTACGGCGACGACGGCTCCTTCCGCCGCGTCGCCCGAAGCCTCGCGGAGGCCGGCGCCGCCGAACGGCTGGAAGCCGCTCTGACCACCCTCACCCACCCCTCGTCGCACGGCATGTCGTGGTGGGACGCGGCCGAAGGGCTCGCTGTTCTCGCCGACCACTTCGCTGTCGACGATCCCCAGCGGTCGCTCGGACTTCTTCACCGGGCCGAGCACGGGCACGGGCTGGGGACCGGGCCGGTCCTGCGCATCGTTCAGGAGCATCTCGCCGCACTGGCGGGCGCGTTGGCCACCGCGGGCCGACCCGACGAGGCCGAGCGGCTCCTGGCGACGGTCAGTGCGCGCGGTGCCGACGCCTGGGGCCACGCCGTCGTGTCCATGGCCGTCTCGCGCAGTGATCCGGAGCGGGCCGGGCGGCTGGCCCGGCGGGCGGCGGAGCTGTCCTTCACCAGCGACGAGTACATGTCCCGTTGGGTCAGGACGGCCGCTGTCCAGGCGCTCGGGTGGGCCGGCGCGGCGGATGCCGTCGAGCAGGCTCTTGGCGAGCAGAAGGCGTGGTTGGGGCAGTACGACCACGTCCTCGCCCGCGTGGAGGCGGCCGCCGGGCTGTGGGCGTGGGACCGGGACGCGGCAGGGCAGCTGCTCGACGAGGTGTTCCTGCACGTGCGCGGGGACGACGCACGACTGTACGCACACCTGCTCGTCGCCATCGGCCCTCACGACAGCGAGCGCAGCGCTCGCGTCAGGCGGCTCCTGGACACCCGTGAGTTCCGTGATGCGCGCTTCCAGCACTCGATCGACGTGCTCCTCAGCCTCATGACCGCCGCGACCGACCCGGCCGCCGCCCGCCGTCGCCTCGACGCGACGGCTTCGCAGGCCGACGGGCGTCCCTGGCCCGTCACCGGTTCCCAGGGCGCAGCGGCCCTCGCCTACGCGGCTCTCGGTGACGACGACACGGCCCGCACCCTGGCCCGAGCCGGAGCCTGGCCCGAGCAGCGGGCGGAGATCTTCGCACACCTGGCCGCCTATGCCGCGCTGCTGCCCTGCGACCGGGTGCCGGTTCCGATCAACCCGGAGAGTCCCAACGGCGCGCCCCTCGCCCGCCGCATGGCCACGCTCCTCCTGCCGCCCCCGTCCGGCCCCGACCTCCCCCGAGCCAGAGCCTTCCTCGCCGAGGCACTCACCCAGGACGGCTGGCACCATGCCGCCCCGGTTCTCGCCGCGATCGATCCCGGGGCCGTGGTGCGTCTCGCAGATTCGATCTTCGCGAACTTGAGGCGCGGCGACTGACGCCACTGGACGCCACTGGACGACCTTGCGATGTCCCGCGCATCCGGTGGCTCGCGGCGCCGGGCACTCCCTGAACCGGACGTGACACCGGGGCGCGGCACCCCCCTCGGCTGCCGCGCCCCGGCTCCCCCGGCTCCGTGGTGGCTAGACGCCCTGGGCCTCCTCCACCTCCGGGAGGGTGCCCGTGCGGGCTGCTCGGCCGTACCACAGGGCACTGGACTTGGGTGTCCGTTCCAGCGTCGTGTAGTCCACGTAGATCGCGCCGAAGCGCTTCTCGTAGCCGTACGCCCACTCGAAGTTGTCCATCAGCGACCACAGGTAGTAGCCGCGGACGTCCGCCCCGTCGGTGATCGCGCGGCGGACCGCGGCGAGGTGTCCGTGCAGGTAGGCGATCCGCTCCGGGTCGTGGACGCGGCCGTCGGGGTCGGGCTTGTCGTCGTAGGCCGCGCCGTTCTCCGTGATGTAGAGGGGGAGACCCGGGGCCTCGCGCGAGTAGCGCATGATCAGGTCGTGCAGGCCGGTCGGGTCGATCGTCCAGCCCATCTCCGTACGCTCGCCCGGCGTCTGGTGGAACGTGACGTCGTCCGCGCCCGGCCACGGGGAGTGGTCGCTGCTGCCGTGGCCGTCGGCGCGCGGCCCACTGGCCGTCGGGTCGGCGGCCGAGACCAGCGCGGGCGTGTAGTAGTTGAGGCCCAGGGCGTCGAGCGGCTGGTTGATCAGCTCCAGGTCGCCGGCCTCCACGAACGACCAGTCCGTGATCGACTCCGTCGCCGCGAACAGCGTCTGCGGGTACGCCCCGTGCAGGATGGGGCCGTGGAAGATCCCGCTGGCGAGGTCGTCGATCTTCCGCGCCGCGACCAGGTCCGCCGGGTCCTGCGAGAAGGGCCTGACCGCCGCGGAGTTGAGGCTCAGCGCCACCGAGTTGCGGGCCGGCATGGACGCGCGCAGGGCCGAAGTGCCCAGTCCGTGCGCGAGGTTGAGCGTGTGCGCTGCCCTCAGCGAGGCCGCCGGGTCGGTACGGCCCGGTGCGTGCACCCCGGAGGCGTAGCCCAGGAAGGCCGCGCACCAGGGCTCGTTGACGGTGATCCACTGCTCCACCCGGTCACCGAGCGCCTCCCCCATGATCTGCGCGTACTCGGCGAAGCGGTACGCGGTGTCGCGCTCCGGCCAGCCGCCCGCGTCCTCCAGCTCCTGCGGCAGGTCCCAGTGGTAGAGCGTCACGGCCGGCTTGATGCCGTGCGCGAGCAGCTCGTCCACCAGCCGCCGGTAGAAGTCCAGCCCCCGCTGGATCGCCGGGCCCCGGCCGGTCGGCTGCACCCGGGACCAGGAGACCGAGAAGCGGTACGCCGTCAGGCCCAGGTCGGCCATGAGCGCCACGTCGTCGCGGTAGCGGTGGTAGTGGTCGACAGCGATGTCACCGTGGTCGCCGCCGGCGGTCTTGCCGGGCGTGTGGCTGAAGGTGTCCCAGATGGAGGGCGTACGGCCGTCCTCCCGCACCGCCCCCTCGATCTGGTACGAGGAGGTCGCGGCACCCCAGAGGAAGGAGGGGGGAAAGGTCACCGGGGTCTCCGGAGATGCGGAATCGGGCATGGAAGCGCTCCCATCGGAGGTCGTGAGACCGATTGGTAGAGGGGGAGGGGGAGGGGGAGGTGGAGAGGACAGTGGGCGGGGGCCGGAGCGGCGTCGGTCCGGCCCCCGGGAAGCCGAGGTCAGCCCTTCACGGCACCCTGCATGATGCCGCCCACGATCTGCTTGCCGAAGATCGCGAAGACGATCAGCAGCGGCAGCGTGCCCAGCAGCGCGCCCGCCATGATCAGGGACTGGTCCGGGGTGTAGCCCCGGCCGAGCTGCGCGACCGCGACCTGCACGGTCGGGTTGCCGTTCTGCGTCAGCACCAGGAACGGCCACAGGAAGTCGTTCCAGGTCTGCACGAACATCAGCATGCCGAGGACGGCCATCGCAGGGCGGGCGGCGGGGAACACGACGTGCCACACCACGCGCCAGCTGCTCGCGCCGTCCACCCGGGCCGCCTCGATGATCTCGTCCGGCAGCGCCTGGATCAGGTACTGCCGCATGAAGAACACCCCGAACGCGCTCACCAGCGACGGCAGGATCACCGCCTGGAGCTGGTCCGTCCAGTCGAGCTTGGCGACCATCATGTACAGCGGGATCACGCTCAGCTGCGGCGGCACCATCATCGTGCCGATGACGATCAGCATCATCGCGCCGCGGCCCCGGAAGCGCAGCTTGGCGAAGGCGAACCCGGCGATCGTGGACAGGAAGACGATGGTCAGCGCCGACACACCGGCCACGAAGGTGGTGTTGATGAACGCCTCGCCCAGATTGGCGTCGTTCCAGGCGATGTCGAGGTTGTGGAAGAGGTTGCCGCCGAACCAGAACGGCGGCGGAGTCTGCGCCAGCCGCTGGTTGTCGCGCGAGGCGGCGATCGCCGTCCACACCAGAGGCAGCAGCGAGCCGATGGTGAACAGGGCGAGGATGACGTACGCGATGGGTCCCGCGTGCATCTGCCCGCCCGCACGCGCCGACTTGGGCCGGCGCACCCGCTTCGGGGGCGGGGAACCCGCGTCCGCCGCGGGTTTCGTCAGGGTCGTCGTCACGGCCGGTCTCCTTAACTACTGGCGCGCAGCCGGCGCGAGATGACGTAGTTGACGATCCCGATCACGATGAGGATCAGGAACATCGTCCAGGCGATCGCGGAGGCGCGGCCCAGGTGCATGTTCACCCAGCCCTGCTCGTACAGGTACAGGCCGAGCGTCTGGAACTGGTGCTCCGCGCCGCCGGACGCCCCCTTGTTGGCGTCGAACAGCAGCGGCTCGCCGAACACCTGGCTGGCCCCGATCGTCGAGACGACGACGGTGAACAGGATCGTCGGCCGCAGCGAGGGCAGGGTGACGTGGAGGAACTGCTTCCAGCGGCTGGCCCCGTCCAGGGCCGCCGACTCGTACAGGTCCTGCGGGATCGCCTGCATCGCCGCCAGGTAGATCAGCGCGTTGTAGCCGGTCCAGCGCCAGATGACGATCGACGAAACGGCGATCTGCGAGGGCCACTTGTCGTTCTGCCAGTCGATCGCGTCGACCCCGACGAAGTGCAGAGCCCAGTTGATCATGCCGTAGTCGCGGCCGAAGAGCAGCACGAACACCAGCGAGGCGGCGGCGATCGAGGTCGCGTACGGCGCCAGCATCACGACCCGGTAGAAGGTCGACGCCCGCAACTTGTAGTTGAGGATGTGCGCCAGGCCCATGGCCATCGCCAACTGCGGGACGGTGGAGATGATGCCGATGGTCAGGGTGTTCTTCGCCGCGTTCCAGAAGAAGTCGTCGTCGAAGATCCGTGTGTAGTTGCGCAGGCCCGCCCACTGCATGTCGGTCGGGTCGGTGAGCTCGACCGTGTGCAGCGAGGCCCAGCCCGTGTAGATCAGCGGGAACAGGCCGAACGCGAGGAACAGCAGGAAGAACGGCGAGACGAACGCGTACGGGCTCCAGCGCATGTCCCGCTGCCAGCGGCGGGACAGCCGGGCCCGGCGCCGCTGGTCCTTCTCGTCGGGTACGGCGTCTGCGGGCGGGCGGCCCGGGGCCGCGCCCCCCTCCTCGAGGGGGAGCGCGGCGGTGTCGTGCCGGGTGGCCATACCGGTCACTTCTCCAGGTTGTTGTCGATGGTCTTGGTGGCCGTCTCCCAGGCTTCCTTCGCCGACTTGCCCTTCGTGACGAGGATGACGCCGTTGTCGGTCAGACCCTGCTGGATGATCTGGTCCTTCGGGCCGATCACCTGCGTCGGGATGGCCTTGGCGGCCTCGGCGAAGATCTTGCCGATGGGGGCGTCACCGGTCATCGTGTTCTTGGCGCCGGTGACCTGGGGCAGGTCGTAGGCGGCGGTCGAGCTCGGGAAGCTGCCCTGCACGGCGAAGAGCTTGGCCTGCTGCTCCGGCGCGGTCAGCCAGGTGATCAGCTTCTCCGCCTCCTTCACGTGCTTGCCGTTCTTGGGCACGGACAGGAAGGTGCCGCCCCAGTTGCCGGACTTGGGCGCGGCGGCCACGTCCCACTTGCCGGCGGAGTCGGGCGACGACTTGCCCTTGAGGTAGCCGAGCATCCACGGCGGGCAGGCGATCGCGGCGAACTTGCTCTTGGCGATCGTCGTGTCCCAGGCGGGCTGGAACTGGGTCTGCGCTCCGACCAGTCCGTCCTTGGCGGCCTTCGCGGTCAGGTCGAAGGCGTTCTTGATCGCCGGGTTCGTCTTGTAGATGACCTCGCCGGAGGCGTCGTAGAACTTGTTCTGCTCACTGCTGACGATCGCGTTGAGCAGACCGCCGGGCGAGTCCATGAAGGTGGTGCCCGCAGGGGCCTTCTTCTTGTAGGTCGCGCCCGCGGCGACGAGCTTGTTCCAGTCGCCCGCCCACAGCTTGCCGACCGCCTCACGGTCGCTGGGCAGACCTGCCTGCTCGAAGAGGTCCTTGCGGTAGCAGATCGCCATCGGGCCGATGTCGGTGCCGAGGCCGATGGTCTGGCCGTCCTTGGTGGTGGCCTGCTGCCACTTCCAGTCCACCCACTTGCTCTTGTCCACCCCGGCGACCTTGGACATGTCCACCAGCTTGTCCGCGTTGGTGGAGACGACCTCGGCGATGTTGCCGACCTCGATGGCCTGGACGTCCTGGAGACCGCTGTTGGTGGTGAGGTGGTTGACGAGAGCGGGGTAGTAGTTCTCGTTCCGCTCGACCACGTTCTCCTGGATCTTGATGTTCGGGTTGAGCTTCTCGTACTCCTTGTAGAGTCCGGCCTCCTTGAAGCCCTGGGTGCCGAACAGACCGAGGGTGATCGTGGTCTTGCCGCCGCCCGACGACGAGCCGTCGTCGTCGCCGCCGTCGTCGGCACAGCCGGCCAGCAGCCCGGCGCCCAGCGATGCGACAGCCGCGAGGACTACCGCCCTGTTGCGGGCGGATCGGGTATGTGCTCGCATTGCGTCCTCCTGTTGCCCTGACGTGCCGACCCCCCGGCCAACTGCGTTGTTGGGCCCGTTCGTTCTAGCTGCGGCTCGGGCGGGGAACGTGCGGGAAATGTATGTGTCAGGTACCGTGGGAGCGCTCCCATCGGTGATGTGTTGAAGGTTCGCGGGTCCGGGCGGGGGTGTCAAGGGAGTCGACGCGGAGAGATGCGTTCAGTTATCAGCCTGTTAACTGGACCGGCCCGGCCCGCCCGGCGCGCGGGGGCGGGGCACTCCGGCCCGGACCTGGGCTGTGGGGCAGAGCCCCCGCGACCGTCACTGGAGCAGGCGGGGCTGTTAAATTCCAGGCCAGCGCAAGACAACGGCGGAAGGCGGAGCCCATGGCAAGCCACGGAGCGCGAAGCCGGAGCGGGGGCCGGCCCACCCTCGAAGAGGTCGCCGCGCGCGCCGGCGTCGGCCGGGGCACCGTTTCCCGGGTGATCAACGGTTCGCCCCGGGTCAGCGACGCCACCCGCGCCGCGGTCGAGGCGGCGGTGGCGGAGCTCGGGTACGTCCCGAACACGGCCGCGCGCGCCCTGGCGGCCAACCGCACGGACGCGATCGCGCTGGTGGTGCCCGAGCCGGAGACCCGGTTCTTCGCCGAGCCGTACTTCTCCGACATGCTCAAGGGCGTCGGCGCGGAGATCTCGGACACCGAGATGCAGCTCCTGCTGATCTTCGCGGGTAGCGACCGCGAACGCCGGCGGCTGGCCCAGTACCTCGCCGCGCACCGGGTCGACGGCGTCCTGCTGGTCTCGGTCCACGCCGACGACCCGCTTCCCGACCTGCTGTCCCAGCTGGAGATCCCCGCGGTGATCAGCGGCCCGCGCTCGGCGGGGGAGACGCTGCCCTCGGTGGACTCCGACAACTACGGAGGCGGCCGCTCCGCCGTGGAGCACCTGCTCGCCGGCGGCCGCCGCGCGATCGCCCACATCACCGGCCGCCTCGACGTGTACGGTGCCCAGCGCCGCGTCGACGGCTACCGGGACGCGCTGCTCGACGCGGGCCACGAGGTGGACGAGCGCCTGATCGAGCCCGGTGACTTCACCGAGGAGGGCGGCCGCCGCGCGATGACGAAGCTGCTGGCCCGCCGCCCCGACCTGGACGCCGTCTTCGCCGGCTCCGACGTCATGGCGGCGGGCGCCCGCCAGGTGCTGCGCGAGGAGGGCCGCAGCATCCCCTCGGACGTGGCGCTGATCGGCTACGACGACTCCGCCATAGCGCGCCACATGGACCCGCCGCTCACCAGTGTCCGCCAGCCCATCGAGGAGATGGGCCGCCGCATGATCGACCTGCTCCTCACGGAGATCGCCGACCGCCGCCCGGCGGCGTCCCGTGGCCTGGAGCGCCGGCAGGTCGTCCTGGCGACGGAACTGGTCCACCGGACGTCGTCCTGACCCGAGCGGGGCCGCCCCGAGCCGCCTAAAGAGGTTGAACGCAAGGATCACTCGCGTGGGGGCGGGGACGGGGTCCCGCGTTCCGTCCGCGAACGGGCATGTGGGCTCTTTCGCGAACGGGCACGTCGGTTGGTTTTCGAGCAGGCACGTCGGTTGGTTTGCGAGCAGGACGTCCCCGACTGTCCGGCGCCCCGGTCCGTTCGGGACAGCGGACGGGGTCCCCTGTCCCGACCGTGCCCGACCCCTGCACCGCCCGGGCCGTCGTCCCGTGGTCATCCGCAGCCGCACCCGCCGGTAGTCGCGACCGCCTTCCGCGGTACGGCGGCACAGCGCGCCGTCGCGGCCCAGGGCGGCGCCCCCCGAGCCGGCTGAACGGCGCTGACCCGCCCGGGAGTTGACCGAGCCGTGGCGGCCGGTGTCGTGATGCTCAGCTCGTCCTGAAGTAGTGGCCCGCCTCCAGGTCCGGGATCAGGGCGGGGTGTTCCGGCTGCCAGCCCAGCAGCTTGCGGGTGAGGGTGGCCGAGGCCCGCAGGTCCACGGAGGCGAAGTGGCCGAGCCACCCGAAGTGGTCCGTCGCGTTCTCGGGGGCCACGCCCGCGACCGGCACGCCGAGCCCCTGCCCGATGGTCTCGGCGATCTCACGGAACCGCACGCCCTCGTCGCCGATCGCGTGCAGCCGTACGCCCGCCGGTGCCTGTTCCAGGGCCAGCCGGAACAGCCGGGCCGCGTCCAGGCGGTGGACGGCCGCCCAGTGGTTGGAGCCGTCGCCCACCATCGCCGAGACACCCTTCTCGCGCGCGAGGTCGATGAACATGGGCACGAATCCGTGGTCGCCCTCCCCGTGCACGGTCGGGGGAAGCCGCAGCACCGACGCGCTCACCCCCCGGTCGGCGAGTGCGAGCGTCGCGAACTCCGAGGCGTGCCGGTGCCGCCCGGGGGAGTCCGGGGCGGCCGGGTCGTCCTCGGTGCCGACGCGCCCCGGCGCGGTCAACAGCCCCGACGTGACGACGAGCGGCTTCCCGGTGCCTTCGAGCACGGCCCCGACGGCCTCGATCGCCCGCACGTCGGCCTCGCCGGAGGCGGGCAGGTTGGTGAAGTCGTGGATGAAGGCCAGGTGGGCGACCCCGTCCGCGTCCTCGGCGCCCCGGCGCAGACTGTCGAGGTCGGTCAGATCGCCGCGGTGCACCTCCGCCCCGGCGGCCCTCACCGCCTCGGCGGACCGGTCCGAACGGGCCAGCCCGAGAACCTCGTGCCCGGCGTCGAGAAGTTCGCGGGTGACGGCGGAACCGATGAATCCGGAGGCGCCGGTGACGAATACACGCATGAGAGTCCTTCGCGGTGACGAGTGATGCTTCCAGCACCTCCAGCCTGCGAAGGAGAGAGGGGGCCGGTCCAAAGCCTGTTTCGCATCGCGCAATACACCTCAGGCATCACCGCAGGTGAAACGCCTTGTACATCGACAGACGACGTCGAGGCCGGCATACGCTTCCGGCATGACCGATCTCGATCTGCGCCTGGTCCGGTACTTCACGGCCGTGGCCGAGCACCGGCACTTCGGCCGGGCCGCCGAAGCGCTGCACATCACCCAGCCCTCGCTGAGCAGGCAGATCCGCCGCCTGGAGCAGCAACTGGGCGCGCGGCTGCTGGAGCGGACCCCGCAGGGCAGCCGGCTCACCGAGGCGGGGGAGGTCTTCCTGCCCCGGGGGAAGGCACTGCTGCGGTCGGCGGGACAGGCGGCCGCGCTGACCCGGGCGGCCGCCGAGCCGAGCCGGATCACCGTGGGTTACACGCTGGGGATCATCGTCACCCCCGCGGTGCGCGCGCTGCGCGAACGGTTCCCGGACGCCGACGTCAGGACCGCGTACGTCGACTGGAGCGAGCGCACCTCGGCCCTGTCCGAGCTCAAGGCCGACGTACTGGTGACCCGGCTGCCCTTCCCCACCGAAGGGACCCGGGTGACCGTTCTCTACAGCGAGCCGCGGGTCGTGGTGCTCCCGGTCGGACACCGCCTGGCCGGCCGGGAGTCCGTCACCCTCGACGACATCGCCGAGGAGCCGATGGTCCGGGTGGCCGACCCGGAGTGGAACGCGTACTGGCGCATCGACCCCCGCCCGGACGGCCGCCCGGCACCCGGCGGGCCCCTCCTCGAGGGCGGCCTGGAGGACAAGTTCGAACTCGTCGCCTCCGGACAGGCCCTGGCCATCACCGCGTTGCCGCATGCCGGAGCGCTGCGCCCCGACGTCGTCGCGGTCCCGCTGGACGGGGTCGATCCGGCCCATGTCGTCCTCGCGAGCCGGGCCGAGGACCGCGGGCGTCTGGTGACGGGCTTTCGCCGGGTGGCCCGGGAACACCTCACCGGACCCGCCCGCTGAAACGACCTCAGCCGGTGACCTTGTTTCCAAGGTCACCGGCTGAGGTGATTGGGGTGAGTGACGGGACTTGAACCCGCGGCCACCTGGACCACAACCAGGTGCTCTACCAACTGAGCTACACCCACCATGTTCGGCTGCTCGGATCTCTCCGACCGGCCGAGAAAAAGTGTACAGGGTCCGAAGGGGTGCTCGCGCCCGGCTTTTATCGCGCAGGCAGGACGTGCTTCGCGGCGATCGTCTTGGCGGTGTCGGAGTCCGGCCCGGGCTGCGGGACGAAGATCGCCTCGCGGTAGTAGCGGAGCTCCGCGATGGACTCGCGGATGTCGGCGAGGGCGCGGTGGTTGCCGTTCTTCTCCGGGCTGTTGAAGTAGGCCCGGGGGTACCAGCGGCGGGCGAGCTCCTTGACGGAGCTGACGTCCACGATGCGGTAGTGGAGGTAGTCCTCCAGGGTGGGCATGTCCCGGAGCAGGAAACCGCGGTCGGTGCCGACCGAGTTGCCGCACAGGGGGGCCTTGCCGGGCTCCTTGACGTGCTCGCGGACGTAGGCGAGGACCTGCTCCTCGGCGTCGGCGAGCGTGGTGCCGCCGGACAGCTCGTCGAGCAGTCCGGACGCGGTGTGCATCTGACGCACCACCTCCGGCATCGTCTCCAGCGCCTGGTCCGGCGGGCGGATGACGATGTCCACACCGTCGCCGAGGATGTTCAGCTCGGAGTCGGTGACGAGGGCGGCAACCTCGATGAGCGCGTCGTCGGACAGCGAGAGGCCGGTCATCTCGCAGTCGATCCACACCATGCGATCGTTCATGCGACCACCCTAAGGCGGCCTTCACCGTTTGGGGTGACCGGTGTTGTCAAACGCCGGCCGGGCCGCGGTGGCCCGGCCGGCGTTCACGACCTCGCGTCACACGGTCACGTGCCGCTGCGCTGCCCCGGCAGGCTCGCCCGGCCGCCCACGTACAGCTCGCGGCCGTTCTCCGACGGCGGGCCCACGGAGGCCGGGGTGCGCCGGGTCTGGAGCGGTACCGGGCCGCCCTCCGGGTGCAGCTGCACCGGCGGACCGGGCGGGGGACCCGTGGGGCCACCCACCGGACCGTCGCTGTCCACGGGCCGCTCGCCCTGCGGCCGGCGCGCCCGGTACGCGGCCCGGTAGGCCGCGGGGGACGAGCCCAGCTGCCGCCGGAAGTGCCCGCGCAACGCCACCGGCGAGCGGAAGCCGCAGCGCCCCGCGACCTCGTCCACCGAGTAGTCCGAGGTCTCGAGCAGCCGCTGCGCCTGGAGCACCCGCTGGGTGATCAGCCACTGGAGAGGGGCCGAACCCGTCAGGGAGCGGAACCGGCGGTCGAACGTGCGGCGGCTCATGTACGCGCGCGCGGCGAGCGTCTCCACGTCGAACTGCTCGTGGAGGTGCTCCAGCGCCCAGGCGACGACCTCGGCGAGCGGGTCGGCGCCGATCTCCTCGGGTAAAGACCTGTCGAGGTAGCGCTCCTGACCGCCCGAGCGGCGCGGCGGGACCACCAGCCGGCGGGCCAGCGCGCCGGCCGCCTCGTTGCCGTGGTCCGTCCGCACGATGTGGAGGCAGAGGTCGATTCCGGCCGCGGTACCGGCCGAGGTCAGTACGTCGCCGTCGTCCACGAAGAGTTCTCGTGGGTCCACGTGCACCGACGGGTAGCGCTTGGCCAGCGTCGGCGCGTACATCCAGTGGGTGGTCGCGGGGCGGCCGTCCAGCAGGCCCGCTGCGGCCAGCACGAAGGCGCCGGTGCACAGGCCCACGATGCGGGCCCCCTCCTCGTGCGCGCGGCGCAGTGCGTCGAGCGCTTCCTCCGGTGGCGGAGAAGTGATCGAGCGCCAGGCCGGCACGACGACCGTGCCCGCGCGTGAGATCGCTTCCAGGCCATGCGGCGCGGTGAGTTCCAGGCCCCCTGTGGTCCGCAGCGGGCCTTCTTCGCCGCCGCACACCAAAAGGCGGTAGCGCGGCACGCCGGCGTCCTGGCGGTCAATCCCGAACACCGACAACGGTATGGAACTCTCGAAAATGGGGCCGCCGCTGAACAGCAGCACCGCGACGATCTCCTTGCGGCGTCGCCCGGAGAGCTTCCGGGCCGCGGCTTCCGGCGCGGCAGTGGAGTCGTGGCTCATCCTGCTAAGCCCCCCTCGGTGGTCGCGGCGCCCCTAACTTGTCGGGCATGTCGCTCCAGCACGTTTCCCCTCGGTCCGGCACGAGTCCCCCGCCGTAAGACGTCAAGATCGAATCTACTGTGTCCCGTGGTGCCGGGGTGACCAGTTCGTCATCCGGCACATTGTCGACTTGGCAACTTGGCGTAAAGCATTCGATCACGAAGCGTTGCACTCACGGGCCGTGCAGGGAAGTGCGCCTTGTGGCGGTGGCTAATCCACGTAGGGTGCGCGGGGCCCCCGAGACCCTATTCGTGCAGGTGGAACGGGGGTTGGAGGGTGGTGGAGGCACAGGACACGCCCAACGTGGAAGTTGGCTGAAAAGAATCGTCCCGGTGCATGGAAACCGGTCAGCCGACCGGTGTGCTTCCGCCGGTGTGACGACCGCCTCGGTGGGCCCCGGCGCCACTCCGGTGCCGGCGGCCGCGCTGCGGCACCTCTTCCTCCGCGTGCAGGCGGGCCGCGCCGCGCTCCGACTGGCGCAGGAGGATACGGCAGACGGCCGTCACGGCGGCGAGACCGAGCGCGGTGCCGGCGGCTCCGGCGAGCGAGGTGCCGTACCAGAGCAGCACCACGGGGACGAGGGCGCAGCTGAAGACCGCCCAGCGGACCACGTCCGTGCTGGAGTCCCTGGAGTCCTCGGAAGGCGGTCGGTGTCCGGTCATCGCATGCTCCCTGTGGCGTCTCCCCGTGGCGTGGCTCACGGGTTCAACGCGTGTTCGACCCGTCGGTCACTGTGTCGAGGGGCCGTCCGGGGGTCCGGTCCGGGGCGGGCGGGTGACCGGCGCTTGAATCCTGTGCAAACCGCCTGTACAGCGCAGCAACCATTGCGTTACGGGCGCCCCCTCGTGCATGCTCCCTGGAACCCCACAGCGCGAGGGCGGGATCTGGGCTAAGGATGCGTGGCGCCGTACCCTTGGGGGTATGGGCCGGGAAAGACGATTCCCGGACACAGCTCCGCCGCACAGGCCGTCCCTCCCGAACAAGGATCACAACGCCGAGACAGCCATGGCCGGTCACGAATTCTCCGAACCAGCGGACCGCAAGCGGCCCGTCGCCGATCCCACGGCGGCCGAGCCCCTGGCGGCCGAAGAGCCACGCCACGCCTGCGACCCCGCCTTCAAGCACGGCGTCGTCGTCGGGTTCGACGGCTCCACATCGAGCGAGCGCGCCCTCGCGTACGCCATCGGCATGGCCCATCGCTCCGGCTCGGGCCTGATCATCGTGCACGTCGCCAACCGGCTGCCCACCACCGTGTGGGCCGGCTGCGAGCCACCGGTCTTCGTCGATGTGCCGGACCACCGCACCGAGGTGCTCGGCCTGGAGCTCGCCTGCGCGGACTATCTGGCCGAGGTGCCCTGGATCCTGGTCGAGCGCGGCGGCGACATCTGCCATGAACTCGAGGAGGTCGGGCGGGAGTACGAGGCGGACGCGATCGTCGTCGGTTCCACCCACGGCATCGTCGGGCGCATCTTCGGCTCCGTCGCCGGGCGGCTCGCCAAGCGGGCGAAGCGGCCCGTCATCGTCATTCCGTAACGCCCGGCCCTCCCTGGTGAGATGGGTGAATTCACCGGCGCGCAGAGGTGTTTGTGCCTTTGTGAAGGGCATATAGCCGTCATGGGCTGCCGGCCGGGGCGTGACGGTCACCGGCCAAGTGGCAGTCGGCGCCGGGGTATTGGGCGGCCCCGGCGCGACCGAACGGACCCCCCGTGCGCGGTGGCATCACGAGGGGTCCGTCCCTGTGCGGGGCGAGCGCCTACTCGACCGTCACCGACTTCGCCAGGTTGCGCGGCTTGTCGATGTCCCGGCCCAGGGCCAACGCCGTGTGGTAGGCGAGGAGTTGGAGCGGGATGCCCATCAGGATCGGGTCCAGCTCGTCCTCGTTCTTCGGCACGACGATCGTCTCGTCGGCCTTTTCCTGGTGCTGGTGGGCCACCGCCAGGATCCGGCCGCTGCGGGCCTTGATCTCCTCCAGGGCGGCCCGGTTCTTCTCCAGCAGGTCGTCGTCGGGGACGATCGCGACCGTGGGGAGCGCGGGCTCGATCAGGGCCAGCGGGCCGTGCTTGAGTTCCGACGCCGGGTAGGCCTCGGCGTGGATGTAGGAGACCTCCTTGAGCTTCAGGGAGGCCTCGCGGGCCACCGGGTAGCCCCGGACGCGGCCGATGAAGAGCATCGAGCGGGCCTCGGCGTACTGCTCGGCCAGCTTCTTGATGTGCTCCTCCTGCTCCAGCATCTCGGTGATCTGCGCGGGCAGCTTGCGCAGGCCCTCGATGATCCGCTTGCCGTCGCGGACGGAGAGGTCGCGGGTGCGGCCCAGGTGCAGGGCGAGCAGCGCGAAGGCCACCGTGGTGTTGGTGAAGCACTTGGTGGAGACCACGCAGACCTCCGGGCCCGCGTGCACGTACACGCCGCCGTCGGCCTCGCGGGCGATCGCCGAGCCGACCACGTTCACCACGCCGAGGACCCGAGCGCCCTTGCGCTTCAGCTCCTGGACGGCCGCGAGGACGTCGTAGGTCTCGCCGGACTGGGAGACCGCGATGTAGAGGGTGTCGGGGTCGACGACCGCGTTGCGGTAACGGAACTCCGAGGCGGGTTCGGCGTCCGCGGGGATGCGGGCCAGCTCCTCGATCATCTGGGCGCCGATCATGCCGGCGTGGTACGAGGTGCCGCAGCCGAGGATCTTCACCCGGCGGATCTGGCGGGCCTCGCGGGCGTCCAGGTTGAGGCCGCCGAGGTGCACGGTGGAGAAGCGGTCGTCGATGCGGCCGCGCAGCACGCGGTCCACGGCGTCGGCCTGCTCGTGGATCTCCTTGTGCATGTACGTGTCGTGGCCGCCCATGTCGTAGGAGGCGGCCTCCCACTCGACGGTGGTGGGCTCGGCCGTCGTACGGGTGCCCTCGGTGGTGTAGGTGCGGAAGTCGTCGGCCTTGAGGGTGGCCATCTCGCCGTCGTCCAGCGTCACTATCTGCCGGGTGTGGGCGACCAGTGCGGCGATGTCCGAGGCGACGAACATCTCCTTCTCGCCGATGCCGAGGACGACCGGGGAGCCGTTGCGGGCCACCACGATGCGGTCGGAGAAGTCGGCGTGCATCACCGCGATGCCGTAGGTGCCCTCGATCACCCGCAGGGTGTCGCGGACCTTGTCCTCCAGCTTCTCGGCCTGGGAGCGCGCGATGAGGTGGACGAGGACCTCGGTGTCGGTCTCGGAGAGGAACTCGACGCCGTCCGCCTCCAGCTTGCGGCGCAGGTCGGAGGCGTTGTCGATGATGCCGTTGTGGACCACGGCGACCTTGAGGTCGGCCGACATGTGCGGGTGGGCGTTCACGTCGGAGGGGGCGCCGTGGGTGGCCCAGCGGGTGTGGGCGATGCCGGTGGTGCCCTTGAAGCGGGCCGGGACCTTGGCCTCCAGGTCACGCACCCGGCCCTTGGCCTTGACCATCTTCAGGCCCGCCGTCTTCGGCGAGGTGACGACGATGCCCGCCGAGTCGTACCCGCGGTACTCCAGGCGCTGCAATCCCTCCAGGAGGAGGGGGGCGACGTCACGCTTGCCGATGTAACCGACGATTCCGCACATATAGCTTGTGTCCCCTAGCCGTAGACCATGCGGCGCAGCTGCCTCAGTGTCAGCTCCGGCGGCGCCACCGCTCGATATTTCAGGTCCGCCTCGATCCGTCCGAAGATCTCCGCGTTCACCAGGCCCTGGGCCTGGAGTTCGCGGTGGCGGCGACGGACGTACTCCTCGGTCGTCTCGTCGAAGAACGCGAGCACGTCCTGGATCACCCGCTGTGCCTCGCCCCGGCTGAGGGGCGTGGACCGCGTCAGATGATCAACAAGTTCGTCGTGCACCCGGTAGATCCTGGGGGACCGGGAGCCGTTTCGCAAGAATCCTGCCCGATATCGGGCAGGCTGCTGTTGATGTTCTTATGAACGTCTGTTCGCAAGCTATCCATCCTCCGTCCCACACCCCGTTGCCCGCGGAGACGAGTTTCAGACGCCATGGACATTCCTCGCATGGGAGTACCGGACCAGCTCGCCGAGCGCATGAGCATGGCCGAACAGCACGAGTACCTGCGCGCCAGATTCTCCCGGCGCACCATGATCAGGGGCGGCGCCGTCACCCTGGGCGCCGTCACCGGTGGCGCGTTCGTGCCGGGCGCCGTCGCCCAGGCCGCCACGCCCACCCGGACCTTCGCCTCCGCCGCGACGGTCGACGGCTCCCTGGTCGCCCCCTTCGGGCGGCACCTCGCCTACGGCGCCGACGCCCGCACCGAGATGACGATCTCGTGGCAGGTCCCGGTCGCGGTCAGGAAGCCCTTCGTCCGCATCGGCGCCCACCCCTGGGACCTCTCCCGCAAGATCGAGGCCGAGGTGCGCACCCTCTACACCCCGGCCGGTGTCGGCGCCAGCGGCGACCACACCCAGTACTACGTCCACGCCAGGCTGAGTCACCTCAAGCCGGGCCGGACCTACTACTACGGTGTCGGCCACCAGGGCTTCGACCCGGCCGAGGCGCACCTGGCGGGCACCCTGGGCACCTTCACCACC
Organism: Streptomyces sp. 351MFTsu5.1; assembly: GCF_000383655.1. Taxonomy (NCBI): domain Bacteria; kingdom Bacillati; phylum Actinomycetota; class Actinomycetes; order Kitasatosporales; family Streptomycetaceae; genus Streptomyces; species Streptomyces sp. 351MFTsu5.1. Next base: position 100,573 of record NZ_KB911801.1, on the reverse strand, counting down.
GCGCCCGCGCACAAGAAGCCGTTCACCTTCACGGCCTTCGGCGACCAGGGCGTCAGCTACCACGGCCTCGCCAACGACAGCCTGATCCTCGGCCAGAACCCGGCCTTCCACCTGCACGCCGGCGACATCGCCTACGCCGACCCGGCCGGCCAGGGCAAGTCCGCCGACACCGGCTTCGACTCGCGGGTGTGGGACCAGTTCCTCGCCCAGACCGAGTCGGTCGCCAAGTCCGTTCCGTGGATGGTCAGTTTCGGCAACCACGACATGGAGGCCTGGTACTCGCCCAACGGCTACGGCGGCGAGGAGGCCCGCTTCACGCTCCCCGACAACGGGCCGGACAAGAAGCACCTGCCGGGCGTCTACTCCTTCGTCCACGGCAACACCGCGATCATCTCGCTGGACCCGAACGACGTCTCCTTCGAGATCCCGGCCAACCTCGGCATCTCCGGCGGCACCCAGACCACATGGTTCGAGGCGCAGCTGAAGAAGTACCGGGCGGCCAAGGACATCGACTTCATCGTGGTGTTCTTCCACCACTGCGCGTACTGCACCTCCACCGCGCACGCCTCGGAGGGGGGCGTGCGCCAGGAGTGGGTGCCGTTGTTCGATAAGTACACGGTGGACCTGGTCATCAACGGCCACAACCACCAGTACGAGCGCACCGACGTCATCAAGGGCGACAAGGTCGTCAAGAAGCTCCCGATCGGCGAGACCGCGTACCCCGAGACCGAGGGCGTCGTCTACGTCACGGCGGGCGCGGCCGGCCGCAGCCTGTACGCGTTCACCGCGCCGGACTCCTACGAGGGGCACCTGAACGAGGTCGACTCGGTCGCCTCCTTCATCAACACCAAGGACGGCAAGGTCAACGAGACCGTCGCCTGGTCCCGGGTGCGCTACCTCGACTACTCCTTCCTGCGCGTGGACGTGGAGCCCGCCCCGCGCGGCCACTACGCGAAGCTGAGGGTGTCGGGCATCGCCGAGACCGGCGACCGCATCGACCACTTCACGGTGGCGCGCAAGGCGAAGTAGCCCGGCGGGCCGGGCCGGGTGCGCAGACCTGGCCTGGCCCGTCACCGCGAGCAACCCCGGCGCGGTCCTACCGGCCCGCGAGGGGGTTGGTCAGGGTGCCTACCAGTTGCAGGGCGCCCGAGGGGTCCGCCAGGTCGACCATCTGCTTGTTGTTGCGCAGCTGGAGCCGGTTGAGGCAGGACAGGGCGAACTCGGGCGCGAACATGTCGTACTGCCGGAACCTGTCGGCCAGTTCGGGCACCGAGTGCTGGTAGTCGCGGGTGACCTCGGCGACCGTCCGCCAGAAGTCGTCCTCCTCCAGGATCCCCTCGGTGGCGAGGTTCGCGGCGAGGAAGCGGAAGAAGCAGTCGAAGACGTCCGTGAAGATCGACAGCAGCTTCTTGTCGTCCGGGACCTCGACCCGCAGCCGCTCGACCGCGGGCGGCAGCACCGCCTCCGGGTCCATGACGGCGATCTCCTCGGCGATGTCCTTGTAGACCGCCCGCTCGATCACGCCGTCCCTCAGGACCAGGATGACGTTCTCGCCGTGCGGCATGAACACCAGGTCGTAGGCGTAGAAACTGTGCAGGAGCGGGGTGTAGTAGGCGCGCAGGTAGCGGCGCAGCCAGTCGGTCGGGGTGAGGCCGGACCGCTCGATGAGCGCGCCCGCGAAGGACCGGCCCTCGTGGTCGACGTGGACCAGGGAGGCCATGGTGGCGAGCGACTCGCCGTCCTGGAGGGACGGCACCGGGCTCTCCCGCCACAGCGCGGCCAGCATCTTGCGGTACGGCGAGTAGCGGTCCGTGGCGGCCTCGTACTCCAGGTGCCGGTAGCCCACCGCGGCCCGCTCGCGGATGATCGACAGACCGGTGGACTTGAGCACCGGATCGCCCTCGATGAGCTGGGCGAGCCAGTCGTTGATGGCCGGGGTCGCCTCCATGTACGCGGCCGAGAGTCCGCGCATGAAGCCCATGTTGAGGACGGACAGGGCCGTCTTCACGTAGTGCTTCTCGGGGTGCGACCGGTTGAAGAAGGTCCGGATGGACTGCTGGGCCAGGTACTCGTCGTCGCCCTCGCCCAGGCACACCAGGAGGTCACGGGCGACCTCGGCGGCGAAGGTGACGGCGAGCTTGTTCCACCACTGCCAGGGGTGGACCGGGATGAGCAGGTAGTCGGCCGGGTCGAGCTCCTTGGCGCGCAGGACGCCGTGGAAGCGCTCGACGGTCTCCTCGCCCAGCTCCTCGCGTACGAAGGACTCGTACGTGATGCCGACGCCGGCCGTGAACGCGGCGCGGGAGCGGTGGGCGGCGAGCCAGACCAGACGGACCGGGCTCGCGGTCTCGGGGGCGTACGAGAGGTACTCGTGGACGCCGAAGCCGAGCCGGCCGTTGTTGGCGACGAAGCAGGGGTGGCCCTCGGTCATGCCGGTCTCGATGTCCTGGAAGCCGGCCGTCACCAACTCGGCGACCGGGACCTGCGGCTTGGTGAGCTTGTAGCAGGTGCCGGAGAGGGTGGAGGAGATCTCCTCCAGGTAGACCGGCAGGATCTCGTCGCTCAGGCCGAGGGTGTCCTTCAGCTCGATGAAGAAGTCCAGGGCCGCGAGGGGGAGTCCGGTGCCGTCGCGGTGCCGGGTGATCGAGTCGGCGTCGACCTGCCAGTGGTCGAGGGAACGGCGGACCGCGGTGAAGTCGTAGCGGGTCTTGCCGTCGTCGCTGCGGACGACGTACTGGTCCTTGTCGGTCTCCTCGGGCTCGATCAGCCGCTCGTGCGCGAACTCGGCGAGGGCCTTGCGGATCAGCAGTCGGTTGGCGGTGTCCCAGCGTTCGGGGGAGAGGTGGGCGACGGCGTCGGTGAGGCTCACGCGGTCACCCCCGTCGCGGCCAGGAACTGATCCCGGGTGCAGAAGCTCAACAGGGCCTTCTTCTCCGGCTTCTGGATCTCACGCTCGGGCACGAACCCGACCGCCTCGTTCAGGGCGTGGACGGCCTTGTTGGAGACATCGGGTTCCACGACGACCCGCTGGACGGCCGGGTCCTCGAAGAGGTGGGCCATGACGGCGGTGATGACGGACCGGGTGAAGCCGTGGACGGGCGTGTCGGTGGCCGGGGTGAGGAAGTGCATGCCGATGTCACCGGGCCGCGGCTCGTACAGGCCGACCAGCTCGCGGTGGGCGGGGTCGTACTTCTCCATCAGGAAGGCGGGCTCGCCGTCCTTGTCGAGGCCGAGCAGCGCGTGGTGGTGCTCGTCGGCCGCGATGTCCATGTAGGCGCGCTCGACATCCTCCAGTGTCGCGTCCTGCATCATCCAGAACGCGGCCTTGGGATGCGTGACCCACCCGTGCAGCAGCTCGGCGTCCTTGAGCGGGTCGAGCGGGCGGAAGGTGAAGGTGTGGGGGGTGGTCATACGGAGAACTCCTGGAACGCGATCGTCTTCTCGACCGGGTAGTACTCGGTGCCGAGCAGCTCACGGATGATGCAGCTGTTGCGGTAGGCACCCATGCCCAGGTCGGGGCTGGTGATGCTGTGGGTGTGGACTCCGGCGTTCTGGAGGAAGACGCCTCTGCCCGTCACGTCGATCGCGTAGGTGCGGGAGACGTCGAAGTTGCCCTGGGAGTCGTACACCAGGCGGTCTCTGACCGGGGCGAGGAACTCCGGTTCGGCGTACTTGTAGCCGGTGGCGAGGACCAGGCCCTGCGTCTCGATCTCGAAGTCCTTCTCCTGCTCCTCCTGGCGGAAGCCGAGCGTGTACGTGCCGTTCTCGTGACGGGCGCTGCGCAGCGAGGAGTTGGTGAGGAGACGGGTGGGCACCGGGCCGCCGAGGTTCTTCTGGTAGAGCAGGTCGAAGATCTCGTTGATCAGGTCGCCGTCGATGCCCTTGAACAGGCCCTTCTGCTCGGCGGTGAGCCGGTAGCGGGTGGCCTCGGGCAGCTCGCGGTAGTAGTCGATGTACTCCGGGGAGGTCATCTCCAGCGTGAGCTTGGTGTATTCGAGGGGGAAGAAGCGCGGGGAGCGGGTGACCCAGTTCAGCCGGTACCCGTGCACGTCGATCTCGGAGAGCAGGTCGTGGTAGATCTCCGCCGCGGACTGCCCGGAGCCGACGATCGTGATCGACTCCTTCCGCTGGAGCTCCGCCTTGTGCTGCATGTAGCGGGAGTTGTGGAAGAAGTCGCCGCCCAGACCGCGCACGGCCTCCGGGTGGTGCGGGGAGGTGCCGGTGCCGAGGACCAGGTGGCGGGCGCGGAACTCGGCACCGGTGTCGGTGCGTACGACGTACACCTCGTCCTCGTACGTCACCTCGGTGACCGTCGTGCCGAAGCGGACGTTGCTCAGCTTGTTCGCGGCCCAGCGGCAGTAGTCGTCGTACTCCACCCGCAGCGGGTAGAAGTTCTCGCGGATGTAGAACGAGTACAGCCGCCCTTTCTCCTTCAGGTAGTTGAGGAAGGAGTACGGCGAGGTCGGGTCGGCGAGGGTGACCAGGTCCGACATGAACGGGGTCTGGAGGTGGGCGCCGTCCAGGAACATGCCGGCGTGCCACTCGAAGTCGGGCTTCGACTCCAGGAGGATCCCGTCGAGTTCGTCGATGGGCTCGGTGAGACAGGCGAGGCCGAGGTTGAACGGGCCGAGCCCGATCCCCACGAAGTCGTAGGTCTTGGTCGGGACTTCAGGACGCGCGGTCAAGGGACTCTCCCAGGTACTGCTCGGCGTGGCCGGCGATCAGGTCGAGGACGGCGGACATGTCCTCGACCGTCGTCTCGGGGTTGAGCAGGGTGAACTTCAGGTAGTGGCGGCCGCCCACCTTGGTGCCCGCGACCACCGCGTCACCGGAGGCGAACAGGGCCTTGCGGGCGTACAGGTTGGCGCGGTCGATCTCGGCGGGGTCGGTGACCGCGGCCGGGATGTAGCGGAAGACGAGGGTGGAGAGGCTGGGCTCGACCACGACGTCGAAGCGAGGGTCGGCGGCGAGCAGCTTCCAGCCCTCGGCGGCCAGGTCGCAGACCTCGTCGAAGAGCTCTCCGATGCCGTCGGCGCCCATCACGCGCAGGGTCATCCACAGCTTGAGGGCGTCGAAGCGGCGGGTGGTCTGGAGGGACTTGTCCACCTGGTTGGGGATTCGTTCCTGCACCATGCGGCGCGGGTTCAGGTACTCGGCGTGGTAGGTGGCGTGCCGCAGCGTGGCCGCGTCGCGCACCAGCACGGCGGACGAACTCACCGGCTGGAAGAAGGACTTGTGGTAGTCGACGGTGACGGAGTCGGCGCGCTCGATGCCGTCGATGCGGTCCCGGTACTTCAGGGAGGCCAGCAGTCCGCAGCCGTAGGCCGCGTCGACGTGCATCCAGGCGCCGTACTGCTCGCACAGTCCGGCGATCTCGGGCAGCGGGTCGATGGAGCCGAAGTCGGTGGTGCCGGCGGTGGCGACGACGGCCATCGGGACGAGGCCCTCCCGCTCGCAGCGCTCCAGCTCGCGGGCGAGCGCGACCGTCTGCATCCGCTTGTCGGCGCCCACGGGGACGGAGACGACCGAATCGGCGCCCAGGCCGAGGAGTTTGGCGGACTTCTTCACGCTGAAGTGGCTGACCTCGGAGGCGAAGATCCGCAGGTCGGCCAGGTTGTCGGTCTTGGCCTCCTCGCGGGCCAGCAGCAGGGCCTGGAGGTTGGACTGGGTGCCGCCCGAGGTGAACACGCCGTCGGCGACCGGGCCCAGACCGATGCGTGCGGTCGTCCAGTCGATCAGCTTGCGCTCGATGAGGGTGCCGCCGGCGGACTGGTCCCAGGTGTCCAGGGAGGAGTTGACGGCGGAGAGGACCGCCTCGCCGAGCACGGCCGGGATGACGACCGGGCAGTTGAGGTGGGCGAGGTAGCGGGGGTGGTGGAAGTAGACCGCGTCCCGGAGGTAGACGTCCTCCAGCTCGTCGAGCACCGCCGTGGTGTCCAGCAGGGGCTTGTCGAGGTCGATCTCGTCGATGCGGGGGGAGAGGGCGTCGACGCCGACGCCGGTGAACGGCTTGGTGGTGGTGGCGAGTTTGGCCGCCACCCGCTCGATTCCTTCGGTCACGGAGCGGCGGTACGTCTCCGCGGTCGTGTCATTGAGCAGGTGCGAGCGCATGCTGGGGTCCTCCGGTGGGGACGATCCGTGCGGGACGGGGCAGGAGCGGGGTGGTGATCCCGGCTTCAACTTAGGTAAGCCTAACCTAACTAAACAGGAGGGAAACCCGCCCCTGCCGTGACCGCCGTCACGTCCACGGCGGTCATTCGGCCGCGCGCAGCTGCTCCTCGGTCATGCCGAGCCGCCAGTACCCCACGAACGTCACCCGGCGCCGGTCGACCCCGCGCTCGCGCACGAAGTGCCGCCGCAGCTCCTTCACGCACCCGGACTCCCCGGCGATCCAGGCGTAGGGATGCGTGGCGGGCGGAAGTTGGGTCTCCCGGATGACGTCGAGCGCACTCTCTCCGACGAGCCAGGTGATCTCGGCGTCCGCGTCGGTCGCCAGATCCTGGATGTCCCCGGCGTCGTGCACCTCCAGCCAGACCCGGGCCCGCTGTCCGGCGGGCAGCGCCTCGAGGATCGCGGAGACGGCGGGCAGCGCCGTCTCGTCGCCCCACAGCAGCACGAGATCGGTGTCGGCGGGCGGACGGAACCGGATGGCCCGGTTGTCGGCGATCGCGGGCCCGAGCAACTGGACCCTGTCACCGGCGGAGGCACGTGCGGCCCACCGGGACGCGGGCCCGGCGGGCTCGTGCAGCACGAAGTCGAGGTCGATCTCGTCGGGTTCGCGGCGGAGAGCTCGCAGGGTGTACGACCGCATCACCGCCCGCACGTCATCGGGCTGCTCCCGCCAGGCCTGCCACCACCCGTCCCCGAGCTCGACGGGAACCCCGGGCTCGGTCCGCCCCTCGGCGGGGAGGAAGAGCGACAGGGACTGGTCGTGCCCGTGCGAGTGGAACGCGCCGAGGTCGTCTCCGGTGAAGGTGACGCGGACCGAGGACGGCCCGAGCCGCCTCGTCCGTACCACCTGGAGTGAGAAGAAACGGAACGGGGCGGCTACGGCCGTGGTCATACAGAGCTCCTGAGGTTCAGGAAGACGGAAGGGGTTAACTGACCTTCTTCGCGGTCTCGATCGCCTTCGCCAGGTTCTCCACCATCGCCACGCACTTGTCGTACGACGGAATCGGCTCGGGAGAACGCGAGATGACCTGCCCCGCCTTCACGGCGGGCAGCTTCTTCCAGGTCGCCTCGGTGATGTCGGCCGGCTGGATCGTCGCCGTACGGTCGTCCATCATGATGATGTCCGCCGGGTACTTGTCGACGTTCTCCCAGCTCAGCGACTCGTACCAGCCACCGGAAGCCTTCAGTACGGACGCCGACGGCTCCACGAAGTTCACCCCGAGCGCCTTGAAGTACTCGAGGTCGACGGAGAGGTTGGAGCCGGAGACGTAGAAGACGTCCTGTGCGGCGGACCCGGCGAGCACCTTGATGTCGGGGTGGGCCTTGGCGGCCGCCCGCAGTCGCTCCGACGCCGCTTCGAACCGCTTCTTCGCGTCGGTGACCTTGGCCGCCGTCATGTCCGCGCCGAGGGACTCGGCCAGCTCCCACACCTTCTGGAGCGGCGCGGTGAGCTGACGGTCGTACACGGAGATGCCGACGCTCGGCGCGAGCTTCGCGATCTTGGAGGCGGAGGCGGCCGGGACGTACCAGAGCGTGCCCGCGCTGTCGAACATGGTGGTGATGAGGACCTCGGGCGCGAAGGCCGCGTACTGCTCGACGTTGAACTGGTCCCAGACGTTGCCGAAGACCGTCAGCTTGCTGACGTCCATGTCGCCGGCCTGGACATCGGCCTTGCCGTCCTTGGTCTTGGTGGGACCGAAGACGCCCTTGACCTCGATGCCGTAGTCGTAGAGCGCGGCCGCGACCCCGGTGAAGGCGACGATCTTCGTGGGGACCTTGTCCAGCTTCACGGTGGTGCCGCGGTCGTCCTTGAAGGACCAGGGGCCGGACTTGGCGGCCGTGGTCCCCTTGTCGCTGCCCGTCGCGCTGGAGTCGTCGTCTCCGCAGGCTGCGAGCACGGCGCCGAGGCCGAGGGCGCCACCCGCGGCGAGGATGCCACGGCGGGTGAGGTGGGCGACTCTTGCGTGGGACATGTGTGGCTGCTTTCGAACGGGGCGAAGCGCCCGCCGGACAAGTTCCAAGGTAGGTTAGCCTAACCTCATCAATTGTCCAGAGGGTGGGTGCGCCGCCCCGTCCGGGCCGAGGGTGCCCTCGGCCTAACCGGCCAGCCCCAACTCCCTTGCGATCAGCATCCGCTGGACCTCGCTCGTGCCCTCGCCGATCTCCAGGATCTTGGAGTCGCGCCACATCCGGGCCACCGGGTACTCGTTCATGAAGCCGTAGCCGCCGTGGATCTGGGTGGCGTCCCGGGCGTTGTCCACGGCGACCGTGGAGGAGTACAGCTTGGCGAGGGCCGCCTCCTTCTTGAAGGGCTCGCCGGCCACCAGCCGCGAGGCCGCGTCGCGCCAGGCGAGCCGGGCCGTGTGGGCCTTCATCTCCATGTCGGCGATCTTGAACTGGATGGCCTGGTTGGCGCCGATGGGCCTCCCGAACGCCTCCCGCTCCTTCGCGTACTTCACCGACTCGTCCACACAGCCCTGGGCGAGCCCGGTCCCGAGCGCCGCGATGGCGATCCGGCCCTCGTCGAGGATCCGCAGGAACTGGGCGTAGCCGCGGCCCTGTTCGCCCAGCAGGTTCGCCGCCGGGACCCGGACGTCCGCGAAGGACAGCTCACGGGTGTCCGAGGCGTTCCAGCCGACCTTCGAGTACGGCGCCGCGACCGTGAAGCCGGGCGTGCCCGAGGGGACGATGATCGAGGAGATCAGCGGCTTGCCGTCGGGCTTGCGGCCGGTGACCGCGGTGACGGTCACCAACCCCGTGATGTCGGTGCCGGAGTTGGTGATGAAGCACTTGGTGCCGTTGATCACCCACTCGTCGGTGTCGGGGTCGAGGCGGGCCGTCGTCCGGGTCGCCCCGGCGTCGCTGCCGCCGTCCGGCTCGGTCAGGCCGAAGGCGCCCAGGATCTCCCCGGAGCACAGCCGGGGCAGCCACTCGCGCTTCTGCTCCTCGGTGCCGAACAGGTGCAGCGGCATGGCCCCCAGGGAGACGCCGGCCTCCAGGGTGATCGCCACCGACGAGTCCACGCGCGCGAGTTCCTCCAGCACGAGGCCGAGCGCCAGGTAGTCGCCGCCCATCCCGCCGTACTCCTCGGGGAACGGCAGCCCGAACAGGCCCATGCGGCCCATCTCGCGGACGATCTCGTACGGGAACTCGTGGTGCTCGTAGTACTCGCCGATCTTGGGCGCCACTACGTCATGGGCGAACTCCTCGACGGTACGGCGGAGTTCTTCCAGCTCGGGGGAGAGGCGGTGGTCCATCGGAGTTCACTCCTGGTGGGAGAGGGCGCGGACGGTGCGGGACGGGCTGGGTCGGCCCAGGTGTTCGGCCATCCAGGCGCTGGTGGCGACGAGACGGCCGAGGTCGACACCGGTGTCGATGCCGAGGCCTTGAAGCATCCACACGAGGTCCTCGGTGGCGAGGTTGCCGGTGGCGGACTTGGCGTAGGGGCAGCCGCCGAGGCCGCCCGCGGAGGCGTCCACGGTGGTGACGCCGTGCTGGAGGGCTGCGTAGGTGTTGGCGAGGGCCTGGCCGTAGGTGTCGTGGAAGTGCACGCCCACCTTCTCGACGGGGACGTCGAGTTCGGTCAGCAGCGCGCGGACATGGCCCGGGGTCGCCACCCCGATGGTGTCGCCGAGGCTCAGCTCGTCGCAGCCCATGTCGAGCAACGCGCGGCACACGCGCACGACCTGGGGGACCGGGACCGCGCCCTCCCAGGGGTCGCCGAAGCACATCGACAGGTAGCCGCGCACATGCACGCCCTCGGCCTTCGCCCGGCCGACGACCGGCTCGAACATGGCCAGCGCCTCGTCGACCGTGCGGTTGAGGTTGGCCTTGGCGAAGGACTCGGTGGCGCTGGCGAACACGGCGACGCGGGTCGCGCCCAGCGCGAGGGCGCGGTCCAGGCCGCGTTCGTTCGGCACCAGCACCGGCAGGTCCACCGACAGGTCGCTGATCTGCGGGAACAGCTGCTCGGCGTCGGCCAGTTGGGGCACCCACTTCGGGTGGACGAAGCTGGTCGCCTCGATCGTCGTCAGCCCGGCCTCGGCGAGGCGGCGCACGAACTCCGCCTTCACCTCGGTCGGCACGGTCGACTTCTCGTTCTGGAGGCCGTCGCGGGCGCCGACCTCGTGGATACGGACGCGGGCCGGGAGCCCCGGTTCGGGGACGGTCATGGGCAGGCTCACCGCGCCACCTCCTCGTGGGGTGCGATCACGGCCAGCACCTGGTCCATGGCGACCGTGGTGCCCGGCGTGACGTCCAGCTCGGCGACGGTGCCGGCGTGCGGGGCGGAGATGACGTGCTCCATCTTCATCGCCTCGACGACCAGCAGGCTCTGCCCCGCGGCCACCTCGTCCCCGACCGCCACCTTCACCACCGTCACCGTGCCGGGCATCGGCGCGGTGAGGGAGTCGGCGCCGGCGTGGGCGGCCCGGGTGAGGGACGCGGCCACCGGGTCGTGGTCCCGGACCTGCCAGGCGTCGCCGTCCCGGCCGATCCAGTCGGCGGCGCGGTGGAAGGTGTGCCGGACGCCGTCGAGGGTGACGGTGACCTGGTCGTCGGTGAGGGTGTGAGTGCCGCGCGGGACGTACTCGACCGGGTCCTGCACCCGCAGGTGGAAGCCGACGGGCCTCGAAGCGCCCCCCATCCGCCACCCGCTCGGCACCGAGAACGGGTCGGTCCAGCCCCCTTCACGAGGCCGCAGCGCGTCGAGCCGTACGGCCGCCGCCGCCTCGTACACCTCCTCCGGTACGTCCGTGCTGACCAGGTCGTCCACCACCCGCTCCACGAGCCCGGTGTCCAACTCGCCCTTCACCACGTCCGGATGGGCGAGGAGCCGCCGCAGGAACCCGGCGTTGGTCTGCACGCCCAGCGTCACCGTCTCCGCGAGGGCCGACCTGAGCTTCCTGAGCGCGGTCTCCCGGTCGGGGCCGTACGCGATGACCTTGGACAGCATCGGGTCGTACAGGCTGCCGACCTCCGTGCCCTCGCTGAGCCCGGAGTCGGTGCGCACACCGTCGCCCTGGGGCTCGCGCAGCTTGACCACCGTGCCCCCGGAGGGGAGGAAGCCGCGTGCCGGGTCCTCGGCGCAGATCCGGGCCTCGATCGCGTGGCCGGTCAGCCGGACGCCCTCCTGCCCGTACGGCAGCCGCTCGCCCGCCGCGACCCGCAGCTGCCACTCCACCAGGTCGAGGCCGGTGACCAGTTCGGTGACCGGGTGCTCCACCTGGAGGCGGGTGTTCATCTCCATGAAGTAGTACGAGGACGGGTCGTCGCCCGGCACGATGAACTCCACGGTGCCCGCGCCCCGGTAGCCGCAGGAGCGGGCCGCCTGGACCGCCGCCTCGCCCATGGACGCGCGCGTGGCCTCGTCCAGGAGGACGCTGGGCGCCTCCTCGACGATCTTCTGGTGGCGGCGCTGGAGGGAGCACTCGCGCTCGCCGAGGTGGATCACGTTGCCGTGGCCGTCGGCGAGGACCTGGATCTCGATGTGCCGGGGCCGGTCCACCCAGCGCTCCACGAGCAGGGTGTCGTCGCCGAAGGAGGAGCGGGCCTCGCGGCGGGCGGCGGCGATCTCCTCCTCCAGGACGGTGAGGTCCCGCACCAGCCGCATGCCCTTGCCGCCGCCGCCCGCGCTGGGCTTGAGGAGCACGGGGGCGCCCAACGCGCGGGCGGCCTCGGTGAGTTCGGGGTCGCGGCCGCCGGGGACGACCGGTACCCCGGCCGCCTGGACGGTCTCCTTGGCGCGGATCTTGTCGCCCATCAGCGCGATGGCGTCCGCGGGCGGGCCGATGAAGACCAGGCCCGCGTCGACGCACGCGCGCGCGAAGGCCGCGTTCTCCGCGAGGAAGCCGTAGCCGGGGTGGACGGCCTGGGCGCCGGTGCGGGCGGCCGCCTCCAGGAGCCGCTCCACGGACAGATAGCTCTCCGACGCCGGCGCCGGTCCCAGCCGTACGGCGGTGTCGGCCTCCCGGACGTGCCGGGCGTCGGCGTCCGCGTCGGAGAAGACGGCGACGGAGCGTACGCCCAGGGACCTGAGCGTGCGGATGACGCGGACCGCGATCTCGCCCCGGTTGGCGACAAGCACTGTGTCAAACATGGGTCCTCACATCCGGAAGACGCCGAACTGGGGGGCGTCGTAGTCCCTTTGGGAAAGTGGCGCGTTGGCGCATGCGGTCAGGGCCAGGCCGAGCACCTGACGGGTGTCGAGCGGGTCGATGACCCCGTCGTCCCAGAGGCGGGCGGTCGCGTAGTAGGCGTTGCCCTGGCGCTCGTACTGGGCGCGGATCGGGTCCTTGAAGGTCTCCTCGTCCTCGGCGGCCCAGGTCTCCCCGCGCCCCTCCAGCTGGTCCCGCTTCACGGTCGCGAGGACGGAGGCGGCCTGTTCGCCGCCCATGACGGAGATCTTGGCGTTGGGCCACATCCACAGGAAGCGGGGGGAGTAGGCCCGGCCGCACATGGAGTAGTTCCCGGCGCCGTAGGAGCCGCCGACGACCACGGTCAGCTTGGGCACGCGCGTGCAGGCGACCGCGGTCACCATCTTGGCGCCGTGCTTGGCGATGCCACCCGCCTCGTAGTCCTTGCCGACCATGAAGCCGGAGATGTTCTGGAGGAACAGCAGCGGGATGCCGCGCTGGTCGCACAGTTCGATGAAGTGGGCGCCCTTCTGGGCGGACTCGGAGAACAGGATGCCGTTGTTGCCGATGATCCCGACCGGGTGGCCGTGGATCCGGGCGAACCCGGTGACGAGGGTCTGCCCGAACTCGGCCTTGAACTCTGCGAACCGGGAGCCGTCGGTGATGCGGGCGATGATCTCGCGGACGTCGTAGGGGGTGCGGGAGTCCACCGGCACCGCGCCGTACAGGCCGTAGGGGTCGACCTTGGGCTCCACCGCGGGCTCGACGGACCAGGGCAGCGGCCCGCGCGCGGGGAGGGTCGCGGCGATGTTCCGCACGATCCGCAGGGCGTGGGCGTCGTCCTCGGCGAGGTGGTCGGTGACGCCGGACACGCGCGCGTGCACCTCGCCGCCGCCGAGCTCCTCCGCGGTGACGACCTCGCCTGTGGCGGCCTTCACGAGGGGAGGGCCGCCCAGGAAGATCGTGCCCTGGTTGCGGACGATGACGGCCTCGTCGCTCATGGCCGGGACGTAGGCGCCCCCGGCCGTGCACGAGCCGAGCACCGCGGCGATCTGCGGGATGCCCGCGCCGGACATCCGGGCCTGGTTGTAGAAGATCCGCCCGAAGTGCTCGCGGTCCGGGAAGACCTCGTCCTGCATGGGCAGGAAGGCGCCGCCGGAGTCCACCAGGTAGATGCAGGGGAGCCGGTTGTCGAGGGCGACCTCCTGGGCCCGCAGGTGCTTCTTCACCGTCATCGGGTAGTACGTGCCGCCCTTGACGGTGGCGTCGTTGGCGACGACCACGCACTCGCGCCCGCTCACCCGCCCGATCCCGGCGATGACCCCGGCGGCCGGGGCCTGTCCGTCGTACATCCCGTCGGCCGCGAGCGGGGCCAGCTCCAGGAACGGCGAGCCCGGGTCCAGCAGGGTGTCGACGCGGTCCCGGGGCAGCAGCTTGCCCCGCGCGGTGTGCCGCTCGCGCGCCCGCTCCCCGCCGCCCAGGGCGGCAGCGGCGAGCTTGCCGCGCAGCTCGTCCACGAGGGCCCGGTGGGCCTCCTCGTTGGCCTTCCAGGCCGCCGACGCGGGGTCTGCCGCGCTCGTCAGCTCCGGTGCCTGATCCATGTCCGGTGGTCCCCTCACCCAGTGATCGCCTGTTAATGAGCGTTAACCATTTCCTTTAGGTTAACGACCGCTAACCTCCCTGTCTAGAATTGCTCGCATGGCCACGAGAACCGACGCCCCCACCCGTCGCGAGCAGATCCTCAAGGAGGCCGCGCGGCTCTTCGCCGAGCGCGGGTTCCACGGTGTCGGCGTGGACGAGATAGGCGCCGCGGTCGGCATCAGCGGCCCCGGCCTCTACCGCCACTTCGCGGGCAAGGACGCGATGCTCGCCGAGCTGTTGGTGGGCATCAGCGGCCAGCTGCTGACCGGCGGCAAGCGGCGGGTCGCCGAGTCGGACGGCGGCGACCCCGAGGTGCTGCTCGACTCCCTGATCGAGGGCCACATCGACTTCGCGCTCGACGACCGCCCCCTGATCACCCTGCACGACCGTGAGCTGGACCGCCTGCGCGACAGCGACCGCAAGCTGGTCCGCCAGCTCCAGCGCCAGTACGTCGAGCTGTGGGTGGAGGTCCTGCGCGAGGTCTACCCCGGCCTCCTGGAGCCCGCGGCCCGCTCCGCCGTGCACTCCGTCTTCGGCCTCCTGAACTCCACCCCGCACCTGGGCCGCCCGGGTTCGCTCCCGGGCCGCGCGGCGACGGCCGCCCTGCTGCACCGGATGGCGCGCGGCGCCTTCGCGGCCGCCGGGGCGTGACGAGCGTTACGGGATCAGCTCTGGACGCCTCTTCGTACTCGCCGGTACCGTTGATCTGAGCAAGCGCTTAGACATGGACCCTTTGAGTCAGGTGGAGGTGGCGGCGGTGCGCCGTACGGTGTTCAACGAGGACCACGAGGCGTTCCGGGAGACCCTCCGCGCCTTCATCGAGGCCGAGGTCGTGCCCGTCTACGACGAGTGGTTCGCGGCCGGCCAGGCGCCCCGCGACTTCTACTACAAGCTCGCCGAGCTCGGCATCTTCGGCATCCGCGTGGACGAGGAGTACGGCGGCGCCGGCATCGACTCGTACAAGTTCGAGGCCGTGATGTACGAGGAGACCGCGCGCGCGGGCGTGCAGTTCGGCGGCTCCGGTGTGCACGTCCTGCTCGGCCTGCCGTACATCAAGATGCTCGCCACCGACGAGCAGAAGAAGCGCTTCCTGCCCAAGTTCGTCTCCGCCGAGGAGATGTGGGCCCTCGCGATGACCGAGCCGGGCACCGGCTCCGACCTCGCGGGCATGAAGACCACCGCCAAGCTCTCCGAGGACGGCACGCACTACGTCCTCAACGGCGCCAAGACCTTCATCACCGGTGGCGTGCACGCCGACCGGGTGATCGTCTGCGCCCGCACCTCCGCGCCGACCGCCGAGGACCGCCGCTTCGGCATCTCCCTGTTCGCCGTGGACACCAAGTCCGAGGGCTACTCCGTCGGCCGCAAGCTGGACAAGCTCGGCCTGAAGACGTCCGACACCGCCGAGCTGGCGTTCGTCGACGTCAAGGTGCCCGTCGAGGACCTCCTCGGCGAGGAGAACAAGGGCTTCTACTACCTCGGCCACAACCTCGCCTCCGAGCGCTGGGGCATCGCCTTCGGCGCCTACGCGCAGGCCAAGGCCGCGGTCCGGTTCGCCCAGCAGTACGTGACGGAGCGCACCGTCTTCGGCAAGCCGGTCGCGTCCTTCCAGAACACCAAGTTCGAGCTGGCCGCCTGCAAGGCCGAGGTCGACGCGGCCGAGGCCGTCGTGGACCGCGCCCTGGAGGCTCTCGACGCCGGTGAGCTGACCCCCGCCGAGGCCGCCAGCGCCAAGCTGTTCGCCACCGAGGTCGCCCACCGCGTCATCGACCGCTGCCTCCAGCTGCACGGCGGCTACGGCTTCATGAACGAGTACCCGATCGCCCGCCTGTACGCGGACAACCGCGTCAACCGCATCTACGGCGGCACCAGCGAGATCATGAAGTCGATCATCGCGAAGGACATGGGCCTGTAGTCGGCGCGGAATCAGCGACCGGTACAACAGCTCCATGAGCCAGGCACTTCAGGACCTCCTCGATCTGCTCGACCTCGAGCAGATCGAGGAGAACATCTTCCGCGGCGCCTCCCGCCCCGCCGTCGTCCCCCGGGTCTTCGGCGGGCAGGTCGCCGCCCAGGCGCTGGTCGCCGCCGGGCGCACGGTCCCCGAGGACCGGCTCGCCCACTCCCTGCACGCGTACTTCCTGCGCCCGGGCGATCCCGGCGCACCGATCGTCTACACCGTCGACCGCATGAACGACGGCCGGTCCTTCACCGCCCGCCGGGTCCTCGCGGTCCAGCACGGCCAGCCGATCTTCGCCCTCTCCGCGTCCTTCCAGCGGTACGAGGAGGGCTTCGAGCACCAGGCCGCCATGCCGGCCGCCCCCGACCCGGCCACGCTCCCCACCTCGCAGGAGCGGCTGCGCGGCTACGACCACCTGGACCCGGCGGTCGTGGAGCGGTTCCTGGAGGCCCGTGAGGCCATCGACCTGCGCTACGCCGAGGAGCCGCCGTACGGCAGGTTCGGCGAGCCGCGCGAACCGCACTCGCAGGTGTGGTTCCGCACCAACGGGAAGCTCGCCGACGACCCGCTTCTGCACGTCGTCCTCGCCACGTACGTCTCCGACATGACGCTCCTCGACTCGGTGCTCCTCGCGCACGGCCGCGGCGGCTGGGCCACCGGAGACGTCGTCGGTGCCTCGCTGGACCACGCGATGTGGTTCCACCGCCCCTTCCGGGCCGACGATTGGCTCCTGTACGACCAGGAGTCCCCGTCGGCCTCCGGCGGCCGCGGCCTCGGCCAGGCCCGCATCTGGACCCAGGACGGCCAGCTGGCCATCTCGGTGATCCAGGAGGGCGTGGTCCGGGCCCCGAGGTGACCCGGGGCCTGCCGCAGGCGGGCCTCGGCGGTCAGATGACCCGGGCCTGCCGCAGGCCGGCCTCGGCGCCCGGGTGACCCTGGTCTGGGGCAGAGTGGCCTCGGCGACCAGATGAGCCGGGTGAGCCGCAGCCGCCTCGGCCCCCAGCTGGCCGGGCCCTGTCGCAGGCCGCCTCGGCGGCCGGGTGACTCGGGGCCTGCCGCAGGCCGGCCTCGGTGCCCGGGTGAGCCGGGTCCACCGCAGTCGCCTCAGCGCCCAGGGACCCGAGCTTCCCGCAGCCGCCTCGCTGCCCAGGGACCCGAGCTTCCCGCGGCCGCCTCGTCGCCCAGGTGACGCATAACCGCCGCAGATCGCCTCGCGCCCAGGTGCGCCGGGGCCTATCGCAGACCCGCCTCGCTCAGCAGGTACGCCGTCATCGGGTCGTAGTGGCGCGGGCTCACCACGTGGTCGTCGAGCGGGACGGTCACCTGGACCGTGCCCTCCGACTCGCCCACGAAGAGCGCCGGGTCGTTGCAGTCGGCGTACCCGACGGAGTCCACGCCGTGCTGGGCGGCGTACCCCGCCCACCCGTGGTCGGCGACGACCAGGTCCGGCAGCGGGCGGCCCTCGCGCTCCAAGGCCGTGAGGATGGCCTTCATCGGGTCGCCGGAGTGGGTGTGCCAGAGCGTCGCGCCGTGCTCCAGGACCGCCACGTCCGCGAACTGCATGACGTACCCCTCGTCCGTCTGGAGCCCGTCCGGGATGACCACGATCTCGCAGCCGGCCGAGCGCAGCGCGGCGGCGGTGGCGTGGTGGACGTCGAGGAGCCCGCCGGGGTGGCCGGTCGCGAACAGCACCCGCTGCTGCCCGTCCGCCGCCTTGCGCAGCCGCGCCGCCATCCGCTCCAGACCGCCGACGGTCAGCTCCGGGTCGATGGTGTCCTGGCCGTACCGGTACTCCGGGTCGTCGTTGACCCCCACCCGCTCCGCCATCACCGCGAGCACGTCCTGCTCGTCGCTCCAGCGGTCCCCCAGCTCGAGCCCGAGCCAGTAGTGGCGGTTGCCGTTCGCCAGCTGGCGGTAGTGCGAGAGGTTGTTCTCCCGCGGGGTGGCGACCTCGCCCGCGATACGGGTTCTCACAAGGTGGTCGACGAGCTCGGCGCGGCTGGGTGTCCCGGGTATCGGCATGTCTCCCATTCTGATGCACGCCTTCACACCGCCGCCGCGCATCCCGCACGCTGGGACGCGGGTCACGCGGTCACCGCCGCCGCAGCGCGAACCACAGCTCCATCCGTACGTCCGGGTCGTCCAGGTCCAGCTCCAGCAGCGCCGCGCACTTCGCGATCCGCTGCCGCACGGTGTTGCGGTGCACGTCCAGGGCGACCGCCGTACGGTCCCAGCCGCCGTGCAGGGACAGCCAGGTGCGCAGGGTCTCGGCGAGGGCGGGGGTCAGCGGCGCAAGCAGGGCCAGGGCATGCGCCTCGGCGTCCGCAGGCGGCACCAGGTCCGCGAGCGCCGGGCGGTCCCCGTACCGCACCAGCCCGGCGCGGACGGCCCGGGCGCGGGCCAGCGCCCGGCCTGCCTGGACGTCGGCGCGGGCCCACTCCGCCGGCCCGGCGACGGCACTGACCCCGAGCGTCCACCCCGGCTGCGGGCCCGGCTCCCGCTCGGCGGGCAGCAGCACCCGTACGACGTCTCCCGCCGCGTCGACCAGCGGTGACCCGAGCGCCGCACCGAGAGCGGAGGCGGCCACGGGGTCAGGAGCGCCCGCATCGGGCCGGGCGTGCACGACGACCCACCGGCCGCCACCGAGCAGCGGGGCCACGTCCTCGGCCGACGCGCCCAGCAGCAGCCGTACCAGAGCGGACGACCGCGCGGCCCCCGACCCGCTCTGATGCTCACCGGTGAGCAGGGACAGCAGCACGGCGGCGACGGAGGCGACGGTGTGGTCCCCGGGCTCACGGCGGGGACTGACGACCCCGAGCACGAACCCGCGCCCGGCACCGAGGGACCAGGCGGCGAGGTGGAGGCCGGAGACGGTGTCGGTGGCGGAGGCGGGGGCCGCGGAGGGGGTGTTGTGTGCGGCGGTCGGGGAGGTGGGGCTGCCCGGCCCGGCGCCGGCGCCCGGCCCGGCCGGTGCCGGACCGGCGGGCGGGACCGGGGCCGTGGGCTGTACGACGCGGGCCAGCGCGGCCAACGCGTCCCGCACCTGCCGGCCGTCGAGGCCCCCTGCGGCCTGCGTCCGCTCGGCACCCCGCCCCGCCGCCGCGACCTCCGCCCCGTCCGGCCCGAACAGCACCGCTCGGCCGCCCACCCGGCGGGCCAGCTGCCGCAGCACCGACGGCACCGGGTCCGGGCGGGACGCGGCGGCGGCCAGGCTCTGCTGGGCCTCCGTCACACGGCGGAGTTCGGCGTGCCGGGCCTGCGCCATCAGCTGCCAGACCGCGCGGGCCACGCCGGAGAAGGTGGTCCGGGGCGGCACCTCGATCAGGGGCAGTTCGTAGCTGTCGCAGGCCGCGACCAGGGCCCGGGGGACGGTGTCGTGCACGGGTGCCAGGCCGAAGCCGAGCGCCACGCCGCCCGCCGTGACGATCCGGGAGACGTAGTCGTCGAAGTAGGTGCCCGAGCCCGCCGCCTCCGGGATGTGCACCCCCGCCGTCAGCAGCAGCTCACCGCCCAGCAGATACGGGTACGGGTCCGCCATCTCCGAGGTGTGCGCCCAGTGGATCACCGTGTCCGGATCCGCGGGCCCCGCGATCTGCCGCAGCCCCAGGTCCTCGCGGGCCAGCAGCGCGGCCAGCGGGACCGGTGGGGTGGGTGGGACAGCCGGGTCCGGCATGGTGGACGTTCCCTCCATCCCGTGCGGCTCGAATGGATGAAACGTACACTTCGCAGTCGCTTTCCGGCCACCTACTGTCGACGCAGACCGGCAGGCACAGACCGGCAGGAGGAGGGCTTTCATGGCCGTCGACTACACCGTCATCGTCGTCTATCTGGCCGGCATGCTGGCCATGGGCTGGTGGGGCATGCGCCGCGCCAGGTCCAAGAGCGACTTCCTGGTCGCCGGGCGCCGCCTCGGTCCCGCGATGTACTCCGGCACCATGGCGGCGATCGTCCTCGGCGGCGCCTCCACCATCGGCGGGGTCGGCCTCGGCTACCGGTACGGCCTCTCCGGCGCCTGGATGGTCTTCACCATCGGCCTCGGCCTGCTGGCCCTGTCCGTGTTCTTCTCCGCCCGCATCGCCCGCCTCAAGGTCTACACCGTCTCCGAGATGCTGGATCTCCGGTACGGCGGCCGGGCCGGGGTCATCTCCGGTGTGGTCATGTGGGCGTACACCCTGATGCTCGCGGTGACCTCGACCATCGCGTACGCCACGATCTTCGACGTCCTCTTCGACATGAACCGGACCGTCGCGATCATCCTGGGCGGCTCGATCGTCGTCGCGTACTCCACGCTCGGCGGCATGTGGTCCATCACCCTCACCGACATGGTGCAGTTCGTGGTGAAGACCATCGGCGTCCTGCTCCTTCTCCTCCCCATCGCCGTCGTCAAGGCGGGCGGCTTCGGCGAGATGAAGGCGAAGCTGCCCACCGAGTACTTCGACCCGCTGGGCATCGGCGGCGAGACGATCTTCACCTACGTGCTGATCTACACCTTCGGCATGCTCATCGGGCAGGACATCTGGCAGCGCGTCTTCACCGCCCGCAGCGACACCACCGCCAAGTGGGGCGGCACGGTCGCCGGCACCTACTGCCTCGCCTACGCCCTCGCCGGCGCCGTCATCGGCACCGCCGCCAAGGTCCTCTACCCGAACCTCGCCAACGCGGACGACGCCTTCGCGACCATCGTCAAGGACGAACTCCCCGTCGGCGTACGGGGCCTGGTGCTGGCCGCGGCCCTCGCCGCGGTGATGTCGACCTCCTCCGGCGCGCTGATCGCCTGCGCGACCGTCGCCAACAACGACATCTGGTCGCGGCTGCGCGGAAGGACCGCCGAGGGCGAACGCGACGAGGTCCGGGGCAACCGCGCGTTCATCCTCGTCATGGGCATCGCCGTCATCGCCACGGCCATCGCTCTCAACAACGTCGTCGAGGCGCTGACGGTGGCGTACAACCTCCTCGTCGGCGGCCTCCTCGTCCCCATCCTCGGCGGCCTGCTGTGGAAGCGCGGCACCGCCCAGGGCGCTCTCGCCTCCGTGGCCGTGGGCGGCCTCGCCGTGATCGGCCTCATGGCGGGCTACGGCATCCTCGCCAACGAGCCCGTGTACTACGGCCTGCTGGCCTCCCTGGTCGTCTACGTCGCCGTATCCCTGGCGACCCCGGCGACCGACACCGCGGTCCTCGCGGCCTGGCGGGAACGACTCGCCGGGCGCGAGGTCCCCGAACCGGTTCCGGCACCCCGGTAGACCGAACGCAGCAGCACAAGGAAGGCATACGACCATGAGCTCCCCCGAGACCCCCCGCGGCCCCGTCGACTCCTCCCGCGTCCCGCGCTACGCCGGACCCGCGACCTTCGCCCGGCTGCCGCGCCTCGACGAGGTCGGCCGGGCCGACGTCGCCGTGGTCGGCGTCCCGTTCGACTCGGGTGTCTCCTACCGGCCCGGCGCCCGCTTCGGCGGCAACGCGATCCGCGAGGCCTCCCGGCTGCTCCGCCCGTACAACCCGGCGCAGGACGCCTCCCCGTTCGCCCTCGCGCAGGTGGCGGACGCCGGCGACATCGCCGTGAACCCGTTCCACATCAACGAGGCCGTCGACACCGTCGAGGCGGCGGCGGACGACCTGCTCGGCACCGGCGCCCGCCTGATGACCCTGGGCGGCGACCACACCATCGCGCTCCCGCTGCTCAGGTCCGTCGCCAAGAAGCACGGCCCGGTCGCCCTGCTGCACTTCGACGCCCACCTCGACACCTGGGACACCTACTTCGGCGCCGAGTACACGCACGGCACGCCGTTCCGGCGGGCGGTGGAGGAGGGCATCCTCGACACCTCGGCGCTCTCCCACGTCGGCACCCGCGGCCCGCTGTACGGCAAGCAGGACCTCACCGACGACGAGAAGATGGGCTTCGGCATCGTCACCTCGGCGGACATCTATCGCCGGGGCGCCGACGAGGTCGCCGACCAGCTGCGGCAGCGCATCGGGGACCGCCCGCTCTACATCTCCATCGACATCGACTGCCTGGACCCGGCCCACGCGCCCGGCACCGGCACCCCCGAGGCGGGCGGCATGACCTCCCGCGAGCTGCTGGAGATCCTGCGCGGTCTGGCATCGTGCAACCTGGTGTCGGCGGACGTCGTCGAGGTGGCCCCCGCGTACGACCACGCGGAGATCACCTCGGTGGCCGCCTCCCACACCGCCTACGAACTGACCACGATCATGTCCCGCCAGATTGCAGAGGCCCGCGCGCAGTGACTCACGACCACGACCTGGTGCTCCGTCCGACGGAGGCGCAGATTTCCGCTGCTCTCAACCCTCCTCCCGGCCGCAACGGCGGAGACCTGGTCGTGGAGACACTGGCGGCGCTCGGCTCGACGACAGTCTTCGGCCTGCCCGGCCAGCACGCGCTCGGCATGTTCGACGCCCTGCGCCGCTCCGACCTGCGCTACATCGGTCTGCGGGTGGAGAACAACGCGGGCTTCGCGGCGGACGCGTACGGCCGGATCACCGGCGAGGCGGCGCCGCTGCTGCTGTCGACGGGCCCGGGGGCGCTGACCTCGCTCGCCGCGCTCCAGGAGGCGGCCGCCGCCTCCGCTCCCGTCCTCGCGATCAGCAGCCAGATCCCGACCGCGGGCCTGGGCGGCGGCCGGCACGGCTATCTGCACGAACTCCCCGACCAGTCGGCCTCGTTCCGGGGCGTGGTCAAGTCGGTCCACACCGTCCGCACCCAGTCCCAGATCCCCTCCGCGATCGAGGCGGCCTGGAAGTCGGCACTGACGGCTCCGCACGGCCCGGTGTGGGTGGAGATCCCGCAGGACGTGCTGCTCGCCGAGACGCCGGTCCCGGTGGTGACGGGCGGCGACGCCTTCCCGGAGGAGCTGCCGCCGCGCCCCGAACTGACGGCGGTGGCGGCCGACCTGCTGTCCCGCGCCGAGCGCCCGGCGATCATCGCGGGCGGGGGAGTCGTACGGGCGGACGCGGCCGGGAAACTGCGGCAGCTGGCCGAGGTGGTGCAGGCGCCCGTCGTCACGACCCCCGGCGGCAAGGGGGCGTTCCCCTGGACGCACCCCCTGTCTCTCCAGTCCTGGATCGAGGACCGGCACACGACGGACTTCCTGGAGGACGCGGACGTGCTCCTGGTCGTCGGCTCCGGACTGGGCGAACTGTCCTCCAACTACCACACGTTCAAGCCGCGCGGCCGGGTGATCCAGATCGAGGCGGACCTCGGCAAGCTGGAGTCCAATTACCCGGCGCTGGGCATCCACGCGGACGCGCGGCTGGCCCTGCAGGCGCTGCTGGAGACGGTGTCGCCGAGGGAGGACGCGCAGGCTCAGGACCGGGTCCGGGAGGTGCTGGCGCGCGTCTCGGAGCGCATCGCCGCGCAGGAACTCACCCTGGAACAGGACCTGTTGGCGTCCGTCCGCCGGGCGCTGCCCGCCACCTCCCCGTCCTTCTGGGACATGACGATCCTCGCGTACTGGGCCTGGTCGGCGTTCGACGCCAAGGGCTCCAACCTGTTCCACTCCGCCCAGGGCGCCGGAGGTCTGGGCTACGGCTTCCCGGCGGCGCTGGGCGCGGCGGTGGCCGACCCCTCCCACCCGGTCCTGGCGGTCTCGGGAGACGGCGGCGCCCTGTACTCGATCGCCGAGCTGGCGACGGCCCGCCAGTACGACCTGAACGTCACCTGGCTGATCGTCGACGACGGCGGCTACGGCATCCTGCGCGAGTACATGACGGACGCCTTCGGCCAGGCCACGGCGACGGAGCTGTCCCGCCCCGACTACGTGGCACTGGCCGAGTCGTTCGGCGTCCCCGGGGTCCGTACGACCCCGGAGACTCTGGCGGACGACCTGGCGAAGGCCCTGGCCGCACCGGGGCCCTCGGTGGTCGTCCTCCCGGCGGTGCTGCGGATGTTCGCAGCCACGCACCTGTAGCCGGGCCGCGCTCCTACCAGATCGCCTCGACCCACTCCGGGTGGTCGATGAACGGGTTGCGGTTGTGCTGGTAGGTGTCGTAGATGACCTGGTTGCGCTTCTCCTCGAAGGCGCTGGGCGGGTCCGCCTCGTTCCACGCCTTGAGGACGGAGAGCTTGCCCATGTAGGGGTTGGAGCCGTTGCCCACCTTCTCGTTGGGCTCCAGGTCGGCGAAGCCGTCGCCGCCGTCGTAACGCACCGCCATGTAGAGGATCATGCGGGCCACGTCACCGCGGTCCGCGGCGCGCGGTGCGAAGGAGTCGGAGTCGACGGTGGAGCCGCCGCCGTTGGTGACGGCGCTGCCGCCGTTGTCGAAGTCCAGGTTGCCGCGGATGCTGTTGACCTGGACGTCGGCCGGGCGCAGGTGGTGCAGGTCGGTGCCGGGACCGGTGACCTCGCCGAAGTCGCCGTGGGACTTGGCCCACACGTGCTCGCGGTTCCAGTCGCCGACGTCCCCGCCGTTGAGGGACTTGGCGCGGGAGACACCGCTGTAGAGCAGGATCACGTTGCTGCTGTTGTTCGGGTCCTGGTCGGTCACCTTGAGGGCGTCCCAGACCGCGGAGTACGAGATCTTCGAGACGTTGGCGCTGATGATGGTGTGCAGGGACGACTTGAGGCTCGTCCCCGTCTTGCCGATCGCGTTCTTGTAGTACGTCGAGTCGTACGCCGTCGTCGTGGCGGCGGCCGGGGTGGTGGTCACGACCGGGGCGGCCAGACCGACCAGCACTGCGGCGGTGGTCAGCGCCACCGACTTCCAGCTGCGGATGCGTGTCGCCAGCATGAAGGGGGTCCCATCTACGCGGGTTGAACGGAGGCGGCAGTTGGGAGCGTGACATGTGCATGCGGCCCTGTAAATGGATGGCGCGTGTCCATTGAGTGACGCGAAACGGCAAATCGGGCCGTGTCTACGCGAGTTGACACGCGTAACGGCCCCCGACGCGTGATCGGGGGCCGTTGACCGGGTCTTGGTCCGTTCTTGGGTCAGGTGACGTCGGACGGGTCCAGGCGGTAGATCGTCGAGGTGGTCGTTCCCGACGAGGAGCCGCTGCTCGCGCCGTAGTCGCTTGCCTTCACCGCTGTGCCGTTCTTCTGGACCCAGGTGGTGACTTCCTGGCTGAGGCTGCTGTTGCCGCCCATGCCGCCTCCGCCGCCGAGCTGGATGTAGTGCAACTCGCCGCTCTTCACCAGTTCCTTGAGCCTGGCCAGGGTCATCGCGCGGTCGCTGCCGGTGAAGCCCCACATGGAGATGACCGGCTTGTGGGTGCTGAGGACCAACTGGCCCGCGCTCTGTGAATTCGACACCGCCAGCAGCCACTTGGCGCCGTCCTGGTGCTTCTCCAGGTAGGAGATCAGCGCGCTGTCGAGGCTGCCGCCCATGCCGCCACCGCCGAAGCCGCCGCGGGGGGAGCCGGTGCCGCCGGGGGCGGTGCCGCCGTTCCGGGTGCCCGGGTTCTCACCGGCGCCGGGGAAGGGGTTGGTGCCGTTCTGCCGGCCGTCGTTCTGTTGGCCGCCGTTCCGGGGGAGTTCGCCGATTCCGCCGCCGGACGGCATCTGGCCGTCGCCGGAACCGTTGCCGCCGGGGAGCTCGGCGTTCGCCCGGCCGCCGCCCTGCTGGGTGCCGCCCGGCAGCTGCCCGCCGGGGCCGCCGCCCCTGCCACCGCCCCCGAAGCGGCCCATGCCGCCCCCGGTCGACGGGCCCGCCGTCGGGTTGGCGCCGCCCATGCCGCCGTTCGTGGCCGAGAAGGCCGGTGACACCGCGTACGCCGTCGGGCCCGCGAGAGCCGCCACGATCGCCGCGGCCACGGACACGGCCAGCAGCCGGACCCTCGTGGCCGAGCCCGCCGTACGGAAGACGAGCAGTCCCACGACCGCGAGGACCGTCAGCACGGCGACCGCGGGCCACAGCCAGGTGTTCCAGCCGGTGGCCCGGCGCAGCAGCACGACCGCCCAGACTCCGGTGACCGCGAGACCGGCCGGCAGCACCCAGGACCAGCGCGCGTCACCGCCGCGGAAGGCGCGCCACAGCAGCACCCCGCCGCCACCGCACAGCGCCGCGACGGCGGGGGCCAGGGCGGTCGTGTAGTACGGGTGCATGGTGCCCTCGGCCAGCGCGAAGGTCAGGTAGTGCAGCACCAGCCAGCCGCCCCACAGGACGAGCGCGGCCCGCGTCGGGTCGGTGCGCGGGGCACGGCCGCACAGCACCAGACCGGCTGCCAGCGCGAGGAGGGCGAAGGGGATCAGCCAGGAGATCTGGCCGCCGAGGACGTCGTTGAACATCCGGCCGATGCCCGCGGTCCCGGCGAAGCTGCCGCCCCCGCCCCCACCGCCCCCGTTGCCCTCGCCGCCGAGGACCCGGCCCAGGCCGTTGTAGCCCATGATCAGGTTCCAGGCGGAGCCGTCGGTCGAACCGCCGATGTAGGGGCGGTCGTCGGCCGGGACGAGAGAGACCGCCGTCGCCCACCAGAAGCTGGAGACCGCCAACGCCACCGCCGCGACGGCCAGGTTGAGGGCCTTCCTCCTCCAGCCGAGCCTCGACGCGTAGACGTACACCGCGAAGACGGCGGGCAGGGCGATCCAGCCCTGGAGCATCTTGGTGTTGAAGGCGAGGCCGAACAGGACCGCGGAGCCGATCAGCGGGAGCAGCCGGTCGGTGCGCACCGCGCGCAGGGCGAGGGCCGCGCCGCCGACCATCAGCAGGACCAGGACGGTGTCGGGGTTGTTGTCCCGGTTGATCGCGACGGTGATCGGGGTGAGGGCGAGGACCAGCGCGGCGACGGTGGCCGCCACATGTCCGAAGTACCGCTTGACGGAGGCGTGCAGGATCCAGATCGTGCCGAGGGCGGCCGCAATCTCGGGGGCCATCATCTGCCAGGTGCCGAAGCCGAAGACCCGGCAGGACAGGCCCATGACCATGAGCGCGAACGGCGGCTTGTCGACGGTGAGGAAGTTCCCCGCGTCGAGCGACCCGAAGAACCAGGCCTTCCAGCTCTGCGTCCCGCTGTAGACCGCGGCGCTGTAGAAGCTGTTGAGGCTGTTGCCGCTCAGGTTCCAGCCGTACAGGACGCCGGCCAGGACCAGGATCGCGAGCAGCGCGGGCAGTGACCAGCGGGGGGCCCTGTCCGGGGGTGCGGCGGGTGGGGTGGGCGGTGCCCAGTCGGCCGACACGGTCTCGGTGTGGGGGTGGGGATCGGTGGCAGATGTCACCCCGGCATCGTGCAAAGGGGGTTTGGGTGAGGGCTGTGGCGTACCTGGTGTCTTGCTGTGAAAACGCCAAGGGCTAAGTAACGACTCGCACAATCATTCTTCATGCGTACAACCATTCCCCTCGGCCCGGGAGTCAACTGGGCATGACACGGGGGATATTCAGACACACGAAATGGGTCGCGGCCGGTGCGCTGGCCGCCTGCGTCGCCGCCGCCACTCCGGCCGCCGCGGCCACCGCACCGACCGTCAGCTGCACGTCCGCCAAGGCGGGCCTCGCCGACAAACTCAAGCGGGACATCACGTCCGCCGTCTCCAACCGCTCCGGCACGATCGCCGTCGGCCTCTACGACCGTACGACCAACACCACGTGCACCCTGCGCTCCTCCACGGCCTACGACTCCGCGAGCGTGGTCAAGGTGACCGTGCTCGCCACGCTGCTGTGGGACGCGAAGAAGCACAACCGGTATCTGACCGACCGTGAGGCCACTCTCGCCAAGGCCATGATCACCAAGTCGGACAACGACTCCACCAGCAAGCTGTGGAAGCAGCTCGGGCTGACGAAGATCAAGGGGTTCCTCTCCGCGGCCGGCATGACCCAGACCAAGCCGGGAGCGAACAACTACTGGGGTCTGACCCAGATCACCGTCACCGACGAGCAGAAGCTGCTCAAGCTGATCACCGCGAAGAACAGCGTCCTGAGCGACAACTCCCGTGCCTACATCCTGAAGTTGATGGGCCAGGTCATCTCCTCGCAGCGCTGGGGCACTCCCTACGGCCGCCCGTCCGGGGTCTCCTGGCACGTCAAGAACGGCTGGCTCCAGCGCTCCACGCACGGCTGGCGGGTCCACAGCGTGGGCACCTTCACGGGCGGCGGCCACGACTACATGATCACCGTGCTCACGCACGGCAACAGCACGATGAACTACGGCATCACCACGATCCAGGGCGTGGCGAAGGCCATCCACAAGGACCTGGCAGCAAGCTGACCCACCCGACCGTCCGGGCGACGCCGTGCTCTTCCGCGGTGACGCCCGGCCGGTGGCGTGGTCCTGGCGGCTCGCGTCCCGATCGGCTCCTGGCCCACCACCAGATGGTCGAACTCCCGGACGGCGAGCCCGCAGGCGCGCGTCGTTCCCGCAGGGGATCGTGCACGGGCCCGGAATCACCTGCGGTGGCCCCGGTCCTACGGCACGGTCTGTCCCCCCGGTCCCGCGCGTCACCGACCCGCCCGGCCCCGCCCTTCACCACCCCGCCTCCCAGACGTCACGAACCCGTCCTACCGTGACGCGCATGCAGCTGAGAACCGTACTCGCGACCGTCACCGCGGCCCTCGCCACGGCGACCTGTCTCACCGCGGCCGGACCCGCCCTCGCCGCGGTCCCGAACCGTCACGCCTGCTCCCCCTCCGTCTCCCTCGACCGTTTCTCCGACGCGCTCGACAAGACGACGTTCGACGGCACCTTCGTCGGCAACCTCTCCGCGCTCGCGCTGGACCGGGACGGCTCCCTCGCCGCCCTCTCGGACCGCTCCGCCCTCTTCGACCTGGACGCGCGGACGCTCCAGCCGAAGAAGGCCGTCCCGCTCGCCGACGAGAACGGGGCCGCGCTGGACTCCGAGGGGCTGGTGGTCGACCGGGACGGCACCCGGCTGGTCACCTCCGAGACCGAGCCGTCGATCCGCCGCTACAGCACCGACGGGAAGATCCTCGACCGGCTCCCCGTCCCGGCCCCCCTCCTCGTCGCCCCGGCCGGCCGCGCCACCTCCAACCAGACCTTCGAGGGCCTGACCCTCCTGAACGGCGGCCGCACCCTGCTCGCCTCCATGGAGTACGCCCTCGCCGGCGACACGCCCGGCATCGTCCGCTTCCAGACCTGGACCCGGACCAGGGACAACCACTTCAGGCCCGCCGCCCAGTACGCCTACCGCACCGACGCCGCCTTCCTCGGCGTCCCCGAGGTCCAGGCCCTCCCCGACGGCCGCCTCCTCGTCCTGGAACGCGGCTTCACCTCCGGCGTCGGCAACACCGTCCGCCTCTACCTGGCCGACCCCCGCCACGCGACGGACACGGCGGGCATCGAGAACCTCACGGGCCAGGACGGCGTACGCCTGATCAAGAAGACCCTGCTCACGGACGTCGCCGACTGCCCGACGCTCGGTGCCACGGCGAAGCAGCCCCAGCCGAACCCCCTCCTGGACAACATCGAGGGCATGGTCGTGACGGGCCACGACAAGGGCCGCCTGAAGGTCCTGCTGGTCAGCGACGACAACCAGAACGCGGCGCAGACGACCCGTTTCTACTACCTGAGGGTCCGGACCTGACCCGGATCCGACCGTCGGCTTTGTTGCGGAGGGATGAAATCCGCTTCGGTCCGCGTTGGTGTCTTCCGGTAGATCAGGACGACGAACGAACCGGAGGGCACCCGCGTGACACCGCAACGGGGATGGGCACGACGACTGGCCGGGTACGCCTGGCGGTACCCGAAGGACGTCGTACTCGCCCTCGGCTCCTCCCTCGGCGGCATGGCCGTCATGGCGATCGTCCCCCTGATCACCAAGGTGATCATCGACGACGTCATCGGCGACCACACCCGGGACATGGCCCCCTGGGCCGGCGCCCTGATCGCTGCCGCCGTCCTCGTCTACGTCTTCACCTACATCCGCCGCTACTACGGCGGCCGCCTCGCCCTGGACGTCCAGCACGACCTCCGTACCGAGATGTTCGGCACGATCACCCGCCTCGACGGCCGCCGCCAGGACGAGCTGTCCACGGGCCAGGTCGTCGGCCGCGCCACCAGCGACCTCCAGCTGATCCAGGGCCTGCTCTTCATGCTGCCGATGACGATCGGCAACTTCGCGCTCTTCGTGATCTCCCTGGTCGTGATGGCCTGGCTGTCGGTCCCCCTCACCCTGGTCGCCCTGGCGGTCGCCCCGGCCCTGTGGGTCATCGCCAAGCGCTCCCGGGCCAAGCTGCACCCCGCCACCTGGTACGCCCAGGCCCAGGCCGCCGCCGTCGCGGGCGTGGTCGACGGGGCCGTCAGCGGTGTCCGGGTGGTGAAGGGCTTCGGACAGGAGGACCAGGAGACCGGGAAGCTCAGGGAGGTCGGCCGCCGCCTCTACGCGGGCCGGCTGCGCACCATCCGCTTCAACGCGAAGTACACCCCCGCCCTCCAGGCCGTCCCCGCCCTCGGCCAGGTCGCGATGCTCGCGCTCGGCGGCTGGCTCGCCGTCCGCGGGCACATCACCCTCGGCACCTTCGTCGCCTTCTCCACCTACCTCGCCCAGCTCGTCGGCCCGGTCCGCATGCTCGCGATGGTCCTCACGGTCGGCCAGCAGGCCCGCGCCGGCACCGAGCGCGTCCTGGAGCTGATCGACACCGAGCCGTACCTGAAGGACGGCACCAAGGAACTCCCCGCCGACGCGCCGGCCACGGTCGAGTTCGACGACGTGTCCTTCGGATACGACCACGAGCGGCCGGTGCTGCGAGGCCTCAGCTTCGAGATCCGCCCCGGCGAGACCCTCGCGGTCGTCGGCTCCTCCGGCTCCGGCAAGTCCACGGTCTCGCTCCTGCTCCCGCGCTTCTACGACGTCACCCACGGCGCGGTCCTCGTCGGCGGCCACGACGTCCGCGAGCTCACCCTGGACTCGCTCCGGGCCGCGATCGGCCTGGTCCCCGAGGACTCCTTCCTGTTCTCGGACACGGTCCGCAACAACATCGCCTACGGCCGTCCCGACGCGACCCAGGAGCAGATCGAGCAGGCCGCCCGCGCCGCCCAGGCGGACAGGTTCATCACCGAACTCCCCGAGGGCTACGACACCAAGGTCGGCGAGCACGGCCTGACCCTCTCCGGCGGCCAGCGCCAGCGCGTCGCCCTCGCCCGGGCGATCCTCACCGACCCGCGGCTGCTCGTCCTCGACGACGCCACCTCCGCCGTGGACGCCCAGGTCGAGCACGAGATCCACGAGGCGCTCAAGCAGGTCATGGAGGGCCGCACCACCCTCCTCATCGCGCACCGCCGCTCCACCCTGAACCTCGCCGACCGCATCGCCGTCCTGGACGACGGCCGCCTCGCCGACGTCGGCACCCACGAGGAGCTGGAGCGGCGCTCCGCCCTCTACCGCCGTCTGCTCACCGACCCCGACGGCCTCGGCGGGGTCTCGCCGGGCCACGCCCAGCCGGTCGCCGTCCGGGAGGACACCTCCGTACGGGAGGAGCTGGACGCCGAGTTCGATGCCGAGCGCGGAGTCACGCCCCGGCTGTGGACCGGCGACCGCGAGCGCAAGGACACAGCCCTCGCCGGCACCCCGGCCACCCCCGAACTCCTCGCCGAGGTCGACGCGCTGCCCCCGGCCACCGACACCCCGGACGTCGACGAGGCCCGCGCGGTCACATCCGAGGAGTCGTACGGCCTGCGCCGGCTGCTGCGGGGCTTCGGGCGCCCGCTGCTGATCAGCCTCGGCCTGGTCGCCGTGGACGCCGGCATGGGCCTGCTGCTGCCCGTGATGATCCGGCACGGCATCGACGACGGTGTCTCGCGGATGGCCATGGCCGCGGTCTGGACGGCGACCCTGCTCGCCCTGCTCTCGGTGCTCGTCCAGTGGGCGGCCCAGATCGGCGAGACCCGCATGACCGGACGCACCGGGGAACGCGTCCTCTACTCGCTCCGCCTGAAGATCTTCGCCCAGCTCCAGCGGCTCGGACTCGACTACTACGAGCGGGAGTTGACCGGGCGGATCATGACGAGGATGACGACGGACGTCGACGCCCTGTCGACCTTCCTCCAGACCGGTCTGGTCACCGCGTTCGTCTCGGTCGTCACCTTCTTCGGCATCATGGTCGCCCTGCTGGTGATCGACGTGCAGCTGGCGCTGGTCGTCTTCGCGACGCTGCCGCCGCTGATCGTCGCCACGTACTTCTTCCGCAAGGCGAGCGTGAAGGCGTACGAACTGGCCCGGGAGCGCGTCTCGTTGGTCAACGCGGACCTCCAGGAGTCGGTGTCCGGGCTCAGGATCGTGCAGGCGTTCCGGCGCGAGGGCGACGGCGGCCGGCGTTTCGCGGAGCGCAGCGACAGCTACCGCCAGGCCCGGATCCGGGGCCAGTGGCTGATCTCGATCTACTTCCCGTTCGTGCAGCTGCTGTCCTCGGTGGCCGCGGCCGCCGTCCTGATCGCGGGCGCGGGCCGAGTGGACGCGGCGACCCTCACCACGGGTGCCCTGGTCGCCTACCTCCTCTACATCGACCTGTTCTTCGCCCCGGTCCAGCAGCTCTCCCAGGTCTTCGACGGCTACCAGCAGGCGACCGTCTCGCTGGGCCGCATCCAGGAGCTGCTCCAGGAACCGACGTCCACGAAGACGGCCGAGGAGCCCCTGGAGGTCCTCTCCCTGCGCGGCGAAGTGGCCTTCGAGAACGTGCACTTCGCCTACGGCGACGACGAGGAGGCGCTGGGCGGCATCGACTTGAAGGTCCCGGCGGGCCAGACGGTCGCGTTCGTCGGTGAGACGGGCGCGGGCAAGTCCACGCTGGTGAAGCTGGTGGCCCGGTTCTACGACCCGACGGGCGGCCGGGTGACGGTCGACGGCACCGACCTGCGCACCCTGGACCTCACCTCCTACCGCCACCGCCTGGGCGTGGTCCCGCAGGAGGCGTACCTCTTCCAGGGCACGGTCCGGGACGCCATCGCCTACGGCCGCCCGGACGCCGGCGACGCCGAGGTCGAGGCGGCGGCCCGCGCGGTCGGCGCCCACGAGATGATCGCCACGCTGGAGGGCGGCTACCTCCACGAGGTCGCCGAGCGGGGCCGCAACCTCTCGGCGGGCCAGCGCCAGCTGATCGCCCTGGCCCGGGCGGAACTGGTCGACCCGGACATCCTCCTCCTCGACGAGGCCACGGCAGCCCTCGACCTCGCCACCGAGGCCCAGGTCAACCAGGCCACCGACCGCCTCGCGGGCCGCCGCACCACCCTCGTCGTAGCCCACCGCCTCACCACCGCCGCCCGAGCCGACCGAGTGGTCGTCATGGACCACGGCAGAGTCGTAGAGGACGGCACCCACGACGAACTCCTCACCCTGGAGGGCCGGTACGCCGAGCTGTGGCGGACCTTCGTGGGGGAGGACGAGCCGGCGGCGGCGTGAGGGGGCGCGGGAATCGGGGCCGACTGGAGCGCCGGGCGGAGCCCGGCCGTCGTGCGCTGCCCGGGAGGCCCCCCGGGGCCGAGCGGTGCGAGGGCGACATCAAGAGACTCTGCCACGGCAGAGTCGTCGAAGACGGCACCCACGACGAACTCCTCGCCCTGGAGGGCCGGTACGCCGAGCTGTGGCGGACGTTCGTGGGGGAGGACACGCCCGCGGCGGCGTGAGGGGCCCGGTGGGGGTGGGGCGCTGTCGGGTGTGCAACCGTCGGACATAGGTTGTGCGTCCGTACACCTGTACGCCCGAAAGCTGCGGGAGGGACGGCAGTGAAGAGTGGAGCGATACGCCGGCTGGCGGTGGGGCTGGCCGTGACGGTGGCGGCCGGTGTGCTCGGGGTCGCGGTGCCGGGACAGGCGCAGGCGGCGGGCTCGTCGTGCGAGGGGCGCAAGGTGCGGACGTTCCCGTTCGACACCGGCACCGTCGAGGTGTACCGGCGGGGCGGCTACGTCTGCGCGGTCACCCTGCCCAAGCGCCCCGGCGCACGGCAGTACATGCGGGTCAGCCTGCGCGCCTACGCGCTCCAGCCGGTCGAGGACGCCGGACGGTACAAGTACCGGGCCGGCCCGGTCACCGTGCACGCCGGGCAGCGCAAGCTGTGGATCAAGGGCGCGGTCGGCCGGGGCACGTTCGACACCGAGGGCTGGATCCGGCTCTGACGCACAGATTCCTCACAGGGTTTTCCCCATCGAGGCCCCATCTCCCCTGGTGCGGACCGCACTTGCGCCGCTAGCGTCCGGCGGACATCTGTACTCACAGGGGAGGGTGCATGCGCAAGGCGCTCAGATGGCTTCTCACGCTGGTCGTGCTCATAGGCACGGTCGGCACGGCGAGCGCGGCCACCGCCGCCGAGCCGGGGGCCAAAGGCACCGGTGCCACCACCGACATCAAGGATCAGCTTCTCGCCGTTCCGGGGATGAGCCTGATCGAGGAGAAGCCGTACACCGGTTACCGCTTCTTCGTGCTCAACTACACCCAGCCGGTCGACCACCGGCACCCGTCCAAGGGCACGTTCCAGCAGCGCATCACCGTGCTGCACAAGGACGTGAGCCGGCCGACGGTCTTCTACACCGGCGGCTACAACGTCTCCACCACGCCTCGCCGCAGTGAGCCGACCCAGATCGTGGACGGCAACCAGGTCTCCATGGAGTACCGCTTCTTCACGCCGTCCCGGCCCGCCCCGGCCGACTGGTCCAAGCTGGACATCTGGCAGGCCGCCAGCGACCAGCACCGCATCTTCAAGGCGCTGAAGAAGATCTACACCAGGAACTGGATCGCCACCGGCGGCTCCAAGGGCGGCATGACCGCCACCTACTTCGAGCGCTTCTACCCGCACGACATGGACGGCGTCGTCGCGTACGTCGCCCCCAACGACGTGGTGAACGACGAGGACTCGGCCTACGACCGGTTCTTCGCGAAGGTCGGCACCACGGAGTGCCGCGACCGGCTGAACGCGGTGCAGCGCGAGGCCCTGGTCCGGCGCGAGTCCCTGGAGAAGAAGTACGCCGACTACGCGACGGCGGAAGGCCTCACCTTCACCACCATCGGCAGCCTCGACAAGGCGTACGAGGCCGTCGTACTCGACTACGTCTGGGGCTTCTGGCAGTACAACCTGCTCGCCAACTGCGGTGACGACGAGCTGATCCCGCCGGACGCCAAGACCGCGACCGACGACCAGATCTGGAACTCGATCGACACGATCTCCGGTTTCTCCGCCTACGCCGACCAGGGCCTGGAGACGTACACGCCGTACTACTACCAGGCGGCCACCCAGCTCGGCGCGCCGACGATCAGGTTCCCGCACATCGAGAAGAAGTACATCCGCTACGGCTACCAGCCGCCGCGCAACTTCGTCCCGCGCAGCATCCCGACGACGTTCCAGCCGTACGCGATGCGGGACGTGGACACCTGGGTGCGGCACAACGCCCGGCACATGCTGTACGTCTACGGCCAGAACGACCCGTGGGGCGCGGAGCGGTTCCGCGTCGACAAGGGCGCGAAGGACGCGTACGTGTTCACCGCGCCCGGCATGAACCACGGGGCGAACGTCGCCGGTCTGGTCGCCGACCAGAAGGCGCTGGCCACGGCCAGGATCCTCGCCTGGGCGGGTGTGTCCGCCACGGCCGTGACCGAGGCCAAGCCGCTCGCGAAGTTCGACCGCAAGCTGGACGTGCGGGACGTGGAGCGGGAGCCCACCCTGCGTCCGTAGTCCGCTCGCCGCGCCCGGCCGGGTTCACACCGGCCGGGCGCAGCCCACCGGACGGGCGCCGCCGAGCTGCACGTACAGGGCCGTCGACAGCGGGCACTGCGTGCGCTCGGCGACCGCCTTCACCACCCGGTACTGCGGTTTCCGCGCGCCCGCGCCGTCGCACGTCGTCTCGCGGACCTGCCCGTCGCCCGAGCCGTACACACAGTCCCCGACGATGGTCCGGGGCCCGCCCCCGCCTCCGGGGTCGCCCGGGTGCGGCGGCTCCAGGTTGCGCATGCAGGCGTACCCCTGGTGCACCGCCCCGTCGCCGTCCTCGTCGGAGATCCGGCTCTGCTCGCTGATGTGCAGCACGAAGTCGGTGGTCGCGGGACACGGCGGCCCGTCGGCCGTGGTGCCGTCGTGCCGGGCCACGACCCGGGCCGCCGCCCGCTCGCCGGTGCAGGGCACCTCGGTGAAGCTGGCCTTGCCGAAGGAACTGCACTCGTCGACCGCGAGGAACACCGCGCCGAACCCGGAGGTCCGGACGGCGGACGGCGTGGCCGGGCCCGTGGCCCGGGGCCCGTCGCCGCTCTCCCCGCCGGCCGCCGGCTGTGTACACCCCGTCAGCAGGGCGGCGAGCAGTGCGGTCAGTACGCACACCACCCCCGCGGAACACTTCTCACGCATCGCAATCCCCCCGTGCTGCCCCCGCCGTCCAGCGTGACCGCCGCGACGGGGCCACGCCAGACATCTGGGGTCCTTTGCGCCTTTCGGGGGTGATGTACGAGTTGCGAGGCGTACGGGATCTACGTCCCGCGGGCTATCGGCCGTACGACAGCCCGTACCCGACCGGGTACAGCACCTTCGCCGGATCGTCGGCCCGCTGCACCGGCACCGGCAGCCTCCCGCGCGGTACCGCCTTCCCGGCGATCACCCGTGCGGCCGCCCGCAGTTCGACGTCGGTCCAGGAGTAGGTCGCCAGGTATGCCGGGACGGTGGGCAGTTGGGCCACGTCGTAGGGGTTGCGGATCGCGAGCGCCACCACCGGCTTCCCCGACGCCACGAGCTGCTCGACGAGCGACTTCTGGGCGGCGGTGATGTTGTACGTCCCGACGATCACCGCGTCCGCGTCCCGTGCCGCCGCCAGCGCCTGGGCGACGACGGCCGCCGAGGGGGCCGTACCGGTCGACAGGGCGGTCGCTGTGAACCCCAGTTCGGTCAGGGCCGTGGCGAGGACGCCGGTGGGCGGGCCGGTCGTGCCGGAGGGGGAGGCCGGGTCGGCGCCCAGCACCAGCAGCTTGCGGTGGGTGCGCCGGGACAGCGGCAGCAGCCGCTTCTCGTTGACCAGCAGGGTCGTGGTGCGCTCGGCGATCCGGTCGGCCGCGGAGAGATGGGCCCGGGTGCCGACGGTCCGGGTGACACCGGCCTGGCTGACGTACGGCTCCTCGAAGAGCCGCAGCCGGGCCTTGAGCCGCAGGATCCTGAGGAGCGACTCGTCGAGCCGCGCCTCGGTGAGCTCTCCGTCCCGTACGGCGTTCAGGACCGCGTTCCACGCCACGTCCAGGGAGGGCGGGTTGAGGAGCTGGTCGACACCGGCCTTGAGGGCGAGTACGGGGACGCGCTCGTCGCCGTACTTGGTGCGGACGCCCTCCATGCCGAGGGAGTCGGTGACGACCACGCCGTCGTAGCCGAGTTCGCCGCGCAGGATGCCGGTGAGGATCGGGTGGGAGAGGGTGGCCGGGTCGCCGGAGGCGTCGAGGGCCGGGAACTGGATGTGCGCGGTCATGATCGAGTCGATGCCGGCGCGGATCGCGGCCCGGAAGGGCACGGCGTCCAGGTCCTCCCACAGTTCGCGGCTGTGGGTGATGACCGGGAAGCCGTAGTGGCTGTCGACGGCGGTGTCGCCGTGCCCCGGGAAGTGCTTGGCGGTGGCGGCGACCCGGGCGCCCTGGTACCCGGCGACCTCGGCGGCGACGAGAGCGGCGACCTGCCGGGGGTCGGAGCCGAAGGAGCGGACGCCGATGACGGGGTTGGCCGGGTTGACGTTGACGTCGGCGACGGGGGAGTAGTTCTGCCGGATGCCGATCGCCCTGAGCTCCTGTCCGGCGATCCGGCCGAGGGTGCGGGCGTCCCCCCGGGAACCGCCCGCGCCCATCGCCATCGCGCCGGGGAAGAGGGTGGCGGGCGCACCGACCCGGCAGACGATCCCGTGCTCCTGGTCGGTGGAGACGAGGACGGGCAGTCCGCGCGGCTGCTCCAGCGAGGCCCGCTGGATGCCGTTGGAGAGGTCGGCGATCTGGTGCGGATCACGGGTGTTGTGCGCCCAGGTGAAGTAGATGATCCCGCCCACCCGGTACTTCGCGATCATCTCGGCGGCCGAACGGACGCCGATCTCCTGGAGGTTGGCGTCGACGTCCGCCTGGTCGGGGGCGGTGGCGGAGTGGCCGTAGACCCGCATCACGAAGAGCTGACCGACCTTCTCCTCCGGGGTCATGCGGGAGATGAGGGAGCGGAGCTTGCGGTCGTCCTTTTCGGTGTCCGCGTGGGCGGTCCCGCCGACGGCGAGGGCCGAGGTGACCCCCGCCGTGGCGGCGAGGACGGTACGTCTGGAGGGCACGTGCGCTCCTTCCGGAGGTGATCCGCTGAAGGAAACTTCCGAGAAGCCAGCAATAACCGGGAAGTTTCT
The DNA here is from genome assembly GCF_000383655.1 of Streptomyces sp. 351MFTsu5.1. Lineage (NCBI taxonomy): Bacteria > Bacillati > Actinomycetota > Actinomycetes > Kitasatosporales > Streptomycetaceae > Streptomyces > Streptomyces sp. 351MFTsu5.1. The sequence goes on along the minus strand of NZ_KB911801.1, from coordinate 62,445 downwards.
GCCAGTCAAGGGAGTGCACAGTAACCCGGCCCGGGGGTGAGGGCGCCGCCATCGGCGCTGTGGAGGGGGGCGCGCCGATGGCGGCGTGTGCTGCCGGCCGCGGTACGGAGGAGAGGGTTGGTCAGCGTTCGCAGCCAGCAGCGAGGCCGACGCCGTACCGCGGTGACTCTCCGGCAGCTTGCGGGTTGGACGAGCCGGGGCGGGGACGGGTTCCCGGCAGCCCCCCGATTTACGGAAGTTGGTGGGGCCGGGGCGCGTGGGACGGTTGAGCCGATCCGGCGGCGCCGACCTCGTGGATACGACCTCGCGGATCCGCCCCTCGTGGATCCGCTCCCGTGTCGGCGGCCGGGCTCCCGGCGTAGGGTCGGCGCATGAGTCGGCTCCTTCCGCTCCTCCCGCTTCTGGCGGTCCTTGCCGGGCTCGCCGCGACCCTGGCCCTGCTCACCCTGCTGGCCCGGCACGTCCGGCGCCGCGGCACGGCGGGTGCGGGCCTGCGCGGGGCCCTGGCGGCCCACGACGAGATGTGGCACGGCACGGCGGCGGACTCCTACCACGAACTCCAGGTGCAGGCGCACCGCAAGGACCCACTGCCGGACGACCGGTGGAGGCGACGGGCGGGGCGGTGAGGCCGGGGGGCCGGGGGAGGGGCCGGCCGGGGTCCAGTTCGTGGACGTTCCGGCGTCGGAGTCCGGTGCGGGGCGATCATGAGGGGTATGCCCGTCGACACGTCCGCCCCGCGGTCCCTCGCTCTTCCCGGCTCGAAGTCCATCACCGCCCGCGCCCTCTTCCTGGCCGCCGCGGCCGACGGCGTGACCACCCTGGTCCGCCCGCTCCGCTCCGACGACACGGAAGGCTTCGCCGAGGGCCTGACGCGGCTCGGCTACCGCGTCGGCCGTACCCCCGAGACCTGGCAGGTGGACGGCCGCCCGCAGGGACCCGCGGTCACCGCGGCGGACGTCTACTGCCGGGACGGTGCGACGACGGCCCGCTTCCTGCCCACCCTCGCCGCGGCCGGCCACGGCACGTACCGCTTCGACGCGTCCGAGCAGATGCGCAGGCGCCCGCTCGCCCCGCTGAGCCGGGCCCTGCGTGACCTCGGCGTGGACCTGCGGCACGAGGAGGCGGAGGGCCACCACCCGCTGACCGTGCGGGCGGCCGGGGTCGAGGGCGGCGAGGTGACACTGGACGCCGGGCAGTCCTCCCAGTACCTCACCGCGCTCCTGCTGCTGGGCCCCCTCACCCGCCGCGGTCTGCAGATCCGCGTCACGGACCTGGTGTCGGTGCCGTACGTCGAGATCACGATCGCGATGATGCGGGCGTTCGGGGTGGAGGTGGCCCGGGAGGGCGACACCTACGTGGTCCCGCCGGGCGGCTACCGCGCCACCACCTACGCCGTCGAACCGGACGCGTCCACGGCGAGCTACTTCTTCGCGGCGGCGGCGATCACCCCGGGCGCCGCGGTGACCGTGCCGGGCCTCGGCACCGGAGCCCTCCAGGGCGACCTCGCCTTCGTGGACGTGCTGCGGCGGATGGGCGCGGAGGTGACCGTCGGCGCCGACGCCACCACGGTCCGGGGGACCGGCGAACTGCGCGGCCTGACCGTCAACATGCGGGACATCTCGGACACCATGCCGACTCTTGCGGCGATCGCCCCCTTCGCCTCCGGGCCCGTCCGCATCGAGGACGTGGCGAACACCCGGGTCAAGGAGTGCGACCGTCTGGAGGCCTGCGCGGAGAACCTGCGGCGGCTCGGCGTACGGGTCTCCACGGGCCCGGACCGGATCGAGATCCACCCGGGCGCGGCCCCCTCGCCCACGACGGAGATCACGACGTACGGCGACCACCGCATCGTCATGTCCTTCGCGGTCACCGGGCTGCGAGTGCCGGGTATCTCGTTCGACGACCCGGGATGCGTACGGAAGACTTTCCCCGGTTTCCACGAGGCGTTCGCGGAGTTGAGCGCAGTGAACCGGACGTGACGGATGGACGTAATGCGCCTGCGTGATGTCACCGTGGACGACGTGGACGCCTATGTGCGGATGCGCTGTGATCCCGTGATGATGGCCGGTCTGGGCGGGCCGTTGCCGCGGGAGGGGATGGTGGACAAGGTGAGGCGGGACGCCGAGGAGGCGGCGGCCGGTCAGGCGTGGATCAAGATGATCGTGCCCGACCCCGGACGGCCCGAGGCGGTAGCCGGGTCCGTGACCGTCTGGTCGCACGACTCCGGCGACGGACCGATCTCCGAGATCGGCTGGATGGTGCTGCCCGAGTTCCAGGGACGCGGTCTCGGCAAGCGTGCCGTCCGGGCGCTGCTCGACAGGGCCTGGGACGAGGGACGTTGGGGCGACATCCACGCCTTCCCGGCGGTCGGCAACGGGCCCTCCAACGGCATCTGCCGTTCCCTGGGCTTCCGTCACGTCGGTGAACTCGACATGCCGTTCGCGGACCGCGTCCTGCGCAGCAACCACTGGACGATCACACCACCCACCCGCTGAGGAGGGTCAACTCCCCTCCAGGGAACCCTCGTCGATCGGGTCGGTTGTGGGTGGGAGGGCTCGTAGCTCCGGTGTGCTCGCTCCGACGTATCCCACCGCCGCCACGCACAGCAGGCCGCCCGTGATCAGTGCTGTCGCCCCCGAACTCCAGCCCGCGACCAGGCCGCCGCGGAGATTGCCGAGGTGCGGGCCCGCCTGGCCGACGATCATCTCGGCGGCCGTGACCCGGCCCAGCAGGGCGTCGGGGGTACGGGTCTGGACGATGGTCGTGCGGGACAGGACGGCGAGGGCGTCCGCCGCGCCCGCCAGGGCCAGCAGGGCGAGGCCCGCCCAGGCACTGGTCGTCAGCCCGAACACGGCCAGGCTCGCCCCCCAGGTCGCCGACGCGCACAGCATCACCGGGCCGGGGCGGGCAAGCCGGGTGACCGGGCCGGAGAGGACCGTCGCGGCCACCCCGCCCACCGCGAGCGCGGACAGGAACAGGCCCAGCGTGCGCGGGTCACCGCCGAACCGCTCGTCGTTGACCAGCGGGAACATGCTCACCGGCATGGACAGAACGGTGGCCGCCAGATCGGTCAGCAGCGCGCCCCGCACCACCCGGTGGCCGGTCAGGAAGCGCAGCCCGTCCAGGACGCCGTGCACCCCAGGCCGGGACTTCTCGCCCTCCGGCGGCAGAGCGGGCAGCCCGTAGGCGCCGTAGAAGGACATCGTGAAGCTCAGGGTGTCCAGGAGGTAGCAGACGCCGATGCCCCACCAGCCGAGCACGACCCCGGCGACGGCCGGACCGACCAGCATCATCGCCTGACCGGTCACCTGCTGGAGGGCGAGACCGGCGGCCACCTGTTCCTTCGGCAGCAGCCGCGGCACGAACACCCCCGCCGCGGGTGCGCCGAGCGCGGCGAACGACGTCTGCACGGCCACCAGCAGCAGGACGACGGCCACCGGCGCATGCCCGGCGAAGCCCTGCACGGCCAGCAGCAGCGAGCACACCGCCGAGCCCACGGTGCCCGTGAGGTACACCCGGCGCCGGTCGGCACGGTCGACCCAGGCCCCCGCGAACAGGCTCACCGCGACCATCGGCACGGCCTGCGCGACACCGACCGCGCCGCTCCAGACCGCGCTGTGGGTCATGTCCCAGACCTGGTACATCACGGTGACCATGGTCATGAAGGACCCGAGCGTGGACACCGTGCGCCCGAACAGCAGCCGCCGGAAGACCGGTGAGGTGCGCAGGGGCCGTACATCGAGGAACGTACGGCTGAGGCTCATGACACGGGGAGCGGGGGAGAGGCGGGCTGATGCACCCGGGGACGGTATCGGGAGGGCCGCGATCCGGCCACCGAATTACCGGCCCGCCCGCATCCCACTGAATTTCCGGCCCGCCCGCATCACCGGCCCGCCTCGGGCCGGTTACGCCGCGTCGTTGAGGAGCCGCGCCAGGTGCTCGCGGCCCGCGCCGAGCAGGTCCTCCAGCGGGGCCGCCTGCTCGTACCAGCGCTTCTCGTACTCCCAGCACAGCCAGCCGTCCCAGCCGTGCCGGGAGAGGACCTCCACGCACTCCGCGAGGGGCAGGACACCGGCGCCGAGCCCGACCGGGGTGGTGTCCTCGGCCGAGGCGATGTCCTTGACCTGGACGTATCCGAGGTGCGGGGCGAGGGCCGCGTAGGTCTCGGAGGGCTGCTCGCCGCCGAGCCAGGTGTGCATGACGTCCCAGAGCGCGCCGACCTGACGGTGGCCGACCGGGCCGAGGATCCGAATCGCGTCGGCGGCCGTGCGGTGCGAGTCATGGGTCTCGAGGAGGATCCGTACGTCGAGGTCGCCGGCGTACTCCGCGGCCGTACCGAGGCGCCGGGCGGCCGTGGCGTCGGCCTCCTCGGCGGACTGGTCGGAGGCGGCGCCGGGGAAGACCCGCACGAAGCCGGCGCCGAGGTCGCGGGCGAGGTCGAGGAGGCGGTGGATCTCCTCGACCACGGGCTCGTCGTCCCCGGGCGCGGCCACGCGCGCGTACCCGGCGAGGCCCAGCACCTCGACCCCCGCCGCCTTGCACTCGGCCACCGCGTCGGCCCGTTCGGCGAGCCCGATACCCGGGTGCACCGGCTCCTCCGGGTGCGCGCGCAGTTCTACGCCGTGATAGCCGTACGTGGTCGCGAGCCGCAGCACGTCGGCGAGGGGGAGGCCGGGGACACCGAGGGTGGAGAACGCCAGTTTCATGCCTCCTACTCTCACCCCCTGAAGAGGCCGAGGTCCAGCCCGGCCGGGCGGCCCACCCGAGCGGCAGCACCTACCGGTGCCCCACGCCGGTCAGGACCGACCCGAGGTCGCCGTGTGCCGCGGCGCGGGTCGGTGTCGTTCGCCTCGCCCGTCCATGTCGGCCGGGCTCCGCCCACGGCGCCACCGAGCCCGGCCGGCAGGCCCCCGCGCTGGTCCTCGCCGACATCCACACTCGTCCCCTCAACCCCGCCTGCTGCCGTCGCCACCCCTCACTCGCCCTCCCCCGTCAACCCCAGCCGCCAGTCCTGGCCGTTCAGGTCCTGGCCGAAGGAGCGGTGGGTTTTCTCGGCGGTCAGGACGAAGCCGTGGCGCTGGTAGAGGCGGCGGGCGGACGTGAGGACGTCGTTGGTCCACAGGACGAGGTCCCGGTATCCGGCGCCGCGGGCGAAGTCGACGACGGCCGACACCAGCCGGTCCCCGATGCCCAGTCCGCGCGCGTCGGGCTCGACAAGGAGCAGCCGCAGCCGCGCGGTCGCGGGCGTGTCGTCCCGCACGCACATCACGCACCCCACCGGCCGCCCGTCCAGCTCGGCGATCCACACCCGCTCAAGATGCGGATCGTGGTCCTCGGCGAAGTCGGCGACGATCCTGGCGACCAGCCCCTCGTAGGAGGCGTCGAAGCCGTACTCGGCGGCGTACACGGCCGCGTTCCGCGCCACGATCCAGCCGAGGTCACCCGGGCCGGGCTCACGCAGCAGGACGTCCTCGCTGCGACGGGGAGGGCGGCCGTCGGAGAGCAGGGTGCGGACAGTGCGCATCGCCTCGGACAGCCGGGGCCGGTCCGCGGCCGGCACGGTGGCGAGAAGCGCGCCCACGGATTCGTCGGCCCGTTCGGCGAGCAGCGCCGCCGTCTCCCGGCCGCGCGGGGTGAGCGTCACCCGCACCCGGCGCGGGTCCTGGCGGGAGGGCGTCCGCTCGATCAGCCCGTCCTGCTCGAACTTGTTCAGGATCCGGCTCAAGTACCCCGCGTCCAGCGAGAGTTCCCCGCGCAGATCGGCCGCGTCGGTGCGCGGCGAGTGCGCGAGCTCGTACAGGACGCGGGACTCGGTGAGTGTGTACGGGGCGTACAGATGGCGGCTGTAGTCGAGGGCGCCGATGACGTTCGTGTAGAAGCGGTTGAAGGCGCGGACGTCCTGGACGGTCATGGCCGGTCGACCCCCGGATCTTTGACTCAGTCAGAGATAGTGTCGGACCGAGCGTATGACGTCCGCGCCTCGCGCCGCTAGCCCTCGGTGGCGGGCCGGTACACGCACAGCTGGACGCCGGTCTTCCCGGTGACCGTGGACACCAGCTCGAAAGGCCGCTTCGCCCCGTCCTCCGGGAAGATCGACTTGCCGCCGCCGAGCAGCACCGGCATCACGATGAGCTGGAGCTCGTCGACGAGCCCCTCGCCGATGAGGGTCCGCACGAGCGTGGGGCTGCCCATCATCGCCAGCTCGCCCCCCTCGGTCTCCCGCAGTGCGCGGATCCGCGCCACGGCGTCCGAACCCGGGATGCGCTCGGTGTTGTTCCAGGTCAGCTCGTCATCGCCGAGGGTGTCCGTCACGACGTACTTCTTCAGGGAGTTCAGCCGGTCGGCGAACGGGTCCCCGGCCCGCTCGGGCCAGGCCCCCGCCATGGTCAGATACGTCCGCCGCCCGTACAGCAGCGCCTCCGCGCGCTCCATCCCCTCGCCGAACGCGGGACCGAGCACCTCCTCGTCGAAGTAGGGGTGCGACCAGCCCCCGTGCGCGAACCCGCCGTCGGTGTCCTCCTGGGGGCCACCGGGCGCCTGCACGACCCCGTCCAGACTGATGAACTCACTGACGACGACACGCATGCCACTCACTCCAGTTCCTTGCTGTTTCCCGCTCGGGTGACTACGGCAGTACAGACCGGGGCGGGACGAAAAAGTCATCGGCACGGCCGAGCCGATGCGGGCCGTGGCGAGCCGAGTCGGCCGGTGCCGGGCCCCTGAGACAGGGCGCGTCCCGGGCCGGGCGCCAGGGGTGGCGCGTTTCGTGCCGGGGCCTCTAAGGCAGGGCGCGTCCCGTGCCGGGTCCCTGAGGCGGCGAGCGCCCTGTGCCGGGGTCCCTGCGGCAGCGTGCCCCGTGTCGGGGCTGAGAGGTGGCGCGTTGCGTGCCAGGGCCCCTGAGGCAGGGCGTGTTCCGTGCCAGGGCTGAGGTGGTGCGCGCCCTGTGCCGGGGCTCCTGCGGCAGCGTGCCCCGTGTCGGGGCCGAGAGGTGGCGCGTTTCGTGCCGGGGCCTCTAAGGCAGGGCGCGTCCCGTGCCGGGTCCCTGAGGTGGTGCGCGCCCTGTGCCGGGGCCGAGAAGTGGCGCGTTCCGTGCCAGGGCCCCTGAGGCAGGGCGTGTTCCGTGCCAGGGCTGAGGTGGTGCGCGCCCTGTGCCGGGGCTCCTGCGGCAGCGTGCCCCGTGCCGGGGCCGAGAAGTGGCGCATTCCATGCCAGGGCCCCTAAGACGGAGCGCGCCCCGTGCCGGGCCCCAGCGGCGGCGCGTCCCGTGCTGGGCCCCTGAGGCAGGGCGCGTCCCGTGCCAGGCCCCTGAGGTGCCGCGCGCCCATACCGGCGCCCCTAGGGCGGCAGGGCGCGCCCCGTGCCGGAGCCCCGTGGTGGCGCGCCCCGTACCGCGCCCCCCCAGTCCGCTCGCACCCCCATGCCGCCCCCGCCTCAGTCCCACCAGAACCGCCACTCCCCCCGTCCCACGAGCCCGCGCGCGTACTCCGGGAAAGGTGTCGGCGGGTCGTCCACGATGTTGTCCGCGGTGGACAGCACATGCTCCAGCGCCAGCCGCTCCGCATCGGCCGCGTCGAGGGGCGGCCGGGCGACGGACACCAGGACCTCCCCGCCGTACGCGGCGACGACCCGAGCCCCGAACCGCTCCTCCCAGCTCCGCAGCAGGGCGGTCAGCAGTGGAACGTCCGCCTCGTGGTCCCAGCCGACCAGCGCCGGGACGTCGGCCGAGCGGCGGGCGGGGACCAGCGCGAGGGCGAGGCCGGGGGCGTACGGCTCGGCGCACAGGTCGGCGGCGGCTCGAGCCGCGGCCTCCTCGGGGCCCGGACCGGTGCTGCTCTCCGGCCCCGCGGGCGCGAGCCCGGGCCAGCTGTCGAACGGCGGCCCCGGATCGTGCGGCCAGGGAGCGATGCCCTCCGGAGTGCCCTCCGGCAGCTCCAGGGAGGGCGGGGCGGTCCAGAACGGCAGGCGCTTCTCCCGGTACGCGGCGAAGTCGGCCGCGAGGACCTCTTCAAGGCGTACGGCGTCGACGGCGGCCGGGGTCTCGGGCGTGCCGTGATCACCCGGCCAGCACAGGTGCGGTTGCAAGCCGGTTACCGGAGCCTGCCGGAGCAATTCGGCCCACAACTCCTCCAGTCCGTCGGGCAGTTCGTCGGAGATCCAGATCTCCGAGGATCCTCGCCGCTCGAACCGTCCCGAAGTCAGTCCGGCGGGCAGATGAAAGACCATGCGGGGACGATAGGGCCGGCCACTGACAACGGCCCGCGGCCCGTCGCCTCCGACGCCCCCACGGCGGACCGGAACCGCTCGATGAGCCGTCGTGAGCCGTCGTGCGCCGGTGGAACAAGCGGCCGGAACATCTTCGGTACGCGCGCGCCCGTATTCCTCGAACGAGTGAAACGGCGTCCCCGCGCCGCGACGGCGGCATCGGAACCGTCCCAGGTCATGAGCGGTCGGCCACGTCAACTCCGCGCCATGCCCGCTCATTTGGACCAATGCCTCGTATCCACCCGTTCTCCACAACTTGCTTGAATCCTCCTGGATCTTCAAAGAGGCGGGGAGCACGGTGGAAAAACGGTCCTCCATGGGTGGGGCGACAGTACTGATCGTCGGCGCCGGGCCCGCCGGGCTCGTGCTCGGAAACCTCCTGCTGGCAGCCGGCGTCGACTGCCTGATCGTGGAGCGGAGCAGCCGCGTGCACGTCGAGCGGCGCGCCCGGGCGGGGTTCCTGGCGGAGGCCACGGTCCGTGTCCTCGTCGACAACGGCCTCGGCACCGGCCTCCTGGCCCGCGGCACCCGGCACGACACCTGCGTCTTCCGCAGCGAGCAGGGAGAGTTCGCCCTCCGCTACGGCGCTCTCGGCCGGGAAGAGGCCCACACCGTCTACCCCCAGCAGCACCTCGTGGCCGATCTGGTCGCCGAGTTCCTGCGCCGCGGCGGCGACCTGCGGTTCGGGACCCCGGTGAGCGAGGTGGGCGGACTGGACGGCGAACGGCCCTGGCTCCTCGCGCACCGGGAGGACGGAACGCCGTACCGGCTGACGGGCCGGTACGTCGCGGGGTGCGACGGCCGTCACGGGGTCTGCCGCCGCCGGGTTCCGGCCGGCGCGGCCCGCCCGCACCGGCGACGGCACGGCGTCTCCTGGCTCGCCCTGCTCGTCGGGACACCCCCCGCGCTGCCCGCGGTCACCTACGCCGTCCACGACCGCGGTTTCGCCGGTCACATGGCCCGCACCCCCTCCGTCACCCGGTACTACCTCCAGTGCGAGCCCGGCACGGACCCGGCCTCCTGGAGCGAGGCGGCCATCTGGGAGGAACTCGACCTGCGCATGCGGGCGGAACGATTCGGCCCACTGCGCCGGGGACCCGTCCTGGAGCGGGCCGTGGTCGACCTGGAGTCCGACGTGCTGGACCCGATGCAGTACGGGCGGCTGTTCCTCGCCGGTGACGCGGCGGGCCTCATCAGCCCCTCGGCGGCCAAGGGCGCCAACCTCGCCGTCATGGCGGCCGAGACCCTGGCCCGGGCGTTCGCCGTCGCCGTCCACGCGGGCGACGAGGAGCCGCTGGCCGGCTACTCGGCCACCTGCCTGCCCAGGATCTGGCGGGCCCAGGAGTTCTCCCACTGGATGATCGGCCTCCTGCACGCCCCTGCCGGCGACGACGAGGAGTCCCGTTTCCTCCGCGCCCTGCGCGACTCCCGCCTGGAGAACCTGCGCACGTCCAGGGCCCAGCAGCACTCCTTCGCCGACAACTACGTCGGCGTGTGAGGCACTTGCTCGCGGGCGGGTGAGGCACTCCGCGACCGACCCGGCTCCTCGTCCCCGCAGAGCCCCCGGCACCCACCGCCCGAAACAGAAACAGCACCTCCCCTCACCCTCATCGACACCCACACCCACACCCACACCCACCCCGTCATCGACACCCACACCCAGAGGACACCCATGCCCTTCGTGTCGGCACCGGAGCGCTCGCTCCCCCCGGCGGACCTCGACCGCATCGAGCAGGCGGCCGCGTTCGTGCGCAGCAACGACACGGCGAGCGCCCTCGACGTCCTGCTGCCGGACCTGACCGCCGAGGAGCGGCAGGCGCTCGGCGGGACGCTGCGGCTGGCCCACACCGCCCTGCTCGTCTTTCCCCGGACCCTCGCCGGCCTGCGCGCGGAACTCGCCGAACGGGGCCTGCGCGCCGGAGAGATGACCCCGAGCGTGGTCGTCCGCGGCCGGCTCGCCCGGCGTCACGGCCGACCCGCGGGCACCCTGCCGGTCGGCATCCTCAGGGCGTCGGTGCCCGACACCCCCGGCGGGCGCGGCGAGATCGAGGTCTTCGCCCTGGAGGTGCCGGACGGCTCGGACCTCGTGCCCCTCGCGGCGGCCGAACGCGCGACCGGCGACGAGGCCCACATCGCGTTCGAGGTCGTGGCGCCCACGCCGGTGGTCCTGCACGGTCTGACGGCCCTGCTGCTCGACCGGGCCGGCGCCCACGCCGACAGCGGCGGTCACAACCCGCACGAGAACGCCACCGTGCTCTACTTCCGCGCGGGCGGGCACCGCATCGAGCTCTACGTCCCCGGCCGGCACCCGGAACTCCTCGCCGCGCACCTGCGCCGCTCGGCGGACCGGCGGTCACCCGGCGCCCTCGGGTACGCGCCCGCTGCCGGGGACCGCCCCCGGGACCGGCTGCTGCACCTGATGACGGGTGCCTGGACCACCCAGGCGATCGCCGTGGCCGCCGAACTCCGGCTCGCCGACCACCTGGACGCCCACCCCGGCGCCGGCCCGGCCCTCCTCGCCGAACTGACCGGCTGCCACGCCGACAGCCTCGGCCGGCTGCTGCGCCACCTCGCCGGTCTGGGCCTGGTGGCGGCGGACCCCGACGGTTCCCACCACCTCACGGAGCTCGGCGAGCCGCTGCGCACCGGCGCCGCCGACTCCTTCCAGCCCCTCGCCCTGCTCTACGGCGGCCCGTTCTACCGCTCCTTCGGTGAGCTCGCGCACTCGGTGCGGACCGGGGAGGAGGCGTTCGCGAAGGTCTTCGGCGAACACCACTTCCCCCACTTCGCGCGCCACCCCGAACTCGCCGACCTGTTCGACCGGGCCATGGCGGCGAGCGCGCCCATGTTCGCCCCCGTGGCCGGCCTCGTGGACCTCTCCGCCCACCGGGTCGTGGTGGACGTCGCCGGCGGCAACGGCGAGCTCCTCGGGCGGCTGCTGCGCGCGGCTCCCCACCTCCGCGGCGTCCTGCTGGAGCGGCCGCACGCCGTCGAGGCCGCGGAGAAGGCCTTCGCGGAGGCGGGCCTGGCCGACCGCTGCCGGTTCGTGGCGGGGGACTTCACGTCCGAGGTCCCCGGCGGCGGCGACCTGTACGTGCTGTCCCGGGTCCTCCACGACTGGGACGACGAGCGCTGCCTGACGATCCTGCGCCGCTGCGCGCGGGCCATGGCCCCGGGCAGCGAACTCCTGCTGGTCGAGCGCCTGTTGCCGGCGGACGCCCGGCTCTCCCTCGCCGTCGCCTGGGACCTGCACATGCTGTGCAACGTGGGAGGCCGCGAGCGCACGGAGGACCACTACCGCCGACTGCTCGACGAGGCGGGCTTCGACTTCGCGTCGTGCCACGAACTCCCTCTGCAGGCAGCGCTGTTGCGCTTCAGGAGGCGCTGACCGACCCCGACTCCCGCCCCCGGCCCGCCCGCCCCCGATCCGTGAACACCGTCAGCCCGTCAGCCCGTCAGCCCGTCAGCCCGTCAGCCCAGCAATCCATCAACCCGGCAGCCCCTCAACCCCGGGGAACCCCGGTGGACCCCCGCACCATCAACTCCCCCCGAACCGTCGCGATCCCCCCGGGCGGCGGCTCCTCGCGCCCCATCGCGATCCGGCCCGCCCGTGCCCCCGCCTCCGCGAGCGGCAACCGCACCGTCGTCAGAGCGGGCACCGCGTCGATGCTGAACGGCAGGTCGTCGAACCCGGCGACGGAGACGTCGTCCGGGATCCGCAGCCCGGAGTCCCGCAGCGCGGCGCACGCCCCCAGTGCGACGGAGTCGTTCGCCGCCACCACGGCCGTCAGCGACGGGTCCCGCCGCAGCAGCTCCAGCGTGGCCTCGTACCCGGACCGCCGGTCGTAGCGGCCGTGGACCGTCCAGCGGGGGTCCTCCTCGATCCCGTGCGCCGCGAGGGCCGCCCGGTGCCCCTCCAGCCGGTGCCGGGTGGTCGTCCGCTCCTCGGGCCCGGCGATGTAGCCGAGCCTGCGGTGCCCGAGCCCGATGAGGTGCTCGGTGAGTTCCTTGCCGCCGCCCCGGTTGTCGAAGGTGAGCGCGATCGCGCCCGTCTCCGGCGACGGCGGCCGCCCGCACAGCACGATCCGGGTGCCCGCGTCCGCCAGCTTCCGCAGCTTCGCGGCCATCGCGGCCTGGTGCGGGGCGTCCTCGACCGCACCGCCGGTGAGCACGACGGCCGCCGCCCGCTGCCGCTGGAGCAGGGTCAGATAGGTCAGCTCCCGTTCCGGGGACCCGCCTGTGTTGCAGACCACACCCAGCCGTTCACCGCCCGCGCGCCCGCCCGGGCCGCCGATCTCGGACTGGATGGCCCCGGCCATGATCCCGAAGAAGGGGTCGGCGATGTCGTTCACGAGGATTCCGACGAGGTCCGAGGTGGCGGCGGCGAGCGCGCTCGCCGGACCGTTCAGCACGTAGTCCAGCTCGTCCACGGCCCGCAGCACCCGCTCGCGGGTGGACGCGGCCACGGGATAGTTGCCGTTCAGTACGCGCGACACCGTCGCGGGGGAGACCTGGGCGCGGGCCGCCACGTCCGCCAGGGTCACCGTCATCTCGTCGTCCTCCGGTCGCGCGCCTCCGCGAGTCCTGGCGTGGTGCCCGGACCCGCCTCGGCGCATCTCAGTCGTACTCCGTCGTACACGCGGGCCCTCGGAGCCCGGTTCCGAGCCGACCTTAAGCCCCCTGACCCCTGTTGTTCGCCCCCTCGAACAACTCGCCCCTCCCGCGGTCTTGTCCGGACCACTGCCGAGAGGCTAGCTTCTTCTTGGATAGAAAGCGCTTGCTGTAACGCTCGTCAGAGGAGCGTGCGCGGCGCGGACAACCGCGTACGACTCCTACGAAGGGAATGACGTGACACGCAAGACGGTGCGTATCGCCATGAACGGTGTGACGGGGCGCATGGGCTACCGCCAGCACCTGGTCCGCTCCATCCTCGCCATCCGCGAGCAGGGCGGCCTGGACCTCGGCGACGGCACGGTGCTGTGGCCCGAGCCGGTCCTGGTCGGCCGCCGCGAGCACGCCCTGAAGGCCCTCGCCGAGCAGCACGGCCTGCGCCTGGACAACATCTCCACCGACGTGGACGCGGTCCTGGCCGACCCGACCGTCGACATCTACTTCGACGCCCAGGTCACCTCCGCGCGCGAGGAGTCGATCAAGAAGGCGATCGCCGCCGGCAAGCACATCTACACCGAGAAGCCCACCGCCACCGGCCTGGAGGGCGCCCTGGAGCTGGCCCGCCTCGCGAACGCGGCCGGCATCAAGCACGGCGTCGTCCAGGACAAGCTGTTCCTGCCGGGCCTGCTCAAGCTCAAGCGCCTCATCGACGGCGGCTTCTTCGGCCGGATCCTCTCCATCCGCGGCGAGTTCGGCTACTGGGTCTTCGAGGGCGACTGGCAGCAGGCCCAGCGCCCGAGCTGGAACTACCGGGCCGAGGACGGCGGCGGCATCGTCGTCGACATGTTCCCGCACTGGGAGTACGTGCTCCACGAGCTGTTCGGCCGGGTGAAGTCCGTCCAGGCTCTCACCGCCACCCACATCCCCGAGCGCTGGGACGAGAACGACAAGCCCTACGACGCCACCGCCGACGACGCCGCCTACGGCATCTTCGAGCTGGACGGCGGCGCGATCGCCCAGATCAACTCCTCCTGGGCCGTCCGCGTCAACCGCGACGAGCTCGTGGAGTTCCAGGTCGACGGCACCGAGGGCTCCGCCGTCGCCGGTCTGCGCAACTGCCGTGTCCAGCACCGCAGCGCCACCCCCAAGCCGGTCTGGAACCCCGACATCCCGGCCACCGAGGTCTTCCGCGACCAGTGGCAGGAGGTCCCGGACAACGCCGACTTCGACAACGGCTTCAAGGCCCAGTGGGAGCTCTTCCTCAAGCACGTCTACGCGGACGCCCCCTACCAGTGGGACCTCCTCGCCGGCGCCCGCGGTGTCCAGCTCGCCGAACTGGGCCTGAAGTCCTCGGCGGAGGGCCGCCGTCTCGACGTACCGGAGATCTCGCTGTGACGATCCAACTCCCCACCGGCAACGGGGAATTCAAGGCGTACGAGCCCCGCAAGGAGCCCTTCGCCGCCACCCCGGGCACCCCCTTCACCTCCCGTACGGTCTTCTCGGCGGCGCACGTCGTCGCCGACCCGTTCGCGGACGTGTCGCCGGACTCCCCGGCCGCCGTCGACTGGGACGCCACCCTCGCCTTCCGCCGCCACCTGTGGTCGCACGGGCTCGGGGTCGCCGAGGCGATGGACACCGCCCAGCGCGGGATGGGCCTGGACTGGGCGGGCGCGGCCGAGCTGATCCGCCGCAGCGCCGCCGAGGCCAAGTCGGTCGGCGGGCTCGTCGCCTGCGGTGTCGGCACCGACCAGCTCACTGGACCGGCGACCCTCGCGGAGGTCCGGGCCGCCTACGAGGAGCAGCTCGCCCTCGTCGAGGAGTCCGGCGCCCAGGCCATCCTGATGGCCTCCCGGGCCCTCGCGGCTGCGGCCCAGGGCCCCGAGGACTACCTGGAGGTCTACGGCCACCTGCTGCGCCAGGCCGCCGAGCCGGTGATCCTGCACTGGCTGGGCCCGATGTTCGACCCGGCGCTGGAGGGCTACTGGGGCTCGTCCGACCTGGACGCGGCGACCGACACCTTCCTGGAGGTCATCGCCGCGCACCCGGACAAGGTCGACGGCATCAAGGTCTCCCTCCTGGAGGCCCAGCGCGAGATCGACATCCGCCGCCGCCTCCCGCAGGGCGTCCGCTGCTACACCGGCGACGACTTCAACTACCCCGAGCTGATCGCGGGCGACGACCAGGGCTTCTCGCACGCGCTGCTCGGCATCTTCGACCCGCTGGGCCCGCTCGCGGCCGAGGCGGTCCGGGTCCTGGACACCGGGGACGCCAAGGGCTTCCGTGAACTCCTCGACCCCACCGTCGAGTTGTCCCGGCACCTCTTCCAGGCGCCGACCCGCTTCTACAAGACGGGCGTGGTCTTCCTCGCCTGGCTGGCCGGCCACCAGTCGCACTTCACGATGGTCGGCGGCCTCCAGTCGGCCCGCTCCCTGCCACACTTCGCGCGCGCCTACGAACTCGCCGACAGACTGGGCCTGTTCCCGGACCCGAAGCTCGCCGAGGAGCGCATGAAGAACCTGCTGTCCCTGTACGGGGTGAACCAGTGACCGACCTGTCCCGCTTCTCCATCAACCAGATGACGGTCAAGCAGCTGTCGATCCCGGAACTGGTCGAGGGCTGCCTGGAGTTGGGCATCCCCGGCGTGGGCCTGTGGCGCGAGCCCGTCCAGTCGTACGGCGTCGAGGAGACGGCCAAGCTGGTCCGCGACGCGGGCCTCACGGTCACCACCCTCTGCCGGGGCGGCTTCTTCACGGCGATCGACCCGGACGAGCGGGCCGCCGCCCTGGACGACAACCGGCGCGCGGTCGACGAGGCCGCCACCCTCGGCACCGACACCCTGGTCCTGGTCTCCGGCGGTCTCCCGGCCGGCTCCAAGGACCTGCACGGCGCCCGTGAGCGCATCGCGGACGCCCTGGCGGTCCTCGGCCCCTACGCCGAGGAGCACGGGGTGAAGCTGGCCATCGAGCCCCTGCACCCCATGTACGCATCCGACCGCTGCGTGGTCTCCACGCTCACCCAGGCCCTCGACCTCGCGGAGCGCTTCCCCGCCCACCAGGTCGGCGTCACGGTGGACACGTACCACATCTGGTGGGACGACAACGCGCCCGCGCAGATCGCCCGCGCCGGCGCCGGCGGCCGTATCCACACCTTCCAGCTCGCCGACTGGACGACCCCGCTGCCGGAGGGCGTCCTCAACGGCCGCGGGCAGATCGGCGACGGCGCGATCGACATGCGCGAGTGGCAGCGGTACGTCGAGGCGGCCGGTTACACGGGCGCCATCGAGGTCGAACTGTTCAACGACACCCTGTGGGCCCGGGACGGCCGCGAGGTCCTCGCGGAGACCGCCGAGAGGTTCGTCTCCCACACCCTGTGAGGGCCGCGGGCCGCCACCGGAAAAAAATCCGGAATCCCGTACAACCCTTCTCCCACCTCGCCTGTCGTACTCGGTGTCAGGACACCCGGGGGGAGATCTGGGGGGATCGCGGGGTTCTGACATGGGAGGGGAAAACCCGAAGGGGCCCGGTCTGTGACCGGGCCCCTTCGAAGTGCGACCAGAAAAACAGTCAGAAGAACACCCCGCACCGCAGCAGCACGTTCGCGTACGGCCGTGCCTCGCCCGTGCGGACGATCAGACGGGCGCCCGCCGACAGCTCCTTCAGCTTCTCGTGCGAGACCAGGACGAGGTCGGGGAACTCCGTCTGGAGCAGCGCGGCCGCCGCCGGGTTCGCCTCGCGCACCTCCTCCGCCGCCGTCGCGCCCTCCACGACCAGCTCGGCGAGGAGCCCGTCCAGGACCACGGCGAAGGACGGCACCCCGGCCCGGAAGGCCAGGTCCACCACCCGCGGCCCGTCCGGGATCGGCATCCCGGCGTCACACACCAGCACCCCGTCCCCGTGGCCCAGCTCGGCCAGCGCGCCGGAGAGATGGCGGTTCAGTATCCCGGCCCTCTTCACAGCGCCTCGACCTCCTGCGCGGTCGGGAAGGAGTCCTGCGCACCCTGCCGGGTCACCGCGACCGCTCCGACCCGGGAGGCGTAGGAGGCCGCGTCCGCCAGGGACGCCCCGGCACCGAGCCGGAACGCCAGCGCCGCCGTGAAGGCGTCCCCCGCTCCGGTCGTGTCCACCGCGTCCACCTTCACCGACGCCACCCGGGTCACGTCCTTCGGCGAGGAGGCCACCAGCGAGCCCTCCGCGCCCAGGGTCACCACCACCGAGCGCGGTCCCTTGGCGAGCAGCAGCCCCGCCCAGTCCTCCGGCCGGTCGCTCACGCACGCCTCGCCCAGGATCACCTGCGCCTCGTGCTCGTTGACGATCAGCGGATCGCAGGCGGCCAGCACCTCCGTGGGCAGCGGCCGCGGCGGCGAGGGGTTCAGCACGAACCGGCTGCCCGGCGCCAGATTCCGTACGACCTCCACGACCGTCTCCAGCGGGATCTCCAGCTGGGTCGACACCACCCGGGAGGCGTGGAACAGACTGGTCGCCGCCCGCACGTCACCCGGCGTGAGACGGCCGTTGGCGCCCGGCGACACCACGATGCTGTTGTCCCCGGACGGGTCGACGGTGATCAGCGCGACCCCCGTCGGCGCCCCGCCGACCAGCACCCCCACGGTGTCGACCCCGGCCGCCCGCTGCGACTCCAGCAGCAGCCGGCCGTGCCCGTCGTCGCCGACCCGGGCCAGCAACGCCGTACGCGCCCCCAACCGGGCGGCCGCGACCGCCTGGTTGGCGCCCTTGCCCCCCGGGTGCACGGCCAGGTCCGAGCCGAGCACCGTCTCGCCGGCCCCCGGCCGCCGCTCTACGCCGATTACCAGGTCGGCGTTGGCCGACCCTACGACCAGTAGGTCGTAGTCGTACATGAAGTGACTCCCCTAGTCGTGACGCGGGGCGGGCGGTCGCTCGACCGCCCGCCGGTACGCCGTCGTCAGCCCGTGAAACCGGCCACGTTCTCCTTGGTGACCACCTTCACCGGCACCTTGATCATCTCCTCGACCTTCTTGCCGTCGATGGCCTTCAGCGCGTTGTCCACCGCGATTTTGCCGAGTTGCGAGGGCTGTTGTGCCACGGACGCGTACAACGTGCCGTCCTTGACCGCGTTCAGGCCGTCCGGAGTGCCGTCGAAGCCGACCACCGAGACCGACTTCCCGGCCTTGGAGCCGAGCGCCTTGATCGCGCCGAGCGCCATCTCGTCGTTGGCGGCGATGACGCCCTGGACGTCCGGGTGCGCCTGGAGCAGGTTCGACATCACGTCGAGGCCCTTGGTGCGGTCGAAGTCGGCCGGCTGCTGGGCGACGACCTGGATGCCCGGGTAGGCCTTGAGGCCGTTGGCGAAGCCCTCCGCGCGCTCCCGGGCGGCCGACGTGCCCGCCTGGCCCTGGAGGATGACGATCTTGCCCTTGCCGCCGAGCTTCTCGCCGATGGTCTTGGCGGCGAGTTCACCGCCGGCCACGTTGTCGGAGGCCACGAGAGCGTCCGTCCTGGCGTTGTTGACACCGCGGTCCACCGTGATGACCGGGATCTTCGCCTTGTCGGCGGCCTTCACCGAGTTGCTCGCCGCGTCCGAGTCCACCGGGTTGACGATGATCGCGCCCAGGCTTGAACTGGTGAAGTTCTGGAGCTGGTTGGCTTGCTGGGAGGCGTCGTTCTGGGCGTCCGTGACGGTCAGGTCCACGCCCAGCTTCTTCGCCTCGGCCTCGGCACCCGAGCGGATCTGCACGAAGAAGGGGTTGTTGAGGGTCGACAGCGACAGGCCCACCTTCGGGTTCGCCGTCGAGGACGAGTCGTTGTGCAGGAAGGAGGTCGCGCCGACGATCGCCACGGTCACCACGGCCGCGAGACCGTACGTCGCCGCCTGGCGCCCCTTGCCGCCCGGCCCACCGGCACCCGCGGCCACCGGGGTCGCCCCGGCCTTGCGGCGGACGGTGTCCAGGAGCACCGCCAGCGCGATGACGACACCGATCACGACCTGCTGCCAGAACGCGGAGACGTTCAGCAGGTTGAGGCCGTTCCTGAGCACCGCGAGGATCAGGGCGCCGATCAGCGTCCCGGACGCCTTGCCGGTGCCGCCCGCGAGCGAGGCACCGCCGATGACGACCGCGGCGATCGCGTCCAGCTCGTAGCCGTCGGCGGCCTGCGGCTGTGCCGAGGAGAGCCGGGCGGCCAGCACGACACCCGCGACGGCGGCGAAGACACCGGACAGCGCGTAGATGGCGAGCTTCTGCTTCTGCACCCGCAGCCCGGACAGGCGGGCCGCCTCCTCGTTGCCGCCGATCGCGTACATGGAGCGGCCGATGTACGTCCGGCCCAGCACGAAGGCCGCGATCAGCCCCATGACGACCATGACGAGCACGGGCACCGGCAGCCAGCCGCCGAGCGTGTCACCGAGGTGCGAGACCGAGTCGGGGAACGCGATCGGGGAGCCCTCGGAGATCACCAGCGACAGACCGCGCGCCACCGACAGCATCGCCAGCGTGGCGATGAACGGCGGCAGTTTGCCGTACGCGATGAGGAAACCGTTGACGAGCCCGGCCGCGATGCCGGTGACGACGGCGAGCACCACCGCTATGAAGACCGGCACGCCGTGCGACGTGGCGCTCCAGGCAAGGACGGTGGCCGACAGGGCCGCCACCGAGCCGACCGACAGGTCGATGCCCGCCGAGACGATCACGAAGGTGACACCGAAGGCGAGGATGGCGGTCACGGCCGCCTGCACGCCGACGTTGAGCAGGTTGTCGGTGGTCAGGAAGTCGCCCGACAGCGCCGACATGGCGATGACCAGGACGATCAGCGCGGTGAGCGCGCCGTTGTCGAGCAGGAGACGGCGCAGGCCACCCGCGCTCGCTCCGCTCCTGAGCGTGTCAGTGGCCACGAGGGGCCTCCTTCTCGGTGTTGACGGTGTTCGTGCTGACGGCGAGTGCCATCACGGAGTCCTGCGTGGCCTCGTCGGCGTCGAGTTCGCCGGCGATCCGGCCCTGGGCCATCACCAGCACCCGGTCGCTCATGCCGAGCACCTCGGGCAGATCGCTGGAGATCATGAGGACGGCGGCCCCTTGCGCCGTCAGCTCGTTGACGAGCTGGTAGATCTCGACCTTGGCGCCGACGTCGATGCCGCGCGTGGGCTCGTCGAGGATCAGCACCCTGGTGTCGGCGAGCAGCCACTTGCCGATGACGACCTTCTGCTGGTTGCCGCCGGAGAGCGTGCGCACCTGCTGGTGCAGGCCCGCCATCCGCACCCCGAGCTGCTCGGCGATCCGGGCGGCGGCCGCCCGCTGCCCCTTGAGGTCGACGAGGCCGCCGCGGGTCGCGGACCGCATGGTCACCAGGCCCAGGTTCTCCTCGACCGACTGGTCCAGGACCAGCCCCTGTCCCTTGCGGTCCTCGGGGACGAGCCCGATCCCGGCCGCCATCGCCGCGCCCACGTCATGGCCCCTGAGGGCGGCCCCGGCGACCTGCACGGTCCCCTTGTCGTAGGGGTCCGCGCCGAACACGGCCCGCACCACCTCGGTACGGCCCGCTCCGACCAGTCCGGCGATGCCGACGACCTCGCCCGCGTGCACCTCGAAGCTGACGTCGTGGAAGACGCCGTCGCGGGTGAGGCCCTCGACCTTCAGCAGGGCAGGCCCGGTGTCGCCGCGCTCCCGCGGGTACTGCTGCTCGATCGACCGCCCCACCATCAGGCGGACCAGCTCGTCCTCGGGGGTGGTGGCGGGCACCTGCCCGACCGACTTCCCGTCCCGGATGACGGTGACGCGGTCGCCGAGGGCCGCGATCTCCTCCAGGTGATGGGTGATGAAGACGATCCCCACGCCGTCCTCGCGCAGGCTGCGCACGATCGCGAAGAGCTTGTCGACCTCCTCGGAGGTGAGCACGGCGGTCGGCTCGTCCATGATCAGCACGCGCGCGTTCAGGCTCAGCGCCTTGGCGATCTCGACCATCTGGAGCCGGGCGATGCCCAGTTCACGCACCCGCGCGCGGGGCGACACACTGACCCCGACGCGCTTGAGCAGCACCTCGGCGTCCGCCTCCATGGTCTTCCGGTCGATCATCCCGAGGCGGCGGGGCTGCCGGCCCAGGAAGATGTTCTCGGCGACCGTCAGGTCGGGGACGAGGTTGAACTCCTGGTAGATGGTGGCGATGCCCAGCCGCTCGGCGTCCTGCGCCCCGCGGATGTGCACCTCCTCGCCGTCCACCAGGACCCGGCCCCCGTCGGGGTGGTAGGCGCCCGAGAGCATCTTGATCAGCGTGCTCTTGCCGGCGCCGTTCTCGCCGAGCAGCACATGCACCTCACCCCGGCGCAGGTTGAAGTCGACGCCGTCGAGCGCGACCACGCCGGGGAAGGTCTTGCGGATGCCCTCGATGCGCAGCAACTCGTCCTCGGCGGGCAGCAACTCGTCCTCGTTGCTCACGACGTGCTCCTTTGCACAGGGTTGGGGTTCTCGCCGCAGGAGCGGCGGACGACCAGACGGGCGGAGAGGGTGACCGACTCGGGCGGCCGCCCCTCGATGCGGTCGACGAGCGCGCGCACCGCGGCCCGTCCCAGCTCGCCCGTGGGCTGGGCGATCGCGGTGATCGGCGGATCGGTGTGCACGAACCACGGGATGTCGTCGAACGCGGCCAGGGCGAGGTCCTCGGGAACCCGCAGCCCCCGCGCGCGTACGGCGTCCAGGGCGCCCAGCGCCATCAGGTTGTCGGCCGCGAAGACGACCTCGGGCGGTTCGGGCAGGTCGAGGAAGCCCTCGGTGACCCGGCGCCCGCTCTCGGCCTGGAAGTCGCCCTGCCCTATGTAGGCCTCGGGCAGTTCGAGGCCGTACGCCTCGAGGGCCTCCCGGAAGGCCACCACGCGCTCCTGGCCGGTCGTGGTCGCGGCGGGCCCGGCGATGATGGCGAGCCTGCGGTGCCCCAGCGCGTGCAGATGCGCGACCAGCTCGCGCACCGCGGCCCGCCCGTCGGCCCGGACCACCGGCACGGCCACGCCCGGGATCCACCGGTCCACGAACACCATCGGCGTGCCCGCCCGCACGGCGTCCAGCATCAGCGGGGAGCCGCCGTCGGTGGGGGAGACCAGGAGCCCGTCGATACGGCGGTCGATGAGGGACCGTACGTGGTGGTCCTGGAGGTCGGGCCGCTCGTCGGCGTTCCCGATGATCACGCTGTAGCCGAGTGTCCGGGCCTCTTCCTCGACGGAGCGGGCCAGCTCGCCGAAGTACGGGTTCAGCACGTCGCTGATGACCAGGCCGAGGGTGTGGGTCTGGTCGGTGCGCAGGGAGCGGGCGACGGCGTTCGGGCGGTAGCCCAGCGTCTTGACGGCGGCCAGCACACGCGTGCGTGCGTCCGCGCTGACCGACGGATGGTCGTTCAGGACCCGGGACACCGTGGCGACGGAGACCCCCGCCTCGGCAGCGACGTCCTTGATGCTCGCCATCGCCGCTCCACCTCCTTGTGGAATCGATTACACGACCTCGTGTACCGAGGATTGGAATCGATTACACGGGGGGTTGGCAAGCCCCTGAGACGGGATCGTGATGTTCGGTCACGATGGGCTCCCGCCGCTCGGCCTCCGGTGACCGCTGCCGATCAGCTCCGGCCGAGATCCGCGAGCGCCCGGCCGGCGGCGGTCGTGTGGTGCGGTGAGCCCCAGGCCCGGGCGACCCGCTCGGCCAGCGCGTAGGCCTCGGCCGCGAGCCCCCGCTCCCCGCCCAGCCGGTACAGATCCCCGAGGGCGTGCGCGAGCGGCCGGGTGGCGTAGGCCCCGCCCGCGACACCTGCGAACTGCTCCTTCAGCGGCAGCAGCGCCCCGATCAGCGACTCCGCCGTGTCCCGGTCGTCCAGCAGCACCGCGAGCTCGGCGCGGTAGTCGAGCTCCATGCCGTACAGGTGGTCGGTCACCGGCCGGGCGGGGAACGGCACGGCCGCGGCCTCGTCCAGGCGCCCCAGCCGGGCCAGGACGAGGGCGTGCGCCACCGCGACCGGGGTGCCGACCGACTCGTACACCTCGCGGACCGCCGGTTCCAGCTCGGCCTCCCGGCGCTGGGCGAGCCGGACGGTCCACAGGCCGAGCGTCCGCGGGGCGGTGGCATGGTGCGCCCCGACCCGCTGGAACAGCCCGTCCGCCTCGGTGTAGCGGGCCTCCGCCTCCGCGAAGCGCCCGGCGACCGCCGCCAGCATGGCCGACGTGACGGTGTTGATGCCCCGCGCCCACCGCATCCGGTAGCGGTGCGCCAGCTCCAGGCCCGCGGCGGTGTGCCGGCGCACCCCGTCCGGATCGTTGCGGGTGGCGGCGGTCAGGGCATCGAGGTGCTCGCACACCCAGAGGTGCGCGGGCAGGTCGTGGTCCCGGGCCAGGACGCGCAGTTCGTCGACGAGCGGGGTGCGGACGGCACCCTGCGTCTCGTGCGGCAGCAGTCCGGCCGACGTCATCAACGCCGAGGCCAGCAGCCGCGGTTCGCCGTCGGAGCGCGCCAGCTCCAGCTGGGTGCGGGACGCGTCCAGGGCCCGCCGGGCGTCCTCGCCCGCCACCGCGTCCGCCAGCACCTGGAGCACGCGCGCGCGGGTCGGACCGTCCAGCGTGCGGTCCTCGGCGAGCCGCTCCAGGTGGGCCAGCGAGGTCCGGTCCAGGAAGCCCTCCAGACGGCTGCGCCAGGGCGAGGGCTCGGTCCAGGCGCCGTAGACGGCCGCGGCCAGGTCGTCCCGGCCGGCCCGCACGGCCAGGTCCACCGCCTGCCGCCGGGTGAGCCGGGCGGCTCCGGTGGCACCGGCCCGCACCTGCGCGCCCAGCAGCCGCACCAGCAGGGCGACCGTGCCGTCGGGCCGGTCCTCGGGGCCGGCGGTCACCGCGGTGTGCGCCTCCAGCGCCTGCCGGACGAGCCCTACGGCCACGTCGTGGGCGTACCGCCGCTCGGCGAGCTCGGCCGCCCGCAGCGCGTAGTCGACGGCCAGCGGGGCGTTCGCCGTCCGGCCCGAGCGGGCGAAGTGGTGGGCCAGGGCCGCCAGATCGTCGGGGCGGTGCGTGCGCAGCCGCTGCGCGATGCGGTCGTGCAGCCGGGCCCGGCGGATCCCCGACAGGTCGGTGTAGACGGTGTCACGGACCAGCGCGTGCACGAAACGGACCCGTCCCGGCGCCGGGTCGGTCAGCAGATCCGCGGCCACGGCTTGGTCCAGGCCCGCCAGCACGGTCTCCTCGTCCGCCTCGGCCGCGTCCACCAGCAGCGCCACGTCGGACTCGGGGCCGGCGACCGCCGCGAGCTGTACGGCGGCACGCGCGTCGGCGGACAGCAGGGCGAGGCGCCTGCGCAGCACGTCCCGGACACCCTGGGGGACCTCCGACACGGCCACCAGGGCGCCCTCGTCGGCCAGCAGGCGCGCGCTCTCGCGGACGTAGAACGGATTGCCGCCGGTGCGTTCGGCGAGCGTCGCCACCGTGGCCTCGTCGACGGGGCCACCGCAGACCGCGTCGACGACGGTGGCCACGTCCCGTGGCGACAGACCGGCCAGGGCGATGCGGTGCGGCAGCCGGGGAGCGAGCTGGGCGAGTGTCTTGGCCAGCGGTTCGCCGACCTCGGCCGGGCGGTAGCAGGCGACGGTCAGCAAAGGCACACCGGTGACCGCGGCCGCGGCCTCCAGCAGGGCGAGGGTCTGCCCGTCGGCCCGGTGCAGATCCTCCAGGAACACAGCGACGGGCCCACTCGCGGCGGCCTCACGCAGCCAGGCGGCGAAGCCCCGGTGCAGCCGGAACCGTCCCGCGGTCGCCTCGTCCCGGGTTGTGGCGGTGGTGCGGTCGGGCTCGTGCGGCAGGGCTGACACGGTTGCCGTGTTCTGAGGTGCGGAGGTGGTGCCGTCGGGTTGGTGCGGCAGCGCCGAGACCGTCGCCGTGTTCCGGGTGGTGCCGTCGGGTTCGTGCAGCCGCGCTGCTACAGCCACCTCGTCCCGGGCCGTGCTGGTGGTGTTGGCGGGTTCGTGCAGCCCCGCTGCCACCCCCTCCCCGTCCCGGGCCGTGCCGGTCGTGCCCTCCGGTTCGTGGAGCAGTGCCGCCACCTCGGTGGGTCGGGCCGGGGGGACCTGTCGGGCGAGGGCACCGAGCGCCTCCGCCCAGGCCCAGGCCGGCGGGGCCCCCTCGTGCTCCGGGCACCGACCGACGACGACCGTCCACCCTTCCTCCCGCAGCCGCCCGGCGAACCGACCGAGCAGAGCGGACTTGCCGGCCCCGGCCTCCCCGGTGACCAGCACGAGCCCTCCACCCCAACGGGCGGCCCGGGCGGCGGAGCCCAGCGCACGGAGTTCGTCGGCACGGCCCACGAAAAGGTCCTGGCTGACAGGCCGTTGCAACGCCCCCGGAACCAACTCGTCCGACACACCGCAGTCTTCGGACACGGCAGAGGTCGACTCACCCGCACCCCAGACCCGTTCCGTTCCGGCAGGTACCGCCGCCCGCAGCACCTCCACCCGCTGGGTCAGGATCGCCCGCTCCAACTCGGCCAGCGCCGGGGACAGATCGCAGCCGAGCTCGTCGAGGAGGGTCCTGCGGGCCTGGCGCAGTGCCGTGAGGGCGTCGCTGCGGCGGTCGGCGGCCCAGTGGGCCAGAGCCAGGAGCCGCCAGCCCTCCTCCCGCAGTGGCCGTTCCCGCACCATGGCCTCGGCGGCCTGCGCGACCTCGGCGACGTGCCCGGTGAACAGACCGGCGGCGACGGCCAGTTCCCGGGCCTCGGCGCGCAACGAGTTCAGCCGGGCCACCTCGGGCACCGCCCAGACCTCGTCCGCGTGCTCCTGGAACGCGGGCCCGTGCCACCACCCCAGCGCCTCCGTCAGCGACTCCCTGACCTGCGCCGCCGGTGCGCGCCGGGCACGCTCGACCCGGGCCCCGAACCGCCAGGCGTCCACCGCGTCCTCGGGCAGCCGCAGGGCGTACCCCGGAGGCGAGGAGACCAGGACGGCGGCCGGGGCCCGCGGCGGCCGCTCCGGTTCGAGCAGCCGCCGCAGGTTCGAGACATACGTCTGGAGGGACACCGTCGCGCGGGCCGGAGGCATGCCGCGCCACAGCTGGTCCGCCATCCGGTCCACGGAGACCACCGCGCCACGAGCCGCGACCAGCAACGCGAGAACGGCACGCTGTCGCGGGGTGCCCAGTTCCACCGGTGCACCCGCGACCTCGGCGCCCAACGGCCCCAGCACTCTGATACGCAACACGCCGCCGGAATCTATCCGAGCAGTGCCCGCATCCCCTCAACGGGCGGTAAACGACCTGGTCATCGCGGTCCAAGGGTCGTCGCTAAGCGCACGCCAAGTCATCGCCAAGCGGACACCGGCAGCGTGGGCGCCCAGTCCGTCCACCCGAACATCGAAGGACACCGCGTGCCCCGCAGCAGTACCTCGTCCGGTCTCCCCACCGCCGGGCGCCCCTACACACACGAAATGGTCGTCGTCCACCGCGTCTTCCGCCGCGAGTCGGCACTGCTGCCCCGTCTCGTCCGGGCCGTACCCGACGGAGCCTCGGCGCGGTCCGCGCAGGTCGCCGCCCACCTCACCGACTACGTCTCGGGACTGCACCACCACCACGCCCTGGAGGACGAGTTGATATGGCCGCTGCTGCGGGCCCGGGCCGGTGACGCCGAGGAGCTGGTCGCCCGCATGGAGGAGCAGCACGGCCGTATCGACAGCACCCTGGAGGCCGTGGCGCAGTGGGCGCCCCAGTGGCAGGGCTCGGCCGACAGCGTGGCCGGACAGGAACTCGTCCTGGCCCTCGAAGCACACCGCCTCGCCCTCCTCGACCACCTCGACGACGAGGAACGGCTGGTCCTCCCCCTGGTCGCCGAGCATCTGACGGTCGACGAGTGGGACCTGGTCGGTCGCCGCGGGCTGGAGAACCTCCCCAAGGACAAGGTCATGATCGCCATCGGCGCGATCCTGGAGGACGCCACCGAGGACGAACGGGCCTACTTCCTCAACAAGGCCCCGCTGCTCGGACGGATCGCCTGGAAGCTGGTGGGGCGGCGGCAGTACGCCACGGCCTGCAACGCCCTGCGAGCCCCGCTGGCCGGGGAGCCGGGCCGATGACCCTGCTCGACTCCGCGCCGACGGCCGTCCTCGACGCCTACCGGACCTGCGAGTTCGTGACACTGGGCCGGGACGGCACACCCCTGGCCTGGCCGACGGCGGTGCTCCGGCGCGAGGACGGCACGCTCGTGCTGACCACCTCCCTCGCCTTCGCGCAGAAGGCGCTGAACGTCCGCCGGGACGACCGGGTCGCCCTGCTCTTCTCCGACCCCACCGGCAGCGGCCTCGCCGACGCCCCGCACCTCTTCGTCGGCGGCCGGGCCGAGTGCCCCGACGACATCAGGACCGGCCCGCAGGACCTGGAGGACTACTGGCGGACACTCTTCGAACGCCAGCCCCACAGCCGCGCGTATCTGGCCTGGCCCATGCGGCGGTTGATGGACTGGTACTACCTGCGGCTCGTCATCACCGTCACCCCGGAGCAGTTGATCGTGCGGTCCGCCGCGCCACCCCCGCTCCCCGAGGCGCCCGCCCTGCCCGCGCCGCTCCCCAAGGCCCCCGCCCTGTCCGCGCCGCTGCTCGGAGCCGTCCAGTTGGCTCCTTACGACACCGCGGTCCTGGCCGCCCGCGACGCCTCGGGCGCTCCCGTCCTGGCCCGGACCCGCCCGGTGCCGACGGCCGGTGGCTTCGTGGTGCGGCCGCCCGACGACTGCGCCGCGACCGCGGGCCCCGCCTCGCTGCTGGTGCACCGGCACGACGAGCGGCTCAACGCCATGCGCAACGCGGTGGTCCGGGGCCACCTGACCCGGACGGCCGGCGGCTGGCTGCTGGCCCCCGAGAAGGTCCTGGAGCCGATGGGTTCGGGACGGCCCACGGACGCGATACGGGTCCTCCGCCGCACCCAGCGCGCCACCGACCGCTATCTGGAGCGCCGGGGCCTGACCCGGCCCCCGGTGCAGTGGGACCGCTTCCGCGCAGTGGCCGCACGCACCTGACCGGACTCCCGGCTGTCGTACCCCGCCTGTAGCGTCGGATCATGTCCAACCTGTCGGTCGTCGAAGGGGTCCTCGAGCGGATCACGTACGCCAACGAGGAGAACGGCTACACCGTCGCCCGGGTCGACACCGGCCGGGGCGGCGGTGACCTGCTCACCGTCGTCGGCGCGCTGCTCGGCGCCCAGGTCGGGGAGTCGCTGCGGATGGAGGGCCGTTGGGGCTCCCATCCGCAGTACGGCAAGCAGTTCACCGTCGAGAACTACACGACCGTGCTGCCGGCCACCGTCCAGGGCATCCGCCGCTACCTCGGCTCGGGCCTGGTCAAGGGCATCGGCCCGGTCTTCGCCGACCGCATCACCCAGCACTTCGGCATGGACACCCTGAAGATCATCGAGGAGGAGCCGAAGCGGCTGATCGAGGTTCCCGGACTCGGCCCCAAGCGCACCAGGAAGATCGCCGATGCCTGGGAGGAGCAGAAGGCGATCAAGGAGGTCATGCTCTTCCTCCAGACCGTCGAGGTGTCCACGTCGATCGCCGTGCGCATCTACAAGAAGTACGGCGACGCCTCGATCTCCGTCGTGAAGAACCAGCCCTACCGGCTCGCCGCCGACGTCTGGGGCATCGGCTTCCTCACCGCCGACAAGATCGCCCAGTCGGTCGGGATCCCGCACGACAGCCCGGAGCGCGTCAAGGCGGGCCTCCAGTACGCCCTGTCGCAGTCCGCCGACCAGGGGCACTGCTATCTCCCCGAGGAACAGCTGATCGCCGACGCCGTGAAGCTGCTCCAGGTCGACACCGGCCTGGTCATCGAGTGCCTGGCCGAACTCGCCGAGCCGGACGAGGAGTCGGGCGAGCCCGGGGTCGTACGCGAGAAGGTCCCCGGCTCCGACGGCCATGAGGTCACCGCCGTGTACCTGGTCCCCTTCCATCGCGCCGAACTCTCCCTCGCCGCGCAGCTGTTGCGCCTCCTGCGCACCGACCAGGACCGCATGCCGGCCTTCCACGAGGTGGCCTGGGACAAGGCGCTGGGCTGGCTGAAGGGCCGTACCGGCGTGGAGCTGGCGCCGGAGCAGGAGGCCGCGGTGAAGCTGGCGCTCACCAAGAAGGTCGCCGTGCTCACCGGCGGCCCCGGCTGCGGCAAGTCCTTCACCGTGCGCTCGATCGTGGAGCTGGCCCGCGCCAAGAAGGCGAAGATCGTCCTCGCCGCGCCGACCGGCCGTGCCGCCAAGCGCCTCGCCGAACTCACCGGCGCGGAGGCCTCCACCGTCCACCGCCTCCTGGAGCTGAAGCCCGGCGGCGACGCGGCCTACGACAAGGACCGCCCGCTCGACGCCGACCTGGTGGTCGTCGACGAGGCGTCCATGCTGGACCTGCTGCTCGCCAACAAGCTGGTCAAGGCCGTGGCTCCGGGCGCACACCTGCTGTTCGTCGGGGACGTCGACCAACTGCCCAGCGTGGGCGCCGGGGAGGTGCTCAGGGACCTGCTCGCCGAGGGCGGCCCGGTCCCCGCGGTGCGCCTCACGCGCGTGTTCCGCCAGGCCCAGCAGTCCGGTGTGGTCACCAACGCGCACCGGATCAACGCCGGTCAGCACCCCGTCACCGACGGCATGAAGGACTTCTTCCTCTTCGTCGAGGACGACACCGAGGAGGTCGGCCGGCTCACCGTGGACGTGGCGGCCCGTCGGATTCCGGCCAAATTCGGTCTCGACCCGCGCCGGGACGTCCAGGTGCTCGCGCCCATGCACCGCGGCCCCGCGGGCGCCGGTACCCTCAACGGCCTGCTCCAGCAGGCCATCACCCCTGGCCGCCCCGACCTCGCCGAGAAGCGGTTCGGCGGCCGGGTCTTCCGGGTCGGCGACAAGGTCACACAGATTCGCAACAATTACGAGAAGGGCACCAACGGTGTCTTCAACGGCACCGTGGGCGTGGTCACCTCGCTCGACCCGGTCGACCAGCGCCTCACCGTGCTGACGGACGAGGACGAGGAGGTGCCGTACGAGTTCGACGAGCTGGACGAACTGGCCCACGCCTATGCGGTGACCATCCACCGGTCCCAGGGGAGCGAGTATCCGGCGGTGGTGATCCCGGTCACCACCAGCGCCTGGATGATGCTCCAGCGCAATTTGCTGTACACGGCGGTCACCCGGGCGAAGAGACTGGTCGTCCTCGTCGGCTCCCGCAAGGCGATCGGCCAGGCGGTCCGCACCGTCTCGGCGGGACGCCGCTGCACCGCGCTCGACTTCCGGCTCTCGGGTCGATGAGGGTTGACGAAGGCCGATGAGAGCGGTCAATCGTGAGCCATCACAAAAAATGATCGATCAAATGAGTCATGTGGGTCACAGAGCTCTTCCGGAAGGGGGTAGGGGAGGGGCAGGATGGGCAAGTTGGCGGCACTCAGTGCCGCCGATACGCCCAACGGCCGACCCCGAGTGCACTCTCCTGCGCCAAATGGGGGATGGTAGAGACAGTCAGGGCAACCTCGAAGAAGAGGCACAACGTCGGTGAGGGATGACGTGAGCGACAACTCTGTAGTAGTGCGGTACGGCGATGGCGAGTACACCTACCCGGTGATCGACAGCACCGTCGGCGACAAGGGCTTCGACATCGGAAAGCTCCGCGCCCAGACCGGTCTGGTCACCCTGGACAGCGGCTACGGCAACACCGCCGCCTATAAATCCGCCATCACCTACCTCGACGGTGAGGCCGGCATCCTCCGGTACCGCGGCTACCCGATCGAGCAGCTGGCCGAGCGCTCCACGTTCCTGGAGGTCGCCTACCTGCTGATCAACGGCGAGCTCCCCACGGTCGACGAGCTCTCCACGTTCAAGAACGAGATCACGCAGCACACCCTGCTGCACGAGGACGTCAAGAACTTCTACCGCGGCTTCCCGCGCGACGCCCACCCGATGGCCATGCTGTCCTCGGTCGTCTCCGCGCTGTCCACGTTCTACCAGGACAGCCACAACCCCTTCGACGAGAAGCAGCGCAACCTCTCGACGATCCGCCTGCTCGCCAAGCTTCCGACGATCGCGGCGTACGCGTACAAGAAGTCGATCGGCCACCCGTTCGTCTACCCGCGCAACGACCTCGGCTACGTCGAGAACTTCCTGCGGATGACCTTCTCCGTCCCCGCGCAGGAGTACGACCTCGACCCGGTCGTCGTCTCCGCCCTGGACAAGCTCCTCATCCTGCACGCCGACCACGAGCAGAACTGTTCGACCTCCACGGTCCGCCTCGTCGGCTCGTCGCAGGCGAACATGTTCGCGTCGATCTCGGCCGGCATCAACGCCCTGTGGGGCCCGCTGCACGGCGGCGCCAACCAGTCCGTCCTGGAGATGCTGGAGGGCATCCAGGCCTCCGGCGGTGACGTCGACTCCTTCATCCGCAAGGTGAAGAACAAGGAGGACGGCGTCCGTCTGATGGGCTTCGGCCACCGGGTCTACAAGAACTTCGACCCGCGCGCGAAGATCATCAAGGCCGCCGCGCACGACGTCCTCTCGGCCCTCGGCAAGTCCGACGAGCTGCTGGACATCGCGCTCAAGCTGGAGGAGCACGCGCTCTCCGACGACTACTTCGTCTCGCGCAGCCTCTACCCGAACGTGGACTTCTACACCGGCCTGATCTACCGCGCCATGGGCTTCCCGACCGAGATGTTCACGGTCCTTTTCGCCCTCGGCCGCCTCCCGGGCTGGATCGCCCAGTGGCACGAGATGATCAAGGAGCCGGGCTCCCGCATCGGCCGCCCGCGCCAGATCTACACGGGCGTGGTGGAGCGGGACTTCGTCCCGGTCGAGCAGCGCTGAGGGTACTTTCCGGTGCCGGGGCTGGTTCGGCTTTCAGGGGCGCGGGGAACTGCGCGACCAGCCCCCGCCGGCCGTAAGCCGGGAAACGACAGGAAGCTCCACGAACCCCCCGGCTGAATCCGCGAAGCGAAAGGCGCCCTGGCGCCGGTCCCCCCACGGGCCGGCGTCCAGGGCGCCTTCCCATGTCCCGGTGCGGATTCCCCCCACGGGATCCGGCCGGGCGCCTGAGAGACCAGCGCCTGAATCGCTGTCTTTCCGGTACTGCTGGTACTGCCGTTGAGCAGAACGAGCGCAATTGCTCGTACTACTCCAGTGTGCGATCTGCCGGGACAACGCACGGTCGGGAGGGCCGCTCAAAGCTTCCCTATGCGCGTGCCCCGGCAACGCATCTCCGAGGAAGTCCCCCAAGACATCCTCAGATGTCAGTCAGCGCCCCCCAAGACGCTGCCTGACATCGCCAACTTAGACCTTCGAACCCCTTCGATGGTTACGTTCGCGTCACTGTGATCTGCGTCTCTTGCAAATGTCCGTTAGATACGCAAGAGCCCGGATACTGCGAACGGGACCCAGCGTAAGGACGTTGCGCGAGTCTTGTGAAGAGCTTATGTGAGCCTGGCCCGGGACTCCAGAGGGGTCCGTCAAAGGAATCCTCAACGAAACGCACGGAGCCGCAGGCTGTTGGTCACCACGAAGACCGAGGAGAACGCCATCGCCGCCCCCGCGATCATCGGGTTCAGCAGGCCCGCCGCGGCCAGCGGCAGCGCGGCCACGTTGTAGCCGAAGGCCCACACGAGGTTTCCCTTGATCGTGGACAGGGTGCGCCGGGAGAGCCGGATCGCGTCCGCGGCCGCCCGCAGGTCCCCGCGCACCAGCGTCAGATCCCCTGCCTCGATCGCCGCGTCGGTCCCGGTGCCCATCGCGAGCCCCAGGTCGGCGGCGGCGAGTGCGGCCGCGTCGTTGACGCCGTCACCGACCATCGCGACGACCCGGCCCTCGCGCTGGAGCCGTCGTACGGCATCGACCTTGTCCTCGGGC
The DNA here is from genome assembly GCF_000383655.1 of Streptomyces sp. 351MFTsu5.1. Taxonomy (NCBI): domain Bacteria; kingdom Bacillati; phylum Actinomycetota; class Actinomycetes; order Kitasatosporales; family Streptomycetaceae; genus Streptomyces; species Streptomyces sp. 351MFTsu5.1. The sequence continues at coordinate 29,757 of NZ_KB911801.1, read as the reverse complement.
AGCACCTCGGCGACCACCTCGCCGATCCCGACGGCCCGGGCCACCGCCTCGGCCACCGTCTTGTTGTCCCCGGTCAGCAGCACCGGCGTGAGCCCGAGCCCCCGCAGTGACCGCACCGCCTCCGCGCTGGTCTCCTTGACGGTGTCCGCGACGGCCAGCACGCCGCGCGCCACGCCGTCCCACCCGACGACGACAGCCGTACGGCCGTCCCGCTCGGCCTCCTCCTTGGCGCGGGCCAGCCCGGCGGGCAGCACGTCGAACAGCCGCCCCACGGCGACCTCGCAGCCCTCCACGCGCCCGCGTACGCCCTTGCCGGGGACGTTCTCGAAGCTTTCGGCCGCCGGCAGCGGCCCGACCCGCTCCTCGGCGCCCAGGGCCACGGCGCGCGCCACGGGATGCTCGGAGGCGTGCTCCAGGGCCCCCGCGAGCCGCAGCACCTGCTTCTCGTCGGCGCCCTCGGCGACGTGGACCTCCTGGAGGCTCATCCGTCCTGAGGTGACCGTGCCGGTCTTGTCCAGCACGACGGTGTCGACGCGACGCGTGGACTCCAGGACCTCGGGCCCCTTGATGAGGATGCCCAGCTGCGCGCCGCGCCCGGTGCCGACCATGAGCGCGGTCGGCGTGGCCAGGCCCAGCGCGCACGGACACGCGATGATCAGCACGGCGACGGCCGCGGTGAACGCGGCGGCACTGTCCCCGGTGGCGCCGAGCCACCCGCCGAAGGTCGCCACGGCGATGCCGATGACGACCGGCACGAAGACCGCGGCGACCCGGTCGGCCAGCCGCTGCACCTGCGCCTTGCCGTTCTGCGCGTCCTCCACCAGCCGCGCCATCCGCGCGAGCCGCGTCTCCTCCCCGACCCGCGTCGCCATGACGACGATCCGCCCGCCGGCGTTGACGGTCGCGCCGGTGACCGCGTCCCCGACGCCCACGTCCACCGGCACGGACTCGCCGGTCAGCATCGAGGCGTCCACCGCGGAGGCGCCCTCGACGACGGTGCCGTCGGTCGCGATCTTCTCCCCGGGCCGTACGACGAAACGGTCGCCGACGCCCAGCCGGTCCGCCGGAATCCGCACCTCGCGGCCGTCCCGCAGCACACAGACGTCCTTGGCGCCCAGCTCCATCAGCGCCCTGAGCGCGGCTCCCGCACGGCGCTTGGCGCGGGCCTCCAGATACCTGCCGAGCAGGATGAGTGCGGTGACCCCGGCCGCCACCTCGAGATAGATCGTCGAGGCGCCGTCCATGCCGCCCACGGTGAGCGTGAACCGCTCGCGCATGCCCGGCATCCCCGCGTCGCCGAGGAACAGCGCCCACAGTGACCATCCGAAGGCGGCGAGCGTCCCGACCGAGACGAGGGTGTCCATGGTGGCGGCGGCATGCCGCAGGTTCGTCCAGGCGGCCTTGTGGAAGGGCCACCCGCCCCACACCACGACGGGCGAGGCGAGGGTGAGCGCGAGCCACTGCCAGTAGTCGAACTGGAGCGCGGGAACCATGGAGAGCGCGACGACGGGGAGGGCGAGCGCGAGGGAGACGAGAAGGCGCTGCCGCAGCCCGTCGAGCTCGGGGTCTTCCTGTGCTTCTTCCGGGGCGGGTGGCGCAGGCTCCTCGGCCGTGTACCCGGTCTTCACGACGGTCGCGATGAGATCGGCCACCTCGACCCCGGCGGGGTAACTGACCCGGGCCTTCTCGGTCGCGTAGTTGACGGTGGCGCTGACCCCGTCCATCCGGTTGAGCTTCTTCTCGACCCGAGCAGCACAGGAGGCACAGGTCATCCCACCGATGACCAACTCGACGTGGGAGATCGGTGCTATCGGCGCAGGGTTGGTGGTGGCGGACATCTGCTGCAACTCCATAGGGGCGCGGGGAACTGCGCGACCAGCCACAACGGGCCGTCGGTCGCCCAACGACCCATCGCGGCACTTCCGAAGGCGCTCAGGCCCTACCTACGAGCTCGAATCCGGCCTCGTCCACAGCAGCCCGAACGGCTTCCTCATCGAGCGGCGCAGTGGACACCACCGTCACCTCCCCGCTGGAAGCGACCGCCTTCACCGAGCTGACCCCGGCGATCTCGGAGATCTCCCCGGAGACGGCGCCCTCGCAGTGTCCGCAGCTCATCCCGCTCACCTTGTAGACGGCGGTCACGGAGTCAGCGGTGTCGGTCTGAGTGGTCATGTCGTTCTCCTGATGACTCATGAGAGGTGGTGCACTGTCTGAGGTGACCACCCTATACCCCTAGGGGGTATTTCTCCAAGAGGGGTCCCGCCAGGCCAGGGACCGCACCCACGTCACCCCGAGCAGCGACACGAACGCCAGCAGCCCCACCGAGACCAACGTGAACAGGTGTTGCTGCTGGTCGGTCGGGTTCGGCAGATACCCCTGCGCGAACAGCCGCCCGTCCAGCCCCGTGCTGTCCAGCCGGGCCACCAGCCACAGTGCGATCCCGTGTGTGGAGTCCCACAGTGCGTGCAGCAGGGCCACACCGAGGTACGTGCCGACCACGGCCCCGGTGAACCGGAAGCGCCCGTTCGGCAGGCGGCGGGCGAGCAGTGCCCCGCCGGTGATCGCCGTCCACAGTCCGTGCCCGAACGGGGCGAGTACCCCGCGCAGCATCTCCGTCTCCATGAGGGCGCGCAGATCGATGCCCCGGGCGGTGACCGCGGCGTTGAAGGCGTACCCGGCGCTCTCCAGGGCCGCGAAGCCGAAGCCGACGGCGGCGCCGAGCACGAGGCCGGCCCGGATCCCGCGCAGCCGCGGCTGCCGGCGCAGTACGAACATCAACGCGCCCAGCTTCACGGCCTCCTCGATGAGGCCGACGCCGACGAACATCCACAGGGACGGGTGCAGCAGGTAGTACTCCATGACCGACGCGCCGAGCACCCCCAGCGTGCCGCCGGTCAGGAAGCAGCCGAGGATCACGCTGACGCCGAGATCGCGGCCGTGCCGTTCGTATGCCCACAGCACGAACGTCACCGGCGCCACGAAACTGCCGAGCAGGATCAGGGTCGGAAGCAGTGTGCTGCTCCGCGTCGCGTACGTCACGACCGCGGTCCACGCCCACAACGCGAGCCCGCCCCACAGACAGTGCCGCCACAGCCCCGCCCGGATCGGGGGATGCGTCGGCGGCGGCTTCTGCGGCCCGGGGATACGGGCCCGCGGTGCGCCCGGCGGCGGCGAATGGGTCACGGCGAATCCCCTCGAAACGGTGCAGGGCGGATGTACCGCACCTTAAGTCCCGAAGGGGGCCCTGGATGCCCGCGCTGGGCCTGTCGGGCTACGGGGTCGCGGGCCGGTCTGGCTAGGGAGTCGCCGTGTCGCTCGATCGGCCGAGCCGGTCGCCGACCAGCGGGTCCAGGTAGCGCACCAGCACGTTCTTCACCTCGCGGACGTACGCCTCGCGCTCCGCGCCCTCGTGGGCGAGGACCAGCTCCAGGCCCGCCTTGTACAGGCCGAGGACCATGTGGGCGGTGCGGGTGACGTCGGCCCGGGGGGCCTCCGGCAGGAGGGAGGTCATCAGCGTCTCCAGCCGGTTGATGAGGCCCGTGTGCAGCGCGTCGTGCTCCTCGGCCATCCGGCCGGGGATGTCGGGGCCGTGCATCAGCGCGAAGAACACCGGGTGGTCGCAGTTGAAGGCCATGAAGCGGTCCACGGCCGCGCCGACCACCTCCTCCAGCGGGGTCGCCGGGTCGACCGGGGCGAGCGCCTCGCCGTACGCCGTCTGCATCTCGTGCACGAGCCGCCCGCCCAGCTCGATCGCGATCGCTTCCTTGTTCGGGAAGAACTGGTAGAGCGTGCCGGGGGAGACGCCGGCCTCGCGGGCGATGGCATTGGTGCTGGTCGCGGTGTAGCCCGTGGTCGTGAAGACGGTGGCCGCCGCCTCCAGGAGCTGGGCGATCCGGCGTTCACCGCGGGCCTGGCGGCGGCGCGGCTGTTCCTTCGCCTCGTTCTCGGCGTTCTCGGGCACGCGTTATCCCCAGCTCTCCGCACACGGTTGACAAACACGAGCGGTCGCTCGCATTCTGGAAACGCGAGCGATCTCTCGTGTTTTCCATTTTACGGTTTCCACGGTGAAGGGGACACCGCACCATGACCGAAGTCAACAGCCCACCCCAGGTGGGCCGCTGGACCCGCCTCGTCACCGCCCGCCCCAGGTTGTCCCTGCTCGCGGCCCTGGTGCTCACCGTCCTCGCCGTGCTGGCCGGCAGTGGGGTCGCCGACCGGCTGGGCGCCGGCGGCTGGGAGGACCCGGCGGCGGAGTCCACGTACGCCACGAAGGCGCTGGAGCGCGAGTTCCCGGACTCCCAGCCCAACCTCCTGCTGCTCGTCGACGCGGGCAGTGCCTCGGTGGACGACCCGGCGGTGACCGCGGAGGCCGACCGCCTCACCGCCCGCCTGGCCGCCGAGCGGGGCATCACCGGCGTCGGCTCCTACTGGTCCGCCAAGTCACCGGCCCTGCGCGCCGAGGACGGCCACGAGGCGCTGATCGCCGCCCGCATCACCGGTGACGAGAAGCAGATGGGCCGGACCCTCGACCGCATCGCCCCCTCCCTGCGGGGGACGCACGGGCCGGTGAAGGTCGAGATCGGCGGCATCGTCGCGGTGCGGCACGAAATGCAGACGATCATCCAGGAGGACCTCACCCGGGCCGAGATGATCGCCCTGCCGATCACGCTCCTGCTGCTGGTGATGGTCTTCGGCAGCGCGATCGCCGCGCTGCTGCCGCTCGGCATCGGCATCGTCGCGATCCTCGGGACCAACGCCGTGCTGCGCGGCCTGACCGAGTTCACCGACGTCTCCGTCTTCGCGATGAACCTCACCACGGCCCTCGGACTGGGCCTGGCCATCGACTACGCCCTGTTCATCGTCCGCCGCTTCCGCGAGGAACTGGCCGCGGGCGCGGACCCGTTGACGGCGGTCGCCACCACCCTGCGCACAGCGGGCCGCACCGTCCTGTTCTCCTCCCTGACCGTCGCGGTCTCCCTGGCGGCGATGCTCCTCTTCCCGCAGTACTTCCTGCGCTCGTTCGCCTACGCCGGCATGGCCGTGGTCCTCCTTGCCGCGGCCGCCGCCCTGATCCTCCTCCCGGCCGCCCTGATCCTGCTGGGCCCCCGGGTCAACTCCCTGGACCTGCGCAAACTGCTCCGGCGCGGGCGGTCGTCCGCGAAGCCCCCGGGCACTGCCTGGGCCCGCGGGGCGGCCCTCGTGATGCGCCGCGCCCCGTTCTTCGCCCTCGCCACCACCGCCGTCCTGGTCCTGCTCGGGCTCCCCTTCCTGGGGGTGAAGTTCGGCACCGCCGACGACCGTCAGCTGCCCGCTTCCGCCGAGTCCCATGTCGTCCAGCAGCACCTGCGCGACGGCTTCCCGGGGAGCCCGGGCGGCGGCCTCGAAGTCCTCGCGGAAGGCAAGGCCGGCCCCGCGCAGTACACCGCCTACAAGAACCGCGTCGCGGCCCTGCCGGAAGTCCTCCGGGTCGACGGCCCGCTCGTCAAGGGCGACTCGGCCTACTTCACGGTCCAGCCCAGAGGTGAGGCCGTGGACGCCGGCGCCCAGCACCTGGTCCGTGAGCTGCGCGCCACCAAGGCACCGTTCGACACCAAGGTCACCGGCACCGCGGCCGTCCTGGTCGACTCCAAGCACGCGATAGGCGAGCGACTGCCCTGGGCAGCGGCCTTCATCGTGATCGTCACCCTGCTCCTGGTCTTCCTGCTGACCGGCAGCGTCCTGATCCCGATCCAGGCGGTCCTCCTCAACGCCCTCAGTCTGACGGCGATGTTCGGCGCGGTGGTCTGGGTCTTCCAGGACGGCCACCTCTCCGGCCTCCTCGGCTTCACCAGCCCCGGCTCGATAGAGACCACCCTCCCGGTCCTGATGTTCTGCGTCGCCTTCGGCCTCTCCATGGACTACGGCGTCTTCCTCCTCTCCCGCATCAAGGAGGAGCACGACCGGACCGGCAACCACGAGGAGGCGATCCGTCACGGCCTCCAGCGCACGGGAGGCCTGATCACAGCGGCGGCGGTCATCCTGGCGGTGGTCATGGTCGCGATAGGCACCTCCAGGGTCACCAACACCAAGATGCTGGGCCTGGGCATAGCCTTGGCGGTCCTGATGGACGCGATGATCGTCCGCAGCCTGCTGGTCCCGGCGGTGATGAAGCTGACGGGAAAGGCAACATGGTGGGCTCCAAGGGCTCTGCGTCGCTTCCATGAACGGTTCGGTCTGAGCGAAGGCGAAGTCGAACTCGTCAGGGGCGCGGGGAACTGCGCGACCAGCCACAACGAACCCGCAGACGAAAACGGCGAGGAGACGGCAGATGCGAGCGGTGGTCTTCGATCACTACGGTGAACCCGCAGAGGTGCGTGACGTGACCGACCCTCACCTGCCCCCGCACGGAGTCGTCGTCCGCGTAGAAGCCACCGGCCTCTGCCGAAGCGACTGGCACGGCTGGCAGGGCCACGACCCCGACATCACCCTCCCGCACGTCCCCGGCCACGAACTCGCCGGCACAGTCGAGACGGTCGGCCCCGGCGTGAGCAACTGGCACCCCGGCGACCGCGTCACCGTCCCCTTCGTCTGCGCCTGCGGCACCTGCCCGTCCTGCCAGGCCGGCGACCACCAGATCTGTGAGCGGCAGACCCAGCCCGGCTTCACCCACTGGGGTTCGTTCGCCCAGTACGTGGCGCTGGACCACGCGGACGTGAACCTGGTGGCCGTGCCGAAGGACATGGCCTTCACCACGGCCGCGTCCCTCGGCTGCCGTTTCGCCACGGCGTTCCGGGCGGTGGTGCAGCAGGGCCGGCTCGCCGCGGGGGAGTGGGTGGCGGTGCACGGCTGCGGCGGAGTGGGCCTGTCCGCGGTGATGATTGCGGCGGCGTCGGGAGCCCGGGTGGTCGCCGTGGACGTGTCTCCCGGGGCCCTCGCGCTGGCAAGGAAGTTCGGCGCGGCGGAGTGCGTGGACGCGAGCGGTGCGAAGGACACCGCGGCGGCGGTCCGGGAGCTGACCGGCGGCGGCGCGCATCTGTCGCTCGACGCCCTCGGCTCCCCGGTCACGTGCGCCGCGTCCGTCAACTCTCTGCGCCGCCGCGGCCGACACGTCCAGGTCGGACTGCTGCCCTCGCCGGACGGCACGACCCCGGTCCCCATGGCCCGTGCGATCGCCCTGGAGCTGGAACTCCTCGGCAGCCACGGCATGGCCGCCCACACCTACCCGGCGATGCTGGAACTGGTCCGGGCGGGGGTGCTGCGACCCGACCTGCTGGTCACCTCCACGATCACCCTGGACGCCACCCCGGGGGCCCTCGCGGCGATGGGCACGGCCCCGGGAGCGGGGGTGACGGTCATCGAGCCGTGGAGCTGAGGACGGCCCAGTCGCGGTCGAGGAGGCCCATGACGACCCAGTCCACCCACTGGCCGTCCCGCAGATCGGCCTCCCGGCGCACCCCCTCGACCACGAACCCGACCTTCTCGTAGACCCGCAGGGCACGGGCGTTGTGGCCGTAGGCCTCCAACTCGATGCGGTGCAGGCCCAGATACCCGAAGCCGTGGCCGACGACGAGCCGGGTGGCCTCGGTGCCGAGACCCCGGCCGCGTCCCCGGGGGCCGACGAGGGTGCGGAAGGTGCAGCTGCGGGCGTGGGCGTCCCACTCGAACAGGACGACCTCGCCGACGAGTTCACCGGTCGCCCTGTCGGTGACGGCGAGGTCGAGGCGGTCGGTCTGCTCGGACCGGGAGCCGTACCAGGACCGGAGCCGTTCCAGGGTGAGGTCGCCGGAGGGGGTCCCGGTGAAGCGGAGGACCTCGGGGTCCTCGATGATCTCCGCCATGCCCTCGGCGTCCGCCGCCGTGAAGGGCCGCAGCACGGTCCGCTCGCCGGTCAGCACGGGTTTGAGGGAGAAGTCGCTCATGGCCCGACTGTGCCAGACCCCCGACTCCCCGAGCTCGAAATTTTCCGCCACGCACCCCGACCGCCCGACGACTCGCGCGCACGGGTGCCGGCAGGGTCGCGGGGGCCGCCCGTAGTCACCGGCCGGGTGCCGCAAGTTCGCGGGGCCCGCCCGTAGTCACCCGGGTGGCGGCAGAGTCGCGGGGCCGCCCGAAGTCGCCGGCCAGGTGCCGCAAGTTCGCGGGGCCCACCCGAAGTCACCGGCCGGGTGCCGGCAGGGTCGCCGGGCCGCCCGTAGTCACCAGCCAGGTGCCGCAAGTTCGCGGAGCCCACCCGTAGTCACCGGCCGAGCGACGGCAAGGCCGCAAGGGCCACCCGAACTCCCAGGCAGGTACCCGCAGATGCCCTCAGATGCCCGCAGGGTCGCGGCGGGCACCCGAAGTCGCCGGGCAGGTCCGGCCGTCAGTTCTCTCTCCGCGCCCGGTTGCCGGGCCTGGACGCGACCCACGCGCGCACGGTGTCCGCGTACCAGAAGGGCTTGCCGCCCTCGACGTGGTCGGGCGGCGGCAGCAGCCCGTGCTTGCGGTACGAGCGCACGGTGTCCGGCTGCACCCGGATGTGCGCCGCGATCTCCTTGTACGACCAGAGCCTTCGGTCGGTCATGTGGGGGCACCTCCTCGCGCGCACCGCGGCGGCGGCCGGGAACGGCCGTCGGGGGTACCGGGCGCTGCGCTGGCGATCACAGAAGCCTGTGCCCCGTGAACGACATGCGGTGACCGTGGGTCAGTGCCTGTGTACCGGGTGTGACACGGAACCCGCGTACACGCGACATGTGTGACACGGAAGGGGTGTTTGTGACAGAGGTGACGCAAAGGCGCGCGCGGGCGCGAGGGCGCGGCGCGTTGACTCGGGGGGCCGAGTTCCCTACGGCCCCCCACGGACGAACGGCTACGCCCCGCAGGACCGCAGAAACGCCCGGGTCCGCTGGGCGATCGGCAGCGGCTTGTCCGGCTCGCACGGGTACATGTCCTGCTCGACGATCGCGAACAGGTCCACGTCCAGCTTCTGCGCCGCCTCCAGGACGGGTCCGAGCGCCGGCACACCCGAGGGCGGCTCGCACATCACGCCCTGGGCCACGGCCGGCCCGAACGGCGTCCCCTTGGCCCGCACGTCCGCCAGGATCTCCGGGTCCACCTGCTTGAGGTGCAGGTACCCGATCCGCGACCCGTACGTCTCGATCAGCTTGACGCTGTCGCCGCCGCAGTAGGCGTAGTGCCCGGTGTCCAGGCACAGCGACACCAGGTCGGAGTCCGTCGCGTCCAGGAACCGGACCACGTTCTCCTCGCTGTCGACGTGGGTGTCGGCATGCGGGTGGACGACGATCTGCAGCCCGTACTCGTCCCGCACCCGCTGTCCCAGCCGCTCGGTCAGGGAGCTCAGGTTCTTCCACTGCTCGGCCGTCAGCGACGAAGGCTCCAGCACCTCACCCGTCTTGTCGTCCCGCCAGAACGACGGGATCACGACGAGGTGCTTCGCCCCCATCGCCTGCGCCAGCACCGCGTTGTCCGCGACATGCGCCCAGGTCTTCTCCCACACGGCCTCACCGTGGTGCAGGCCGGTGAAGACGGTGCCGGCGGACACTTTCAGGCCACGCCGGGAGACCTCCTCGGTGAGGACGGCGGGATCGGTCGGCAGGTACCCGTACGGCCCCAGCTCGATCCACTCGTAACCGGAGTCGGCGACCTCGTCGAGGAAGCGCTGCCAGGGGACCTGCTGGGGGTCGTCGGGGAACCACACACCCCACGAGTCGGGAGCCGACCCGATCCGGATGCGGGACAGTGAGGGCTGCGGTGCGGGCGCTGTCATGCCGGTCAGCTTCCGATCGGACAGCAAGCGCTGTCAAGGTCTCGTCCGAATGTCTGGACAAAACATTGACAGGGCTCGGCGTACGGGGCTACAAACGCCGGGAGAGCCGACGCAGGTACGAAGGGAAGCCGATGGGGTACGACCTGATCACCATGGGGCGGATCGGTGTGGACCTGTATCCACTCCAGACCGGTGTCCCGCTGCCGCAGGTGACGTCCTTCGGCAAGTTCCTGGGAGGCTCGGCGTCCAACGTCGCGGTCGCCGCCGCCCGGCTTGGCCGGCGCACCGCGGTGATCACCCGCACCGGCGACGACCCCTTCGGCACCTATCTGCACGAGGCCCTCCAGGGCTTCGGCGTGGACGACCGCTGGGTCACCCCGGTCCCCGGGCTGCCGACCCCGGTCACCTTCTGCGAGGTCTTCCCGCCGGACGACTTCCCGCTGTACTTCTATCGGCAGCCCAAGGCCCCGGACCTGGAGATCGACGCCCACGAGCTGGACCTCGACGCGATCCGCGAGGCCCGCGTCTTCTGGGTCACCGGCACCGGCCTGAGCGAGGAACCCAGTCGTACGGCGACCCTGGCGGCCCTCGCCCACCGCGCCAAGGCCGGCATCACCGTCTTCGACCTCGACTGGCGCCCGATGTTCTGGACGCACCCGGACGAGGCCCGCCCCTTCTACGAAGAGGCCCTGCGCCACACCACCGTCGCCGTCGGCAACCTCGACGAGGTCGAGGTCGCCACCGGAGTGCGCAAGCCCCGCGAGGCGGCCCAGGCCCTCCTGGACGCCGGTGTCGAGCTCGCCGTCGTCAAGCAGGGCCCCAAGGGCGTCCTGGCCGTGGACAGCAAGGGCAACGAGGCCGAGGTCCCGCCCCTGCCCGTGAACGTCCTCAACGGTCTCGGTGCCGGTGACGCCTTCGGCGGCTCCCTCGTCCACGGCCTCCTCGAAGGCTGGGACCTGGAGAAGGTCATGCGGCACGCCAACGCGGCCGGCGCCATCGTCGCCTCCCGCCTCGAGTGCAGCTCGGCGATGCCGACGGTCACCGAGGTCGAGGACGCGGTCGCGGCGGGAGCGGTCAAGTGAGCGTCGACATCACCGAACTCGTGCGCCTGCGCGCCGAACGCCCCGAGGCGATCGCCGAGGCGGCCGCCTGCCGTCCCCGCAGGCCGCTGCTGAACGACAGCGGCCGCCTGATGATCGTCGCCGCCGACCACCCGGCCCGCGGCGCGCTCGGCGTCGGCGGCAACCGCATGGCCATGGCCAACCGCGCCGACCTGCTGGAGCGCCTCGTCCTGGCGCTCGGCCGCCCCGGCGTCGACGGGGTGCTCGCGACCGCCGACATACTCGACGACCTGCTGCTGCTCGGCGCCCTGGACGGCAAGGTCGTCATGGGCTCCATGAACCGCGGCGGCCTCCAGGGCGCCAGCTTCGAGCTCGACGACCGCTTCACCGGCCACCGTGCCGAGGACATCGAGCGCCTGGGCTTCGACGCCGGCAAGCTGCTCCTGCGCATCGACTACGACGACCCGGGCTCCCTCACCACGATGGAGTCCACCGCCCGCGCCATCGACGACATGGCCGCGCGCCGACTCCCGCTCTTCGTCGAGCCGTTCATCAGCTCCCGCACCACCGAGGGCAGGGTCAGGAACGACCTGTCCGCCGAGGCCGTCACCAAGTCGATCGCCATCGCCTCGGGCCTGGGCGGCAGTTCGGCCTACACCTGGCTCAAGGTCCCGGTGTGCGACAACCCCGACGACATGGGCGAGGTCATGGCCGCCTCGACCCTGCCCGCCGTCCTGCTGGGCGGCGAGGTTGGCGACGACCAGGACGGCGCGTACGAGAAGTGGCGCGGCGCCCTCCAACTGCCCACCGTGCGCGGCCTCGTGGTCGGCCGCTCCCTGCTGTACCCGGCGGACGGCGACGTGGCCGCCGCCGTGGACACCGCCGTAGGACTGCTGTGAGGGCCGCCGCATGACACACAACGAGCTGTACGTCCCCAAGGGCGCCTCCATCAACGCCCAGTACGCGGTGGACATCGACCCCAAGCGGGCCGGCTGGACGCATTGCAGCCTGCGGATCGTCGAGCTGGCACCGGGTGGCACGCACACCTTCACCTCCGGTGACAGCGAGTGGATCGTCCTCCCGCTGGAAGGCGGCTGTACCGTCCACGTGGGTACCGAAGAGTTCCAACTCCTGGGCCGGGAGAGCGTGTTCGCCGGAGTCTCGGACTTCGCGTACGTGCCCCGGGACACCCAGGCATCGATCGCCTCCGGCGCGGGAGGCCGCTTCGCCCTGGCAGGAGCGAAGTGCGAGCGACGACTCCCCGCCCGCTACGGCCCCGCGCCGGAGGTCCCCGTCGAAGAGCGCGGCAGCGGCACGCAGTTGCGGCACGTGCGCAACTTCGCCTCGGCCGACGCCTTCGACTGCGACAAGCTCATCGCCGTCGAGGTGGTCACCCCCGGCGGCAACTGGTCCTCGTACCCGCCGCACAAGCACGACGAGAACCGGCCCGGCGTGGAAGCCGAGTTGGAGGAGATCTACTACTTCGAGATCGACGGCCCGAACGGGTTCGGCTACCAGCGCGTGTCCCCCTCCCGTGAGGGCGGGGCCGACATCCTCGCCGAGGTCCGCTCCGGCGACGCCGTCCTCGTCCCCGACGGATGGCACGGCCCGTCCGTCGCCCAGCCCGGCCACGACATGTACTACCTCAACGTCATGGCGGGCCCGGGTGAGACGCGGGAGTGGCGGATCTGCTTCCACCCGGACCACACGGAGGGCTACCGATGACCACCCGCCTGACCGTCGCACAAGCGCTGGTCCGCTTCCTGGCCGCCCAGTACACCGAACGCGACGGCGTACGGCAGCGGCTGATATCCGCCACCTGGGGCATCTTCGGCCACGGGAACGTGGCCGGGCTCGGCCAGGCCCTCGTCGAGTACGGCGACGACATGCCCTTCCACCAGGGCCGCAACGAGCAGTCCATGGTGCACGCGGCCGTCGGCTACGCCCGCCAGTCGAACCGCCTCTCCACCCACGCGGTCACCACGTCCATCGGCCCCGGCGCGACCAACCTGGTGACGGGCGCGGCCCTCGCGACCATCAACCACCTCCCGGTCCTGCTCCTGCCCGGCGACATCTTCGCCACCCGCGTCGCCGACCCGGTCCTCCAGCAGCTCGAAGTGCCGTACGCGGGCGACATCAGCGTCAACGACAGCCTGCGCCCCGTCTCGAAGTACTTCGACCGCGTCACCCGCCCCGAAGCCCTGATCCCGGCCGCCCTCCAGGCGATGCGGGTCCTCACCGACCCCGTCGAGACCGGCGCGGTCACCCTCGCCCTCCCGCAGGACGTCCAGGCCGAGGCGTACGACTGGCCGGACGAGTTCTTCGCCGAGCGCACCTGGACCGTACGGCGCCCGGGTGCCGACCCCACCGAACTCGCCGAGGCGGTGAGCGCGATCAGGGTGGCCCAGCGCCCCCTGGTCATCGCCGGCGGCGGGGTCCACCACAGCCGCGCCGAGGAGGCCTTGGCCGAGTTCGCGGCCGCCACCGGCATCCCGGTCGCCTCCACCCAGGCCGGCAAGGGCTCGCTGCGCCACGACCACCCCCAGGACGTCGGCGCCGTCGGCCACACCGGCACCGCCACCGCCAACGAACTGGCCCGCCAGGCCGACCTGGTGATCGGCGTCGGCACCCGGTACACCGACTTCACCACGGCCTCCGGGACCCTCTTCGAACAGCAGGGCGTCCGCTTCCTCAACCTCAACATCGCGCCCTACGACGGCCACAAGCTCGCGGGTCAGCCCCTGGTCGCGGATGCCCGCAGCGGCCTGACGGAACTCACCGAGGCTCTTCAGCTGCACACCCACCGCGTCAGCGGCACGTACATCGACGAGTACAGCCTCGACAAGGAGCGCTGGGAGCAGCGCGTCGACGCCTGCTTCGAGGCCGAGGAACCCGACATCCGGCCGACCCAGGCGCAGGTCCTCGGCGCCCTGGACGCCCTCGCCGACGAGTCCGACGTGATCGTCAACGCGGCCGGCTCCCTCCCCGGCGACCTGCACAAGCTGTGGCGCGCCCGGTCGAGGGACCAGTACCACCTGGAGTACGGCTACTCCTGCATGGGCTACGAGATCCCGGCCGCGATCGGTGTGAAGATGGCCGCTCCCGAGCGGAACGTCTGGGCGCTGGTCGGCGACGGCACGTACCTGATGATGCCGACGGAGATCGTCACGGCCGTACAGGAGGGCATCGCGATCAAGCTGCTGCTCATCCAGAACCACGGCTACGCCTCCATCGGCGGCCTGTCCGAGACGGTCGGCGGCGAGCGCTTCGGCACGGCCTACCGCTACCAGTCGGACGACGGCACCTACACGGGCGCCCCGCTGCCCGTGGACCTGGCCGCCAACGCGGCCAGCCTCGGTATGCGCGTGCTGCGTGCGAAGACCGTACGAGACCTCCGCGCAGCCCTCGCCGAGGCGCGGGCCGCGGATACTCCCACATGTGTCTACGTCGAGACGGAAACGGCAGACACAGTGTCGGGCCCGCCGCCGGCGCAGGCCTGGTGGGATGTACCTGTGGCCGAGACCGCGACCAGAGCGTCCGCGGTGAAGGCCCGTGAGCTGTACGAACGGCACGTCTCTACCCGACGCCGCCATCTGTGAAGGAGTACTCGGTCATGACGAAGATCGTCAACCACTGGATCGGCGGCAAGACCGTCGAGGGCGCGTCGGGGAACTACGGGCCGGTCACCGACCCGGCGACCGGCGCGGTCACCACGAAGGTCGCGTTCGCCTCGGTCGACGAGGTCGACGCCGCCGTGGCCGCCGCGAAGGACGCGTTCCAGACCTGGGGCACCTCGTCCCTCGCCAAGCGCACCACCATCCTCTTCAAGTTCCGCGCCCTTCTCGAGGCGAACCGGGACGCGATCGCCGAGCTGATCACCGCCGAGCACGGCAAGGTGCACTCCGACGCGCTCGGCGAGGTCGCGCGCGGCCTGGAGATCGTGGACCTGGCGTGCGGGATCACCGTGCAGCTGAAGGGCGAGCTGTCCACCGAGGTCGCCAGCCGCGTGGACGTGGCGTCCATCCGCCAGCCGCTCGGTGTCGTCGCCGGCATCACGCCGTTCAACTTCCCGGCGATGGTCCCGATGTGGATGTTCCCGATCGCCATCGCGACCGGCAACACCTTCGTCCTCAAGCCGTCCGAGAAGGACCCGTCGGCCTCCGTCAAGATCGCCGAGCTGCTCGCCGAGGCCGGTCTGCCCGACGGCGTCTTCAACGTCGTGCACGGCGACAAGGTGGCCGTCGACCGCCTCCTGGAGCACCCGGACGTCAAGGCCGTCTCCTTCGTCGGCTCGACCCCGATCGCCCGCTACATCCACACCACCGCCTCCGCCAACGGCAAGCGGGTGCAGGCCCTGGGCGGTGCCAAGAACCACATGCTGGTCCTGCCGGACGCCGACCTGGACGCGGCGGCCGACGCGGCCGTCTCCGCGGCCTACGGCTCCGCGGGCGAGCGCTGCATGGCGATCTCCGCGGTCGTGGCCGTCGGCTCCATCGGCGACACGCTGGTCGAGAAGATCCGCGAGCGCGCCGAGAAGATCAAGATCGGCCCCGGCAACGACCCGGCCTCCGAGATGGGCCCGCTCATCACGAAGGTGCACCGCGACAAGGTGGCGTCCTACGTCGAGGGCGCGGCCGCCGAGGGCTGCGAGGTCGTGCTCGACGGCACCGGCTTCACGGTCGAGGGTCACGAGGACGGCCACTGGATCGGCATCTCGCTGCTCGACAAGGTCCCGACCACGGCGAAGGCCTACCAGGACGAGATCTTCGGCCCGGTCCTGACCGTGCTGCGCGTCGACAGCTACGACGACGGCATCGCGCTCATCAACGCCTCGCCGTTCGGCAACGGCACCGCGATCTTCACCCGGGACGGCGGCGCCGCCCGCCGCTTCCAGCTGGAGGTCGAGGCCGGCATGGTCGGCGTGAACGTCCCGATCCCGGTCCCGGTCGGCTACCACTCCTTCGGCGGCTGGAAGGACAGCCTCTTCGGCGACCACCACATCTACGGCAACGACGGCACGCACTTCTACACCCGCGGCAAGGTCGTCACCACCCGCTGGCCCGACCCGGCCGACGCCCCCACGGGCGTGGACCTGGGCTTCCCGCGCAACCACTGAGGCACGTCCGGGCGCCGGACACGCGCGTGCCTGTCCGGCGCCCGGCTCCGCTCACTGCTTGCCGGCGGCGTCCTTGACGACCTTGCTCACGTCACCGGTCTCGGCGGCCGGCGGGGCCTTCACGACGGCCGTCCTGCCGAACTTCTCGAAGTCCATGGTCACGGTCATCGCGCCGATCTTCTGCTTCAGCCGCACCGGCAGGTCGTCGCCCCCGACCCAGACGTCCATGGTCATCGATGAGGCTCCACCGGTGACCGCGCCGGAGAGGGTGTCCTGGTCGCCGTAGGCGTCCTTGAACTTGCCCAGCTGGGCCTGGTCGAGCCGCGCCCGGTAGTGCGTCGCGCTCCGCCCGTCGACGGTCTCCTTGCCGAGATCCTCGACGTTCTTCGCGTACTTGAGGCCCTTCATGGAGGCCGCCGGGCTCCCGCCGCCGGCCCCGTTGAACGCCTGCGCGCCCTTCTCGCCGAAGACGGCCGATGCGTCGACCTTCATCCACTCCTTGCCCTTGAGCGGGCCGGAGGGCTGCGGGTCGATGTCGTAGTAGTAGGCGCCGTCCACGAACAGCATGCGCGTGGTCGGGGCGTGCTGGAGCTGCTGCATCTGGGCGGCCTTCGTGTCCATGTCGACGTCGAAGGCGTAGCCGCCGCCCCAGGAGTAGGTGCCCTCCATGGTGATCGGAGCCGCACCCGTGGCCGTCGCGGTGGATATCCTCACCTCCGCGGAGCCCAGGTTCTCCGTCCGGTCGGTGGCCCGCGCGAGCGCCGCCATGATCGCGTCCGTCCTGTCGGCGACGTCGACCGCCCTCTTCACGCCCTCCGAGCCGCAGGCCGAGACCGCGACCATCGCCGCCGCCGTGAACCCCACCCAGGCAGCGGTGTACTTGAGCTTCATGTGCCCCCCTGAATGATCAGTGAGCTGCGACTTTAGCGGTACGTTTTTTCACGCCGCCACTGCGATTCCCGTACCCCGGAAAACGCAGACGCCATTAAGCGAAACTGTCGTATTCACCAATCCGACGCCTCTCGATCTACGGATTTCGCAGCAAGTCACCTATTGACGCGCCGGTTTTCGTCGGGGTTCCATGCAGCACCATGACCGACACCCTCCGCCCCGCCGACACCGTCGGCGCCCAGGCGCCGGAGCACGGCCACGCCACGCTCAACCGCTCCATCGGCGTGGTCGGCGGCACCCTCCTCACCCTGTCGTGCGTCACCCCGGCGTCCACCCTCTTCGTGGTGGTCCCGGACCTCTTCGGCACGCTCGGGACCGCCACCGCCCTGACGATCGCCATCGGCTCCCTCCTCTGCATCGCCGTGGCGTTCTGCTACTCGGAGCTCGGCACCCTCATCCCGAGCGCCGGCGGCGAGTACGCCATGGTCTCCACGCTGGCCGGACGCCTCGCGGGCTGGCTCGTCTTCGTGCTGTCCCTCCTGGTCGTCATGATCGTCCCGCCGGTGATCGCGATGGGCACGGCCGACTACCTGGCCCCGGTGATCCACCTGGACCCGTCCGTCGCGGGCGCCGGCGTCATGCTCCTGGCCACCCTCGCCGGCCTCCTCGACCTGCGCGCCAACGCGTGGATCACCGGCGTCTTCCTGGTCCTCGAGGTGATCGCGGCGGCCGTGGTGGCCCTCCTGGGCTTCACCCACGCGGAACGCGGCCCGAGCAGCCTCCTGTCCATGCAGGTGGCGGGCGCGCACGGCCAAGTGGACACGGTGACGGCCATGCTGGTGGTCTCGGGCCTTGCCATCGCCCTCTTCGTCACCCAGGGCTTCTCGACGGCCGTCTACCTCTCCGAGGAACTGGAGAACCCCCGCCGCAATGTGGCCCGCACGGTCCTGGCCACCCTCGCCATCTCCACCGTGATCATCCTGGTCCCGGTGGTCGCGATCACCCTGGGCGCCTCCGACCTCACCGAACTGACCGGCGGCGACATCGGCACCATGGTCTCGGCCTGGTCCAACTCCGCGGTCGGCACCTTCGTCAGCCTGTGCGTCGCCCTCGCGATCATCAACGCAGGCATCGTCATGGTCATCCAGAACTCCAGGGTCCTGTTCGCCTCGGCGAGGGACAAGGCCTGGCCCTCCCCGGTCAACACCGTCTTCGCGAAGCTCGGCCGCTTCGGCTCCCCGTGGGTGGCCACCCTCGCGGTGGGCATCCCGGGAGCGGCCCTGTGCTTCGTGAACCTGGACACGCTCTACGGCGTCACGGGCGTCTCGGTGACGGGCATGTACCTCCTGGTGGCAGTGGCGGCCCTCCTCTCCCGCCGCAACCACCACAAGCACACCCCGGCCTGGCGCATGCCGCTCTGGCCCGCCGTGCCGATCCTCCTGATCGCGGTCCTCGCGTACATCCTGACCCAGCAGGAACCGGAGTACCTGCTGTGGACGGGCGGAATCACAGCAGCGGCGACCCTGTACTGGGTGCTGTACCTGCGCCCCCGAGCCGCAACAAGGTGGCTCGTCTCGATTCCGGATGCGTGAACTGACCCAGGGGCGGACGCCCACGGGCCCAGAGCCGTACCGCACCTGCTGTACGGGACGAGACCGACTCCACCCCCAGGATGGCCCGGAGTTCAGCCCCCGGTAGATAAGTTCCCGACAGCTTCACCCCGTACCGTTGAATCATGGATCTTCGACGCCTCCGGAGGCCGCGGTGGATCGCCGCCGCGGCCTCCGTCGTCGTCCTCGCCGCAGCCGGGACATGGACGGCCGCCGCTTCCGACGACCCACCCCCGGTGCACCGCGCGGACCAGATCATGTCGATCGACGGCGTCCGCATAGACACCTCGTACTTCACGACGAACGGCACCGAGAGGCGCCCCGCGGTCCTCATAGGCCACGGCTTCGGCGGCAGCAAGAACGACGTACGCCCACAGGCGGAAGCCCTCGCGAGAGACGGCTACGCGGTCCTCACCTGGTCGGCGAGAGGCTTCGGCAGGTCCACCGGCAAGGTCGGCCTCAACGACCCCGACGCCGAGGTCAAGGACGTCAGCAAGCTGATCGACTGGCTGGCGAGGCAGCCCCAGGTCCAGCTCGACAAGCCCGGTGACCCCCGGGTCGGTGTGACCGGCGCGAGCTACAGCGGCGCGATCTCCCTGCTGGCCGCCGGCCACGACGACCGCGTGGACGCCATCGCGCCCGAGATCACCTACTGGAACCTCTCGGACGCCCTCTTCCCGAACGGCGTGTTCAAGAAGCTCTGGGCCGGAATCTTCGTCAACTCCGCAGGCGGCTGCGCCAAGTTCGAGCCGCAGATCTGCGCGATGTACCAGCGCGTCGCCCAGTCCGGCACCCCGGACGCGAGCGCCGAGAAGATGCTGGAGGAACGCTCCCCGTCGGCCGTGGCCAAGGACATCAAGGTCCCCACCCTGCTGTTCCAGGGCCAGACGGACTCCCTGTTCCCGCTGGACCAGTCCGACGCCGCCGCGAAGGCGATCCGGGCCAACGGCGCCCCCGTCGACGTCGACTGGATCGCGGGCGGCCACGACGGCGGCGACCTGGAGACGAGCCGCGTCCAGGCGCGGACCGCGTCCTGGTTCGACCGCTACCTCAAGGACGACAAGTCCGCCGACACCGGCCCCGCCTTCCGCGTCACCCGCACCCTCGGCACCGGCACCGGCGACGGCGAACCCCGCCTCACCGGCGTCACCGCCGACACCTACCCCGGTCTGGAGAGCGACGAGCACAAGGTCCGACTCGCAGGCCGCGAGCAGGACTTCGTCAACCCGGCCGGCGCCAGCCCGCCCGCCGTCTCGGCCCTCCCCGGCCTCGGCAGCGCCGGCGGCCTCGCCCAGCTCTCCTCCCTGGGCGTCGGCGTCTCCCTCGACTTCCCGGGCCAGTACGCCGCGTTCGAGTCGGCCCCGGTGAAGGACGACCTCCAGATCACCGGCTCGCCCACCGTCACCGTCCACGTGAAGTCGACCAGCGACGACGCGGTCCTCTTCGCCAAGCTGTACGACGTCTCCCCGGGCCGCGGCGGACAGCAGACCCTGCCCTCCCAGCTCGTCGAGCCCCTCAAGGTCGAGGGCGCGAAGGCCGGCAAGGACGTCACGATCACCCTCCCGGCGATCGACCACGAGATCGACGACGGCCACCGCCTCAGGCTGGTCCTCGCCTCCACGGACCTCGGCTACGCCTCCCCGGTGACCCCGGCGACGTACACCGTCTCCCTGAAGAGCGACCTCCAGGTCCCCACCGCCCTCGGCGAGAAGAACACCCAGGCCCCGCTGCCCGCCTGGGTGTGGTGGCTGCCCCTGGCCGGCGCGGTGCTCGCGCTGGTCCTCGTGGTGACCGGCCGTCGCCGTACGACGGCCCCGGCGCCCCCCGAGCCGGAGCTGGCGGAAGTCCCCCTCCAGATAAGCGACTTGAGCAAGCGGTACGCCAAGTCCGCCGACCGGTACGCGGTCCGCGACCTCTCCTTCCGCGTCGAGAAGGGCCAGGTCCTCGGCCTCCTCGGCCCGAACGGCGCGGGCAAGACCACCACCCTGCGCATGCTGATGGGCCTGATCAAGCCCGACGGCGGCGAGATCCGCGTCTTCGGTCACGCCATCGCCCCCGGTGCCCCCGTCCTCTCCCGCGTCGGCGCCTTCGTCGAGGGCGCCGGCTTCCTCCCGCACCTGTCGGGCCGGGAGAACCTGGAGCTGTACTGGCGGGCCACCGGCCGCCCGCCCGAGGACGCCCACATGGAGGAGGCCCTGGAGATCGCCGGCCTCGGCGACGCCCTGGCCCGCGCGGTGCGCACCTACTCCCAGGGCATGCGCCAGCGGCTGGCCATCGCCCAGGCCATGCTGGGCATGCCGGACCTGCTCATCCTCGACGAACCCACCAACGGCCTCGACCCGCCGCAGATCCGCGAGATGCGCGAGGTGATGATCCGCTACGCGGCGGCCGGCCGCACGGTCATCGTCTCCAGCCACCTCCTCTCGGAGGTCGAGCAGTCCTGCACCCACCTGGTCGTCATGGACCATGGCCGGCTCGTCCAGGCGGGCCCGGTCCGCGAGATCGTCGGCTCCGGCGACACCCTGCTGGTCGGCACCGCCGTACCGGTCGAGGAGCCCGTGGCCGAGAAGGTCGCGGCCCTGCCGGGCGTGGCGTCGGCGGTCACCACCGACGACGGCCTTCTGGTACGACTCGACGCCGACGGTTCCGCGCAGCACCTGGTCGCCGAACTGGTCCGGCTGGAGGTCCCCGTGACGTCGGTGGGCCCGCACCGCCGCCTCGAGGACGCCTTCCTCACCCTGATCGGAGACTCCGCATGAGCAGCACGCTCACCGAGCGCGCGGAGGTCGCCGACGGCTACCGCGCGGGCCGCACCCTGCCCCTGCGCGTCGAGCTGGCACGGCAGTTGAAGCGCCGCCGCACCCTCGTCATGTACGGCATCCTGGTCGCCCTGCCCTTCGTCCTGCTGATCGCGTTCCAGCTGGGCGGCGGGCCGGGCTCGGGCAACAACCGGGTCAACCTGATGGACACGGCGACCCTGTCGGGGCCGAACTTCGCGGCGGTCAACCTCTTCGCCTCCGCGGGCTTCCTGCTGATCATCCCCGTGGCGCTGTTCTGCGGGGACACGGTCGCCTCTGAGGCCGGCTGGTCCTCGCTGCGCTATCTCCTCGCGGCCCCGGTGCCGAGGGCCCGGCTGCTCTGGTCGAAGCTCGTCGTCGGCCTCACCCTCAGCCTGGTCGCGATGATCATGCTCCCGCTGGTCGCCCTCGCGGTCGGTACGGTCGCCTACGGCTGGGGCCCGCTGGAACTCCCCACCGGCGGCTCGCTGTCGGCGGGCACGGCGGCCGGACGCCTGCTGATCACGGTGGCGTACCTCTTCGTCTCCCAACTGGTCACCGCAGCCCTCGCGTTCTGGCTCTCCACCCGCACCGACGCCCCCCTCGGCGCGGTCGGCGGCGCGGTCGGCCTCACCATCGTCGGCAATGTGCTGGACCAGGTGACCGCCCTCGGCGACTGGCGCGACTTCCTGCCCGCGCACTGGCAGTACGCCTGGCTGGACGCCGTACAGCCGAAGCTGGAGTGGTCCGACATGATCCAGGGCACCTCCCTGTCAATAACGCTGGCTCTGGTGCTGTTCGCCCTGGCCTTCCGGGGTTTCGCCCGCAAGGACGTGGTCTCCTAGGTCAACGGAGGGTCACCCACCGGTCTCGACGGGCCGTCTCCGTGCCCCCTTCGATACCCATCCGCAACGCTCCGTGGCGCACGTTCCGGCCCCCTGACCCGTCACAGTCGCAGAAGCCGACGTCAACAGGCCCAGGGGGTAGGGACGATGGAGCGACAGCGGACACGACAGGTGATGCTCGCCCTCACGGTGGCGGGCGGCCTGCTGCTCACCGGCTGCGGCGGGGGAGAGGACGGCAGCAACAGCAGCACCGACGGATCGAAGGGCGGCTCGTACGGCTCGGCCTTCCCGGCCCCGGACCAGCCCGAGGGCGATCAGAACTCCGGGGAGTCCCGCGACCTCGACTCCCCGGAGCCGCAGGCACCCGACTACCTCTCCACCTTCGCCCTCGACGTCGACACCGCTTCCTACGGCTACGCCCGCCGCACCCTCGCCGAGGGCCGCCGCCCCGACCCCGCGACGATCCGCCCCGAGGAGTTCGTCAACAGCTTCCGTCAGGACTACGACCGCCCCGACGGCAACGGCTTCTCGGTCACCGTCGACGGCGCCCGCACCGACCAGGACCACTGGTCCCTGGTCCGGGTGGGCCTGGCCACCAGGAACGCCGAGGACGACGCGGACGAACGCCCGCCGGCCGCCCTGACCTTCGTCATCGACATCTCCGGCTCCATGGCCGAACCCGGCCGCCTCGATCTCGCCCAGCAGTCCCTCGACACCATGACGGAACGCCTCCACGACGACGACTCGGTCGCGATCGTCACCTTCAGCGACGAGGCCGAGACGGTCCTGCCGATGACCCGCCTCGGCGGCCACCGCGGCAAGATCCACCACGCGATCGACGGCCTGGAGCCGACGTACTCCACCAACCTCGGTGCGGGCGTCGAGACCGGCTACCGCACGGCGGTCAGGGGCCTGCGCGAGGGCGCCACCAACCGGGTCGTCCTCATCTCCGACGCCCTCGCCAACGACGGCGACACCGACCCCGACTCCATCCTCGACCGCATCGACACCGCCCGCCGCGAACACGGCATCACCCTCTTCGGCGTGGGCGTCGGCAGCGACTACGGCGACGCCCTCATGGAACGCCTCGCCGACAAGGGCGACGGCCACACCGTCTACGTCTCCGGCGCCGACGACGCCGAGAAGGTCTTCTGCGAGCAGCTCCCGCAGAACATCGACCTCACCGCCCGCGACGCCAAGGCTCAGGTCGCCTTCGACCCACGGACCGTCGAGCGGTTCCGCCTGATCGGCTACGACGACCGCCGCGTCGCCGACGACGACTTCCGGGACGACCGCGTGGACGGCGGCGAGGTCGGCCCCGGCCACACCGTCACCGCCCTCTACGCGGTCCGCACCAGGCCCGGCGCCGAGGGGCACCTGGCCACCGCGACCGTCCGCTGGCAGGACCCCGAGACCCGCGCCCCGCACGAGCGGTCCGCCGAGCTGGAGACCTTCGACGACTCCCTGCACCACGCGAACCCCCGCTTCCAGGTCGACGCGGTCGCCGCCTACTTCGCCGACGCCCTGCGCGACACGTACACCGACCAGCGCCTGCCGGGCCGGCCGTCCATGAGGGAACTCGCGCACTGGGCGGACGAGTTGGGCGACCGCACCGACGACAGCGCGGTCCGCGAACTCGCCGCCACCATCGGCCGGGCCCGGCACCTCACGGACTGACGCCGGACCCATTGACCTTTTCTTACTTGAGGGTAAGTTAGCGGCCCAGTCGGAGCCGACCGGGGAGCCAGCATGGGCGTACGCAAGGACCTGAAGAGGGCGAGAAACCTGGCGGGCCGGAGCGCGGTCGAGGTCGTCAAGGACGAGAACGGTGTCGTACGGGAGGCCCGCACACCGCCCCTCGCCCCGCCCCCGACCACCGGCAGCATCGCCGACCTCCCCTTCACCAACGCGGCCGAGACCCCGGACACGGTGGTGCTGCACCGCCGTGACGGGACCGGCTGGCGTCCGGTCACCGCCCGGGAGTTCGCCGCCGAAGTCACCGCCGTGGCCAAGGGGTTGATCGCGGAGGGGCTGGAGCCCGGCGGCCGGGTCGCGGTGATGTCCCGCACCCGCTACGAGTGGACGGTCCTCGACTTCGCGATCTGGGCGGCGGGCGGGCAGACCGTCCCGGTCTACGCCACCTCCTCCGCCGAGCAGGTGGAGTGGATCGTCCGGGACTCCGGCGCCCGCCATGTCGTCACCGAGAACGCCGAGAACGCGGCGACCGTCACCACCGGCACCGCCGACCACCAGGTCAAGCCCCGTGTCTGGCAGGTGGAGTCAGCGGCCCTCGACGAACTCACCGCCCTCGGGCACGACATCCCCGACGACGAGGTCACCAAGCGCCGCGCCGCCCTCACCCCCGACACCATCGCCACGATCTGCTACACCTCCGGCACCACCGGCCGCCCCAAGGGCTGCGTCCTCACCCACGCCAACCTGCACGCCGAGGCCGCCAACACCGTCGAGCTGCTGCACCCCATCTTCAAGGAGGTCACCGACCAGACCGCCTCCACCCTGCTCTTCCTCCCGCTCGCCCACATCATGGGCCGCACCCTCCAGATCGCCTGTCTGATGGCCCGCATCGAGATCGGCCACTGCCCGAGCATCAAGCCCGACGAACTGCGCCCCGCGCTCAAGGAGTTCCGCCCGACCTTCCTCGTCGGCGTCCCGTACCTCTTCGAGAAGATCCACGCCACCGGCCGCGCCACCGCCGAGAAGATGGGCCGCGCCGCCTCCTTCGACCGCGCCCACCGCATCGCCGTCCGCTTCGGCCAGGCGTATCTGAACAGGTTCCTCGGCCGGGGCAAGGGCCCGGGCCCCGGCCTCTACGCCGCCTGGGGCCTGTACGACCTGCTCGTGTACCGCCGGATCCGCAAGGAACTCGGCGGCCGCATGAGCTACGCCATCAGCGGCGGCTCACCCCTCGACCGCGACCTCAACCTGTTCTTCGCCGCGGCCGGCATCATCATCTACGAGGGCTACGGCCTCACCGAGACCACCGCCGCCGCCACCATCGTCCCGCCGCTCAGCCCCCGCCCCGGCACGGTCGGCCAGCCGATCCCCGGCACCGCGATCCGCATCGCCGAGGACGGCGAGGTCCTCGTCAAGGGCGGAGTCGTCTTCGGTGCCTACTGGAACAACCCCGAGGCCACCGACGCCGTTCTCAAGGACGAGTGGTTCGCCACCGGCGACCTCGGCGCCCTCGACGAGGACGGCTACCTCACCATCACTGGCCGCAAGAAGGACCTCCTCGTCACCTCCGGCGGCAAGAACGTCTCCCCGGCGGTCCTGGAGGACCGGCTGCGCAGCCGGGCCCCCGTCGGCCAGTGCCTCGTCGTCGGCGACAACCGCCCCTTCGTCGCCGCCCTGATCACCCTGGACCCCGAGGCGATGACCCACTGGCTCTCCGTCCGGGGCCTGCCCGCCGACACCCCGCACGCCGAACTCGCCAAGGACGAACGGCTGCACGCCGACCTCCAGAAGGCCGTCGACCACGCCAACGCGGCCGTCTCCCGCGCCGAGTCGATCCGCGCCTTCCGCCTGGTCGAGGGGGAGTTCACCGAGGACAACGGCATGCTCACCCCGTCCCTGAAGGTCAAACGGCACGCGGTGACGGCGGCGTACGCGGAGGACATCGAGGCCATCTACCGGAAGTGAGGCCGCCTGCCGGCCGTGAGGCACCCGTTCGGCACCCGGGCGCACGAAAACGGCGGGCCACCGGAGAACCGGTGACCCGCCGTTCCGGCGGAGCGGGGAGCCTCAGCTGTGCGAGGCGCCGTTGCCGGACAGGGCCGAGATGTCGTCCAGGATGTGCGACAGCGGCTCGTCGCCCTTGGCCTGGGTGCTGTTCTCGACACACTGCTGGTTCTGCGGGGCCGACAGGATCGGCACGTCCTGCAGGACGCCGACGGCGGCGACGCCGACGAGGCCCTGGAGGTTCAGCTTGGCCGGCAGGCCGACACAGGGCTTGTTCAGCGAACCCTGGACCAGCGAGAGCTGCGGGCTCATGTCGCCGAACGTGGCCGAGTTGCCGAACTCCTGCGAGGCGCCGTTGCCACTGGCGGACGTGGTGCCGCTGTCGTTGCCGATGGCGAGCGCCTGGGGGGCGGCCGCGGCCGCGACACCGGCGACGGACGCGGCAACAGCCGCGGTTGCCCACAGCTTCTTCATGTTCATTCCCTTCGAAAAGCGGACTCCGGGGAGGAGCTGCATGATCGTCAACGCCCGACCCCCGGCCGGGGTTGCGCTCTTTGCCCCGATTGGCCCAGCGCGCGTCCGGAACCGGCGGGCGCCCCTCATGTGCAGGCGTAAGCACTCCCGCGCACGGTGACGGCATGCATCAGGCGGGGCGGGTCGTAGGGCTTCGGATTCGTACCCGCCTTGAGCAGCGACCGGTCCTCGCGCAGCGTCTTGAACATCGCGCCCGCCTTCGCCTTGTCCCAGGCCAGCGTGGAGCCGATGTCCGGCCGGGTCGGGTTGAACCCGGCGATCGGCACCGTCGCGAACTCCGTGTTCTTCGCCTGCACCTTGTGCAGCGCGGTCGCCAGCTCCACCAGGTCCCCGGCGGTGAAACCCTGCTCGTCGCGCCCGGACCCGAGCAGCGTGCGCACCAGGCCGGCCGTCTTCACCGGGTCGGTCAGCAGCCGCTTCGCCTGGAGCCCGCGCAGCGCCTGCACCAGGAACCGCTGCTGACGCTGGATGCGCCCGAGGTCCGCCGCCTGGTCCACCTTCCGCGACCGGACGTACTGGAGCGCCGGGCCGCCCTTCAGCCGGTGCTTGCCAGGCTTCAGATCCAGCTTGGTGGCCTTGTCCTGAAGGCGCCGGGCGGTGCACACCTCGACTCCGCCGACCTTGTCGACGCCGTCGATGAACCGCCGGAAGTCCAGCTGGAGGTAGTGGTCGATGTTCAGTCCGGTCATCGACTCGACGGTGGCGACGGTCAGCCGGGGGCCGCCCTCGGCGTACGCGCCGTTGATCTTCGAGGGGCGCGCCGGCAGCTGCTTGCCGGTGCCCTCGTCGCGGTGGGGCGGGATGTCGGCGTAGGAGTCGCGTGGCAGGGCCACCACGCTGACGCGGTCCTGGCGGGCCGAGACATGGACCACCATCAGGGCGTCCGTGCAGTCGCAGGCGAAGCCACCGGCGTGGAACTTCTGCTTCTCGGCGGCGGAGATGGTGTCCCGGCTGTCCGTTCCCATCACCAGGATGTTCGTGCCGTGCCCGGCGTGGGCCGTGCGGCCGGGGGCGGTCCGGCCAGGGAGGACGGCGCCCGCGAGCAGCAGGGCGGAGGTCGCCAGGACGACCGAGGAAAGGGTTCTCTTCATCGTCACGCGACGCAAAATAAGTCAGCGGACCGCCGGTGGTACGGCGGCCCGCTGACGAGGGCTCAGAAACCAGCCCCAGGGCTCATCGGCCCACGGTGCGTGACAGCTCAGCTGTGCGCGGCGCCGTTGCCGGACAGGGCCGAGATGTCGTCCAGGATGTGCGACAGCGGCTCGTCGCCCTTGGCCTGGGTGCTGTTCTCGACACACTGCTGGTTCTGCGGGGCCGACAGGACCGGCACGTCCTGCAGGACGCCGACGGCGGCGAGGCCGAGGATGCCCTGGAGGTTCGCCTTCGCGGGCAGGCCGATGCAGGGCTTGTTCAGCGAACCCTGGATGAGCGCCATCTGCGGGCTCATGTTGCCGTAGGTGGCCGAGTTGCCGAACGACTGCGAGGCACCGTTGCCGCTGGCGGACGTGGTGCCGTGGTCGTTGCCGATGGCCATGGCGGGGGAGGCGGCACCCACGATGGAAGCGGCGACCGCGGCGGAAGCCAGAACCTTCTTGATCACTTGCTGATTCCCTTCTGGAGAAACCCCGACCACCGGAGCGCTCTGCACAACTCGCCCCGGCGCGGCTTGGTTGCTGTCATTCACTCCGATGGCCCAAAGGGGCTCGGGGGAATTTCGCGCCGCGGCAGCGCCATTCGGGTGACGGGTCGAAACCAATCCGGGTGCCACGGGTTGATGCGGAGGCAGGAACAGTGCGTCTCGTCCCCGGGGACGTGTCCCAGGAGGCGTGTCCCAGGAAAGGAAAGCGAAAATGCTGAAGAAGGCAATGGCCGTGGCGGCGGTCGCCGCGTCCGTCGTCGGTGCCTCGGCGGCGGTGGCCCCCCAGGCGCTTGCCATCGGCAACGACCACGGCACCACGTCGGCCAGCGGCAACGGCGCCCACAGCGCGTTCGGCAACCAGGTGACCAAGGGCGACATGAGCCCGCAGGCCACGCTGGTCCAGAGCTCGCTCAACAAGCTCTGCGTCGGCCTGCCCGCGAAGGCGAACCTGCAGGGCCTCGTCGGCGTCATCGCCGCCGTCGGTGTCGCGCAGGACGTGCCAGTCCTGTCGGCCGCGCAGAACCAGCAGTGCGCCGAGAACTCCACGCAGGCCAAGGGCGACGAGCCCCTGTCGCACATCGTGGACGACGTCTCCGCCCTGTCCGGCAACGGCGCCGTCGGCAGCTGAATCTCCGCTTCGAAATCGCCCGGGCCACGGCCCGGGCGATTTTTTGTTGCTGATACACCGTCAATTGCTTTTCGTGTTGCTCGTATGAGGTGTTTCCTTGAAGGCGTTCGAGTGAATTACCCGGCGACACACGTTCCGTAGTTTCCTTCGCTGTCTATGCCTCGTTCTACAGCCTGCCGGTCATGGTGCGAGCCGTCCCGAATGCGCTCGCTCGGTTTCTACCGTCACCTCAGGCATGACCGCAGAGAAGGGAAACCTCATGAAGAAGACCGCCGCTGTCGTCGCGGGCGCGATCATGGCCCTCGGCATGGCCGCCCCGGCCTTCGCCGACGCGGGTGCCCAGGGTGCCGCCATCGGCTCCCCGGGTGTCCTCTCCGGCAACGTGGTCCAGATCCCGGTGCACGTGCCGATCAACGTGTGCGGCAACACCGTGAACGTCATCGGCCTGCTGAACCCGGCCATCGGCAACAGCTGCGTCAACGGCTGACGACGTACACCGCCAGCCGCCCGGCTGTGCCAGGGCCGGCCCCGGACGTCTTCCAGTCGTTCGGGGCCGGCTTTTCCCATTTCTTCGAGCAGGAAGACAACGAGATTGCGCCAGACACTGAGCAAGGGAATGGTCGCGGCCGCCGCCGCGACGAGCATTCTGTCCCTGTGCGGCGGTCCCGCGATCGCCGAATCGCACGCGGGCGGGGCAGCCAGGGACTCGGCGGGCGTGCTGTCCGGCAACACCGCGAAGGCGCCGCTGGAGGTGCCGCTCAACGCCTGCGGCGACTCCGTGGACGTGATCGCCGCGCTCGACCCCGCGTTCGGCAACTCCTGCGCGAACGCCCCGGCCCCGCACAAGGCCGGTTCCCACGGTCCCCACGGCCGGCACGCCTCCCGCGGGGACGACCACGGCTACGGCGGCGACGACTGCGACACCGACGGCGGCTACGGCAGCCACGGCGGCGACTGCGGGGAGACGCCACCCCCGACCAAGCCCCCGCACACACCCCCGACGAAGCCCCCGCACACACCTCCCCACACCCCACCCCATACGCCTCCGCATACGCCCCCGCACACCCCACCTCACACGCCCCCGCACACTCCGCCGACGACGAAGCCGCCGCACACGCCGCCCCACACCCCGCCGCACACCCCGCCCCACACTCCGCCGACGACGCCGGGGACTCCGCCCACGACGACGCCGCCGCACACGCCCCCGCACACCCC
>NZ_KB911800.1:0-138966 GCF_000383655.1 Streptomyces sp. 351MFTsu5.1 | reverse complement strand
TCGTCTGCCGTCTTCTGCTTCGCCCCCGAGGTCGCCCTCGCCTTCCACCGCGCGCTCGTCGAGGGCGACCGGGCCACGGCCGACCGCCTGCTCGACGGCTTCTACCGTCCCTTCGTCGAACTACGCGCGCGTGGCCGCGGGTACGCCGTCTCCCTGGTGAAGGCCGGTGTCCGGCTCCGTGGCCTCGACGTGGGCGAGGTCCGGCCGCCGTTGCACGAGCCGGACGAGGACCATGTGAAGCAACTCGCACAGATCATCGAGCGCGGCCACGCGCTCCTGGAGGCGGCACAGTGAAGGCGTCCACGTTCGTCTACCCCTGGGACGTCAACGGGGACCCGGAGGCCGCGGCCCGCATCGCCGGGCTCGGCGTGCGCCAGGCGACCCTCGCCGCCGCGTACCACTCCACGCGCGCGTTGACCCCCCGTCACCCGCGCCACCGCATCGTCACCGCCGAGCACGCGGCGGTGCTGTACCCCACGTCCCCGACGGACGACCGCTGGGCGGGCCGCGAACTGCGTCCGTACGCGGCCGGTGACTGGGCCCCCGGGGACGCCTTCGGGACGGCCTGCGCGGAACTCGCCGGGGCCGGTCTGGAGGTGCACACCTGGGTCGTCCTCGCGCACAACTCCCGTATGGGCGCCGAGCATCCGGGCACCTCCGTCGTCAACGCCTACGGCGACCGCTACCCGTGGGCCCCGTGCATCGCCCAGCCCGCCACGCGCGCGTACCTCGTCGACCTCGCCGTGGAGGCGGCCGTCCGCCCCGGCGCGGCCGGCACCGAGCTGGAGTCCCTCGGCTGGTACGGCCTCCAGCACCTGCACGCCCACGACAAGACCGGCGGGGTCCCGCTCGGCGACGCCGGGATGTACCTCATGGCGCTCTGCTTCTGCGGGACGTGCCGCGAAGGGTACGGCGAACAGGGCGTCGATTCCGACGAGTTGGCCGCGGCTGTGCGTATCGCCCTGGAGCCGCTGTGGCGGGGGGTGCCGGACGACGGGGGCTGGGCCGGGGTCGGGAAGCTCCTCGGTGACGGGCTCGCGGCCGCCACCCGCACATGGCGCGGCGAGACGGCCCGCACGCTTCAGGAGGCTGCCGTCCGGGCGGTCCGCGCGGCCGCTCCCGAGGGCTTTCAGATCCTGCTGCACGCCGACCCGGTGACGTACCACGTGGGCGCCAACGCGGGAGTCGACCCGGAGCACATCCTGTCCGTCGCGGACGGTGTGGTGGTGCCCTGCGCGGACGGGCCGAGCCTGCTCACACCGTTCGCCGGGCTCCGGGACGACGCGGTGATCGCCGCCAACTTCCCCGTCGTCAGGGAGATGGGCGGCAGCCCGGGCACCCTCGCGGCGGACGTGGCCCGGGCGCGGGAGTGCGGGGCGACCGAAGTCCGGCTCTATCACGCCGGGTTGGCGTCGGACGGTGACCTGGAGGCGATCCGCTCGGCGCTGGCCGGCCTCTGAAACAGGGGCACGGCGGTGGCCAGCCACACCACGCCGAGAACCGCCGACAGCACCCGCTGGTCGACCAGTTCGACCAGGGCCGCGCCCGCCGCGAGGCCCAGCGCGTTCGGCGCGAACACCAGGGTGTGGGCGGTGGCGACGGTACGGCCCAGCAGCGCGTCCGGGGTCTCGCGCTGCACGGCGGTGAGCGCGGCGATCAGCACGCAGGGCAGGCCGACGCCGATCGCCGCGCTGCCCGCCAGGGCCAGAGGCTCGGAGGGCAGGGCCCGGAGCCCGGCGGCCACGGCGGTCAGGACGATGCCGTACCCGGCGAACCGGCGCCCGCCCAGGCGCCGCAGGGCGGGCCCGGAGAACAGCCCCACGGCCACGGATCCGACGCCCTGGACGGCGTACAGCACACCGGCGTACGCGGGGGAGCGGCCGAGGGCGTCGATCACGGCGTAGAGCAGGGCGCCGTTGACCCCGGCACAGAGCATGGTGGTGCCGCCGGCCAGGATCAGGGGGCGGAGTACGGGGTGGGCCCACAGGTGGCGGGCGCCTTCGGTGAAGGGGGTGCGGGGGGACGGTCGGGGGCGGCCCTTCTGTCCGGGTCTGGTCTCGTGTCCGTGTCCGTGTCCGTGTCCGCGTCCGGTCTCCGGTCCGCGCCCGCTCTCCCGTCTCGGACTGGCCTCGGGTCCGCGCCCGCTCTCGGGTCCGGGGCCCGTCTCGTGTCCGGGCCCGGTTTCGGCTCCGGATCCGGCCTTCCGCCCGGGTCCGGTCTCCGGTCCGCGCCCGCTCTCCCGTTCAGGACCGGTCTCGTGTCCGTTTCCGGTCTCCCGCCCGGGTCTGGTCTCGCGTCCGAGCCCGGGCTCCCGGCCGGGATCAGCCTCCCGTCCGCCCCCGCTCTTGTGCCCAGGACCAGCCTCCCGCCCGAGCCCGGCCTCCCGGACACGTAGGCCCGCGTACAGCCCCGCCGCCAGTGCGAACGTGACCGCGTCCAGGAGGGCCACTGCCGGGCCGCCGTGCAGGGCGTACAGGCCGGCGCCCGCCAAGGGGGCGATCACCTTCATGCCCTCCGTGATCGCCATCCGCAGCCCGTTCAAGTCACCGAGCAGGGACGGGGCGACGGCCCCGGCGACCAGGGCGGACTCCGCCGCGTCATGGACCACGCCCACCGCGCCGTACACGAGAAGCACCGTGAGGACGACCGGGACACGGGCCGTGAGGAGGACCGGCAGGAGCGCGGCTAGCAGCAGGTTGGCGCCGACCAGCAGCGGTTTGCGGCGGACGCGGTCCGCGAGGGTGCCGAGCAGCGGACCCGCGAGGGTCGGCGCCCACATCGCGAGCATGCACAGCGCGGCCAGGCCGTCCGAGCCGGTGAGGTCCTTGACCCAGACCCCGGACACCAGCCACAGGGCCGAGGTGCCGAAGCCGGAGACGAGCACCCCGGTGAGATACAGCCGTGCGTCGCGGTCCCGGAGCACCGCCCATGTCTTCGTCATGGAGGAAAAGCGTGGGTCTAAGGCCCCGGGGGAGGGATGGGGCAGGTGCCCTAGAAGTGCGAGCGATGAGTTTTCGGAACGGGGACGGTCCACCCTTCACGACCACGCTCACCCCGCACGACCACGCCCACCCGCACGACCACGCCAACCCGCACGACCACGCCAACCCTGAGGAGCACCGCATGACCGTCCCGCCCCTGGACCTCGGACCGCAGACCCGCGTCATCGCCCTGCTGGCCGAGGGCGTCACCGATGAGCAGCTGGGCCACGCCACACCGTGTCCGGAGTACGCGGTGCACCACCTGCTCGGCCATCTGCTCGGCCTCTCCACGGCCTTCCGCGACGCGGCCCGCAAGGACCTGGGTGCCACCACCGACACCCCGCCGACCGACTCCGCCCCGGACATCGGCCCCGGCTGGCGCCAGGAGCTCCCCAAGGTCCTCGACGAGCTCGCCGAGGCCTGGCGGGACCCGGCCGCCTGGACCGGCATGACCCGCGCGGGCGGCGTGGACCTGCCCGGCGAGATCGCCGCCGCCGTCGCGGTCGACGAACTCGTCGTCCACGGCTGGGACCTGGCCATGGCCACCGGTCAGCCGTACGAGCCGGACCCGGCCGCGCTCCAGGCGACGTACGCCTTCCTCGAGGCCTCCGCCGACGACCCGAGCCGCGACGCCATCTTCGGCCCGATCGTCCCGGTGCCGCAGGACGCCCCGCTCCTCGACCGGGCCGTGGGCCTCAGCGGGCGGAACCCGGGCCGGCCCGTGTAGACGCCGGTACGACCGTGCCGTAGTCGAACGGAAACCGGCGGCGGGCGGCGGGCCCGGACCGTACGCTCCCCACCATGCCGCCCCTCAGCCTCACCGTCCTCGGCACCGCCTCCCCGCACCCGGGGCCCGGCCGCCCCTGCTCCGGCTATCTGCTGCGCGGCGGGGGCGCCGAGGTGTGGGTGGACGCCGGCCCCGGAACCTTCGCCGAGTTGCAGCGGCACACGAACCCCTCCCGGCTCACGGCGATCTGGATCTCCCACCTCCACGCCGATCACAGTGCCGATCTCCTCGCCGCCGTCTACGCCTTCGCGTACGGCGGTCTCACCCCGCCCGCCCCGATCCCGGTGTACGCCCCGCCCGGCGCCGCCCATCGGCTCGCCGGGTTCTTCGGGCGGTCCGACACCGGGTTCCTCGGCGGTGTCCTCGACTTCCAGCCCCTGTACGACGGCCATGAGGCCCGGCACTGGAACCTGAGACTCGCCTCCCGTGCCGTCGTCCACGACGCCGAGACGTACGGGCTGCGCGCCGAGTGCGCCGGACGGGTCCTCGCGTACTCGGGGGACAGCGGCCCGTGCACCGCCCTCGTCGAACTCGCCGCGGAATCGGACGTGTTCCTGTGCGAGGCGGACCTCGACAGACATGGCGAAGGCGAACAGGTCCACCTGACCCCGGAGGACGCCGGTGACATCGCCCGCAAGGCGGGGGCGCGCGAGCTGATCGTCACCCATGTCGGGCCCACGCTCACCCGGGACATGGCGACCGCCCGCGCGGCCGTCGCCTTCACCGGTCGGACCTCGACCGCCTTCGAGGGCGCCACCCGACTCGTCTGACGCGCCGTCACCGCGACGCCAACTTCCTTTGCCGGAAGCATTGACGAAACAACACCGTCCTCCTACCTTCAACGCGTCGTACTTCGTACGTCATATATGAGACGCGATACGCGAGATCCGAGAGGCGCGCATGACCTCTGTGCCCACGCCGATCCCCTCCCGCACGCAGTACGTGCTGGAGGAGATCAAACGCCGCATCCTCACCGGGCGCCTGACGCCTGGTCAGGCCCTGGTGGAGACCGAACTCGCCGCACAGTTCGGGGTGTCCAAGACCCCGGTGCGCGAGGCGCTCAAGACCCTGGCCGGGACCGGGCTCGTCGTGATGAGCCAGTACAAGGGCGTCACGGTGCGCATGGTGGACGCGGACATGGCGCGCGAGGTCTACGACGTCCGCCTGCTTCTCGAACCCGAGGCGCTGCGGCGTGCGGTACGGCGAGGGGCCTCCCTGGACGCCGCCCGTGCCGCCCTGAGCCGGGCCGACGACGCCACCGACACCGCCGAACGCTCCCTGGCCAACAGGGAGTTCCACCGCGCCCTGTATCTGCCCTGCGGCAATCCGCTGCTCGGCCGGATGCTCGACGAGGTCCGCGACCAGGCCGCCCTGGTCTCCGCCGTCGCCTGGGCGGCCTCGCCGTCCTGGGAGCGCGAGGCCGGCGAGCACCGGGAGATCCTGCGGCTCGCCCAGGAGGGCGACGCGGAGAGCGCGGGCCGAGCCCTGCACGCCCACATCGCGTCCTTCGTCGAGCGGGCGTTCCCCGGAGTGCTGGACCAGGAGGGCCAGGAATGAGCAGCGAGACGTTCGAGGCGCAGCGGGCGGCCCTGGCCGACGTGGTGGCGATCCCGGTGACCCCGTTCGCCGAGGACGGCACCGTCGACCGGGACGCCCACCGGGCCCTGCTGCGCCGGCTGCTCGACGGAGGCATTACCACCCTCACCCCCAACGGGAACACCGGGGAGTTCTACGCCCTCGCGCCCGAAGAACGCCGTCTGGTCACGGAGTTGACCCTCGACGAGGCCGGGGGGCGGGCCGACGTCCTGGTGGGCGTGGGGCACGACGTGCCCACCGCGGTCGCCTCCGCCCGGCACGCCCGGGAACTCGGCGCGGGCATGGTCATGGTCCACCAGCCCGTCCACCCGTACGTCTCGCAGGGCGGCTGGGTCGACTACCACCGCGCCATCGCCGAGGCCGTTCCGGAGCTGGGAGTGGTTCCCTACCTCCGCAACGCCCAGCTCCGCGGGGAGCGCCTCGCCGAACTCGCCGACGCCTGCCCGAACGTCATCGGGGTGAAGTACGCCGTCCCGGACGCGGCCAGGTTCGCCGCCTTCGCCCGGGACGCGGGACTCGAACGTTTCGTGTGGGTGGCCGGGCTCGCCGAGCCC
This sequence comes from Streptomyces sp. 351MFTsu5.1, assembly GCF_000383655.1. Taxonomy (NCBI): domain Bacteria; kingdom Bacillati; phylum Actinomycetota; class Actinomycetes; order Kitasatosporales; family Streptomycetaceae; genus Streptomyces; species Streptomyces sp. 351MFTsu5.1. The sequence goes on along the minus strand of NZ_KB911800.1, from coordinate 133,048 downwards.
TACGCCCCCTCCTACTTCTCGGCGGGCGCCACCGGTTTCACCTCCGGACTGGTGAACGTCGCCCCCGCCGTCTCGCTGAACATGATCGAAGCGCTTCGGTCCGGGGATTTCCCGGCCGCCATGAAGGTCTGGGAGCAGATCCGCCGCTTCGAGGAACTCCGGGCGGCGAACGGCTCCGCCGACAACGTCACCGTCGTCAAGGAGGCCCTCGCCTCCCTCGGCCTGTGCCGCCGCGAAGTCCGGCCGCCGAGCCGGGAGTTGCCCGAGTCGGAGCGCGCCGAGGTCGCCGCGATAGCCGCCGGGTGGGCGATATGACCAGCGAGAAGAACACCGGCAGGAAGCTTCCCGAAGAGCTGCGCAGCCACCAGTGGTACGGCACCGAGGGCCAGTTGCGCACCTGGTCGCACAACGCCCGGATGCGTCAGCTGGGTTACGAGGCCGAGGAGTACCGGGGTCGACCGGTGATCGCCGTCCTCAACACCTGGTCCGACATCAACCCCTGCCACGTCCATCTGCGCGAGCGCGCCGAGGCCGTCAAGCGCGGGGTGTGGCAGGCGGGCGGCTTCCCGCTGGAGTTCCCGGTCGCCACGCTCTCGGAGACGTACCAGAAGCCCACCCCGATGCTCTACCGCAACCTCCTCGCCATGGAGACCGAGGAACTGCTGCGGTCGTACCCGATCGACGCGGCGGTGCTGCTCGGGGGCTGCGACAAGTCGACGCCCGCGCTGCTCATGGGCGCGACCTCGGCCGACGTGCCCTCGATCTTCGTGCCCGCGGGGCCGATGCTGCCGGGCCACTGGCGCGGGGAGACCCTCGGGTCCGGCACCGACATGTGGAAGTACTGGGACGAGCACCGCGCGGGCAACCTGACCGACTGCGAACTGCGCGAGCTCCAGGGCGGGTTGGCCCGCTCGCCCGGTCACTGCATGACCATGGGGACCGCGTCGACGATGACCGCCGCCGCGGAAACCCTTGGCATGAGCCTGCCAGGGGCCTCCTCGATCCCGGCCGTCGACTCCGCGCACGAGCGCATGGCGGCCGGCTCCGGTCGCCGGGCCGTGGACCTCGCCTGGACCGGCCTCAAGCCGTCCGAGATCCTCACCCGGGACGCCTTCGAGGACGCCGTCACCACGGTCCTCGGGCTCGGCGGCTCCACCAACGCGGTCATCCACCTGATCGCCATGGCCGGCCGGGCAGGCGTCGAGCTCACCCTGGACGACTTCGACCGCATCGCCCGCACGGTCCCGGTACTGGCGAACGTACGGCCCGGCGGACGGACGTACCTCATGGAGGACTTCCACTTCGCCGGCGGTCTGCCCGCCTTCCTCTCCCGGATCACCGACCTGCTCCACCTGGACCGGCCGACCGTCAACGGCACCCTGGGCGAGCAGCTGGAGGGTGCGGTCGTGCACGACGACGACGTCATCCGCACCCGGGACAACCCGGTCGCGAGCGAGGGCGGGGTCGCCGTCCTGCGCGGCAACCTCTGCCCGGACGGCGCCGTCATCAAGCACATCTCCGCCGAGCCCCACCTGCTCAAGCACACCGGCACCGCGGTCGTCTTCGACGATTACAGGTCCATGCAACGCACCATCGACGACCCGGAGTCGGGCATCACCGCGGACAGCGTCCTGGTGCTGCGCAACGCCGGCCCCAAGGGCGGTCCCGGGATGCCGGAGTACGGCATGCTCCCGATCCCGGACCACCTGCTCAAGCAGGGCGTGCGCGACATGGTCCGCATCTCCGACGCCCGCATGAGCGGCACGAGCTACGGCGCGTGCGTGCTCCATGTGGCCCCGGAGTCGTACGTGGGCGGCCCGCTGGCCCTCGTGCGGACGGGAGACAGCATCACCCTCGACGTCGAGGCGCGCACGCTTCAACTCGACGTCACGGACGAGGAGTTGGAGAGTCGGCGTAAGGACTGGACGCCACCGCCCACCCGCTACGAGCGAGGCTACGGCGCCCTCTACAACGACCAGATCACCCAAGCGAACACAGGCTGCGACTTCGAGTTCCTGGCCAGGCAGGGCAAGGTCTCAGACCCTTACGCAGGGTGACTGAACCCACCTCAAGGGGTGCGGGGAACTGCGCGACCAGCCACAGCAGACCCGCACTCGCCACACAACCTCAAGTGGCACCCATGCACAGCGAGAAAGCGCTTACCGCACCCAGAACGGAGACCCTGTCATGGCCCAAGCCGCAGCCGTGGCGAAACCGCCCGCGCCACCCCGGCGGCGGCGCCGTGCCTCCGCCACGCCCCGCCGACTGCCGTACCTCCTGATCGCCCCGGCGGCCCTGCTGATGCTGGGCTTCATCGCCTACCCGGTCATCAGCGTCTTCTACTACAGCCTCCAGAACTACAACCCCACAAAGCCGTGGCGGAACGGGTACGCGGGCTTCGACAACTTCGTCCAGATCTTCACCAAGGACCCGCAGTTCTGGGACACGCTGACCTTCAGCGCCAAGTGGGTCCTCGTCGAGGTCGGACTCCAGCTGCTGTTCGGCCTCGCGCTCGCGCTGATCGTCAACCAGACCTTCGTGGGCCGGGGGCTCGGACGCGCGCTGGTCTTCTCGCCCTGGGCCGTCTCCGGTGTGCTGACCTCCGCGATCTGGGTACTGCTCTACAACTCCCAGACGGGCGTCACCCGTTACCTCGCCGACCTGGGCATCGGCTCCTACGGCACCAGCTGGCTGTCGGACACCTCCACCGTGTTCTCGGCGGCGGTCGTCGCCGACCTGTGGCGCGGGGTGCCCTTCTTCGCGATCCTCATCCTCGCCGACCTCCAGTCCGTCTCGAAGGACCTGTACGAGGCCGCCGAGGTCGACGGGGCAAGCAAGATCAAGCAGTTCTGGCACATCACGCTGCCGCACCTGAAGGACGCGATCATCCTGTCCACGCTGCTGCGCGCGGTGTGGGAGTTCAACAACGTCGACCTGCTCTACACGCTGACCGGCGGCGGGCCCGCGGGGGAGACGACCACCCTCCCCCTCTACATCGCCAACACCAGCGTCGACGCCCACAACTTCGGCTACGCGTCCGCCCTGACCACGGTCGCGTTCGTGATCCTGCTCTTCTGCTCGATGGTCTACCTGCGGCTGAGCAAGTTCGGAGGCGGTTCCAAGTGATCACCAAGGAGGCCACGAAGGTCGCGCCCGCTCCCGTGCCGCAGGCGCCGGAGGCGACCCGTCCGGTGAAGCACCGCCGCGCCTGGGACGAGGTGCCCCGCTGGCAGATCTACACGCCCCTGTCGATCTACCTCGTCTTCACCCTGATCCCCTTCTACTGGATCCTGCTGTTCGCGCTGCGCCCGGCCGGTTCCACCTCGCTGGTGCCCTGGCCGATCACCTTCGACCACTTCGAGAAGGTGTGGACGCAGCGGTCCTTCGGCACCTACTTCGAGAACAGCGTGTACGTCGGTCTGGCGACCCTGGTGATGACGACACTGGTCGCCCTGGCCGGCGGCTACGCCCTCGCCCGGTTCGACTTCAGGATCAAGAACGCGTTCATGCTGGCCCTGCTGTGCTCCCAGTTCGTGCCGGGCGCACTGCTCCTGGTGCCGCTGTTCGAGATCTTCGCCGAGCTGAACATGATCAACTCGCTGGGCAGCGTCATCATCGCCGAGACGGTGTTCCAGCTGCCGCTGTCGATGATCCTGATCAGCAACTTCATCAAGAACGTGCCGTACTCCCTGGAGGAGGCGGCCTGGGTGGACGGCTGCAACCGGATGACGGCGTTCAGGATCGTCGTGCTGCCGCTGCTCAGGCCGGGTCTCATCGCCGTCGGTTCCTTCGCCTTCGTGCACTCCTGGAACCACTTCCTGTTCGCCCTGATGTTCCTCAACAACCAGGACAAGCAGACGATCCCGGTCGGCCTCAACACCCTGATGAGCGCCGACAGCGTCGACCTCGGCGCGCTGGCGGCCGGCGGCATCATCGCCGCGGTCCCCGTGGTGATCGTCTTCGCCTTCATCCAGAAGTGGCTGATCACGGGCTTCAGCGCGGGGGCGGTGAAGGGATGAGACTCCGTCGGATCGCGGTGGGACATCCGCCGCTCGGCAGGGCGCCGGGGCCTGCGGAGATGTCGTCGACGCCGGGTACGGCGACCGGCCGCCCGCACACCGGGACGGTCGCACGGCGGGCCGGGGGCGCGGGGGAGCAGCCCGATTCCGGCCCGGGTGCGGGCGGGCGGCGCTCGGCCCGCGGAGGCGTCGATTCTGGCCGTGGCGTGGGTGCGTGGCGTTCCGCCCATGGGGGCGTCGGTTCTGGCCCGGGTGTTGGTGCGCGGTGCTCGGCCCGCGGAGGCGCCGATTCTGGCCCGGGTGCGGGTGGGTGGCGTTCGGCCTGTGGGGGCGTCGGTTCTGGCCGTGGCGTGGGTGGGTGGCGTTCCACCTGTGGGGGCGTCGGTTCCGGCCCCGGCGGGGGTGGGCGGTGCTTGGCCCGCGGAGGCGTCGGTTCTGGCCGTGGCGTGGGTGGGTGGCGTTCCGCCCATGGGGGCGTCGGTTCTGGCCGTGGCGTGGGTGGGTGGCGTTCCACCTGTGGGGGCGTCGGTTCCGGCCCCGGCGGGGGTGGGCGGTGCTTGGCCCGCGGAGGCGTCGGTTCTGGCCGTGGCGTGGGTGGGTGGCGTTCCGCCCGTGGGGGCGTCGGTTCTGGCCCGGGTGTTGGTGCGCGGTGCTCGGCCCGCGGAGGCGCCGATTCTGGCCCGGGTGCGGGCGGGCGGCGCTCGGCCCGCGGAGGCGTCGATTCTGGCCGTGGCGTGGGTGCGTGGCGTTCCGCCCGTGGGGGCGTTGGTTCCGGCCCCGGCGTGAGTGGGCGGTGCTCGGCCCGCGGAGGTGCCGATTCTGGCCCGGGTGTGGGTGGGTGGCGCTCGGCCCGTGGGGGCGTCGGTTCTGGCCCGGGTGCGGGTGGGCGGTGCTCAACCCGTGGGGGCGTCGGTTCCGGCCCGGGTGCGGGTCGGCGGTGCTCGGCCCGTGGGGGCGGCGACCATGTGACCCCGGCTGAGGGCGGCCGGGCGCCTACCCTGCACTCAAAGATCGACAGTGCAGCGGCGGCCGACCGACAGCCGGCACGCGGCGCGGGCGCAGGGAGGATGCCATGAACACCGACGAGACCGTCACGAACACCACAGCCGTCACCGGCACCGTGGACATCGTCCTGGCGGGCGCGCGCGGCCACGGCCGCTGGCACCTGGAGAACATCCGCCGGCTCCAGGACAAGGGGATCGTACGGCTGGCGGGCATCTGCGAGCTGACCCCGCTGACCGGCGAGGAGATCCCCGAGGGTCTCGGCACGCCCGAGCAGTCCGCCGACTTCGGCGCGCTCCTCGACTCCACCGGCGCCCGGATCGCCGTGATCTGCACACCGATCCCCACCCATACCGACCTGGCGCTCGCGGCGGCCGAGCGGGGCGTGCACGTCCTGCTGGAGAAGCCCCCGGCGCCGTCGTACGCCGAGTTCCGCCGCATGGCCGACGGCGTCGCCGCCGCCGGGATCGCCTGCCAGATCGGCTTCCAGTCGCTGGGCTCGCACGCCGTGCCCGCGATCCGCCGGCTGATCGAGGAGGGCGCGATCGGCGAGCTGACCGGGATCGGCGGTGCCGGAGCCTGGGCCCGCGCCGAGTCGTACTACCGGCGCGCGCCCTGGGCGGGCAAGCGGCGGATGAACGGCGTCGACGTGATCGACGGCGCCCTGACCAACCCTCTCGCGCACGCCGTCGCCACCGCGCTCGCCCTGGCCGACGCGAGCCGCGCCGAGGACGTCGCCCGCATCGAGACCGAACTCCAGCGCGCCAACGACATCGAGTCCGACGACACCTCCTGCGTCCGCGTCACCACGGCGAGCGGTCTCCGGGTGACCGTCGCCGTGACCCTGTGCGCCGAGGACCCCGGCGACCCGTACGTCGTCGTGCACGGTGACCGCGGCCGGATCACCTACTGGTACAAGCAGGACCGGGTGCTCCTCCAGCGGGCCGGGCACGGCCCCGAGGAGTACGAGTACGGCCTGACCGACCTGCTGGAGAACCTGGTGGGCCACCTCACCGACGGCGACGAGCTGCTGGTCGCCCCGGAGGCGACGGGTGCCTTCATGAAGGTCGTCGAGGCGATCCGGCTGGCCCCCGACCCGGCCCCGCTGCCGGCGTCCGCCTGGCGGCTGCTGCCGGACGAGGAGCGCCGGGTCGTCCCCGGCATCGACGGGCTCGTGGCCGCGGCCGCGGACAGCCTCGCCCTGTACTCCGAGCTCGGCGCCGACTGGGCCCGGCCGCACGAAGCGAACGAGGTGAGTACATGACGCCCCCCGATGCCCCGGTCCTGCGGGTCGCGGGCCGCCCCGTCGGCCGCTACGTCACCCGCCCCGAGCTGCCCGACCGGCTCTCCCCGCGGCCTTGTCTGCACCCCGTGACCACCCTGGCGGGCACGGCGGTCACCGAACTCGGCCCCGCCGACCACCCCCACCACCTCGGCGTCGGTGTCGCCGTTCCCGACGTCGAGGGGCACAACTTCTGGGGCGGACGCACCTACGTTCGCGACCGGGGCCCGACCGAGCTCGACAACCACGGCGCCCAGCGCCACGCCTCCTTCTCGCTGTGCGACCCGGACGGCTTCGTGGAGGAGCTGCGCTGGGTCGCCTCCGGAGCCGAGCTGCTGCGCGAGCGCCGTACCGTCTCCGCCACCGAACTCACCCCGATTGCCTGGGCGTTGGACTTCACCTTCGCGCTCACCAACGTCACCCAGGAGCCCCTCTCGATCGGCAACCCGGCCACCAACGGCCGCCCGGGCGCGGCCTATGGCGGCTTCTTCTGGCGGGCCCGCAAGGAGGCCACGGCACCCGAGGTGTTCACCGTCGACCGTGAGGGCGAGGACGCGGTCCACGGCACCCGCGCCGACTGGGTCGCCCTCACCGGAGGTGCCTGGACGCTCGTCTTCGCCGGTGCCGACGAGGTGACCCGTCGCGATCCCTGGTTCGTGCGCGCCGCCGAATACCCGGGCGTGGGCTCGTCGTTGGCGTCCGGGACGCGGCTGCCGGTCCCGCCCGGCGAGACCGTCGTACGCCGGATCGTCACCGTCGTCGCCGACGGACGCCTGCCCCGGCTGGAAGCGGCGGCCCTGGTGCGGAAGGCGGTCAGCCAGTGACCCGGCCGAACCCGCACTGCAGCACCGACCGCCTGTAACGCACCGAATCCGTGAGCCCGTGGGGAGCCGCAATGACGCAGCACCTTCGTAGCAAGCGCTTGCTGGCTTCCCCCTGGCATCCCTCTGGCTTCCCCCCACGACGTCACATCTCCGCTGGACTCCACATCTCCGCTGGACTCATAAGAAGAGAGCCGACCAATGAAGATCAGCATTCGCAGAAGCAGGCGCGCTGCCGCAGCCGTCGCCCTCGGGTCCGTCCTGGCGCTCACCGCCACCGCCTGCGGTGACGACGGCAGCGGGGCCGGCGGCGACAAGGGAGAGGACGGCAGCGGCAAGGGAAAGATCGTCTTCTGGGACAACAACGGCGGTGTGCGCACCGACATCTGGAAGGAGGTCATCGCCGACTTCCAGAAGGCCAACCCCGACATCAAGGTCGAGTACGTCGGCATCGCGTCCACCGAGTACCAGTCCAAAGTCGACACCGCCATCCAGGGCGGCGGCCTCCCGGACGTCGGCGGAGTCGGCGCGGCCATGCTCGCCGGGTTCGCCGCGCAGAACGCGCTGGAGCCGCTCGACGACCGGCTCGCGGGGTCCGCCCTGAACGGCAAGCTCAACGAGGACATGGTGAGCGTGCTGAAGGCGTCCGGTGGCGGGGACGGGACCCTCTACTCGATCCCGACCTCCGCCAACAACGGTGTGCTGTACTACCGGACCGACCTGTTCAAGAAGGCCGGACTGGACGAGCCGACGACCTGGGACACGTTCTACGAGGCCGCGAAGAAACTCACCAACGCGAAGAAGAACGAGTTCGGCTACACCATCCGTGGCGGAGCCGGGTCCATCGCCCAGGCGCTGGACGCGGCGTACGGGCAGAGCGGGATCACCTCGTTCTGGAACGGCGACAAGACCACGCTCAACGACCCGAAGAACGTCGCGGCGCTGGAGAAGTACGCGGCGCTGTACAAGAAGGACACCCCGGCCGCCGACCTCAACAACGACTTCACCAAGATGGTCGCCCAGTGGGACTCCGGCACGATCGGCATGCTCAACCACAACCTGGGCTCCTACCAGGACCATGTGAAGGCGCTCGGCGTCGACAAGTTCCGGGGCATTCCGCAGCCGGCCGGCGCGAACGGCAAGCGGGTCCAGGTCTCCAACCCCGTCGACGGGCTCGGGGTGTTCAAGAGCTCGAAGAACAAGGACGCGGCCTGGAAGTTCATCGAGTTCGCGACCTCGCACGCGGAGAACTCGAAGTTCAACAAGGCGGCCGGGCAGGTGCCGTCCAACAACGACGCCGCGAAGGACGCGTGGATCTCCGAGGCCGAGCCCACGAAGCTGGCCGCGGCCGCGCTGACCGACGGTTCCACGTCGATCGTCCAGCTGCCGTACTACCTGCCCGACTGGAACACCATCTCCAAGGCGGACAACGAGCCGAACTTCCAGAAGGTGCTGCTCGGTGACATGAGTGCGAAGGACTTCCTGGACACGATGGCCGATCAGCTGAACAAGGCTCAGGCGGAATGGAAGGAACAGAACGGCTAAGAGCCCGGGTGAATGCGGTCGTGGGGAGCTGCGGGTTCGTCGTGGCTGGTCGCGCAGTTCCCCGCGCCCCTGAGGGAAGAAAGGCTACCCAAGGTGTCACTCACACGCAGACAGGTCACCGTGGCGGCGCTCGCCGCCGTGCCCGTCGCTTTCAGCGCCACCGGTACCGCGCAAGCCGGAGAACAGCGCACCCTCTACATCGCCGGTGACTCCACCGCCGCGCAGAAATACTCCGACGCCGCTCCCGAGACCGGGTGGGGCATGGCGCTTCCCTTCTTTCTGCACAAGGGCCTCTCCGTCGCCAATCACGCGGTGAACGGGCGGAGTTCCAAGTCCTTCGTCGACGAAGGCCGGCTGGACGCGATGCTCGGGCTGATCAAGCCCGGTGACGTCCTGCTCGTCCAGTTCGGGCACAACGACGAGAAGTCCGAGGACCCGACCCGGTACACCGAGCCGTGGTCCACGTATCAGGAGTATCTGCGGCTGTATGTCGAGGCCGCTCGGGCCCGGGGTGCGCGGCCCGTGCTGGCCACCTCGGTCGAGCGGCGGAAGTTCGACGCGAGCGGCAACGCCGTGCCGACCCACAAGGAGTACCCGGCCGCCGTACGGGCGCTCGCCGCCGAAGAAGGTGTCGCGCTGCTCGACATCCAGGCCCTGTCGCTCGCGCTCTGGCAGCGGCTCGGCGTCGAGGAGACCAAGCGGTACTTCAACTGGACCGCGACCGAGCAGGACAACACGCACTTCAATCCGCCCGGTGCCATCGCGGTGGCCCGTCTGGTCGCCGGAGAACTGCTCCACCGGCGGGTGCTGGCGCCCCGGGACGTGCGCCGGCTCGACGCCGAGATCCCGGAGTCCTGGATCACCTGGCCGTCGCCGGCCGCTGTCTGACCCGTTTCTCTTCACAGTCGAAAGCGAGCCGCATCATGAACACACAGATATGGCATGCCCATGTCATAACAAAGACCCTGGCCGTGGCGGGCTGCACCGCCCTGGTCCTCGCGGTCACCGGCACCACCGCCCAGGCCAAGGCCCACGACACGGCCCGCGACACCCTCGCCGCCGGTGACGGCTGGGGCTCCTACGGCACCGGCACCACCGGAGGCGCGGCCGCCGACGCCGCCCACGTCCACACCGTCAGCGACTGGGCCGGGTTCAAGGCCGCCCTCGCCGCCGACGGCAGCGCACCGAAGATCATCAAGGTCAAGGGCACCATCGACGCCGTGTCGGAAGGGTGCGACTCGCTCGCCGCGCCCGGGTACGACTTCGACGCCTACCTGGCGAAGTACTCGCCCGAGGCCTGGGGCCTGGACACCGACCTGAGCGCCGAGCCCGACGACAGCCCCGAGGGCCTGCGCCGCGCCTCGGCCGCCAACCAGGACCAGACCATCAAGGCGAACGTCCCCGCCAACACCACGATCATCGGCATCGGCCGCGACGCCGGGTTCAAGGGCGCGAGCCTACAGATCAAGGGCGTCGACAACGTCATCGTCCGCAACCTGACCTTCGAGAGCCCGATCGACTGCTTCCCGCAGTGGGACCCGACGGACGGCTCCACCGGAAACTGGAACTCCGAGTACGACACCGCCGTCGTCTACGGCTCCAGCCACGTCTGGCTGGACCACAACACCTTCACGGACGGCTCCCACCCCGACAGCGCGGCGCCCACCTATTTCGGCATGCTCTACCAGCAGCACGACGGCGAGCTGGACATCGTGCGGGGTGCGAACCTCGTCACCGCCTCCTGGAACGTCTTCACCGAGCACGACAAGACGATCCTGATCGGCAACAGCGACAGCGAGTCGACGGCAGCGGGGGACCGGGGCAAGCTCAAGGTCACCTTCCACCACAACCTGTTCTCGAACCTGGTCGAGCGCGCGCCCCGGGTCCGCTTCGGACAGGTCGACTCGTACAACAACCACTTCGTGGCGAACAGCGACTACGTGTACAGCTTCGGCATCGGCAAGGAGTCCCAACTCGTCGCCGAGCACAACGCGTTCACGCTGCCTGCCGGGATCAGCGCGGCCAAGGTGCTCAAGCGGTGGAACGTCTCACCGCTCACCGCCGCCGACAACTACGTCAACGGCAAGCCCACCGACCTGATCGCCGTCCACAACGCGGAGATCCCCGCCGAGACCCTGGAGTCCGGCGCGGGCTGGACACCGACGCTGCGCACGAAGGTCGACTCCCCGAAGAAGGTCCCGGGGATCGTCGACCGCGGCGCGGGCGCGGGCCGCATCTGCTGACACCGGCCGCATCGGCTGTCACCGGCCCCCACCGACCGGCCGGGGCGGAATCCAGCGGCCGCCCCGGCCACCCACCTCAACCACCCCCTCACGCGAGGCGCCCCCACGAGGCACCCCACCCCAGAGCCGCGTTCCCAAGGAGCACCCGCATGTCCTCCTCGCACCACGACCGACTCCCCCTGTCCAGAAGGGGCTTCCTGCTCGCGGGCACCGGCGTGGCAGCCGCGCTCGCGGTCACACCGAGCCCCGCCCGCGCCGCAGGCCACCGCAACCGGCATCCGTTCGGCCGTTTCGGGTCCCCGGCCGCCCGCCTCACCCCGCAGACGCTCTACGTCGACCCGCGCGGCCGAGGCGACCACACCACCGTCAAGGACGCGGTCACCGCCGCCACCGGCAGCGGCCGGACCCTGGTCCTCGCCCCCGGCACCTACCGGGAGACGGTCGCCGTCGACGTCACCCGCACCGAGTTCACCTGGATCGGCGCCTCCGAGGACCCCCGTGACGTGGTCATCGTCCACGACAACGCCGCCGGCACCCCGAAGCCCGGCGGCGGCACCCACGGCACCACCGGATCCGCCACCACGACCGTGCAGGCCGACGGCTTCACCGCCCGCTGGATCACCTTCGCCAACGACTGGCTGCGCGCCGACCACCCCGACATCACCGGCACCCAGGCCGTCGCCCTCAAGGTCCAGGGCGACCGCTCCGCCTTCCACCACTGCCGCTTCCTCGGCCACCAGGACACCCTGTACGCCGACTCGATCGCCCTCACCTCCTTCGCCCGCCAGTACTTCGCGCACTGCTACGCCGAGGGGGACGTCGACTTCGTCTTCGGGCGGGCCACGGCCGTCTACGAGCACTGCCACTTCCGGACCCTGAACCGCACCGACCTCGCGGCGGCGCCGTACGGCTTCGTGTTCGCGCCCTCGACAGCGGGCGCCAACCCGCGCGGCTACCTCGTCACCAGGAGTCGTGTCAGCAGTGAAGCGCCGGACGCCTTCTACAAGGTGGCCCGGCCGTGGGTGCCCAGCTCGGACACCACCGCGAGGCCGAGCCTGACGGTCCGCGACACCTGGCTCGGCTCCGGCGTCGACGCGGTCGCCCCCTACGCCGACATGTCGGACGCGTTCCCCTGGCAGAGCCAGCGGTTCGCCGAGTACCGCAACACAGGCCCCGGCGCCCGGATCACCGTCCCGGGCAACCGGCCCCAACTCACCCGCGCACAGGCCGAGTCGGCCACACGGGAGGAGTATCTCGGCGACTGGCGGCCCTGGAAGGAGGTCTGCTGATGCACCGGCGCACCCTCCTCGCGGCCGGCCTCGGACTCACCCTCGCGGCGGCCACCCCGGCCCGCGCCGGTACCCGCCGCGTCCTCCACGTCCACCCCGGCGACTCCGTCCAGGCCGCCGTCGACGCGGTCACCGGCCCCGGCTGGACGATCGTCGTGCACCCGGGCACCTATCGCGAGGTCGTCAACGTCCCAGCGACCGCAGCGGAGTTGACCCTGCGCGGCGCCGCCCGTGACCCCCGTGCCGCCGTGATCGTGTACGACAACGCCAACGGCACCAAGAAGCCAGACGGCACCACGTACGGCACCGCGGGTTCCGCCACCTTCACCTCCGCCGCCCCCGGCCTCACCGTCCGCGACCTCACCCTCGCCAACGACTGGCTGCGCGCCGACCACCCCGACATCACCGGCACCCAGGCGGTCGCGGCCTGCACCTACGGCGACCGCACCCACTTCGACAACGTCCGTCTCCTGGCCCACCAGGACACCCTCTTCCTCGAGACGACCGCGCTCGCCTCCTTCGACCGCCAGTACTTCCGCCGCTGCTACATCGAGGGAGACGTCGACTTCGTCTTCGGCCGGGCCACCGCCGTCTTCGAGGAGTGCCACTTCCGCACGCTCCGGCGGGACGTGACCTTCACGCCCAAGGGCATGGTCTTCGCCCCCTCCACGGCCCGCGCCAACCCGCGCGGCATCCTCGTCGTCCGTTCCCGGATCACCTCCGGCGCCGAGGACGGGGCGTACAAGCTGGCCCGCCCGTGGGTGCCGTCGTACGAGACGACCGCCTGGCCCTCACTGGTCGTGCGGGACTCCTGGATCGGCCCCGGCATCGACCCGGTCGCGCCCTACACCGACATGCGCGAGCAGTACCCCTGGCAGACCATGCGCTTCCGGGAGTACGGCAACTCCGGCCCCGGCGCGGCGATCACGGTCCCGGAGAACAGACCCCAACTCACCCCCGAGGAGGCCGAGTCGCACACCAGGCGCGCCTACCTCGGCGACTGGCGTCCCTGACGCACCCCGCACAACACCCCACCCAAAACCCGCACAGCACGACGAAAGGACCCGCCCCCCCCATGTCTCGTCGTACCGCTCTCATCGCCACGGCCGCCCTCGTCCTCGGTTCCGGCCTCGCCGTCCTCCCCACCCAGGCGCAGGCCGCCACGGTGGTCGTCAGCAACGTCACCGACCTGTCCAACGCCGTCAAGAACGCCACCGCCGGCACCGTCATCCAGGTCCGCGGCGGCACCTACCGCCCGACGGCCACCCTCCAGTCCACGGCCAACGGCACCTCCTCCGCGCCGATCACCCTCACCGCGTACGGCTCGGAGACCGTGAAGATCGACGGGTCCTCCCTCCCCGCCGGGGCCTGGATCTTCAAGCTCACCGCCGACTACTGGAACGTCTCCAACCTCACCTTCCAGAACTCTCCGGACAGCGCTGTCGTCTGCCAGTCCTGCACCGGCACGGTCTGGAACAACATCAAGACCATCAACGGCGGCGACTCCGGCTTCACGCTCACCGGCGACGGCACGGTCGGCAACACCGTGAAGAACATCGACAGTTACGGCAACTACGACGCCGCGAACCACGGCGAGAACGCCGACGGCATCGCCGTGAAGTTCGGCTCCGGCACCGGCAACCTCATCACCGGGGCCCGCCTCTACAACAACTCGGACGACGGGATCGACTTCTGGTCCTTCTCCTCGCCGGTCACCGTCGAGCACACCTGGTCCATGGGCAACGGCGTCAACCGCTGGTCCGACTCCGCCTTCGCGGGCGACGGCAACGGCTACAAGCTGGGGGGTGACGGCGAGGTCGTCGCGCACGTCGTCAACAACTCCGCCGCCTGGGGCAACGCGGGCAACGGCTTCACGGAGAACTCCAACACCGGCGCCCTCGCCCTCAACCGCACCACCGCCTACGCCAACAGCAAGTGGGGCTACTACTTCGCCACCAGCTCCGCGAAGCTCGGCAAGAACCTCGCGGTGAGCAACGGCGGCGGCGCGGTCAACAAGGGCTCCAGGGTGACCTCGTCCGGCAACAACTGGGACAGCGGGATCGGCACCCCCGCGTTCCGGTCGACGGACGCCTCGACGACGTACAACGCCCGCTCCACCAGTGGCACCCTGCCCGCCACCACCTTCCTGACCACGGGCAGCACCACCATCGGGGCGACCATGAACTGATCCGCCCGCCCGCATGCCGGGGTGCTTGACCCGTTTTTTACCGGGCGGGTCTCGCGCCCGACACGGTGACGCGCGTAGAACCTCTGTCATGCATAAGACATTGCGTATCGCCGCCGTCGCCTCGGCGTGTGCCGTCGCCGCCGGCGCCCTCTACGGCGCCGGTGCGGCCACCGCCGGCCAGTCCACGGCGAACTCCACGCACGAGCCCTACAACATCGGGCTCCTGGTCAAGGACATCGACACCTACTACGGCACCGCGGCCGACGCGAACGGTGTCTACCAGGCGTCGCCCACCAGCCCCTACGCCAAGGACCTGGCGTCCATCGACAAGGCGGCCAGGAAGTACATCGACCAGGCCGCCCGCAAGGCGCACCACCGGGGCGAGAAGCCCGCGGTCGTCTTCGACATCGACGACACGCTGCTGCTCAGCCTCGACTACGAGAAGCGCTACAACTACACCTACAACGCGACCACTTGGGCCGACTACGTCAACAAGGCCGACCGCCCGGCCGTCTTCGGCAGCCCCGAGCTGGTGCAGTACGCCGAGAAGAAGGGTGTCGAGGTCTTCTACAACTCCGGGCTGAGCGAGGCCCAGCGCTCCGCCGCGGTCGAGAACCTGAAGAAGATCGGCGCCGACGTGAACCTCGACGCCGCCCACGTGTTCCTCAAGGACAAGGCGAACCCGCCGTCCTACCTGAGCGCCTGTGCCACGCCGGGCACCTGGACCTGCACCACCGTGCAGTACAAGGCCGGTACCCGTGCGCACATCGAGAAGGACCTCGGGTACGAGATCATCGCCAACTTCGGCGACCAGTACTCCGACCTCGACGGCGGCTACGCCGACAGGACGTACAAGCTCCCGAACCCGACGTACTTCGTCAGCTGAGGCTCACCTGCGCACCGGCCGGATCCCTTCGAGGGTCGGCACCACCGGCTTGATCGAACCGTCCGTCGCGAACTCCATGCGGTCGACGGTGGTCTCCCGGTGCGTGCCGTCCCCGCCCGGCCGCCCCGGCCCGTTCAGGGCGAACCGGTGGTAGACGATGTACCAGTCGTCGGTGCCGGGGACGTTCACCACGGAGTGGTGGCCGGTGGCGAGGATGCCGTACTCGGGACGCTTGGACAGGATCGTCCCCCTCTTGGTCCACGGGCCGAGCGGGGACGGTCCCGTCGCGTAGGCGACGCGGTAGTCCTCGCTGCGGGTGTCGTCCTCGGACCACATGAAGTAGTACATGCCCTGCCGCTTGATCACGAAGGACCCCTCGCGGAAGTCGTCCGGGGTGATGTCCCGGACCTTCGCCGGGTCGAACGAGGTCATGTCGTCGTTCAGCGGCACCACGTAGGCGTGCCCGTTGCCCCAGTAGAGGTACGACGTCCCGTCGTCGTCGGTGAAGACGGCCGGGTCGATCATCTGGCCCTCCAGTGAACCGCCCTTCGCCACCAGTGGCTTGCCCAGCGCGTCCCTGAAGGGCCCGGCGGGGGAGTCCGCCACCGCCACGCCGATCTGCTGCTCGGCGCAGAAGTAGAACCAGTACCTCCCGTCCCGCTCGGCGATCGCCGGCGCCCACGCATACGTGTCGGCCCACGACACGTCCGTACCGAGGTCGAGGATCACCCCGTGGTCCTTCCAGTGGACCAGGTCCGTGGAGGAGTACGCCTTGAACCTGGTGCCGCCCCAGCCGTCGAAGCCGTCCGTGGTCGGGTGGATCCAGTACTCGCCGTCCAGGTGGTGCACGTCCGGGTCGGCGTGCAGACCGGGCAGGACGGGACTGCCGGTCGGCACGGCCTCGACGGTCCAGCGGCGGCTGGTCCCGTCCGGGGCCGTCACCGTGTACGTCTGCGGCGTGCTGAAGTCCCGGCGGGTACCGGACGCGGGGCTCACGCGGGCCCCCTCGGCGACCGCCAACTCCGGTGCGAGGCGGGTGAGATCGGTGCCGGGCGGCATCGGCAGCACGACCTTCGCCGCCGCCTCCGTGACGATCGCGTACCCCTTCTGACCGGCAGCCGTGGCGTCCACGACGGACGTCCCGGAGACCGGATACGCGGCCAGCAGCCGGTCGTACTCCTCCCGCGTCACCGGAAGCACCGAGCCGTGGCGGGGACTTGCGGGCAGCCGGTGGTCCGTGCACGGCGTCCACCTGCCCGAGTCGAGGTCGGTGGTCTCGAAGGGGACGTACCCGCGGCCGTCGTACTCGTCGATGAACAGGTACCACTTCCCGCCGGAGTTGGCCCGGAAGACGATCGGCCCCTCGCCTCGGCTCAGCACCCCGGCGCCGATGCAGTCCGCGACCGGCGCGTACGAAGTGCCGGTGAGCGTCGGCGACTTCTCGGCGGTGATGAACTTCGACCCCGGTGAACCGGCCGCCGGATCCCGCTCGTCCTTGGTGTAGCGGTAGTAGGTGCCGTCGTGCTCCAGCACCGTCGAGTCGATCACCGAGTGCCCGGGGTCGTGCCAGACCTCAGGGGCGCTGAAGACGCGGAAGTCCTTCGTGGTCGCGTACAGCATGGTGTGGTGCGCCGATCCGCGCAGCCTCGACGCCCAGTGGACGACGTACGCGCCGAGCCCGGGGTCGTAACAGGCCTCAGGGGCCCAGGCGTTGCCCGCGCCCTCGGGAGCGACCTCCACCAGCCGTGGCTCCGTCCAGTGGACCAGGTCGGTCGACTCCAGGATCACGATCGACCTGCTGCCGTTGCGCTGCACCTCGTCCCAGCTGCCGCTGCTCTCCTGGTACATCCGCAGGTCCGTGGCGAGCAGGAAGAACCGGTCGCCCTCGGGGGAGCGGACCAGGAACGGGTCGCGCAGCCCCCTCTCGCCGATCGCGGAGGTGACGACGGGCGTACCGCCGTTCAGCTCGCGCCAGTGCAGGGGGTCGTCGCCGCGGCTGAGGGCGTAGCGGATCTGCTCGCCGTCGGCGGTGCCCTCGCCGGTGAAGTAGGCGAAGAGATAACCGGCGTAGCGGGGACGGGTCACGGGTGGGGCTCCTCAGTGTGCGGAGACGGAGGGTGTGG
Source organism: Streptomyces sp. 351MFTsu5.1 (assembly GCF_000383655.1). Classification (NCBI taxonomy): domain Bacteria; kingdom Bacillati; phylum Actinomycetota; class Actinomycetes; order Kitasatosporales; family Streptomycetaceae; genus Streptomyces; species Streptomyces sp. 351MFTsu5.1. Next base: position 115,650 of record NZ_KB911800.1, on the reverse strand, counting down.
GGGTGTGGGGGTTTCTGTCGGGTCCGGAACGAGGAAGCGCCCCGCCTGTCGTCACAGGCGGGGCGCTTCTGGTGCCGGCCCGAGGGGGGCTCCAGCCGGCAGCTGTCGACCGAGGGGGGCTCGGGTCGACAGGTCTGTGCACTGGAAAAGACGCCTTAATCGAACATGAGGTTGTGTCACTTCTACCCCAGGGGAGAAATCCTGCACATGCGGAGCCTGCGCGTCCCCCGCGGGCGGCTACGAGCCCCCCGCGCCCGCCGCCCCGCCGTCCTGCGCCGTGAAGCCGCCCTTCACGGAGAGTTTGCCGGACTTCGTAGCCGCCGTCGCCGTGTAGTTGTCGCCCTTCGCGTCCCGGTCGCCGCGTCCGCGGTTGTACTGCCCGGCGAACACCCACTCGCCCGCCGGGACCGTACGGCCGTCCTTGAGCACCCAGGTGTAGACGAGGAAGCCGTGCTTCTCGGCGACCGTGAGCGTGTAGTCGTCCTCGGGCAGCGAGCGCCAGGCACCCGTGCTGGTGACACCGCCGGTCTGCGCGATCCGCACCTCGACCGTGAGTGAGGTCAGTTGCTCGGAGGTCCTGAGGGTCACATCGCTCTGCGCCCAGAACTCATTGCTGTTCGAGTCCACCGAGCCGTCCGACCGGAGCGGGCCGTCCTCGGTACCGGAGGCCGGTACCCGGGGGGATGCCTCCGGCGTGCGCGAGGGCGTGCCGGTCGGACGTTCCGTGCCGTGGGTCGGGGTGGCGCGCGGAGTCGGATGCGCCGGCGGGGCGGGATGACGGCTCGTCGCGTCGGGTGACGGGCCGGGCGTGCCCGTGGCGGCGACCGACTTCTGCGCGGTCGGCTCGTCCTTCACGGCGGACGCCACCGCATAGCCGCCGAACCCGAGGACGCAGGCGACCGCCGCCGAGGCGCCGACCACCCGCACCCAGCCGTACACCGGCGGCCGGGTCGCCCGGTGGTCGGGGCGGCCCTGCTCCGCCATGCCGCGCTCGACCCGGGCGAGGATCCGCTCACGGTCCGGCTCGTGCTGACCGGCCGCGTCCCGCAGCCGGGCGCGCAGTTCGCCGTGCCCGTCCCGCCGCATGGTCATCGGTCCCTTCCTCCGGCCTCACCGGTGCGCGCCATCGCCGCACGCATCCTCAGCGGGGCGTCCTGCACGCCCAGCAGGCGCTGCAACTCGGCCATCCCCTTCGAGGTCTGGCTCTTCACCGTACCGACCGACACACCGAGGGCCAGCGCGGTGTCCTTCTCGGACAGATCGAACGCGTGCCGCAGCACGACACAGGCCCGCTTGCGGAACGGCAGCCTGCGCAGCGCCTCCCGCACGTCGACCACGCCCGCCACGTCCGGGTTCTCGGCCTTCTCCTCGCGCTGGGGCCAGAACAGGGCGATCCGGCGGCGCTCGCGGACCGTGCCGCGGATACGGGTGCGGGCCAGGTTGGCGACCACCCCGCGCGCGTAGGCCGCCGGGTGGTCGGCCGCGCGCACCCGGTCCCAGCGGTGCCACAGCGCCAGCAACGCGTCCGCCGCCAGGTCGTCCGCCGCGTCCGACTCCCCGGTCAGCAGATGGGCGAGACGGGACAGTTCGGCGTAGTGGCGCTCGAAGAAGGCATGGAACTCCACGGAGGCGTCGTCGTCGACGACTGTGCCCACGGGCTACCTCTCTCACGGGTGTGTGCCATGTGGATGACATGTGACCGTTCCGGGTGGGCCGGAACGATCCGGAGCGTAGCAGTGGCGCATGTGCGGTTCTCGTACGGGTCTTCGAACGACGTCCGGCTCGTCGGGTCCGATTCCGTAACACGGGGAAAACCCGAACCGGGTTCTTGGCATGCACAATCCAGCCAGCATCCGCACATCGATCATTCAGGCACCAGGGAGCCGCCGGCATGTCCGTCGACCAGTACTTCAGGATCTCCGAACGGGGATCCACCTTCACCCGGGAGATACGCGGCGGCTTCGCCACGTTCTTCACGATGGCCTACATCCTCGTCCTGAACCCGATCATCCTCGGCAGCGCCAAGGACAAGTTCGGGCACCACCTGGACGCCGTCCAGCTGACCACCGCGACGGCCCTGGTGGCCGCGGTGATGACGATCATCATGGGCGTGGGCGGCAACCTGCCGCTCGCGCTCGCCGCCGGGCTCGGACTGAACGCCGTCGTCGCCTTCCAGATCGCCCCGCTGATGAGCTGGGACGACGCGATGGGGCTGGTCGTCCTGGAAGGGCTGCTGATCTGCGTCCTCGTGGTCACCGGACTGCGGGAGGCCGTCATGCGGGCCATCCCGCAACCGCTCAAGCAGGCGATCAGCGTAGGCATCGGGCTGTTCATCGCCTTCATCGGCTTCGTGGACGCGGGATTCGTCAGCCGGATCCCCGACGCCGCGAACACCACCGTGCCGGTGCAGCTCGGGGGCACCGGCACCCTCGGCGGCTGGCCGATCCTGGTGTTCTGCCTCGGCGTGCTGCTGACCGTCGGGCTGCTCGCCCGCAAGGTCAAGGGCGCCATCCTGATCAGCATCGTGACCATGACGGTCCTCGCGATGATCATCAACTCCGTCGCCGACATCAAGTCCTGGGGCCTGACGACCCCGGCGTGGCCCGACAAGATCGTCGACACCCCCGACTTCGGACTGATCGGCCACTTCAGCCTGTTCGGCGCCTTCGACGCACCCGGTGTCGGCGTGGTCACCGTGGTGCTGCTGATCTTCACGCTGATCCTGTCCGACTTCTTCGACACCATGGGCACGGTCGTCGGCATCAGCGCGGAGGCGGGCCTGCTGGACGAGGAGGGGAAGGTGCCCAACCTGGGCCGGGTGCTCCTCATCGACGGGGCGGCGGCGGTGGCCGGCGGCGCCGCGTCCGCGTCCTCCGCGACCTCGTACATCGAGTCGGCGGCCGGCGTCGGTGAGGGCTCGCGCACGGGCTTCTCGAACCTGGTCACCGGTGGGCTGTTCGCGCTGGCGCTCTTCCTGACCCCGCTGCTGACCATCGTGCCGCTCCAGGCCGCCGCGCCCGCGCTCGTCGCCGTCGGGTTCCTGATGATGACGCAGGTCAAGCACATCGAGTGGGACCAGTACGACATCGCGATCCCGGCGTTCCTGACCATCGCCGTGATGCCCTTCACGTACTCGATCACGAACGGCATCGGGGCGGGCTTCCTGGCCTACGTCGTGATCAAGGCCGTGCTCGGCAAGGCCAAGGAGATCCACTGGCTGCTGTGGGGGACCTCGGTGCTGTTCCTGGTCTACTTCGCGATCGACCCCATCGAGCAGGTGCTCGGGGTCAAGTGACCCCTGGAACGGTTCAGTTCCTGCTGACGGCCGCCTCCATCATGGCCTTGGCCACGGGGGCGGCCAGTCCGTTGCCGCTGACCTCCGAGCGGGCCGCGTTCGACTGCTCCACCACGACCGCCACGGCGACCTCCTTGCCCCCGGCCTTCGCCCAGGACGTGAACCAGGCGTACGGCGTCTGGCTGTTGTTCTCGCCGTGCTGGGCGGTGCCCGTCTTGCCGCCGACCGTGACCCCGTCGATCCGGGCGTTGGTGGCGGTACCGTCCGTGACCACCGACTGCATCGCCGACTGGAGTTGCTCCGCGGTCCGCGAGCTGACGATCCGCGTGGTCTTCGCCTCGTCGTCGTAGTTCTTCAGGACGTCGCCGCCGTTGTCGGTGATCGACGAGACCATGTGAGGCGTCACCAGCTCGCCGCCGTTGGCGATGGCCGCGGAGACCATGGCCATCTGGAGGGGGGTGGCGGTGACGTCGTACTGTCCGATGCCGGTCAGAGCGGTGGAGGACTGGTTCATGTCCGAGGGGTAGACGCTCTCGTACGCCCGCACCGGGACGTCCTGCTCGGCGTTGTTGAAGCCGAACTTCTCGGCCATCGCCCGCACCTTGTCCTGGCCCAGGTTCACGGCCATCTTCGCGAACACGGTGTTGCAGGAGTACTCGAGCGCGACCCGGATCGAGGCGTCCTTGCAGGGCGCCGAGGAGTTCTCGTTCCCCAGCGGGGTCACCGTGCCCGGCAGGGTGTACGGGTCCGGGCTGTCGGTCTTCTCGTCCACCGAGGAGTACAGACCGTCCTCCAGCGCGGCCGCGGCCACCACCAGCTTGAACGTCGAACCGGGCGGCAGCGGCTGGCGCAGCGCGCGGTTGGTCAGTGGCTTGTCGGGGTCGGCGTTGAGCTGCTTCCAGGCGCCGGCCGCGGTGTTGGCGTCCGTCAGCGAGGACGGGTCGTACGACGGCGTCGACACGACCGCGAGGATCTTGCCGGTCGTCGGGTCGATGGCGACGGCCGCGCCCTTCTTGTCGCCGAGCGTGTCGTAGGCCGCCTTCTGCACGGCCGGGTCGATCGTCGTGATCACATCACCGGGCTGGGCCCGCTGGTTGGTGAGGGTGTCCATGACGGTCTTCAGCCGGGTGTCCGTGCCGTTGAGGAGGTCGGCGTAGATGCCCTCCAGCTGGGTGGGGGCGTAGGCCTGCGAGGCGTAACCCGTCACCGCCGCGTACAGCTTGCCGTTCGTGTACGTCCGCTTGTACGCGAGGTCGCTGTCCTCGGTCCGCGCGGAACCGGTGACCGCCTTTCCGGCCACGATGATGTTCCCGAGCGGTGAGGAGTACGTCTCGATGACGTTCCGCCGGTTGTCCTTGTCGTCCGCGAGTGCCTGGCCCTCGTAGAACTGCACCCAGGTCGCCCGCAGCAGCAGAGCGAACACCAGGAGCAGCGAGAAGACCGATGCGCGCCTGATCGTCTTGTTCATCCCACCCAGAGGACGATTCTGCGGCGGCGAGTCGTTCCCGTCCGTCCGCTTTCTCATCGGACGCTCATCTACGACGGTCTCAGGCCTCCAGCGCGAGCACGAGCTCGTCGATCTCCGCCCCGCGCGCGTTGGCGTACCCCGAGGCCTCGGCGGTCACCCGGAACCCGCACTTGTGGAGCACCCGCAGCGAGCCCGCGTTGTCGGCGGCGGCCCGGGCGTACAGGGGCCGCTCGGGCACCTGGACGAGCAGCTCCCGCAGGGCGGCGGTGGCGATGCCCCGCCCCCAGTAGGCGCGGTCGATCCAGTACGTCACCTCGCGCTCGCCCGGTTCGCCGTACACCGCCGCGCTGCCCACCACGTCCCCGTCCGCGAGCACCGTGCGGTGCACGGCGTCCGAGGCCCTGATCCGTTTCCAGTGGGCGTCGAAGGAGTCCCGGTCACCCGGGTCCTTCGGGGTGAACGCGGCCATGTGCAGGGCCTCGGGATCGTTCATCTGCCGGAAGAAGACCGGCAGATCACTGTCGTGAACCTCTCGGAGCGCGATCTGCATGCGCCCAGCCTAGGGGCAGGGTCTGTCAGAGCCTGCGGGTCGCCAGGGTCAGCCGGTCGCGGGCGTCGAACAGGGCGTCCTTCACCAGCTGTTCGTGGGCCGGGGTCAGCCGCGCCACCGGCACCGAGCAGCTGATCGCGTCCCGCGCGGGGGTGCGGTAGGGGATCGCCACGCCGAAGCAGCGCAGGCCCAGGGTGTTCTCCTCGCGGTCGACCGAGAAGCCCTGCTCGCGGATCTGGTGCAGCTCCTCGATGAGCTTCTCGCGGTCGGTGATGGTGTGCTCGGTCAGCGCGGGCAGGGTCTCCGGCAGCATCTTGCGGACCTGCTCGTCGGAGTACGTGCTCAGCAGCGCCTTGCCGAGGGAGGTGGAGTGCGCCGGGAGGCGGCGGCCGACTCTCGTGAAGGGGCGCAGGTAGTGCTGGGACTGCCGGGTCGCCAGGTAGACGACGTTGGTGCCGTCCAGCCGCGCCAGGTGGATGGTCTCCGTGGTGTCGTCGGAGAGCCGGTCCAGGGTCGGCCGGGCCGCCGCGACCACCTCGTCGCCGTCGATGTAGGAGGTGCCGACGAGCAGCGCCCGCACCCCGATGCCGTACCGCGTGCCCGTCGCGTCCGTCTCCACCCAGCCCAGCTCCACCAGCGTGCGCAGCAGCATGTAGAGGCTGGACTTGGGGTAGCCGACGGCCTCCTGGACGGCGGCCAGGGAGTGCATGCCGGGGCGCCCGGCGAAGTATTCGAGCAGTTCGACCGTCCGTACCGCGGACTTGACCTGTGAACCGCCGCCCGTCTCGCCTGCCGACATCGCCCTTGACCCCTTCGTTGGACGAGAACCAGAGATATAGTCTCGGACAGCATATTCACCACCAGAGACAGCGTTCAGCATATCGAACGTTCCTGGTGGATGACCCGGATGTGGATGACCCGGATACACGTGGAGGGACCGCGGTGGCAGCAGCACCAGTCTGGAGTGTCGACCCCCGAACCGGGAAGCAGCGCGAACAGGTTGCGGTGGAGGCCACAGCCCAGGAGGTGGACGCCACGGTCCGCGCCGCGCACGACGCGCGCGCGTCCCTCGCCGACCGCGCCGTCCGCGCGGCCTTCCTGCGCTCCGCCGCCGACCTGCTCCAGGCCTCCGAGGACCACCTCGTCGAGGCCGCCGACGCCGAGACCGCGCTCGGCCCGGTCCGGCTCACCGGCGAACTCGCCCGCACCGCCTACCAGCTGCGGGCCTTCGCCGACATCGTCGACGAGGGCGAGTTCCTCGGCGTGGTGATCAACCACCCCGACGACACCGCCACCCCGCCCATCCCCGACCTGCGCCGCTACAAGGTTCCCCTCGGCGTCGTCGCCGTCTACGCGGCCTCCAACTTCCCCTTCGCCTTCTCCGTCGCCGGCGGCGACACCGCGAGCGCCCTCGCGGCCGGAAACCCGGTCGTCGTCAAGGCCCACCCCGACCACCCGGCCCTGTCCGAGCTGGTCGCCTCCGTGCTGCGCCGGGCCGCGGCCGAGCACGGCATCCCGGCCGGTGTCCTCGGCCTGGTCCACGGCTTCGAGGCAGGCCTCGAACTGATCAGACACCCCCTGGTCGCCGCGGCCGGCTTCACCGGCTCGGTGAAGGGCGGTCGCGCCCTGTTCGACGCGGCGGCCGCGCGTCCGGTGCCGATCCCGTTCCACGGCGAGCTGGGCTCGCTGAACCCCGTCGTGGTCACCGAGGAGGCGGCCGCCGAGCGGGCGGAGGCCATCGGTGCCGGGCTGGCGGGCTCCATGACCCTCGGGGTCGGCCAGTTCTGCGTGAAGCCGGGCCTGGTCCTCGTGCCGTCCGGCGCGGCGGGCGACGGCCTGGTGAAGTCCCTGACCGACGCCGTCAGCGACACCGACGCGGGCGTCCTCCTCGACCACCGCATGCGGGACAACTTCGTCGCCGGGGTCGCCGAGCGCAGGCGGCTCCCCGAGGTCGACTCCCCGGTGACGCCCGGCGCGGGCGGCGAGCACACGGTCAGCGCGGGCTTCCTCACCGTGGCGGCGGAGAAGCTGACCGAGGAGGGGGCGTACGACCTGCTCCTGGAGGAGTGCTTCGGCCCGGTGACCGTGGTGGTCCGCTACGACGACGACGCCCAGGCGCGCGCGGTGCTGTCCCGGCTGCCCGGCAACCTGACGGCCACCGTCCACCTGTCCGCCGAGGAGGCGGCCGGAAAGGGCCGTGGGGCGGAGATCCTCGCGGAACTCACCCCGCTGGCCGGCCGGGTCCTCGTGAACGGCTGGCCGACCGGAGTCGCGGTGGCCCCCGCCCAGCACCACGGCGGCCCGTACCCGGCGACCACGTCCACCTCGACGTCGGTGGGCGGTACCGCGATCGAGCGCTGGCTGCGGCCGGTGGTCTACCAGAACGCCCCCGAGGCGCTGCTCCCGCCGGAGCTGCGGGACGACAACCCGCTGGGTCTGCCCCGCCGTTTCGACAACCGTCTCGAACGTTAGGCCACCCGAGGTCCGCCCGCGCGGAGGCAACTGGAAAACTCTGAGGATGGACGTCGAACTCTCCGAACTCCCCTTCCCGCTCCGCACCTACGGCCCCGACGGACACTGGGCGTACGAGGACGGCATTCTCTCCGGCTGGGCCGGCCCCCGGCAGGACCGGTTCGTGCCGCCCACCGGAGAGTCGCTCGAACCCGCCGCCGACGCGCCGCGGCTGCTCGGCGCCCCCGAGGGCGACTTCCAGCTGATAGCCCGCGTCACCGTGGGCTTCAACGGCTCGTTCGACGCGGGCGTGCTGTACGTCCACGTCGGCGAGCGGGCCTGGGCCAAGCTCTGCCTGGAGAACTCCCCGGACGTGCCCACCGTCTGCACGGTGGTCACCCGCGGCCACTCCGACGACTGCAACTCCTTCACGGTGGACGGCAGTTCGGTCTGGCTCCGGGTCAGCCGCACCGGCCGCGCCTTCGCCTTCCACGCCTCCCGGGACGGCGAGCGCTGGACCTTCGTCCGCCTGTTCACCCTGGGCGACGAGAAGGAGACCGGCGCGGCCCTGGTCGGCTTCATGGCCCAGGCCCCGATGGGGGCGGGCTGCGTGGTGACCTACGACCACATCGAGTTCAGGGACGCCTGGCCGGACGACCTGCGTGACGGAAGCTGAGCGTTCTTCCGCGGTCGGTGGGGAATGGAACCCGCTGCTTGAACGTTCACCCATCGAAGCGGAGGGAGTCTCCGTCACCGTCCGACCTGGAGAGAGCCGAACCATGCGCGTCGAGATCTGGAGCGACATCGCCTGCCCCTGGTGCTACGTGGGCAAGGCCCGCTTCGAGAAGGCGCTGGAGGCCTTCCCGCACCGCGACGGCGTGGAGGTGGTGCACCGGTCGTTCGAGCTGGACCCCGGCCGGGCAAAGGGCGACGTGCAGCCCGTGCTCGCCATGCTCAGCAAGAAGTACGGCATGAGCCAGGCCCAGGCCCAGGCCGGCGAGGAGAACCTCGGTGCCCAGGCCGCGGCCGAGGGGCTCGACTACCGCACCCGTGACCGCGACCACGGCAACACCTTCGACCTGCACCGCCTCCTCCACCTCGCCAAGGAGAAGGGCCGGCAGGACGAGCTGGTCCAGATCTTCTACCGGGCCAACTTCGCGGAGGAGCGCTCCCTGTTCAGCGAGGGCGACGAGCGGCTCGTGGAGCTCGCCGTCGAGGCGGGACTGGACGCCGACGAGGTCCGCACGGTCCTCGCCGACCCCACCGCCTACGCCGACGAGGTCCGCGCCGACGAGCGCGAGGCCGCCGAGCTCGGCGCCAACGGCGTCCCCTTCTTCGTCCTGGACCGCAAGTACGGCGTCTCCGGCGCCCAGCCCGCCGAGGTCTTCACCCAGGCCCTCACCCAGGCCTGGGGCAACCGCTCCCCGCTCCAGCTGATCGACCAGGGCGCCGCGGACGCCGAGGCCTGCGGCCCCGACGGGTGCGCGGTACCGCAGCAGCACTGACAGCCGTACCGCAGCAGCACTGACAAAGGCGCAGGTCGGCGCGGACGTATAAGCGTTCCTTAGCGGAACCACGTAAGAAATCGCAATGGACCGAGAGGTCTCCCGGCCCCACAGTGGACCCATGGAGACCTTCGAGAGCCTCGTCCGCGCCGAGTTCGCCCCGAAGAACACCTTCCTCAACACCGCGAGCAGCGGCCTGCTGCCCGCCCGGACCGTGACCGCCCTCCAGGAGGCGGCGCTGATCCGCGCCGAGGGCCGCCCGCTGGACCCCCTGTTCCAGGACGTGGAACGGTCCCGCGCCGCGTTCGCCCGGCTCGCCGGCGTCCCGGTCGCCCGGGTGGCGGCCGGCGCCTCCGTGTCCACCCACTCCGGCCTGGTCGCCGCCGCACTGCCGCCGGGCGCCGAAGTCCTCACCGCCGAGGACGACTTCACCTCCGTCGTGAACCCCTTCCACACCCGCGGCGACCTCAAGGTCCGGATCGTGCCGCTGGAGCGGCTCGCCGACTCCGTCCGTCCCGGCACCGCGCTCGTCGCGGTCAGCGCCGCCCAGTCCGCCGACGGCCGGATCGCCGACCTGCCCGCCCTGCGGGAGGCCGCGCGCGCCCACGGCGCCCGCACCTACGTCGACTTCTCCCAGGCCGCCGGCTGGCTCCCGGTGGACGCGGAGTCCTACGACTACACCGTCTCCACCACCTTCAAGTGGCTCCTGGGCCCGCACGGTGCCGCCTTCCTCGTCGTGCCGCCGGAGTCCGAGGGCTTCGGCGAGCTCAGGCCGGTGCTGGCCGGCTGGGTCGCGGGGGAGGTCCCCTGGGACAGCTGCTACGGCCCGGTCGCCGAACTGGCCCACTCCGCCCGGCGGTTCGACATCAGCCCGGCCCTGTTCACCTACGCGGGAACCCGCAGCTCCCTCGAACTCATCGAGGAACTCGGCGTGGACGCCGTGCGCGCCCACGACCTCTCCCTCGCCGACCGCTTCCGCACCGGACTCGCCGACCTCGGGTACGCCCCGCTGCCCGCACCCGGCTCACCGATCGTCTCCGTGCCCGGACTCGGCGTGCGCCAGGAGGAGTTGAGCGCGGCGGGCATCGAGGTCTCCAACCGGGCCGGCAACCTGCGTGCCTCCTTCCACCTGTACAACACGCCCGCGGACGTCGACCGGCTCCTGGACGCCCTGTCTCCCTGAGCCGCCGGCGCCGGGCCGGTCGGCGACGTAGGAAGGGCATCACCGGGATGGTGGGCCGTCGCGGTGCGCGTGACCCACAGCGTGGCGGCCGCCGAGGACAGGGGGCGGGAGGTCTGCGCCCAGCTGTGGAGCAGGCCGTACCCCCTCGACGCGCACCGCGGCCGGCACCGCAGGGAGATCTCGCCGACGACCTCGCGCTGTACGCCATCCCGGGACGCCTCGCCCGGCCCCGCCGAAGCCGTCGTCGGCGGGGAGCACTCCCTTTGGCCGCACACCGCCCTCGCTGAACTCCTGCCCCGAGAGCCGACAGGCGACGCGGCCGCCGTACGGAACGTACGGGAGCCGCGTCGCCTGTCGTGGGTGTGAGACCAGCTCACCCGGTCACGTCACCGGTGGTCACTTCACCGGCGTGAAGTCCCTCGCGCCGATGAACTCCGGCCGCCGGATGGGTGCCGCGAACGGCTCCACGGCCTCGTTCTCCACGCTGTTGAACACGATGAACACGTTGCTGCGCGGGAACGGCGTGATGTTGTCGCCGGAGCCGTGCATGCAGTTGCAGTCGAACCAGGTCGCCGAACCGGCCTTGCCCGTGAAGAGCTTGATGCCGTACTCGGAGGCCATCGCGGTCAGCGCCTCGTCCGAGGGCGTACCCGCGTCCTGCATCTGCAGCGACTGCTTGTAGTTGTCCTTCGGGGTGGCCCCCGCGCACCCGAGGAAGGTGCGGTGCGACCCCGGCATGATCATGAGGCCGCCGTTGGTGTCGTAGTTCTCGGTCAGCGCGATCGAGACGGACACCGTGCGCATGTTCGGCAGGCCGTCCTCGGCGTGCCAGGTCTCGAAGTCGGAGTGCCAGTAGAAGCCGCTGGCCCCGAACCCGGGCTTGACGTTGATCCGCGACTGGTGGACGTACACGTCCGAGCCGAGGATCTGCCGGGCCCGGCCGACGACCCGCTCGTCGCGCACCAGATTCGCGAACACCTCGCTGATCTTGTGCACCTCGAAGACCGAGCGGATCTCCTTGGACTTCGGCTCGATGATCGAGCGCTCGTCCGCGCGGATCCCCGGGTCCGTGACGAGCCGCTCCAACTCCCGCTGGTACACGGGAACCTCGTCGGGGCGGATGAGCTGGTCGACGGCGAGGAAGCCGTCGCGCTCGAACGACTCCAGCTCGGCCGTGGCGATCGGTCCCGGCGCGCCGGGCGCCGACCAGACGACCGGGTCCTTGCGCGGGGTCGACACCTCGGTGGTGCCGCGGCTGGGGTACAGGTCGGTGATGGTCACAGTCATCACACCTCCTCGGGTTCGGTGAGCAGCGGGTAGACGCCGTTCTCGTCGTGGTCCTCCCGGCCGGTCACGGGCGGGTTGAACACACAGATGCAGCGGAAGTCCTCCTTGATCCGCATGGTGTGCCGCTCGTGCCCGTCGAGGAGGTACATGGTGCCGGGCGTGATCGTGTACTTCTGCCCGGTCTCGTCGTCGGTGAGCTCGGCCTCGCCCTCGACGCACACGACGGCCTCGATGTGGTTCGCGTACCACATCGACGTCTCCGTACCCGCGTACAGGATCGTCTCGTGCACGGAGAAGCCGACCCTCTCCTTGGCGAGAACGATGCGTTTGCTCTCCCACGTGCCGGACGCCGCCTTCACGTGCCGGTCGGTGCCTTCGATCTCCTTGAACGAACGGACGATCACGGTGTTGCGATGCCTCCTAGGTGGTGTTTCAGACGGTTTCCCGGACGGCACGGGCGAGGATGCTCAGTCCCTCGTCCAGCTCCTCCGGGGTGATCGTGAGTGCCGGAAGCAGCTTCACGACCTCGCTCTCGGGGCCCGAGGTCTCGATGAGCAGCCCGAGTTCGAAGGCCCGGTGCGCCACCTTCCCGGCGCGCGCCTTGTCGTGGAACTCCAGACCCCACACCAGCCCGCGGCCGCGGTACTCCTTGATGTCGGCCAGGTTCTCCTCGGTGATGGAGATGAGCCCCTGCTCGACCTGCTCGCCGCGCTGCCGGGTCTGCTTCTCCATCGCGGAACCGTCCGCCCAGTACTGCTCCAGGGTGGCGGTGGCCGTGACGAAGGCCGGGTTGTTGCCGCGGAAGGTGCCGTTGTGCTCGCCCGGCTCCCAGATGTCCAGCTCGGGCTTGAACAGGCAGAGGGACATGGGCAGTCCGTAGCCGCTGATCGACTTCGAGACGGTGACGATGTCGGGGGTGATGCCCGCCTCCTCGAAGGAGAAGAAGGCACCGGTGCGGCCGCAGCCCATCTGGATGTCGTCGACGATGAGCAGCATGTCCTGCCGCTCGCACAGCGCGGCGAGGGCCTGGAGCCACTCGCGCCGGGCGACGTTGATGCCGCCCTCGCCCTGCACTGTCTCCACGATCACCGCGGCCGGCTTGTTGAGGCCCGAGCCCTGGTCCTCCAGGAGCCGCTCGAACCAGAGGAAGTCCTCGACGGTGCCGTCGAAGTAGTTGTCGAACGGCATCGGCGTGCCGTGCACCAGCGGGATGCCGGCGCCGGCCCGCTTGAAGGCGTTGCCGGTGACGGCCAGCGAACCCAGCGACATCCCGTGGAAGGCGTTGGTGAAGGACACGATCGCCTCGCGGCCCTTGACCTTGCGGGCCAGCTTCAGCGCCGACTCCACGGCGTTGGTGCCCGTCGGACCCGGGAACATGACCTTGTACGGCAGGTCCCGCGGGCGCAGCACCAGGTCCTGGAAGGTCTGGAGGAAGGCGCGCTTGGCGGTGGTCGACATGTCGAGCCCGTGCGTGACGCCGTCCCGCTCCAGGTAGTCGATCAACGCCCGTTTCAGCACCGGGTTGTTGTGGCCGTAGTTCAGTGAACCGGCGCCGGCGAAGAAGTCCAGGTAGGCGTGCCCGTCCTCGTCGTACATACGGCTGCCCTGCGCGCGGTCGAAGACGGTGGGCCAGCCGCGGCAGTAGCTGCGCACCTCGGACTCGACGGTCTCGAAGACGCTGAGGTCGGGCTGGGTGATGGTCACGACGAATTGCTCCTCGGGTGCGTGGGGGTGCGTGGGGGAGGGGAGTTCGGGGTGGTCGGTCCGCGGTGGCCGTCCGGCCGTCAGGGGGAGAGGGGGCCGATGCGGTAGAGGACCTCGGGGTCGTGCGGCCCGTCGGGGAACTGGCTCGTGTCGAACAGCACCTCGCGCTCCAGGGCGGCGCCACGGCGTTCGGCGAACGAGGTGAACAGCCGCTCCGAGGCGGTGTTGCCCGGGGTGATGGTGGTCTCGACGGTGGTCAGCCCGCGCTCGGCGACGAGCCGGGCGGTGAGGCCGTCCAGCAGGGCGGCGGCGAGACCGTGGCCGCGGTAGGCGGAGTCCACCGCCACCTGCCAGACGAGCAGGGTGCCGGGCCGGTCCGGGCGGACGTACCCGGTGACGAAGCCGACCGGCTCCCCACGCTCGTTCCGTGCGACGGCCGAGGTGGCGGCGAAGTCGCGGCACCACAGCAGATAGCTGTACGACGAGTTCAGGTCGAGAACTTCGGAGTCGCGGGCGATGCGCCACAGCGCGGCTCCGTCCGCGACCGTGGGCCGGTCGATTTGCAGGTCTGCTTGTACGGCAGTCATGCGAATTCAATTTACCGACGGAAATAGAAAAATGCATCGCCGGGTGGGGTTACGTGAGGGCGTTCCGTGTGTTATCACGCGTGCGCGCTGTGATGCCGCCAAGAGTGCCCGATTTGAAATGTTTCGCACGGCACATAACAACCAAATCGGGCGGGCTGTGTAACGCGTCACAACCGTGTAACCCCCACGAGATCTCCGCGAATTCTGCCTCGATGCGTTCGCAGAATCTTTGCGTTTAGGGAGAGGGAAAGCGGGCAGAAGAATACGGGAATCTCATCTCCTGTAAACCCGGGAATTACCCCGCCAATTATGCTCCGGTAACCCCGTCGATGCGTTCCCGCAAGATGTCGGCGTGTCCGTTGTGCCGCGCGTATTCCTCCACCATGTGGATGAGCACCCAGCGCAGACTGACCTCGACCCCGGCCATGTCTCCGTCGGCGATCCGCCCCACCGCGTCGAGGGACCGCCCCGCACACACCTCCCGCCCCCGCGCGATCTCCCGGCGCCAGACGTCCAGCGCCTCGTCGAGCCCACGACGCGGATCGAGGACGTACCCGGTGGGCTCGTCGAACACGGGCGGCAGATCGACCCCTCCGACGACCCGCTGAAACCAGTTCCGCTCCACCTCGGCCAGATGCTGCACCAGCCCGAGCAGCGTGAGGGCGGACGGCTCGGCGGCCGCGTCCCGCACCTGCCGGTCGTCCAGCCCCCGGCACTTCAGCTCCAGGGTGGCGCGGTGAAAGTCGAGCCAGCTCTCCAGCATGGGCCGCTCGTCACCGGTGAGCAGGGGGATGGGCCGGCCGTCGGGGAGTGTGTGAGTGGTCATGGACCGAGGGTGCCATCAACGGGCCCGCGGGCGCGGGGCTGTATCGACATGCGGCTCCGCCGCGTGGGCGCGACAAGCCACGACAGCGCCGCGGACGACAACGAACCCCCGGCGCTATCGCGAAGCTCTCAGCTCCAGGCATCCTCCGCCGCGCGCAGCGCACGCTCCACATCCACCGCCGCCCCCGTCTCCGCCAGAGCCGCCCCCAGCCCCGCCAGACACCCCCGCACAACCTCCCGCGTCGCATCCGCCCCGTAGTGGTTGACCCGGATCATCTCCGCGGCCAGCGCACCCCCACCCGCGGCCAGCGGCAACGCGGGGTCGAGGGACAGCGCCCGCGAGACCAGTTCCGAGGCCACAACACCGGTCGGCGTACGCAGCGTCGTGGCGACCGGCGCCGCCGCCCGGTCCTCGTGGACGTACGGCTCAAGGCCCCCGCCCAGAACCCGCACCCCCGCCCGCGTCGCCGCGGCCGCGGACCGGTGCCGGGCCATCACCGCGTCCAGGCCGGCCGCCTCGATCCGCTCGACGCACGCCTCCAGCGCCAGCATCTCCAACTGCGCAGGCGCGTGCAGCAGAGCGCGGCGGCCGCCGTCGATCCAGCGCTCCTTCCAGTCCAGGAGGGAGAGGTACGACCGCCTCGGCGCCCCCGGGTTCGCGGCCATCCGCTCCCACGCCCGCGCGCTCACCGACACCGCCGACACCCCCGCAGGACCGCCCATCGCCTTCTGCGCCCCGATCACGCACAGGTCCACACCCCACGCGTCCGGCAGCACCGGCTCGGCGCCCACGGAAGCCACCGCGTCCAGGTAGAACAGGGCACCCCGCTCCCGTACGACCTCTCCGATCTCCGCGACCAGGTTGGTGTTGCCGGTCGCCGCCTCGGCGTGCACCAGCGACACGAAGTCGATCTCCGGGTGCTCCTCGAAGGCCGCGGAGATCTGCTCAGCCGTCACCGCCGTGTGGAACGGCACCGCCAGGTCGATCACCTTCGCCCCGCAGTCCCGCAGCCAGTTCCCGAAGGTCTGCCCGTACGGACCGGTGATGACGTTCAGCGCGGTCGTCCCCGGACCGGCGGTCCCCCGGATCGCCCCCTCCAGCGGCAGCAGCGCCTCGCCCTGCATGATCACCACGTCCTGCCGGGTGTCCAGCAGACGGGCCACCCGGTCCTCGATCTCGGCGAAGCGGGCGGCGCTCAGCGGGGCCAGGTCCAGGAGCGGGTGTGTCACGGCGGTGCCTTTTTCTCGGATGGGGTAGAGGTGTCGAGAGTAACCGCCGCCCCAACCCGACCGGCGACCACATCGCCCCCCACCGGAGGTCCTCGTGCACACCGTCCCCGGCCGCAGAGCCCACACCCCGGCCCGTCGCCTGGCCGCGACCATTGCCGCGGCCGGACTGCTGCTTCTGACCGCCTGTACCTCCACGGACGACGGAGGCAGCGGCTCGAAGACCGCCGCCGGCGGGGTCGAACTGGTCAAGGCCGGACAGCTCACCACCTGCACCCACCTGCCGTACCCGCCCTTCCAGTCGGAGATCGACGGCAAGGTCCAGGGCTTCGACGTCTCGCTGATCGACCTGGTCGCCAAGGACCTCGGGGTGAAGCAGGAGATCCTCGACACCCCCTTCGAGAACTTCAAGACCGGCGCCTTCCTCAACTCCGGCCAGTGCGACCTGGCCGCGGCCGGCATGACCATCACCGAGGAACGCAAGAAGAACGTCGACTTCTCCGACCCCTACTTCGACGCCACCCAGGCCCTCCTGGTCGCCAAGGGCAGCGGGATCACCTCGCTCGCCGACGCCAAGGCCAAGAAGATCAAGCTCGGCGCCCAGGCGCAGACCACCGGCGAGGACTACGCCAAGAGCCAGGGCTTCGACCCGGTCTCCTTCGAGTCCTCAGACGCCGTCCTCAGCGGGCTGCGCTCCGGCCAGGTCAAGGCCGTCGTCATCGACTACCCGGTCGTCCAGGGCTGGCTGAAGAACAAGGCCAACGCCGACGCCTTCCAGCTCGCAGGGCAGATCAACACGGGTGAGCAGTACGGCTTCACGGTGAAGAAGGGCAACACCAAGCTGCTCGCCGCCGTCAACAAGGCGATCGCGGACGCCAAGGCCGACGGCACGTACAAGAAGCTCTACGAGAAGTGGATCGGTCCCTACGACGAGTCCGCGGCGTCCCCGTCCGCCTCATGACCGCCGCCGACACACCGGTCCAGCCCCGCAGGAAGGGCCTGACCCGGCGTCAGAAGCGCAGCGTCTCGCGGGGTGTCCAGTACGTCGTCTTCGTGGCCGTCGTGATCGCGTTCGCGGTCTCGGCGGACTGGGGTCGGCTGAAGAACCAGTTCGCGCAAGGGGACATCGCCCGGCAGATGTTCCCGGACGTCATCACCCTGGCGCTGAAGAACACCGTGCTCTACACGCTGTCCGGCTTCGTCGTCGGACTCGTGCTGGGCATGGTCATCGCGCTGATGCGGCTGTCCTCGGTCGGTCCCTACCGGTGGTTCGCCGGCGTCTACATCGAGATCTTCCGCGGTCTGCCCGCCCTGCTGATCTTCATCTTCATCGGCGTGGCCGTCCCGCTCGCGTTCCCCGGCACGGAGATCGTCGGCGGCACCTACGGCAAGGTCGCCCTCGCGCTCGGCCTGGTGGCGGCGGCCTACATGGCGGAGACGATCCGCGCGGGCATCCAGGCGGTGCCCAAGGGGCAGATGGAGGCGGCCCGTTCACTCGGCTTCTCGCCCGCCCGGGCCATGGTCTCGATCATCGTCCCGCAGGCCTTCCGGATCATCCTCCCGCCGCTCACCAACGAGTTGGTCCTCCTCTTCAAGGACTCCTCGCTGGTGCTGTTCCTCGGCGTCACCCTGGAGGAACGCGAACTGTCCAAGTACGGCCGCGACCTGGCCAGTACGACCGCCAACTCCACGCCGATCCTCGTCGCCGGCCTGTGCTACCTGCTGGTGACGATCCCGCTCGGGTTCGTGGTCCGCCGTATGGAGGCGAAGGCCCAGGAGGCCGTGAAATGACCGCTGAAGCCAGCCACCCCGAGATCGAGGTGCGGGGCCTGCACAAGTCGTTCGGCGCCCACGAGGTCCTCAAGGGCATCGACCTGGAGATCGGCCGCGGCGAGGTCGTCTGCGTGATCGGACCCTCCGGCTCGGGCAAGTCCACGCTGCTCAGGTGCGTGAACCTCCTGGAGGAGCCGACGAAGGGCCAGGTCTTCGTCGGCGGTGCCGAGTTGACCGACCCGGACGTCGACATCGACGCGGTGCGCCGCCGTATCGGCATGGTCTTCCAACAGTTCAACCTGTTCCCGCACCTCACGGTCACCGAGAACCTCACGCTGCCGCAGCGCAGGGTCCTCAAGCGGGACCGGGCGAAGGCCGCGAAGGTGGCCGCCGAGAACCTCGCGCGGGTGGGGCTCGCCGAGAAGGCGGACGCCTACCCGGCCTCCCTCTCCGGTGGTCAGCAGCAGCGGGTGGCGATCGCCCGCTCGCTGTCCATGGGACCCGAGGTGATGCTCTTCGACGAACCGACCTCGGCCCTGGACCCGGAGCTGGTCGGCGACGTCCTCGCGGTGATGCGGATGCTCGCCCGGGAGGGCATGACGATGATGGTCGTCACCCACGAGATGACCTTCGCCCGTGAGGTGGCCGACCGGGTCGTGTTCATGGACGACGGGGTGATCGTCGAGGACGGCACCCCGGCCAGGGTGATCGGCAGCCCCTCGCACGAGCGCACGCGTCATTTCCTGTCCCGGCTCCTTGACCCGGCCATGGCCGAGGTGGAGGAGGAGACGTCGGACCAGGTGGGCGAAGACGGCTGAAGCGGGGACATACGTTCCTCTGTCGGCAAGAGGTTGTGAACCTGCATGATTCGTGACATGACGACTCTGAATGACATGGGCGGCAGCGCACTGCCCCCGCTGCCGGAGGACTGGGAGCGATGTCTGGCCGTGGCCTCGCATCCCGACGACATCGAGTACGGCGCCGCCTCGGCCGTGGCCCGCTGGACCGCGCAGGGCAAGCAGGTCGGCTACCTGCTGGTCACCCGCGGCGAGGCCGGCATCGACGGACTGCACCCGGACGAGGCCGGCCCGCTGCGGGAGGCCGAGGAGCGGGCGGGGGCCCGTGAAGTGGGCGTCGACACCGTGGAGTTCCTCGACGGTCACCGCGACGGGATGATCGAGGAGGGCCCGGCCCTGCGTCGCGACATCGTGCGGGCGATCCGCAGGCACCGGCCCGAGGTGGTGGTGACCGGGGCGTACACCGTGCGGATGATCGCCGGTGTCGTCAACCAGGCCGACCACCGCGTGGTCGGGCTCGCCACGCTGGACGCGGCCCGCGACGCGGGCAACCGCTGGATCTTCCCCGAACTCGCCGACGAAGGCCTCGAACCCTGGGGAGGCGTCCGCTTCGTGGCCGTCGCCGGCACCGACCGGCCCACCCACGGAGTCGACATCACCGGCGAACCCCTGGAGCGCGGCATCGCCTCCCTGGCCGCGCACGCCGAGTACACCAAGGGCCTCGGCGCCGGAGCCTTCGCGCCCCGCCCCTTCCTGACCTGGGCGGCCCGCCAGGGCGGACCCGCCCTCGGCGTCGAGGCGGCGGTCCTCTTCGACGTCCACCAGCTCGCCTTCGAGGGCCCACCACCCTGGGAGCAGTGACGCTTCGCTGACTAGGGTGCGGTCCATGAACGATCACGCGGTGCTGCACGTGAAGGGCCGGATCCTGACCGGCCCCGAGGAGGTCCGGGACGAACTGTGGGTGGTCGACGGGCGGATCTCCTACGACCGTCCCGTCGCCGCCCGTGACGTCCGCACGGTGTCGGGCTGGGCGCTGCCCGGTCTCGTCGACGCCCACTGCCATGTGGGCCTGGGCCCGCACGGCCCGGTCGACCAGAACGTGGCCGAGCAGCAGGCCCTGACCGACCGGGAGGCCGGCACCCTGCTGATCCGGGACGCCGGTTCCCCCTCCGACACCCGCTGGGTCGACGACCGCGAGGACCTCCCGAAGATCATCAGGGCCGGTCGGCACATCGCCCGCACCCGCCGCTACCTCAGGAACTTCGCCTGGGAGATCGAGCCCGAGGACCTCGTCGCCTACGTCGCCCAGGAGGCCCGGCGCGGCGACGGCTGGGTCAAGCTCGTCGGGGACTGGATCGACCGCGAGGTGGGCGACCTGGCCCCCAGCTGGCCCCGCGAGGCGGTCCAGGCGGCCATCGCGGAGGCCCACCGCCTCGGCGCCCGGGTCACCGCGCACTGCTTCGCCGAGAACTCCCTCCAGGACCTGGTGGAGGCGGGCATCGACTGCATCGAACACGCCACGGGCCTCACCGAGGACCTGATCCCGCTGTTCGCCTCCCGGGGCGTCGCGATCGTCCCCACCCTGGTCAACATCGCGACCTTCCCGAAGCTGGCGGACGGCGGCGAGTCCAGGTTCCCCCGCTGGTCGGCCCATATGCGCCGGCTCCACGAGCGTCGCTACGACACGGTCCGGGGCGCCTTCGACGCCGGCATCCCGGTCTTCGTCGGCACCGACGCCGGCGGCACCCTCCCGCACGGCCTGGTCGCGGCGGAGGTCGCGGAACTGGTCACGGCCGGCATCCCCCCGCTGGACGCCCTGGCCGCGACCACCTGGAGCGCCCGCGCCTGGCTCGGCCGCCCCGGCCTCACCGAGGGCGCCCCCGCCGACCTGGTGGTGTACGGACAGGACCCGCGCGCGGACGTCCGGGTGCTGGCGGACCCGGCGCACATCGTGCTGAACGGCCGGGTGGTGCGGTAGCCCGCGCTCGGACGGGGGCGGCGCGCTCGAAAGCCTGCACGGGTGCGCCACGATCGTGTGAACTCCCGGGGGAACGCTGTCGAACGACGAGGGGTGCGACATCCTTTCGAGGTCCCGAGCCAGTCCTCTCTGGGGGTCCCACCACCTTGAACAGCACCAACTTCCGCATGCCCGCACGCCGACTCGCCACCGTGGCGGCGGCCACGGCCCTCGCCGCAGGTCCCGCGGCACTGGGGGGCGCGAGCGCCGCGCACGCGACCGGCGAGCAGGGCAGGGCGAGCGCCGTCGTCCTGCGCACCGGGCTGGACGTCTCCCTCCTCGGGAAGACCGCGAACGTCCCGCTCGCGGTGACCCTCAACGAGGTCGAGGCACCCCGGAGCGCCCGGAAGACCGCCCTCACCGCCACGCTGGACGGCGTGGACGGCGGCCGTCCGTTCCGTGTGCTCGCCGCCGAGACCGCCGACGCGAAGGCCACGGTCACGGACGGGACGGCGGAGGCCACCACCGAACTCGCGCACGCCAAGGTCCACGTCCCCGGACTCCCGCTGCTCTCCCTCATCGAGATCGAGGGGGTCACCTCGAAGGCGACCTGCGAGGCCGGAAAGACGCCGACGGCCTCCTCGAACCTCCTGGGCGCGGTCACGGTCCTCGGCAGGAAGGTCACGGTGACGGCGGGCGGTCCGACCGACGTCAGGGTCCCGGGTGTCGGGGAGGTCCGCCTCGACCTGTCGACGAACGCCACCACCTCGCGCACGGCCGCCGCCACCGCGCTGCAACTCCGTGTCGCGGTGGACCCGTTGAAGCTGGGGGTCGCCGCGGTCGAGGGCACCCTCACCCTCGCGAAGGCCACCTGCGAGGCCCCGGAGGCGGAGGCCCCCGCGGCACCCCCGGCCGAGGCGAAGCCGCAGGGCGAGGTGAAGCCCCAGGGCGGCCCCGCCAAGGAGGCGGGCCTGGCCGAGACCGGCGGCGGCTCCCTGACGCCGTACCTCGCGGGCGGCGCACTCGCCCTCCTCGTGGCGGGCGGCGCCGCGGCGGCGACGGCCCGACGCCGGGGCTGACCCGAGCTTCCGGCCGGCCGGCGCGGAGGGGGCGCCGGCCGCCCGGGAACGCCCGCGAGATGCCCAACCGGGAGCCGTCACCCCTTGGCCAGGGTCACCGCCTGGTCCAGCGCCTGGAGGAAACGGTTCACCGTCGGCCGGTCCCGCACCGCGAGCCGTAGCCACTCCTCGTCGAGCCCCGGGAAGGTGTCCCCGCGCCGCACCGCCCACCCGAGATCCCGCAGATGCCGTCGTACGGCCGTGGCGCGCGGCAGGCGGACGAGGACGAAGGGACCCTCCGCCGGTTCGACGACCCGGAGCCCGTCCGGGGCGAACTCCCGCAGCCCGGCGACGAGATGGGCCCGGTCGGTGGCGACGCGGTGGGCCGCGTGGGCCGCCTCCGCCAGGGCCCGCGGCTCCATGCAGGCCTGTGCCGCGGCGAGGGCCGGGGTGGAGACCGGCCACAGGGGCTGGGCCCGCTCCAGGGCGGCGATCGTCTCCGGGGCGGCGAGCACGTACCCGATCCGCAGACCCGCGAGACCCCAGGTCTTCGTCAGGCTGCGCAGCACGACCAGACCCGGCACGTCCGTCCGCCCGGCCAGCGCCTCGCGCTCGCCCGGCACCGCGTCCAGGAACGCCTCGTCCACCACCAGCGTCCGGCCCGGACGGGCCAGTTCGGCGAGCGTGGCGGCCGGGTGCAGGACCGACGTGGGGTTGGTCGGGTTGCCGACGACCACCAGATCGGCGTCCTCGGGGACGACCGCAGGGTCCAGCCGGAAGCCGTCCGCCTCCCGCAGCAGCACCCGCTCGACCGGGTGCCCGGCGTCCCGCAGCGCCGCCTCCGGCTCGGTGAACTGCGGGTGCACCACGACCGCATGACGAACCGTCAGGGCGCGCGCCAGCAGCACGAACGCCTCGGCGGCCCCCGCCGTCAGCAGCACCCGCTCCACGGCCACCCCGTGCCGGGCCGCCACCGCCGCCCGCGCCGCGCGTCCGTCCGGGTACGCGGCGAGCCCCGCCAGGGACCCGGCGATGCGCTCCCGCAACCACGCAGGGGGAGTGTCCGCGCGGACGTTCACCGCGAGGTCGGTGAGCTTCGCCCCGTCGTCCCGCACCTCGGCGTCGCCGTGGTGCCGCAGGTCATGGGCCCCGGCGGGTTCAGTGCGCATGGGTGTGCGCGCCATGGTGGTGCCCGTGGTGATGGTGGCCGTCGTCGTCCGGGTGGAAGTGCGGCTGCTGCGGCAGGCCCACCTTGTCCTCGAAGCCGGGCAGCGCGATGCGGTACACGCAGGTGTCGCAGTTCATCCTGAGGTCGCCCTTGACGGCCTCCTCGTACCGCTCCAGGACCAGGTCCAGCAGCTCCGGCTCCGGGCCGATCACCTCCGCCGAGCGCACCTCGACCTCCGGGTGCGCGGCCGCCCAGCCCTCGGTCTGCTGCTTCACCCGGTCCGGCAGGATCCCGGTGAACAGGAAGTAGGGGAGCACGACGATCCGCCGCGCCCCCAGCGCCGCACAGCGGTCGAGCCCGCTGGGCACGTCCGGCGCGGCCAGCGACACGAACGCCGTCTCCACGCCCGCGTAGCCGCGCCCCTCCCACAGCAGCCGGGCCGCCTTGTGGACCTCCGCGTTGGCGTCCGGGTCCGTGGAGCCGCGGCCGACGAGCAGCACCGTCACGTCCGACCGGTCCAGCGGCGTACGGCCCCCGGTGGCGCCCAGCGCCTCGTCGAGACGGCGCTCCAGCACGTTCAGCAGCGCCGGGTGCGGGCCCAGCGGACGGCCGTAGGTGTACGAGATCCCCGGGTGCCGCTCCTTCTCGCGGGCCAGCGCGGCCGGGATGTCCCCCTTGGCGTGTCCGGCGGACACCAGCATCAGCGGTACCGCCGCGAACCGGCGGACCCCGCGCTCCACCAGCTCGCCCACCGCCTCGGTGAGCGGCGGCGGGGACAGCTCGATGAAGCCGCCCGCGACGGGCAGGTCGGGACGGCGGGCCCCCAGCTGCCGGACGAAGTCGCGGAACGCCTCGGCTCCGGCGTCGTCCCGGGTGCCGTGACCGGCGATGAGCAGGGCGGGCGGCGGGGTGGTCACGATGTCTCCTCAGAGGGGTGGATGGGGTGGTACAGCAGGGCGTTGAGCGCGGCCGAGGCGACCGCCGAACCGCCCTTCTCGGACACGTTGCTCACGGCGGGCAGCCCGCTCGCACGCAGCGCGGCCTTGGACTCGACCGCGCCGACGAAGCCGACGGGCAGCCCGATGACGAGCGCCGGGGCCGCGTCCAGGGTCAGCAACTCCTCCAGCGCGGTGGGGGCGTTGCCGATCACCCAGATCGCGCCCGGCCCGACCTGCTCATGGGCCAGCCGGACGGCGTGGGCCGAACGCGTCAGCCCCGGGCCCGACTTGGCGTCCCGCAGCCGGCAGACGGTCTCCCGCCGGGTGATCCCGGCCGCGACCATCTCCACGTCCGTGACGACGGGCGCCCCGGCGTGCAGCGCCCGGTGCGCCTTCTCCAGCTCGCCCTCGTCCATGACGAGATCGCCGGCGTACTCCAGGTCGGCCGCGGAGTGGATGACCCGTTCCACCACGGCCCGGGTCAGCGGCGGGAAGTGCGAGGTGTCCAGGCGGGCGCGCAGCCGCCGGTAGGACTCCACCTCGATCGGGTGGACGACACGGTTCACCGGGTGCCCTCCTGCCAGCGGTAGCCGCGCGGGGTCACCATGCGCCCCGCGATGTCACGGGTGGCCGTGTTGCCCACGGTCACGACCGTCATCATGTCCACCGTCGCCGGATCGAGCGCGGCCAGGGTGGTCAGCCGGGCGGACTCGTCCGGCCTCGACGCGTTCCGTACGACACCGACCGGCGTGGCAGGCTCCCGGTGCCCGGCGAGGATCGCCAGCGCCTTGGGCAGCTGCCAGTCCCGGCCCCGGGAGCGCGGGTTGTAGAAGGTGACCACGATGTCCGCCTCGGCCGCCGCCCGCACCCGCCGCTCGATGACCTCCCACGGGGTGTGCAGGTCGGACAGGCTGATGGACACGTGGTCGTGGCCCAGCGGGGCCCCCAGGATCGCGGCCGCCGCGAGCGCCGCGGTGACCCCCGGGACGCCGATCACGTCGATGTCGTCGGAGGCCTCGGCGAGCGCGGGGGAGGCCATCGCGTACACCCCGGCGTCCCCGCTGCCGATCAGCGCGACGGCCTGACCCTTGCGGGCCTCCTCGACGGCCGTGCGGGCCCGCTCCTCCTCGGCCCCGAGGCCCGACTCCAGGACCCGGGTGCCGGGCCGCAGCAGATCGCGGATCTGGTCGACGTACTGGTCCAGCCCCACCAGCACGGAAGCACGCCGCAACTCCTCCTTGGCGCGCGGTGTGAGCAGGTCCCGGGCGCCGGGACCGAGCCCGACGACCGCGAGCCGGCCGCGCGCGGGACGCCGTACGACCGCACAGGTCGCCATGGCGGGGGCTCCGTCCTCACGGGCGGACTTCCGCTTGGGGACGAGGAGTTCACCGCCGCCGATCAACGCGGCGGCCTCCGCGACCGAGGGCGTGCCCACGGCGGCCAGGGGAGCGTCCGACGGGTTGGGTACCTCGACGGCCGCCAACTCCTCGGCGGACCAGGTGATCAGGGGGACGCCGAGCCGCTCGGCCGCCGCCACGATCCCCGGCTCCCCGGCCTTGGCGTCCACGGTGGCGAGTCCTGCGACGCTACGAGGGGACAGCCCGGCCTCGCGCAACGCGCCCTCGACCAGCGCCAGCACCTCCCCGGCGGGCGCCCCCTTGGAGGCGCCGACCCCGACGACGAGGGTGGGCGGACGCAGCACGACCTCCCGCTCGGAGGGCTCGACGAGCCGGTCCGTGACACGGATGCCGTACGCACCCTCCCCGGCGACCGGCAGCGGAGGCAGCGGCCAGCCCGACTCGTTGTGCAGGGCGACGGGTTCACCGTCCAGGAGCGCCCGCGACACGGCCGCCACGGCGCCCTCCACGGGCAGCCCGAGGGTGTCGAGCCCCGGCACCCCCACCGCGTCGGTCGCTGTCGTCACCACGGGCTCCGCACCGAGCAACTCCCCGACCTCCCGGGCGAGTTCATTGGCACCGCCGCCATGTCCGCCGACCAGGGACACGGCGAACCGCCCACCCTCGTCGACGCACACCACACCCGGGTCGGACGCCTTGTCGCCGAGCAGCGGGGCGATCAGCCGTACGACCGCTCCCGTCGCCAGGAAGCACACCAGCTGCTCGCACTCCGCGAACGCCCGGCGCACGGCGTCCGCCACGGGCCCTTCGTACACCCGCGTGCGGTCCGGCCAGGCCGCGGCCAGCCGGTCGCGCGCCGCCGCCCCCGCCGCGGTGGCGGAAATAAGGCCGATCACTGAGCAACTCCCTCTCGATACGCGGGGTCTCTGACGCCCCACAGCAGAAAAACCGGATTGGTCGCCGCGAGCCGGGTCACCTCACCCGGCAGCGGTGCGAGCCGGGACGACTGGAGCAGGACGCCCTCGCAGCCGAACCCGGCATCGGTGAGGGCCGCACGCACGGCCGGCACCCGGTCCAGGGCGGCCATCGCCACCACGACACTCCGCCGGGCCCGGCGCGCACAGGCGGCCACGATCCCGGGCAGCTCACGGCCGCCGCCACCGACGAAGACGGCGTCGGGATCGTCCAGCGCGGCGAGCGCGTCCGGCGCCGACCCGTGCACGACCTGTACGTCGACCCCGTGCGCGTCGGCGTTGGCACGGATGCGCTCGACTCCGTCGGCGGCCTTCTCGACGGCCACGACAGCGGCACCGAGCCGCGCACACTCCACGGCCACGGAGCCGGACCCCGAACCGACGTCCCAGACGAGATCACCGAGCCGGGGCCCCAGCCTGGCCAGCGCCAGCGCCCGCACCTCGAACTTGGTGATCATGGAGTCACGGTGAGCGAACTCGCCTTCTTCCAGGGCCCATTGAGAGGGGGCTGGGGGAGGCCCGGCGACTGTCCGGGGGGTACCGA
Organism: Streptomyces sp. 351MFTsu5.1; assembly: GCF_000383655.1. Classification (NCBI taxonomy): domain Bacteria; kingdom Bacillati; phylum Actinomycetota; class Actinomycetes; order Kitasatosporales; family Streptomycetaceae; genus Streptomyces; species Streptomyces sp. 351MFTsu5.1. The sequence continues at coordinate 89,001 of NZ_KB911800.1, read as the reverse complement.
CGACCCGCGCCTCATCGAGACACAGCACGACGCTCACGGCCGTCCCCCAGTCCCGAGCGGCAGCCTCAGCAGGGGTGACCCGCTCGACCCGTTCGTCGCGGGTACCGAGCGCAGAGGCAACGAGGAGTACGCGTTGCAGGGGCGCGGGGCTGTTTCGATTAGCGGCTCCGCCGCGGGGCGCGACCAGCCCAGACGGCGCCCCACCCGCCCCACTACCCAAAGCGGCACCAAGCTCAGCTGGCCCCGCCCCCGGCCCGGTGAGCACCGCAACCTTCGGACGAGCCCGGCACACATTCACCGCCGTCCGCAGATCCCGCCCATGCGCACTCACCACCACCGCGTCGTCCCACGGCACCCCCACCCGAGCGAACGCCGCGGCCACGGAGGACACCCCCGGCCGCACATCCAACGCACCGGAACCGAACCGCTCCGCCAGCACCCGCACGATCCCGAAGAACCCGGGATCACCGGAGGCCAGCACAACGACCCGGGACCCCTTGTCGAGATGCCGCCCGACGACATCCAGCGCAGGAGCAAGCGGCCCCAGAACGACCTGCTCCACCCCCGGAGGGACCCCCACCGCGTCCAGGTGCCGCCGTCCGCCCACGACCAGCCCGGCCCCGGCGAGAACGTCCGCGGGCGCCGCCGACACCCCCGTACCCACGACCGTGATCACGTGCCGGCACCCTTCGCCGCCCGCAGCGCCCGCCGGGCCTCCGGGTCGGCCTTGCGGTACCCGTGGAAGTGCCCGGGGTGGTAGAGGTGCGACCGCGTGCCCTCGGCGTCCAGCGCCGGTCCGACCAGGAACAGCGTGTGCTTCCAGAGCTTGTGCTCCTTGACGGTCTCCTCCAGCGTCTCGATCGTGCACCGCACCATCAGCTCCTCCGGCCAGGTCGCCTGGTAGGCCACGACGACCGGGGTGGAGGTCGGGTAGCCGCCCTCCAGCAGCTCCCGCACCAGCTGTCCGCTGCGCGCCGCGGACAGGAAGATCGCCATGGTGGTGCCGTGCTTGGCGAACTCCCGCACCTCCTCACCGGGCGGCATCGGCGTCTTGCCACCGCCGAGCCGGGTCAGCACCACGGACTGCGCGACCTCCGGGATGGTCAACTCCCGCTGGGCGAGCGCGGCCACGGCCGAGAAGGCGGAGACCCCGGGCACGACCTCGGTCGCCACGCCGATCACCGCGCACCGGTCGAGCTGCTCCTGCGTGCCGCCCCACAGCGCGGGGTCGCCGGAGTGGATACGGGCCACCTTGAGCCCCGACGCGTGGGCCCGCTCGTACACCGCGACGACGTCCTCCAGCGACATGGTCGCCGAGTCCAGGATCTCCGCGTCCGCACGGGCGTGTTCGAGGACCTCCGCCTGCACCAGGCTCGCGGCCCAGATCACGACGTCGGCCTCGGCGATGGCGCGCGCGGCACGGAACGTCAGCAGGTCGGCGGCGCCGGGGCCGGCACCGACGAAGGTCACCTTGCCGGTGGTGGCATCGGCCATGGGAATCGGTCCTCTCATCACAAAGGGTCTTGAAAAGGTCTCAGGACTGCGGTCGGCCGGGTGGCCGGATGTGCGCGAACGCGGGTCGATCGGATACCAAGTCCCTATGGCGGTCTTCGTAGCGCTCGGCGCGTTCCTGATGACGCTGGCCGGCGGCTGGACGGCACAGCGCGTGACCGACCGCCGTCACCTGGTCCTGGGCCTGGCCGGCGGACTGATGCTCGGTGTGGTCGGCCTGGACCTGCTGCCGGAGGCCCTGCACGCGGCCGACGACGAGGTCTTCGGCGTCCCCGCGGCCCTGCTCCTGTTCGTGGCCGGCTTCCTGCTGGCCCATCTGGTGGAACGCCTGCTGGCCGCCCGCCAGGCCGCGCACGGCGGCGGGGAGCACTCCGACCGGGTCCCCGAGGTGGGCCTGACGGCCGCGGCCGCGATGGTCGGCCACAGCGCGATGGACGGCGTGGCGATCGGCGCGGCCTTCCAGGTGGGCGGCGGCATGGGCACGGCGGTCGCGCTGGCCGTGGTCGCCCACGACTTCGCGGACGGCTTCAACACGTACACGATCACGAGCCTGTACGGGAACGCCCGCCGCCGGGCGCTGGTCATGCTCTGGGCGGACGCGGCGGCCCCGGTGCTGGGCGCCGCCTCGACGGCCTTCGTGACCATCCCGGAGGGCCTGCTCGGCGGCTATCTCGGCCTCTTCGGCGGCGCGCTCCTCTACCTCGCGGCCGCCGAGATCCTCCCCGAGGCCCACCACGAACACCCCGCCCGCTCCACCCTGCTGTGCACGGTCGCGGGGGTGGGCTTCATCTGGCTGGTGGTGGGCCTGGCGAGCTGACCCGGGGGCATCTGGCCGGTCGTGGGCCTTGCGGGCCGACCCGGAGGCATCTTGCCGGTCGTGGGGCCGGTGGGCTGATCCGGCGGCTCTGTCCGCGGCGGGGTTCACAACTTGCCACCCCGTGAGCCGTCCCGGCGCGCGGGCGCGATGAGGGTGGAGAGATACGGCAGGGCGGACCCGTCGAGTTCGGCGGCCGACCGGATGGACTCACCGTCGAGGCCCAGCGCCGATCCCCATACGGCGTCCTCGATCCGCCCGGTCTCCCGGAGCGCCTCGGCCACCTCGGCGGCCTGCCGCCCGAACTTGTAGGCGACGACGGTCCCGGGACCGGCCAGGGCGTCCTTCAGCACGGCGGCCCCCGCGGTCACCGGCACCAGCGTGAGCGGCTCGGTGCCCTCGGTGAGCACGGCACCCGACCGTGCCGCGAGATCCTGCATGGCGGTGATGCCGGGCACGGTCTCGACGACCACGTCGGGCACGAGCTCGCCGATGGTGTGCGCGAGATAGGTGAAGGTGGAGTACACGTTCGGGTCGCCGATGGTGGCGAAGGCGACCGAGCCGTGGGTCCGCAGCAGCTCGGCGACTCGTTCGCCGGCGGCGTCCCAGGCGGCCTCGCGCCGGCTGTGGTCACTGCGCTCGTTGAGGGCGAAGACGACCCGCAGGACCTTCTCCTGCGGCACGTAGTGCAGCACGGTGGCCTCGGCCCGACCCCGTTCCCCGCCGTCTTTTCCATCAGATGCAGCCATGACCGGTACCACGACCACGTCGGCGGCGCGCAGGGCGTTGACACCCTTGACGGTCACCAGCTCCGGATCCCCCGGCCCGACCCCGACCCCGACCAACCTGCTGCTGCTCATGACGTCCGGCACCTCTCCACGAACCGACGGGCGACACCGGGCTCCGAGGCCCAGTGCGTGTGCAGATAACTCGCGTGCACACCACGCTGTACGAAACCTTCGAGCCGTCGCCGCGGGGTACGCACACCCCAGGCCGCGATGTCCCCGGCGCCGGGCTCCACCACGGTCCGGTGGAACTCGTGCCCCCGCATCCGGGTCCCGGCGACCGCCAGCGCGCTGTCGCTCACGGCGACGGCGTCCCGGTACCCGAGCGTGAGCGCCTCCGTCATCCGCGCCTCGGCGTCGAGCACCCCGCACATCGGCTGCCCGTCCAGCTCACGGCACAGGTACAGCAGCCCGGCACACTCGGCGGCGACGGGAGCGCCGGTCTCTGCGAGGGCGGAGACGGCTTTGCGGAGCGGTTCGTTGGCGGACAGCTCGGCGGCGAACACCTCGGGGAACCCGCCCCCTATGACCAACCCGGCCGTACCGTTCGGAAGTTGCTCATCGTGCAAGGGGTCAAAGACGACTACCTCGGCCCCCGCGGCGGCGAGCAGCTCGCTGTGCTCGGCATAGGAAAAGGTGAAGGCGGGACCGCCGGCGACAGCGATGACTGGCGGGTGCGGCGGCGTGGGGGCTGGTCGCGCAGTTCCCCGCGCCCCTGGGTGGGTGACCTGAGCCGAAGAGAGCACCTCAGCCGCATCCCAGGCCGCACACGGCAACGCGCCCGCACCCCGCGCCAGCCCGGCCAACGCCTCCAGATCGCACCCTTGAGAAACCTGCTCCGCCATCGCCGCGACGGAGTCCACCGCCTCCGCCCGCCGCTCGGCGACCGGCACCAGCCCCAGATGCCGCGACGGCGTATCGACCTGCGCCGCCCGCCGCAACACCCCGAACACCGGCACCCCGGCAGACTCCAACGCCTCCCGCAACAACGCCTCGTGCCGGTCGGACGCGACCTTGTTGAGGATCACGCCCCCGACCCGCACCTCCGGATCCCACGAGGCGAACCCGTGCACCAGAGCCGCCACGGACCGGGACTGCGACGACGCGTCCACGACCAGCACCACCGGCGCCCGCAGCAGCTTGGCGACCTGCGCGGTGGACGCCAGTTCACCCTCCCCGGCGGCCCCGTCGAACATCCCCATCACGCCCTCGACGACGGCGATGTCGGCCCCGCGCGCCCCGTGCAGGAACAGCGGAGCCACCAACTCCGGCCCGCACAGGTACGCGTCGAGATTCCGCCCCACCCGTCCGCTCGCGAGCGCGTGGTACCCGGGATCGATGTAGTCCGGCCCCACCTTGTGCGGGGACACGGTGAGCCCCCGCGCGGCGAACGCGGCCATCAGACCCGTGGCGACGGTGGTCTTGCCGCTGCCCGAGGAGGGCGCGGCGATGACCAGCCGGGGGACGGAGGACGAGGAACTCACGACGACATCACCACTCGATGCCCCTCTGGCCCTTCTGCCCCGCGTCCATCGGATGCTTGACCTTGGACATGTCGGTGACGAGATCGGCGAACCCGACGAGCTTCTCGGGTGCGTTCCGTCCGGTGATCACGACATGCTGCGTCCCCGGCCGGTTCCGCAGCACCTCGACGACCTCATCGGTGTCCACCCACCCCCAGTGCATCGGGTAGGCGAACTCGTCGAGCACGTACAGCCGGTACGTCTCGGCGGCGAGGTCCCGCTTGACCTGCTCCCAGCCCTCCCGGGCCTTCTCCTCGTTGTCCATCTGGGCATCTCGCTGGACCCAGGACCAGCCCTCACCCATCTTGTGCCAGTCGACGGACCCGCCCTCGCCGCTCGCGCCGAGCACCCGCAGCGCGTTCTCCTCGCCGACCTTCCACTTCGCCGACTTGACGAACTGGAACACCCCGATGGGCCACCCCTGGTTCCAGGCCCGCAGCGCGAGCCCGAACGCGGCGGTCGACTTGCCCTTCCCGATCCCGGTGTGCACGACCACCAGCGGCCGGTTCCGGCGCTGACGGGTCGTCAGTCCGTCGTCCGGCACGACACTCGGCTGCCCCTGCGGCATTACGCGGCCCTCCTCTGTACGTCCTTCACCAGTCCGGCGATCGAGTCGGCCCGCAACTCGTCCAACGTCACCGCCGTACCGCCCAGTTCACCGGCGAGCTGTCCGGCGAGCCCCAGCCGTACGGGCCCCGACTCGCAGTCGACCACGACCGAGGCGACCCCTCCCGCCGCGAACAGCCGGGCCGCCCGCCCCGCGAGAGCGACCGGCTCGGGACCGCCGGTGGCCCGGCCGTCCGTCACCACGACGACCAGCGCCCGCCGCGCGGGATCCCGCAGTCGCTCCACCCGCAGCACCTCGTGCGCCCGCAGCAGCCCTGCCGCGAGCGGGGTGCGCCCACCGGTCGGCAGGGTCTCCAGCCGGGCCGCCGCCGCGTCCACCGACGAGGTCGGCGGCAGCGCCACCTCCCCGGTCGTGCCCCGGAAGGTCACCAGACCCACCTTGTCGCGCCGCTGGTACGCGTCGAGGAGCAGTGACAGCACGGCACCCTTCACCGCGCTCATCCGCTGCCGTGCCGCCATCGACCCCGAGGCGTCGACGACGAACAGCACGAGATTGCCCTCGCGCCCCTCACGCGTCGCCTGCCGCAGATCGTCCCGCCGCACGACGAGACCGCGACCCGAACGCCCACGGGCCCGCTGATGCGGCGCCGCCGCCTGCACGGTGGCCGCCAGGTGCAGCTTGGTGAGCGCCCCCTGAGGCCGCCGCGCCCCGGTCGTCCGCCCGTGCTCGGTCCGCGCTCGCGACCGCCGCCCGGCGACCCCGTCGCCGAGCCCGGGCACGCTGAGCACCTTCGTCCGGAAGGGCTCGGAAGCCCGTACGGCCGACTGCTCCCCGGCGCCGGCCCCGGAAGGCTGCGGCTCGCCGCCCTCACCGGCCTCCGGCTGGGCCCCGGACCCGCCCCCGTCGGTCTGCGGACCGTCCGGCGACGGCGGCTGCCCGCCGCCCCCACCGGGGCCGTCCGGATCCGGCTGGTCATCGTCGTCGGAGCCGCCGAACTCCTCCAGCGTCTCGTCGAGCTTGTCCTCGTCGAGTCCCGGCGCGTCGAAGGGGTTGCGGCGCCTGCGGTGCGGCAGCGCGAGCAGGGCGGCCTGCCGTACGTCCTCCGCCAGCACGTCGGTCCGCCCGGCCCACGCGGCCAGCGCGGTCGCCGTGCGCGCCATCACGATGTCGGCCCGCATGCCGTCCACCTCGAAGGCGGCACAGGTCGCCGCGATCTGCCGCAGCGCCCCGTCCCCGAGCCGCACCGACGGCAGCAACTCCCGTGCCGCGACGACCCGTTGCCGTACGGCGGCCTCCTCGGCCGCCCAACGGGCCGTGAACCCCGCCGGATCGTCGTCGTAGGCGAGCCTGCGCCGGACCACCTCCACCCGCTGGTCCGGCTCCCGCGAGGCCGCGACCTCCACGGTCAGCCCGAACCGGTCGAGCAACTGCGGCCGCAGCTCGCCCTCTTCGGGGTTCATCGTGCCGACCAGCAGGAACTTCGAGGCGTGCCGCACGGAGACGCCCTCACGCTCGACGTACGACGCCCCCATCGCTGCGGCGTCGAGGAGCAGGTCCACCAGGTGGTCGTGGAGGAGGTTGACCTCGTCGACGTAGAGGATCCCGCGGTGCGCGTCGGCCAGGAGGCCCGGCTCGAAGGCCTTCACGCCCTCCGCGAGCGCCCGCTCGATGTCGAGGGCGCCGACGAGCCGGTCCTCGGAGGCGCCGACGGGCAGTTCGACCATGCGGGAGGGGCGCGTGGAGCCGTTGCCGGGCTCGTGCGGTCCGTCCGGGCACGACGGGTCGGGCGCGGCCGGGTCGCAGGAGAAGCGGCACCCGGCGACGACCGCCACCTCCGGCAGCAGCGCCGAGAGGGCGCGGACCGCCGTGGACTTGGCGGTGCCCTTCTCGCCGCGCACCAGCACCCCGCCGACCGCCGGCGAGACGGCGTTGAGCAGCAGCGCGAGCCGCAGGTCGTCCTGGCCTACCACGGCCGTGAAAGGGAAGGGGGTGGTCACTGGTCGTCGCCCTCCAGGTCGCCTTCGAGCTCCAGATAGGTGGCCCGCAGCCGCTCCAGCGTCTCCGCGTCCGGCTCGGCCCACAGTCCGCGGTCGGCGGCCTCCAGGAGCCGTTCCGTGATGCCCCGCAGCGCCCAGGGGTTGGACTTCTTCATGAAGTCCCGGTTCTCCGCGTCGAACACGTACTCAGCGCTGAGCTTCTCGTACATCCAGTCGTCCACGACCCCGGCGGTGGCGTCGTACCCGAAGAGGTAGTCCACGGTCGCCGCCATCTCGAAGGCGCCCTTGTAGCCGTGCCGGCGCATGGCCGCCATCCAGCGCGGGTTGACCACCCGGGCCCGGAACACCCGGTGCGTCTCCTCGCCCAGCGTGCGCGTCTTCACCTGGTCCGGAGTCGCCGAATCGCCCACGTAGGCCTCGGGGTTGGCGCCCGTCAGGTGCCGCACCATGGCGACCATGCCGCCGTGGTACTGGAAGTAGTCGTCGGCGTCGACCAGGTCGTGCTCCCGGGTGTCGACGTTCTTCGCGGCCACGTTGATCCGCCGGAACGCGGTCTCCATGTCCCCGCGCGCCGCCCGCCCGTCGAGCCCGCGCCCGTAGGCGTAGCCGCCCCACACCGCGTACACCTCGGCGAGGTCGGCGTCCGAACGCCAGTTGCGGGCGTCGATCAGCGGCAGCAGACCGGCCCCGTAGGCGCCCGGCTTGGACCCGAAGACCCGGGCCGTGGCCCGCCGCCGGTCGCCGTGCTCGGCGGTGTCCTCGTCGGCGTGCGCCTTCACGAAGTTGCGGTCGGCGGGCTCGTCCAGATCGGCGACCCTGCGCACCGCGTCGTCGATCAGCCCGACCACGTGCGGGAACGCGTCCCGGAAGAACCCGGAGATCCGCACGGTGACGTCGATGCGGGGCCGCCCGAGCTCCTCCAGGCCGATCACCTCGAACCCGGTCACCCGCCGCGAGGCCTCGTCCCACACCGGACGGCAGCCCAGCAGCGCCAGGATCTCGGCGATGTCGTCGCCCTGCGTACGCATCGCGGAGGTGCCCCAGACCGTCAGGCCGACGGACTTCGGGTACTCCCCGTTGTCGGCCAGGTACCGCTGCACCAGCGAGTCCGCGAGGGACTGCCCGACCTCCCAACTCAGCCTGGACGGGATGGCCTTGGGGTCCACGGAGTAGAAGTTCCGCCCGGTCGGCAGGACGTTGACGAGCCCGCGGGTCGGCGAGCCGGAGGGCCCGGCCGGGACGTAACCGCCGTCCAGGGCCCGGAGGATGTGGTCGATCTCGTCGGTGGTACGGGCGAGCCGTGGCACGACCTCGTTGCAGGCGAACTCCAACACGGCGATCCCGTCGGGGAGTTCGACACCGAGAACGCCCCGCAGGACGGCCGGGACGACCGAGACGTCCCAGTCCCGTGCCTCCATCCCCTCCGCGACCCGACGGCACAGCTGCTCCAGCAGGTCGATCGCGTCGGCGGCGGTACGGGACGGGCCCTCGACGAGGTCGGACAGCTCGACCGGGACCTTCACCGGCGCCCCCGGCTCGGCGAGCAACTCCTTCTCGTCGAGGCCGAAGTGAGCGGCGAACGAGGCCCGCAGCCCCGGCAGGGCGTTCGCCTGCCCGCCCCACACCTGCGAGGCCCGCAGCACCGCGAGCACCAGGTTCACCCGGGCCTCGTCGACCGGCCCGCCACCGAGGATGTGCAGCCCGTCGCGGATCTGCACGTCCTTGATCTCGCACAGATAGCCGTCGATGTGCATGACGAACTCGTCGAAGTCGTCGTCGTCCGGCTGGTCCTCGACATGCAGGTCGTGGTGGAGCTCGGCCGCCTTGACCAGCGTCCAGATCTGCGCCCGCACGGCAGGCGCCTTCGTCGGGTCCAGGTCGGAGACGAGCGCGTACTCGTCGAGCAGCTGCTCCAGCTTGGCGAGGTCGCCGTAGGTGTCGGCCCGTGCCATCGGCGGCACCAGGTGGTCGACGACGGTGGCGTGCCCGCGCCGCTTGGCCTGGGTGCCCTCGCCGGGGTCGTTGACGATGAAGGGGTAGACCAGCGGCAGCTCACCGAGCACCGCGTCCGGGGCACACCCCCCGCTCAGGCCGAGCCCCTTGCCCGGCAGCCACTCCATCGTGCCGTGCTTGCCCATGTGGACGACCGCGTCGGCACCGAACGAGTTTTCAAGCCACCGGTAGGCGGCCATGTAGTGGTGGGACGGCGGCATGTCCGGGTCGTGGTAGATCGCGATCGGGTTCTCCCCGAAGCCGCGCGGCGGCTGGATCATCACGACGACGTTCCCGAACTGGAGGGACGCCAGCACGATGTCGTCCCCGTCGACGTACAGCGAGCCCGGCGGCTCCCCCCACGCCTCAAGCATCGCGTCCCGCAACGACGGGTCCAGTTTGTCGAACCACGCCCGGTAGTCGGCGAGCGGCACCCGCGCGGGCGCCGCGGCCAGCTGCTCCTCGGTGAGCCACTCGACGTCGTGGCCACCGGCGTTGATGAGCCGGTGGATCAGTTCGTCACCGTTGTCCGGATGCCCCTCGACCACGTACCCGGCGTCCCGCAGCGCGTCCAGCACCCGCACCGCCGAAGCGGGTGTGTCCAGTCCTACCGCGTTGCCGACCCGCGAGTGCTTGGTCGGGTACGCGGTGAAGACCAGCGCCAGCCGCTTCTCGGCGTTCGGCTTGTGCCGCAGCTTCGCGTGCCGTACGGCGATCCCGGCGACCCGTGCGGCCCGCTCCGGGTCGGCCACGTACACCGGGACGTCGTCGGGCCCCTGCTCCTTGAAGGAGAACGGCACGGTGATCAGCCGCCCGTCGAACTCCGGGATCGCGACCTGCATGGCCGCGTCCATGGGGGAGAGGGCGGCGTCGGACTCGTCCCAGACCGCGCGGGACGACGTGAGGCAAAGCCCTTGCAGGACGGGCACATTGAGGTCTGCGAGCGCCCCGATGTCCCATGCCTCCTCGTCACCGCCGGCCGAGGCCTGCGAGGCGTGGGTGCCGCCGGCGGCGAGGACGGTGGTTACCAGGGCGTCGGCCGAGTCGAGGACCATGTAGAGATCGAGGTCCGCCCCCCGCAGCGAGCTGCAGAACACGGGAAGGGCGTTGGCGCCCCCCGCCTCGATCGCATCGCACAAGGTGTCCACGAAGGCGGTGTTGCCGCTGAGTTCATGAGCCCGGTAGAAGAGCACGCCGACGGTCGGACGGTCCGCGTCGATCGGACGGTCGCCGTGGATGCCCCACTCCGGCATCTTCTGCGGCTCGACGAACCCCTCACCCGTCAGCAGCACGGTGTCGGAGAGGAACCGCGCGAGTTCGGTGAGGTTCCCGGGCCCGCCCTCCACGAGGTACTTGAGCGCCTCGGCCACCACACCAGCCGGCACCGACGACTCCGCCATCAGCTCGGCGTCCGGCACGGACTCCCCGCCCAGCAGCACGGTCGGGACGCCGGACGCCTTCAGCGCGGCCAGCCCGTCCTCCCAGGCCCGCTTGCCGCCGAGCAGCCGTACGACGGCGATGTCCGCGCCCTCGATCAGCGCCGGCAGCTCCTCCGCGACATCCACCCGGGTCGGATTGCCGATCCGGTAGTCGGCACCCCCGGCGGCCCGGGCCGCCAGCAGGTCCGTGTCGGCGGTCGACAACAACAACACTGTGCTCATGCGGGCGCTCCCGGTGGAATGAAAGGCAGTCCTTGCGGCGCGCCGGACTCGATGAGCCGCCACAGCGCGTCCGTGTCCGCGTGCTGTTCGATCAGGTCGCCGAGCCGGTCGAGCTGCTCCTCGCGCAGCGCGGCGAACGAGGTGTCGGGGGCGGGCACGAACCGGCGGCCCGCGGCGGCCGCCACCTCCCGCAGGAAGGCCCGTCGGAACCCGTCCGACTCCAGGGAGCCGTGCCAGTGCGTCCCCCAGGTCTGGCCGACCCGGCAGCCGTCCAGGAAGGCTTCCCCGCCGCCTACTTGGGCCACCCCGTGATGGATCTCGTACCCCTCGACCGGCTCCCCGAGGGCCTCGCCGACCGGCCGGGTGAGGGTCTTCTCCCGCGCGAACCGCACGCGGACGGGCAGCAGTCCGAGGCCGTCGACCGAGCCGGCGCGCGATTCGACCTCGTCCTCGATGTGCTCGCCGAGGATCTGGAACCCGCCGCAGATGCCGAGCACGGGCCGCCCCTCGGCGACCCTGCGCGAGATGGCCTCCGCGAGCCCCCGCTGCCGCAGCCACTCCAGCGCGCGGACGGTTCCCCGGGTGCCGGGGACGACGACGAGGTCGGCGTCGGCCAGCTCCTCCGCCCGGTCCACGAACCGCACCACGACACCCGGTTCGGCGGCCAGGGCGTCCACGTCGGTGAAGTTGGACATCAGCGGGATCGCGCAGACGGCGACCCGCAGCACGTCCTCACCCACCGGAGGGCTCACCGAGGACTCCCGGACGGTGCCCCGCAGGGACACCCGCAGCCCGTCCTCCTCGTCGATGCCGAGCCCGTGCCGGAAGGGCAGCACGCCGTACGTGTGCCGCCCGGTGAGCCCGTGAAGCATCTCCAGTCCCGGCTCCAGCAGCGAGACATCCCCCCGGAACTTGTTGACGAGGAACCCGGCGACCAGCGCCTGGTCCTCGGGGGAGAGCAGCGCGACGGTCCCGAAGAAGGAGGCGAAGACCCCGCCGCGGTCGATGTCACCGACGACGAGAACCGGAATGCGGGCATTACGGGCGATGCCCATGTTCACGATGTCGGTCCGCCGCAGATTGATCTCGGCGGGACTGCCGGCTCCCTCACAGATCACCGCGTCATACGTGCCCCGCAACTCGGCGAGGCAGTCGAGCACGGTCCCGAGCAGCTTCTGCTGCCGCCCGCCGTGATAGCCACGCGCGCTCAGCTCGCCCACGGGCTTGCCGAGCAGCACGACCTGACTGCTCTGCTCCCCACCGGGCTTGAGCAGCACGGGATTCATCAGCGCGGTCGGCTCGACCCGGCAGGCCTGCGCCTGCATGGCCTGCGCCCGCCCGATCTCGGCACCCTCCCTCGTCACGAACGAGTTGAGGGACATGTTCTGCGCCTTGAACGGCGCGACCTTCACCCCCTGCCGCACCAGCCACCGGCAGATCCCGGCGGTCACGACGCTCTTTCCCGCGTCGGAGGTGGTGCCGGCGACAAGAAGCCCCCCGCTCATGCCGTACGTCCCTTCCGGATCAGCCGTGCGGCGACCGCACCGGCGCCGAGCGCGAGCAGCCCGACCCGCCGCGACAGCCGCACGGCACGCTCGATGTCGTACGAGGCCACAGCGCGCCCGTCCCCGTTGAGCACGGGCCGGTGCTCGATGCGCCCCCCGTAGGAGAGCGTCCCGCCGAGCCGCACCCCGAGCGCCCCCGCGAAAGAGGCCTCCACGGGCCCGGCGTTGGGGCTCGGATGCTTTCCGGCGTCCTGACGCCACGCCCGCCGGGCACCCCGCGGATCCGCCCCGGCGACCGTCGCCAGTACGGCGGTCAGCCGTGCCCCCGGCCACCCGGCGAGGTCGTCGAGCCGCGCGGAACCCCACCCGAAGCGCCGGTAGCGGACCGACTTGTGACCCACCATGGCGTCCAGCGTGTTGACGGCCCGGAACCCGAGCAGCCCCGGCACCCCACCCACGGCACCCCACACGAGCGCGCCCACGACGGCGTCGGAGGTGTTCTCGGCGACGGACTCCACGACGGCCCGGGCGATCCCGTCGGCGTCGAGGGCCTGCGGGTCCCGCCCGCACAGATGCGGCAGCCGCTCCCGGGCCGCCTCGACGTCCCCGGCCTCCAGAGCCCGGCCGATGAGCCGCGCCTCGCGGGCCAGTGAAGTCCCGCCCACCACGGCCCAGGTGGCAGCGCCGGTGAGCAGGACGGAGGCGGTTCGGGAGGAACGTACGGCATGCTGCGCCACGGCCCCGAGCCCCACCGCGCCGCCCACGCACACGGCGGTGTGCAGCGCGCCCCAGCCCCGGTGGTCCCGCCACAGCACCCGCTCCACAGCACCCGCGGCCCGCCCGAACACGGCGACCGGGTGCCCGCGACGCGGGTCACCGAGCAGGAGGTCACCGATCAGACCGGCGGCGGCGCCGTACGCGAAAACGCGATCGGCACGCACCGGGTCAGCCGATCGCAGGGTCGTTCAGGTGCCTGGTACCGCTGGTGGATCGGCAGGCGAGCATCGCGTCATGTCCTCACTCAGGGTGTCCACGCCCTGGTTCGACGAGTCCGGCGGCGAGAGTTCCTGGCTCCCGGGGGTGTCTACCCCGGTGACAGTGGCGGGACCGCGCCGGATTCGCACCGGCTTCCTCTCCTGCTGCCGTAAATGGCTCCGGCAGTCCACCACGGGCCTTCGAGACCCGTCAACTTGCTGTTGACCTGCGACGGGGGAGTGTGCAGAACCCCACACCACGGGTCACACGGGGACGGCCGGGCGGGCGCAGAACTCGGGGTTCCGTGCCCACCCGGCCGTCGGGTGACGAGGTGTCGTCAGGCCACGATCAGATAGATCCCGTACGCCACCGCCGCCGCGCAGGCCGCGAAGCAGGCGTAGGCGCCGGTGACCGCGAGAGCGGCCGAGCCGCCCTGGGCGGTGGCCCGCTCCTGGCGGGAGAGGCCCATGATGCCGAGGGTGAACAGGGCCACGAGGCCCACGGTGACGACGAGGCTGACGCCGAAGACGGAGCCGAGGGCTTCCCAGTCGATCTTCATGGTGAGGCTTCCTTAGGACTGGTGCGGGCTCAGACGGCGGCCGGCGGGGCGGCCGTTTCCGTGGCGGTGGCTTCCGCGGCGGTGGGCGGGGCCGGGATCGTGGCGGTGAGGCCCTCGGTCACGGTGCCCGCGGGCGGCGGGGTCACGGCGGCGATCGCCTGCGTCACCACACCGGCCGGCTCGTCGGTCGCGTTGACGTTGGACGCGTCCACCACCTCGCGGCGCGAGATCTTCCAGATCGCCGCGCTGGAGGCGACGAGGAAGAGCGCCACGACCGCGGTGCCCCAGTCACCGAGACCGGTGACGGACTCGGCGAGCGCGCCGACCAGGGCCGCCGCCGGGAGGGTGAGCCCCCAGGCCACGAACATCCGGGTGGCCGTGGACCACCGCACGACCCCGCCCTTGCGGCCGAGGCCCGCGCCCATCACCGAACCGGAGACGACGTGCGTGGTGGACAGGGAGAAGCCGAGGTGGGAGGAGGCCAGGATGGCGGTGGCCGCGCTGGTCTGGGCGGCGAAGCCCTGCTGCGGCTCGAGCTCGGTCAGGCCCTTGCCCATGGTGCGGATGATCCGCCAGCCGCCGATGTACGTGCCGAGCGCGATGGCCAGGCCCGCGGAGAGGATGACCCAGGTGGGCGGGTCCGAGTCGGGGGCGACGGCGCCGCCGGCGACCAGGGCGAGGGTGATGATGCCCATCGTCTTCTGCGCGTCGTTGGTGCCGTGGGCCAGCGAGACCAGGCCGGCCGAGGCGATCTGACCGCCGCGGTAGCCCTTCGCGGCGGCCTTGCCGTCGGCCTTCTTGCCCAGCGAGTAGGAGAACCGCGTGGCCAGCATGGCGGCGACGCCCGCGACGATCGGGGCGGCGACCGCGGGGATCAGAACCTTGGTGACGAGCGCGTCACCGTGCACCGCGCCGAAGCCCGCCGAGGCGATGGTGGCGCCGATCAGGCCGCCCATGAGGGCGTGCGAGGAACTGGAGGGCAGGCCCACCAGCCAGGTCAGCAGGTTCCAGAGGATCGCGCCGACCAGGGCGGCGAAGATGACCTCGGGACGGATGCCGGTCTCGTCGACGAGACCCTTGGAGATCGTGTTCGCGACCTCCACGGAGAGGAAGGCGCCCACAAGGTTCAGCACGGCGGACATGGCCACCGCGACCTTGGGCTTGAGCGCACCGGTCGAGATGGTGGTGGCCATCGCGTTGGCGGTGTCGTGAAAACCGTTCGTGAAATCGAACGCGAGTGCGGTCACAACCACAATCGCGAGGATCAGCGAGAAGTTTTCCATTTACCCAGGCAATCGTTCGAGGTCATTGGCATGTTGAAGGTAAGTAACCTGAGTGAACGGAAGATGAACTGAGGCAGGCCGCACGGTGACCGTAATCTCAGGCGATTGCCGGGCCCGGCCCCGCGGCCCCCGCGCGACCCATCCGTCCCGGAGCCAGGGGCTGGCAGGATCACGGCATGGCTGAGGAACAGCACGAACCGCGCAACGTACAGGGCAGCGGACAGCAGGAGGCGGAGGCCTGGGCCGAGCTGGTCGACACGGCCCGCCGGACGGTCTCCGACGGACTGGTCGTCGGCACCTCCGGCAACGTCTCGGTCCGGGTCGGGAACACGGTTCTCGTCACCCCGTCCGGCGTCCCCTACGACCGCCTCACACCGGCCGACCTGACGGGCGTCGACCTCCAGGGCCACCAGGTCCTCGGCACCCTGGTCCCCACCAGCGAACTCCCCATGCACCTCGCGGTCTACCGCAGCACCGACGCCCGCGCGATCGTCCACACCCACGCCGTGCACGCCACGGCCGTCTCCACCCTCGTCCCCGAGCTCCCGGCGATCCACTACATGACCGGCGCGCTCGGCGGCCCCGTCCGGGTCGCCCCCTACGCCACCTACGGCACCGACGAGCTGGCCGAGAACATGCTCCGAGCCCTCAGCGGCCGCACCGCCTGCCTCCTCCAGAACCACGGCACGATTGCATACGGCGCGAGCCTGTCCCAGGCGTACGACCGCACGGCCCAACTGGAATGGATGTCCCACCTCTGGCTCACGGCCCGCTCGGTACCGGACCTGAGCCCCCACCTGCTGACGGAGGAACAGGTGAGGGAGGCGGGGGAGCGCTTGCGGGGGTACGGGCAGCGGGGCTGACGATCGCCTACGGGGGCGCGGGGAACTGCGCAGAACGCCCGCCCCCACCGAACCCGCAGACAACCGGACGACCCCCGCCCACTGGCCCAACCCATCCAACCCCGCGAAACTGGGACACGTGCGCACTATCAAGACGAAGGCCGCCGCCGTCACCGCAACCCTCGCCGCCGCGGCCGCCGCCGGCGCGGCGGGCATCGTCGCCGGCCGCCTCGCCAGCGACGCCGGTCTGAAGGCGCCGCCCGGCCGCCCCCTGCCCGGTGAACCCCGTCTCACCGTGCACTCCACCGCGGCCGGCCGCATCGCCCTCACCCGCGACCTCGCCGCCCTCCGCCCCGGCACCTACGGCCTGGCGGGCGACGCCGCACACGCCGTCGTCGGCCCCGTCCTCACCGCGGAACCCCACTCCGCCGACACCGTCGTGCGCCGCCTGGAACGCGTCACCCACGGCACCCTCGAACCCGGCGACAAGGTCTGGCTCACCCCGAACGTCCACATCGGCGACCCCAGGTCCGCCCTCGGCCTCGACCACACGGACGTCGAGATCCCCGGCGAACTCGGCCCCCTGCCCGCCTGGTTCGTGCCCAGCACCAGGAACACCTGGGTCATCGCGGTCCACGGCCTCGGCCCGACCCGCGAACACGCCCTGAACGTGATGGAGTTCCTGCACCACCACCGCTTCCCGGTCCTCGCCCCCGCCTACCGCGGCGACGCCGACGCCCCCCGCCCGCCCGACGGCCTCCACCACTTCGGCGAGACCGAGTGGCGCGACCTGGACGCGGCGATGCGCTGGGCCGTCGACCACGGCGCCCGCCAACTCGTCCTGCACGGCTGGTCCACCGGCGCCACCATGGCCCTGCGCGCCGCCGCCCGCTCCGGACTGCGCGGCCGCGTCAAGGGACTCGTCCTGGACTCCCCGGTGCTCAGCTGGGAACGCACCCTGCGCGCCCTCGCCGCCGCCCGCCACACCCCCGGCATCCTCCTCCCGCTCGCCGTGCGCGCGGCCCAGGGCCGCACCGGACTGCCCAGCGACCACTCCGGCCTGTACGCCGACCGGACCGTCCCCTACACCGACCACGCGGACCGGACCGACGACACGGGCCCCGACCGGCCCCCGCCCCCCACCCTGATCTTCCACGGCCCGGACGACACGATCGCCCCCTGGGACCTCTCCCGCCGTCTCGCCGCCACCCACCCGGACCGGATCACCCTCCACACGGTCGGCCAGGCCCCCCACGCGGCCATGTGGAACGCCGACCCGAGCGCCTACGAGGAAGCACTGCGCCGCTTCCTCACGCCGCTGATGTGAGCCCCCGGCACCCTCGTCGGATCGCGCCGCCACCCCGTTTCCGCGCCCCGGTCCCACACCTTCCGTTTAAGTCCGTACCACTGGCCTGATCTCGGCGTATACCCCTCGGCGCGGCCCCGGCGTCGGCCCTGCCCGTCGCCCGCGGTGACATTCCGTTTGGGTTTTCGGACCGTCAACCGGAAGACTGCACCCGTGACGTCCCGTATCCCGCGCGACTCCAGGCTTCGACTCGTCCGCCCGCGACCCCTGGCCGCCGCCCCCACAGCTGTGAACCAGCGACGCCCTCGCCGCCCCGCGCCCCGCCCCCCGGAGGGCACACCGGCCCCCGCGGAACTGGCCAGAATGGCGCGCTCCGGCCTGGCCGACGCGGCCCGCCTCGCCCACTGGGCCGACGACGCGCTGCGGCCCGGCGGCGACGGCGCGAGCGACGGCAAGGGCACGCTCTCCGACGAGACAGCCGAACGCGCGGCCGCGGACCTCGGCCTGACTGCGGCTCAGATCCGCGCCGACTGGGACACCGCCCGCCTCGCCGGCCTGATCGAGGTGCACGGGAACAGCGCCCGCCCGGGCTGGCGGCTGCGCGCCTGGGACCGCGACGACAGTGCCGTGCTGCGTGGCTGGGTCGCCCTCTTCGACGCCTGGTCGCTCGCCCACCCGGAGCCCGGCGACCGCGAGCCCGCCGCCGTCGCCGAGGTCGTCTCGGCCATGCCCCAGGTTCTCTCCTTCCTCCAGCTCTCCGCCGGACCGGTCCCGGTCGAGCAGCTCCTGGACCTCCTGGAGCAGCGCGTCATCGAACTGCGCACCGAACGCTGCGAGATCCCCTACGGCCCCCAGCCGGAGCCCGTGGCGGAGCCCGTGGCGACGGAGCCTCAGGACGCCCCCCTCGCCCCTCTCCTCGAATGGGCCCTGCGCGCCCTCGCCTCCGTCGGCGCCCTGACCTACGGCGACGGCCAGGCCACCCTCACCCCGCTCGGCAGCTGGGCGGTGTGGGTCAAGCTGGAGCAGATCTGCGTGGCCGCGCAGAGCCCCGCCGGGAACATCGAGGTCGCCGCCGAGGAGATGCTCCGCGGCTGCGCCCAGCTGCGCCCCAACGCGGCCCGCGCCGAGTACCGCGCCTGGCTCGCCGCCCGCCCGGTCGGCAGCGCCGTCACCGAGCTGCTCGGCGCCGCCCGCGGCGACGACGCCCTTTTGCGCGGCCTCGCCTTCGAGGCCCTGCGGGTCGTGGGCGCCCCCGCCGAGCCCGACGTCCGCTCGGTGGCCGAGGAGCCCACCCTGCGGCCGTACGCCCTGCTGTGGCTGGCCGAGCACGACGGCATCGACCCGGAGGACGCCCACGAGGTCCTCACCCGGGAGGAGGCCACCTGGCTGTGGATCGACACGGCTGCCGCCGTCGCGGACCATGGTGAGGCCCCGATGCTGGTGCGGCACCTGGAGTCGGCCCTCCAGCCGACCGTCCCCCAACTGCTCGACGAGGTCAGGGCCGTGGGCCATCCGCGCACCGTGCAGGTCCTGGTCGCCCTCGCCGCCGCCCACCCCGACCCGGCCCTCGCCAAGGCCGTCCGCCGCGCCGCCTTCCAGGTGCACACCGGAGGGTGAGCGCGGGAGGGTCGCCGGATGGTGAGCGCCGGAGGGTGAGTCAGACGCGTATCTCCGGCGCGTAGGTGCCGAAGCTCCAGAGGTTGCCCTCGAGGTCCCGGGCCATGTAGTCACGGGAGCCGTAGTCCTGGTCCGTCGGGGGCATCAGGATCTCCGCGCCGTGCTCCACGGCCCGGCGGTGGTGTGCGTCGACGTCGTCCACGACGACGTACACCCCGGTCGTGCCCGCCTCTTTCATCGCCGCGTCGAAGAGGCCGCCGCGGCCCTTCGAGCCGAGCATCACCGCGCCGTTGCCCTGCACCAGTTCGGCGTGCATCACCAGGCCGTCCTCGCCCTCGTACACCGAGGACTCGGTGAAGCCGAACACCTCCGTCAGCTGCCTGATCGCCGCCTTCGCGTCGGCGTACAGCAGCGTCGGGAAGATGCTCGGACGCGTGCCGTTCGTCCCCGTCATGCCGATCACTCCCTTGTGACCAAAAGCTGGAAATCGATCCGGCATCCAGTCTGGCAGCGACCACTGACAATGGCCTCCGAGCAGGGCGAACGCTCAGCCGAAGGTGTCGCAGCGGGCCATGTCGCCCGACTCGTACCCCTGCCGGAACCACTGCTGCCGCTGCTGCGCCGACCCGTGTGTCCACGACTCCGGGGTCACCCGCCCCTGGAAGCGTTCCTGGATCCGGTCGTCGCCCACGGCCGCCGCCGCGTCCAGGCCGTCGGTGATGTCCGCGTCCGTGAGGCTCGTGATGAGCGGCCGCCCCGTGGACTCGTCCTTCGTGGTGGTCGCGTGCCGCGCCCACACGCCGGCGTAGCAGTCCGCCTGGAGCTCCACCCGCACCGCGTTGCTGCCGGCCCCGGTGCGCCCGTCCTGCGACCGGCTCAGCGTGCCGGTCAGGTCCTGCACGTGGTGCCCGTACTCGTGGGCCACCACGTACGCCTGCGCGAACGGCCCGCCGGTGGCCCCGAACTTCGACCGCAGCTCGTCGAAGAAACCGAGGTCCAGATAGACCTTGCGGTCGCCCGGGCAGTAGAACGGCCCGACCGCCGAGGTGGCCGACCCGCACGCCGTGCCGACCCGCTCGCTGAAGAAGACCGTGGGGGAGCGGTCGTAGGAGGCGCCGCGCCGCGTGAACTCCTGGTCCCAGTAGTCCTGGACGCTGTTGACCACGGCCACCATGCGGCAGTCGTCGCGGGTGTTCGCGTCCTGCCCGGTCCTGCAGTCCTGTTCGACCTGCGCGAGCCCGGAGGCCGTGGCGGCCGGCGGGCCGCCGCCGTCGGTGAGGCCGAGCTGGTCGGGGCCGACGCCGAGGAAGAGACCGAGGAGCAGGACGATCAGTCCGCCGATGCCACCCCCGATGGTCGCCTTCCCGCCCGGGACGCGGCTGCCGCGCACGTCCTGCACCTCGGAGGTGTCCAACCTGGCGTCGTCGTCGAACTGCATGCGGACACCGCCCTCTGCGCGTACCGGCCCCCCGCAGGGCATCCTCGCCCGGCGGTCCCCGCCCGGCCCGGGTCACACACCCGAACGGGGGACGCCGACGGGACCGGGCGACGGAACCGACCGGATACCCGGAGCGAGACCGATCGAACACCCGAACGCAGAAAAAGTGCTTGCACGGCCCCGTTAGACTTGGCCCATGGCCATTCTCCTCGCGCATTAGACGGCGGGAACGTCCTCAGCCGCCCACAACCGTCATACACACGCCCTGGAGTCTGTCCGTGATCTCCGCCACCGGTATCGAGCTGCGCGCCGGCGCCCGAGTCCTCATCGAGTCCGCCACCTTCCGTGTCGCCAAGGGCGACCGCATCGGCCTGGTCGGCCGCAACGGCGCCGGGAAGACCACGCTCACCAAGTGCCTCGCCGGCGAGGGCATCCCCGCCGCGGGCCAGATCACGCGCTCCGGCGAGGTCGGCTACCTCCCCCAGGACCCCCGCACCGGCGACCTCGACGTGCTCGCCCGCGACCGCATCCTCTCCGCGCGCGGCCTGGACGTCCTGCTGAAGAAGATGCGCGACAACGAACAGCGCATCGCGAACGGCCAGGGAGCCACCCGCGAGAAGGCCCTGCGGCAGTACGAGCGCCAGGAGACGGAGTTCCTCACCAAGGGCGGGTACGCCGCCGAGGCCGAGGCCGCCACCATCGCCGCCGCGCTGAACCTCCCCGACCGGGTGCTGGGCCAGCCCCTGCACACCCTCTCCGGTGGTCAGCGCCGCCGTATCGAACTGGCCCGGATCCTGTTCTCGGACGCCGACACCCTGCTCCTCGACGAGCCGACCAACCACCTCGACGCCGACTCGATCGTCTGGCTGCGGGACTACCTGAAGACCTACCGCGGCGGCTTCATCGTGATCTCCCACGACGTCGACCTGGTCGAGACGGTCGTGAACAAGGTGTTCTACCTGGACGCCAACCGCGCCCAGATCGACGTCTACAACATGGGCTGGAAGCTCTACCAGCAGCAGCGCGAGGCCGACGAGAAGCGCAGGAAGCGCGAGCGGCAGAACGCCGAGAAGAAGGCCGCGGCCCTGCACTCGCAGGCCGACAAGATGCGCGCCAAGGCCACCAAGACGGTCGCCGCGCAGAACATGGCCAAGCGCGCCGACAAGCTCCTGTCCGGCCTGGAGGCGGTCCGCCAGCAGGACAAGGTCGCCAAGCTGCGCTTCCCCGAACCCGCGCCCTGCGGCAAGACCCCGCTGATGGCGGAGGGCCTGTCGAAGTCGTACGGCTCGCTGGAGATCTTCACCGACGTCGACCTGGCCATCGACAAGGGCTCCCGCGTGGTCATCCTGGGCCTCAACGGCGCGGGCAAGACGACCCTGCTGCGCCTGCTCGCCGGCACCGAGCAGCCGGACACCGGCGCGGTCGTGCCCGGTCACGGTCTCAAGCTCGGCTACTACGCCCAGGAGCACGAGACCCTCGACCCGGAGCGCACGGTCCTGGAGAACATGCGCTCGGCGGCCCCCGACCTCGACCTCGTCGAGGTGCGCAAGACGCTGGGTTCCTTCCTGTTCTCCGGCGACGACGTCGACAAGCCGGCCGGGGTCCTCTCCGGCGGCGAGAAGACCCGCCTCGCGCTCGCCACCCTGGTGGTCTCCTCGGCCAACGTGCTGCTCCTGGACGAGCCCACCAACAACCTCGACCCGGCCAGCCGCGAGGAGATCCTCGGCGCGCTGCGCACCTACAAGGGCGCCGTCGTCCTGGTCACCCACGACGAGGGCGCCGTCGAGGCGCTCCAGCCGGAGCGGATCATCCTGCTCCCGGACGGCGTCGAGGACCTGTGGGGCGCGGACTACGCGGATCTCGTCGCCCTGGCGTGATCCACAGCGGATGGATCATTCGGCCTATCGGTGATCCACCATCTGTGTGAGATCTCCTCGTACCGAGGTGTGTCCTACATCGATTTCACGGCCGAGTCCTCTATCGCGGAGGGCTCGGCCGTCGTACGTCGCTGACCTGGTATTTCACAAAGGAACCTGTTCGGTGGTACGAACGCCCCTCTCCGGAATTTCACATTCCGATTGTGGGGGCCCGCTCCTGTCGTCAAAACCATGTCTCACGGACCTTGCCGAATGGGTGGCCATGAACGCCCGGAGGGGTGATCATGAGGAGACCAGAGCGCACTTCCCATGAGGAGGCACGGGTGGCCGAGACTCTGAAGAAGGGCAGCCGGGTAACCGGCGCCGCGCGCGACAAGCTCGCGGCAGACCTGAAGAAGAAGTACGACTCCGGTGCGAGCATTCGGGCACTGGCCGAGGAAACCGGCCGCTCGTATGGCTTCGTCCACCGGATGCTCAGCGAATCGGGCGTCACGCTTCGAGGGCGTGGCGGAGCGACGCGGGGCAAGAAGGCCGCATCGTCCTGAACCGGGCGGCCCATCGGCTTCGATGGTGGCCACCCGGTCGATCGACCGGTCGACCGGGTGGTTACTGTGCAGTCACTTAGCTGTGCCGAGCCACGGCACTGAGATGACCGCACGCATCGGAGGCGCCTCATGGCCACGTCCAGCCAGGACGGCCAGGAACTCGTTCCCCTGCTCGACAAGGACGGCGTACGGCTCACCGTCGAGGACACCCTCGCCACGGTGACGCTGACCAATCCCGCCAAGCGCAACGCCCAGAGTCCCGCTCTGTGGCGTGCCCTCGGCGAGGCGGGTCGGCTGCTGCCGGGCTCCGTCCGGGTCGTCGTCCTGCGCGGGGAGGGCAAGTCCTTCTCCGCCGGTCTCGACCGGCAGATGTTCACGCCGGAGGGGATCGAGGGCGAGCCGTCGTTCATCGACCTCGCCCGCAGCGGTGACTCCGAACTCGACGCCGCCATCGCCGGGTTCCAGGAGGGATTCACCTGGTGGCGGCGCAGTGACGTCGTGTCCATCGCCGCCGTACAGGGGCACGCCATCGGGGCCGGTTTCCAGCTGGCCCTCGCCTGTGACCTGCGCGTCGTCGCCGACGACGTGCAGTTCGCCATGCGTGAGACAAGCCTCGGCCTGGTCCCCGACCTCACCGGCACCCACCCCCTGGTGGGCCTCGTCGGCTACGCCCGGGCGCTGGAGATCTGCGCCACCGGGCGTTTCGTCACGGCCGAGGAAGCGGTGAACACCGGCCTCGCCAACATCGCCGTACCCCTGGACCAGCTCGACGGCGCGGTCAAGGACCTGGCGGCGGCGCTTCTGTCCGCCCCCCGCGACGCGGTCATCGAGACCAAGGCGCTGCTGCGTGGCGCCCAGGACCGCACCTACGACGAGCAGCGCGGCGCCGAGCGGGCCGCCCAGACCCGACGTCTGCGGGACCTGGCCGGCATCGGGGACTGATCCCGTCACGGCCGTCACCGGCACGGCATCGGGGACTACCCGTCATGGCCGTCACCAGCACGGCATCGGGGACTAATCCGTCACCGCCGTCACCAGCACGGCCACCGTCGGATGATCCGGCAGCGCGGCGCCCACGGCGGCGCGGACCTCGCGGGCCACGTCCACGGCCCGGCGGCCCGCGCCGACCGCCAGTTCGACGCGGGCATGGCGGCGTGGCAGCGCGCCCTCCCCGGTCTCACCGTCCCCGAGGTGCACGGGGCGCCCCAGGAGGCCGGTCAGCATGCTCACACCGGGCACCGCCAGCGCGGCGACGGCCGCCAGGGTCTCGTCGCCGGGCGCCGCTTCCGCGGGACGCGGCGCCGTGGGCTGCCCTGCGGGTGAGGGCCCCGGTCGCGCTTCCGGTCGTACGGAGGAGGGTCCCGGGGCCTCGCCCGGCAGGGCCGTCTCGTCCAGCAGGGCCGTCACCTGCAGGTCGACCTCGCCGAGATCGAGGCCCAGCGACTCGGCGGCCGCCCCGGCGAAGGCCGAGCGCAGCAGTTCCGCCGTCACCGGCAAGGGCTCGGCCGGTGTGGCCCCGAACTCCGCGGTGAGCCGCAGCGGGCCGGGCCGCAGCGCGGACGGCGGCGCCGGTACGACGGACTCGGGTGCGTCCCCCGGATGGGCGAGTCCGATCCGCATGGTGCCCAGCCGAACGCCCACAAGGCCGCGAGCGGCGGTCCGCAGCACCGCAGTGGCCGCCTCCTCGGAGATCCACGCCCCGTCGCCCGGCCCGCCCAGGGGCAGCAGCCTGCCCAGTCCCAGCTGGTGCCGCACCGTCCGTGCCCACTGCTCCGCCGTCATTCCTCCAGCCTGCCGCATCTCCGGCGCGAGATCGCGCCAGCGCACTTACGGTGGTCGAAGGAGGACCACCGAAAGGGGTGACGGCGATGACCGACATGACGCAGAGCACCGAGGCGGAGCCGCAGCTGCGCAAGACCACCAGGCGCGGTGGCGGCGACCCGGCGACCCGGGGCCGTACCACCATCGCCGACGGGGTCGTGGAGAAGATCGCCGGGCTCGCGGCCCGGGACGTCCTCGGCGTGCACGCCATGGGCAGCGGCCTGAGCCGCACCTTCGGCGCCGTCCGCGACCGGGTCCCCGGCGGCTCCAAGTCCGTGACCCGCGGGGTCAAGGCCGAGGTCGGCGAGGTGCAGACCGCGCTCGACCTGGAGATCGTCGTCGACTACGGCGTCTCGATCGCCGACGTGGCGAAGGCCGTACGGGAGAACGTCGTGGCCGCCGTGGAGCGCATGACCGGGCTGGAGGTCGTCGAGGTCAACATCGCGGTGAGCGATGTGAAGCTGCCCGACGAGGAGGACGAGGAACCCGAACCCCGGATCCAGTGACCGCACCCACCCTTGAGGACCTTCAGAGGAGCGCACGATGAACATGGCCGTGGTCGGCATGATTGCCGGCATGGCGCTGGGCTTCGCGGGGTATTTCGGCGGGTTCGGTGCCTTCCTGCTGGTGGCGGCGCTGGGCGCCATCGGCTTCGTCGTCGGCCGGTTCCTGGAAGGGGACCTTGAGGTCGGCGACTTCTTCCGCAGCCGTGACGACCGGCGCGACCGGCGGCCATGACGCCCGTGAGCAGCGAGACCGGTGAGGCGGGCGAGACGGACGAGTTCCGCAGACCCCGAAGCGCCGACGTCGTGGCACCGGGTGAGCGGGGCGCGACCCGCATCGCCGACCGGGTGGTGGCGAAGGTCGCCGGACAGGCCGCCCGCGAGGCGCTCGGAGCACTCCCCGCCGAGGCCGAACCCCCGTACGCCACCGTCGTCGTCCACCACGGCCTGGCCCGCGTCCGCATGCACCTGGAACTCGACTACCCCTGCGACATCGGGGCGCGTTGCAGAGCGGTGCGTCAGCAAGTGGTCGAGCGGGTAGTCGCGTTGGTGGGCATGCAGGTGTCGGAGGTCGCCGTCCAGGTGGAGCGGCTGCATCCGGCACAGGGACACGGCGCGGCACAGGGGAGGACGCGATGAGCGAGCCCCAGGGCTCCGAGGGCACCACACAGCGACTGCCGGTCATCGAACGGGCGGCCGAAGCGGACCAGCGCGGCCAGTCCGCGTCGGCGGCCGCGTACGGACCACCACCGGTCCCGGAGAGCGGGACGGGCGGCGCCCAGCGCCGGTTCTGGTCGGCGCGCAGGATCCCGGCGGCCGTCGTCGCGCTGCTGCTCCTGCTGACCGCGGGCATCTTCCTCTACGACATCGCAGCCGTCCGGGCCCACCGGCCGCCCATGCACTGGCGCCGCGAACTCGCCCGGCAGCTCGCCGCCCGCCCCCTGGACGACACCTGGGTCCTGGTCGGCGCGGGCGTGGCCGCGGTCCTCGGCCTGTGGCTGATCGTGCTGGCCGTGACTCCGGGCCTGCGCGCGGTCCTCCCGATGCACCGCGCCCACCCCGACGTCCGTGCCGGCCTCCACCGGGACGCCGCCGCCATGGTCCTGCGCGACCGGGCCATGGAAGTGGCCGGCGTCCAGTCCGCGCGGGTCCGGATGAGGCGGCGGAAGGCCGACGTCCGCGCCGTCTCCCACTTCCGCGAACTGGACGACGTGCGCGCCGACCTGGACCTGGCCCTCGCGGAGGCGATCAGGGGACTGGGTCTGTCCCGGCCCCCCGCCCTCGCGGTGCACGTGGCGCGCGCCGCCCGGAAGAAGGGCTGAGACCGATGCTGAGGACCGTCAACCGCGTACTGATCGGCCTGGTGGGTCTGTTGCTGCTGGTGCTCGGCGGCTCGGTGCTCGCCGTGGGCCTCGGTGTGAAACCGCCGTCCTGGTGGATCCACGACGGCCGGCACGACGTCCTGCTGAGCGATGCCGAGCGCACCCGCTGGAACGGCGAGAGCTGGTGGTGGCCGACGGTCATCGCCGCGCTGGCCCTCGTGGTGCTCCTGACCCTGTGGTGGCTGACCGCGGTCCTGCGCAGGCGCCGCCTCACGGAGGTACGCGTCAACACGGGCGACGGCGAGGGCGCGCTGCTGAGGGGCCGGGCCCTGGAGGGCGTACTGGCGAGCGACGCGGGCCAGTTGGACGGCGTACACCGAGCGCAGGCCCGCCTGAAGGGCCGCCCGGACGCCCCGGAGACCCACGTACGCCTCCACCTGGAACCGCACGTGGACCCGGGGACAACCCTGAACTACCTGACGGAAGAGGCCCTGGCACACGCCCGCAATTCAGCGGGCCTCGACTCACTACCGGCCGAGGTCCGCATGACAGCGGTCAAGCACAAGGCAGAAAGGGTCAGTTGAGGAGCTTTTGGCTTCCAGGGGCGCGGGGCTGTATCAATTTGCGGCTCCGCCGCGTGGGCGCGATCAGCCCCCACCGGCCCGCAGCTAAAAGCCGTGCCGCATGCCCCCGTCAACGGGCAGCATGACCCCGGTCAAATAGGAAGCAGCCGGCGACAAGAAAAATGCAGCAGCCCGCCCGAACTCCTCCGGCGTCCCATACCGCCGCAACGGAATACGAGACTCGTTCGCGGCCCGAGTAGCCTCCGGATCCGCCGACATCGCGTCCAGCTCGCGCACGCGATCCGTATCGATACGGGACGGCAGAAGCCCCACCACCCGAATTCCGCGCGGCCCCAATTCATCGGAAAGCGACTTCGCGAACCCGGCGAGCCCCGGCCGTAGTCCGTTCGAAATGGTCAGCCCGGGAAGCGGCTCGTGCACGGACGCCGACAGCACGAACCCGATGACGCCCCCGGCCTCCAGCTCCGCCGCGGCGGCCCGGGCCAGCCGAACCGCCCCGAGGAACACCGACTCGAACGCGGCCTGCCACTGCTCGTCCGTGTTGTCGGCGACAAACCCGGGCGGGGGTCCGCCGACACTGATGAGCACCCCGTCGAACCCGCCGAAATGCTCCCGCGCGGCGGTGATCAGAGCCTCCGCCGCAGCCGGGTCGGCGTTGTCGACGCCCACGCCCAGCGCGTTCGGCCCCAGCTCCGCCGCCGCGGCGAGCGCACGCGACTCGTCCCGCCCGGTCACCACGACCTTCGCCCCGTCCGCGACCAGCTCACGCGCGGCCGCGTTGCCCAGCCCACGGGTCGCTCCGGTGACGACGTACACACGGTCCTTCAGCCCAAGATCCATGGCCCCTATCCTGCCTGCTCGGCACCGAAGAGCGTGAGGGCGGTCGTCACCAGCCCGATGTGACTGAACGCCTGGGGGAAGTTCCCGAGCTGCGCGCCGGCCACCGGGTCGTACTCCTCGGACAGCAGTCCCACGTCGTTGGCCAGGCCCAGCAGCCGTTCGAAGAGGGCCCGCGCCTCCTTCCTGCGGCCCGTCATGTGCAGCGCGTCGGCGAGCCAGAACGAGCACACCAGGAAGCTGCCCTCGCCGCCGGGCAATCCGTCCACCGGCGTCTCCTCGGCGCTGTACCGCCGTACGAACCCGTTGTGCTCCAGCTCGGCGCGGACCGCGTCGATGGTGCCGACCACCCGCGGGTCGTCGGCGGGCAGGAAACCGACGCGGGGGATCAGCAGCAGGGACGCGTCGAGTTCACGGGAGCCGTAGTACTGGGTGAAGGTGTTGCGTTCGGCGTCGTAGCCCCTCTCGCAGACCTCGCGGTGGACCTCCTCGCGCAGCGCGCGCCAGCCCGCCAGGTCGCCGCCCAGCTCGGGGAAGGCCTCCAGGGCGCGCACGGCACGGTCGGCGGCGACCCACACCATGACCTTCGAGTGGACGAAGTCGCGGCGCCCGCCCCGCACTTCCCAGATCCCCTCGTCCGGCTGCCGCCAGGAGGCCCGGAGGAAGTCCAGCAGGACGCTCTGGAGGGACCACATGTGCGGTTGGGCCGGCAGTCCGGCCCGCCGGGCCAGCGACAGCGAGTCCATGACCTCGCCGTAGACGTCCAGCTGGAGCTGTTTCACGGCCTCGTTGCCGATCCGGACCGGCCGGGAGCCGCCGAAGCCGGACAGCCAGGGCAGTTCGAACTCGGGCAGCCGCCGCTCGCCCGCGACGCCGTACATGATCTGGAGGTCCGCCGGGTCGCCGGCGACCGCGCGCAGCAGCCAGTTCCGCCAGGCCTCGGCCTCTTCCAGATAGCCGCACTGCACGAGGGCGCCCAGGGTGAGGGTGGAGTCGCGCAGCCAGCAGTAGCGGTAGTCCCAGTTGCGCACGCCGCCCATCTCCTCGGGCAGCGAGGTGGTGGCCGCGGCCACGATGCCGCCGGTGGGCCGGTAGGTGAGCGCCTTGAGGGTGATCAGGGAGCGGACCACGGCGTCCCGGTGCGGGCCGTCGTAGCGGCAGCGCGCCGACCACTCCTGCCAGTCGGCCACACTGCTCTCCAGCGTCTCGAACGGGTCGGTCAGCGGAGGACGCGGCTCGTGCGAGGGGTGCCAGGTGAGGACGAACGCGACCTTCTCGCCCTCCTCGACGGTGAACTCCGAGTGCGTGCCGAAGTGCTCGCCCCAGGTGTGCACCGGGGGCACGCTGCGTAGCCACGTCGAGTCGGGTCCCGCGACGGCCACCCGCTGTCCGTGGGACCTGCGCACCCACGGCACGATCGAGCCGTACTCGAAGCGCAGCCGCAGCGTGCTGCGCACGGTGACCCGGCCGCGCAGCCCTTCCACGACCCGTACGAGGTCGGGGGCGACATCGCGCTGCGGCATGAGGTCGGTGATCCGCACCGCGCCCTCGTCGGTCTCCCACTCGGTGTCCAGGACGAGGGTGCCGGGGCGGTAGCCGCGCCTGGTGCACCGGTCCGCGCCCTGCGGGGCGAGCCGCCAGTGGCCGTTCTCCTCGTCGCCGAGCAGCCGCGCGAAGCAGGCCGCCGAGTCGAAGCGGGGCAGGCACAGCCAGTCCACGGAGCCGTCCGTGCCGACCAGGGCGGCGGTCTGTTCGTCGCCGATGAGGGCGTAGTCCTCGATACGGGGGATCCGGTGAGCCGGCGGGGTTCGGGGGTGCACGCAGTGCGGATTCCCGGCTGGTCGCGGGGGCAATCAGAGGTGCGGCCGGGGGAGTGATGCGGCCGCGCCGGTTCCGGTGTTCGAGAAGATCACCCCCGAATGGGCCGGCGTCTGGTTCAGCACCCACAGTCCGATCAGTGTCGCCAGCGCGAACACGACCGCGATGAGGACGGCGAGCACGAGCCGGCGGCGACGCTCACGGCGCAGCCAGTCGCCGCGCGCGCTGCGATAGGCGTCGGGGGCCGCGTGCACCCCGCCCGCCAGCGCGGCGAGGGCCTCCTGGAGTTCCCGCTCGGTACGGTCCGTGTCGGTCATCGCCGGGCCTCCATCGCCTGGGTCAGGGCGGCCAGGCCGCGTGCCGTGTGGGTCTTGACGGAACCGCAGGAGATTCCCATCGCCGAGGCGATCTCGCCCTCCTTCAGCCCGAGCCAGTGCCGCAGGACCAGGGCCTCACGCTGCCGGGCGGGCAGGTGCTGGAGCGCGTCGACGAGGACGCGCTGGTCGTCGTGGAGCAGCGCGGTGCTCTCCGCGGAGGCCACCGGTTCGGTCGCCGGGGCCTCCACGTGCTTGCGGGCGACCTGGAGGTGCCGTATCCGCATCCGGGTCAGGTTGCAGACCGTGGAGCGCAGATAGGCCTCCGCCGCCTCGATGTCCCTCAGGCGCCGCCACCTCCGGTAGATCTGGTAGTAGGCCTCGGCGACCACGTTCTCCGCGTCGTCGGCGCCGAGCAGCACGGCGAGCCGGAGCATCGACGCGTAGTGCAGCTCGAACAGCCGGGCCACCCCGGCCTCGCGCTCCAGTTCGGCCGGGTCGGCCGCCGCGGGCGCGAGCGGGACGGGCACCGGGGTGCCGTGTCTCAGGTGCTGTCTCACGGGTTGTTCGCTCCCGTCTCGGGGCGCCGCCTGACGGTCAGGCGCGACGGTAGGTCGGTGAGGTCGGCGCCGCGCGGGACACCGAGCCGTTCGAGGACCGCGGTCCCGGCCAGGGCGACGGTCAGGTTCAGCAGGAGGGCGGCGAGACCGGCGTAGATCTGGAAAGGACCGGCGCCGATCGTGGAGAACCCCTCGCGGACGACGAGGAAGGTGCCGGCCAGCATGCCCGCCGCCCATCCGGCGAGCAGCGCCCGCGGGTGCAGCCGTCCGGTGAACAGGCCCACCGCGACGGCCGGGAAGATCTGGAGGATCCAGACCCCGCCGAGGAGCTGGAGGTTGATCGCGTCCTGGTCGCGCAGCCCGAACACGAAAGCGACCGCGCCCACCTTCGCCGTCAGTGACACCGCCTTGGCGATCCGCACCTGCCGCTTGGGGGTGGCGGTGGGGTGCACGTACTCGACGTACACGTTGCGGACGAAGCTGGTGGCCGCCGCGATCGACATCACCGCCGCCGGGACCAGCGCCCCCACGGTGATCGCGCCGAACACCAGCCCGGCCAGCGGCCCCGGCATCAACCGGTCCACCAGCATCGGTACGGCTGTCTCGGCACCGCCCGCCGGTGCCCGCACCCCGGCCGCGAGCGCCGCGACGCCGAGGAACCCGAAGAGCGCGAGCAGCCCCGTCCAGGCGGGCAGGGCGACCGCCACCTTGCGCAGGGTGCGCGGGCCGTCGGCGGCGAGCCCGGCGGTCAGGACGTGCGGGTACATCAGCAGGGCGAGGGCGGAGCCGAGGGCGAGGGTGGCGTAGGCGGGTTGCTGGTCGGGGGAGAGGAGGAGGGCCGGGCCGCCGAGGCGTTCGGCGGCTCCGTCGAAGACCGCGCCCGGCCCGCCGAGCCGTTCGAGCACCAGCCAGGTCACCGCCGTGAGCGAGACGAAGACCGCGACCGCCTTGAGCGCGGAGATCACGGTCGGCGCCCGCAGCCCGTGCCGGTAGGTGGCCACCGCGAGCCCCGCGAACAGCGCCACCATCACCAGGTCTCCGGTCGCACCCCGTGGATACACGCCCCCGGCGGTCAGCACGGCCCGTATCCCGAGCAGCTGGAGCGCCAGGTAGGGCATGGTCGCCAGGATCCCGGTGAGCGCGACCACCAGAGCCAGCGGCGCCGAACCGTAGCGGCCGCGCACGAAGTCGGCGGCGGTGATGTAGCCGTGCCGGCGGGCCACCTCGCCCAGCCGGCCGAGCAGCACGAAGGCGATCGGGCAGACGATCACCGTGTACGGCACCGCGAAGAAGGCGGCCGCGCCGTTGCCGTACGCGAGTCCCGGCACGGCGGTGAAGGTGTACGCGGTGAAGATCGTGCCGCCGAGCAGCAGCCAGGTCCACACCGGGCCGAGGCTGCGGTCGGCCAGCGCCCAGCCCTCCAGGGACGGCAACCGGTCGCTGCGGCGCAGCCGGCGCGCGGTCACGGCGAGCAGCGACGCCCCGCCGATCACGGCGAGGAACGTCGCGGTCATGGCGCCGTCGGCCATGGTCACCGTCCTTGGTGTCCCTGAAGGTGAGTCCTGTGCCCTCGCGCATTAGTTGCGCGAGCCGCCGGTTCGGATGACGGACATCGGCGGGAAATCTCCCCGGAATTCGCTGTCAACCGTCCGCGGGAGGTGGGCAACTCTTGCACAGACCCACAGCGACGGGGAGAGGAGCGCAGGTCATGGCACGGACCGGTCATCACCGGCTACGGCGCGTCGCGATCGCCGTACTGCTGCTCGCCCCCGCCGTGGGACTGCTGTGGGTCCCGATGTACGCCGGTGCGGAGCCGCGCCTCGCGGGCACGCCGTTCTTCTACTGGTACCAGCTCGCCTGGGTGCCGGGGTGCGGCCTGTGCCTGCTCGCCGCCTACGCGCTGACGGAACGACGTCGCCGCTGAGCCGTTCTGATCCTGCACGTCTGATCCTGCACGTCTGATCTTGCACCGTTCCTGGTGAGGAGCCGCCATGCCCGAAACCGTCCTTCAGCCTGCCATCGAGGCGCCTGAAAAATCACGAATGTCACTTCGATCGATCCTCCTGTGGGCCGTCGTCGCGCTGCTCGGCGCGGTCGCCTGGGGCGTGCTCGCGCTGGCCAGGGGCGAGGAGATCTCCGCGGTCTGGCTGGTGGTCGCAGCGCTCGGCTCGTACGCGATCGCCTACCGCTTCTACTCGCGCTTCCTCGCCCGCCGCGTCCTGAGGCCGGACGACCGCCGCGCGACTCCGGCCGAACGCCTGGAGGACGGCGTCGACTTCCACCCCACCGACAAGCGGGTCCTGCTCGGCCACCACTTCGCGGCGATCGCGGGCGCCGGACCGCTGGTGGGCCCGGTACTGGCGGCCCAGATGGGCTACCTGCCCGGCACCCTGTGGATCGTCGCCGGAGTGATCTTCGCGGGCGCGGTCCAGGACATGGTGGTCCTCTTCCTGTCCATGCGGCGGGACGGCAAGTCGCTCGGCCAGATGGCCCGCGACGAGATCGGCCGGGCCGGTGGCGCGGCGGCCCTGATCGCGGTGTTCGCCATCATGATCATCCTGCTGGGGGTGCTCGCCCTGGTCGTGGTCAACGCCCTCGCGCACTCCCCGTGGGGCACCTTCTCCGTCGCGATGACCATCCCGATCGCCCTGTTCATGGGCTTCTGGCTGCACCGCATCCGTCCCGGCCGGGTCGTGGAGACCAGCTTCATCGGCGTCGCGCTGCTGCTCCTCGCGATCATGGGCGGCAGTTGGGTCCAGAACTCCTCGCTGGCCTCGGCCTTCACCCTCAGCCCCACGACCCTGGTCTTCTGCCTCGTCGGCTACGGCTTCGTCGCCTCCGTTCTCCCGGTCTGGATGCTCCTCGCCCCGCGCGACTACCTCTCCACCTTCATGAAGATCGGCACGATCGCGCTGCTCGCGGTGGGGGTCGTGGTCGCGGCTCCGGTGCTGCGCGCGGAGGCGGTGACGGACTTCGCCTCGTCGGGCGCGGGCCCGGTCTTCGCGGGCTCCCTCTTCCCCTTCCTCTTCATCACGATCGCCTGCGGTGCGCTGTCCGGCTTCCACGCGCTGGTCTCGTCCGGTACGACACCGAAGCTGATCCAGAAGGAGTCGCAGGTCCGGCTCATCGGTTACGGGGCGATGCTGATGGAGTCCTTCGTCGCGACCATGGCGCTGATCGCGGCGGCGACCCTGGAGCCCGGCCTGTACTACGCGATGAACGCCCCGGCCGGACTGCTGGGCGCCACGGCGGAATCGGCGTCCCACGCGGTGGCCGGCCTCGGCTTCACCATCACCCCCGACCAGCTGAACCACGCCGCCAGGGCGGTCGAGGAACAGACCCTGATCGCCCGCTCCGGCGGCGCCCCGACCCTCGCGGTCGGGATGTCGGAGATCTTCTCCGGGGTTTTCGGCGGGACCGCGATGAAGGCCTTCTGGTACCACTTCGCGATCATGTTCGAGGCGCTGTTCATCCTGACCACGGTGGACGCGGGCACCCGGGTCGGCCGCTTCATGCTCC
The DNA here is from genome assembly GCF_000383655.1 of Streptomyces sp. 351MFTsu5.1. Taxonomy (NCBI): domain Bacteria; kingdom Bacillati; phylum Actinomycetota; class Actinomycetes; order Kitasatosporales; family Streptomycetaceae; genus Streptomyces; species Streptomyces sp. 351MFTsu5.1. The sequence continues at coordinate 54,924 of NZ_KB911800.1, read as the reverse complement.
AGGAAATGCTCGGCAACGTCTGGAAGCCGGTCGGCCGGGTCAACTGGAAGCCCGGCATCTGGCTGTGCAGCGGCCTGGTCGTGGCGGCCTGGGGCTACTTCCTCCACTCCGGCGCCACCGACCCGCTCGGCGGGATCAACCAGCTCTTCCCGCTCTTCGGCATCGCGAACCAACTGCTGGCGGCGATCGCGCTGGCCGTGTGCACGACGGTCCTCGTCAAGTCCGGCAGGCTGCGGTGGGCCTGGGTGACCGGGGTCCCGCTCGCCTGGGTGGTCGCGATCACCTTCACCGCGGGCTGGCAGAAGATCTTCTCCGACGACCCCCGGGTCGGGTTCTTCGCCCAGCGGACCAAGTACGCGGACGGCATCGACGCGGGCCAGGTGCTCGCACCGGCCAAGTCGCTCGACGACATGCACACAGTGGTCACCAACTCGACCGTGGACGGCGTACTGATCGCTCTGTTCCTGCTCCTGGTCGCGGTGGTGATCGTCAACGCGGCCGTGGTCTGCGTACGGGCCGTCCGGGTGCCGGAAACCCTGCCGACTTCTGAGGCGCCGTACGTCGAGTCGCGGATCGGCGTCCCCGGGCAGAGCGCCGAGGGGTTCGTGGAGGTGTCGGGGGCCCGCTCGTGACAGGGAGCGGGCGGCCGAGGAGTGCGACCGGGCTTCTGGGGACAGCGTCGGGGCGGCTGGGAGCGGCGGTCGTGCTGCTCGGGGGAGCATCCGCGCGGCTGGGGTCAGCGACCGTCCGGCCGGGGGCGGCGTCCCTGCGGCTCGGGGCGGCGTCCGTGCGGCTTGTGGCAGCGTGCGCGCGACGGTGGGTGAGGGCCGTGCGGTGGTATCTGCGGGAGCTGACCGGGGAGGCGGAGTACGACCGCTACCGCGAGCGGCACCTGCGCCACCACCCGCTCGCGCCGGAACCTACGCGACGGGAGTACCAGGTGCTGCGCGCGCGGCACCGGGACGCCCACCCGCAGGGGCGCTGCTGCTGACACTCCGCCGCCGTCCTTGCCGTGGACCGCGGGGCGGGCGTACGGCCCGCCCCCGCGCCCCTTTCACGACTCACCCCGGAACCGAGATGCTCAGACGCCGCCAAGCCCTGCTGGTCCGCCCCGCCCTCGACGACGACGCGCTGCACGCCACGCTGACCGAGCTGCGCCCCACGCTCCAGTCGCACGGCCTCGGCGCGGGGTCCGGCCGACCGCCCTGGCAACCGGTCGCCGAACTGCTGAGGGAGACGGGGAGGGACTGGGACCGTCGGTGGCACCGGATGTCCGTCCTCGCGGGAGGGACCCCGGCCTCGGTGAGCGAGCGGTGGCTCGGCGAACGCCCGGGGGACGGGGACGCGTTGGTGTTGAGGGCGTGCGTCCGAGCTGTTCGAGGAGGCCAGGGCGGCGGTGGTGTGGGGCGGGCACTGACTTCACCGGAGGGGCGGGACGCCGAGCGGGCCTGTCTTCGTGCCGCCGAGGCGTGTCCCGAGGACCCCACTCCCTGGCTGGCCCTCCTCGACCTCATGTACTCCGTCGCCGTACCGCCCAGGGAGGCCGTGCCCGTGTGGACCGAGGCCGTCACCCGCGCCCCGTGGCACCGGGGCGCCTACCACCGGCTGCTGAGCCATCTGTCCCCGCGCGGACACGGCTCGGCCGAGATGACGGACTTCGCCCGGCAAGGTGCCGCCCGCGCCCCGCACGGCTCACCGCTCGCCCTGCTCCCGCTGGCGGCCCGCGTCGAACTGGTCGCCCACCGGCGGCGGCAGATGCCGTTCGGGGCGGACGGCCACTGGAACGAACCCGGGGCCGACGCCGAGATCGAGGCGGCCCTGAGCGGCTGGTTCCGCACCGCCGCCGTACCGCACGCCGAGGCCGTCGCCGACCTCAACCTCCTGGCCTTCGCCCTGGTCCGCACCCACCGCCCGGAGGACGCGGCACCGGTGTTCCGGCGGATCGGCCGCCATATGACCCCGTACCCGTGGGAACTGCTGCCGGAGCCGGAGCGCACGTTCCGGTACTGGCGAGACCGCGCGGGACGGTGAGGGCTGCGGGCCGAGTCCGCTGACGGATCAACGGGCGGCGTGCCGAGCCCGACGATGGATCGCACGGGCCGACGGATCACATGGGCTGCGCGTCGAATCCCCCGGCGGATCACACCGCGGCCGGCTCGGCCTCCTCGGCGTTCTCCCGCTCCGCCTTCTCCCGGCGGTCGCGCAGCTCGCGCCGGACCAGGATCACCCAGCCGATCGGCACGCCGACCGAGAACAGCCACCACTGGATCGCGTAGGCGTAGTTCAGCGCGGCGTCCTCACTGCCGGGGTTGCCGCCGATCAGCTCGGGGGTGTCGCCCTTCGGCTCCGGCGAGATCTGCGCGATGTAGCCGCCGAGGACCTGCTTGCCGAGCCGCCGGGCCTCCTGCTCGCTGTTGATCAGCATGACCTGCCGGTCCGGGAGCCCCTTGAGGTTCTTGATGCCGCTCGCCGCGGTCGTCTCGTCAGGCATCAGCCGCCCGGTGACGGTGATCTCTCCGGCGGGGGGCGCGGGGATCTCCGGGAACGCGGTCTGGCTCGGGCCGTTGGAAGGGATCCAGCCCCGGTTGACCAGGAGCACCTTGCCGTCGTCGAGGACGAAGGGGGTCAGGACGTGGTAGCCGACCTCGTCGTCGGAGTTGGTGCGGCGCCGGACGACCTCCTCGGCGGCGGTGTCGAAGCGCCCCTTGGCGGTGACCTTGCGGTACCGGTCGTGCGTGGTGACCGTGTGCCCCGGGGAGGTCATCTTCTCCACCGGCACCGGGTCGGCGTTCAGCGCCTCGGTCACCAGGTTGTTGCGGGCGGTGCGCTCCTCGTAGCGGTGCATCTGCCAGATGCCCAGCCGGATCATCGTGGGGATGAGGAGCAGGGCGACCAGCGTGAGGATCACCCACTGCCGGGACAACAGGAAGCGGTACACCCCACGACGGTACCTCCCGGGTCGTGGGGTGCCTTGGGCAGGGGGTGCCCTCCTGCCGGGCAGGGGTGGGTCAGACCCGGTCCACGATGCCGGCCTTCCCTTCCGCGCGGGCGCAGTGCGCACCGCAGAACCAGTGGCCCTCGACCTCCACACCCTGCCCGATGATCTGCACACGACAGTGCTCGCAGATCGGTGCCATCCGGTGGATCGCACAGGAGAAGCAGTCGAAGACATGCACCGCGCCCTGGGCGTGCACCTCGAAGGTCATTCCGTAGTTGTTGCCGCAAACTTCGCAAGTCGCCATGCGCCACAGGGTGAGCGGTGACCGCCGCGGGGGCGAGCCGATGCCGGGCGAGTCGTACGACAATCACCCGTCCGTCGGCAGCCGCGCGGCCCGGCGGACGCCGGTCACCCTTTACCTGCGGTCACCCCTCCGACGCCGGTTCCACGTCCCGGAGGAGTTGCCCGAAGGCCGCCTCGTCGACGACGGGTGTGCCGAACTGCCGGGCCTTGACCACCTTCGAGGTGCCCGAGTCCGGGTCGTTGGTGACGAGGAGACTGGTCAGCCGGGAGATGCTGGTGGCCACATGCAGTCCCGCCTCGACCGCCCGGTCCTCCAGGAGGTCCCGCTCGGTCGAGGTGTCCCCGGAGAACGCGATCCGCATGCCCTGCTTGAGCGGTCTGCCGTCCACATACCGCCCCGGGTTGGGGTAGGGGCACGCGGGCCGCTTGCGCGCGGGCCGCCAACTGGTCGGGCGATAGCTGCCGTAGCCCGACGACTGCCGGGGCACGGCCCGGTCCGTCCACTCGGTCAGCGGCCGGCACTCGTGCAGCGGCAGCCGCACACTGCGCGCGGCCGCGGCCCGCAGACTCGGCCGGAACGCCTCCGCGAGCACGCGGGCGTCGTCGAGGGCATGGTGCGCCCGCCGCTGCACGACGCCGAAGTGGGCCGCCAGCGTCTCCAGTTTGTGGTTGGGCAGCGGCAGCCCGAGCTCCTTGGACAGGACGATGGTGCACAGCCGCTGACTCACCGGAGCGACCCGCCCCGCGCGCGCGTACTCGCGGGCGATCATCTGCCAGTCGAAGACGGCGTTGTGCGCGACGAGGACACGCCCGTCGAGACGGGCCGAGAACTCCTCGGCGATGTCCTGGAAGAGGGGCGCGCCTTCGAGGGTGTCGCTCGTCAGCCCGTGGATCCACACCGGGCCGGGATCGCGCTCCGGATTGACCAGCGTGTACCAGTGGTCCTCGACCTCACCGCGGGCGTCCAGCCGGTAGACGGCCGCCGAGATGATCCGGTCGTCCCGGGCCAGGCCGGTGGTCTCCACGTCGACGACCGCGTATCCCTGCGGATACGCGGCCGGCCACGCTGTGGGGGAGGACGCTGCGGTCGTCTGGTCTTCGAGCATGGTCCCTGAGGATACGGGCCGCGACTGACAGTCCCTCACGGCGGCGTCGGTACCGGGCTCCTGGGGACAGGAGTGCGATCCTCCGGGAATGACCGAACCGACGCATGGCGAGGCCCACGGCGCCCTCGGGGCCCGCCTCAACTGGCTGCGCGCGGCCGTCCTCGGCGCGAACGACGGCATCGTCTCCACCGCGGGACTGGTCGTCGGCGTGGCGGGGGCGACGAGCGACCGTTCCGCGTTGCTGACGGCGGGTCTGGCCGGGTTGCTGGCCGGCTCGCTGTCCATGGCGGCCGGGGAGTACGTGTCCGTGTCGACCCAGCGGGACTCCGAGAAGGCGGCGCTGGCCCAGGAGAAGCGGGAACTCCGCGAGCAACCGGAGGCGGAGCTGGAGGAGTTGACGGAACTCCTGGAGCAGCGCGGCCTCTCGCGGGACGTGGCCATGGAGGCGGCTCAGCAGCTGACGGAACGTGACGCCCTGCGGGCCCACGCGCGCGTGGAACTCGGGATCGACCCGGACGAACTGACCAACCCCTGGCACGCGGCCTGGGCGAGCTTCCTGGCGTTCACGGCGGGCGCGTTGCTTCCCCTGCTGGCCATCGTCCTGCCCCCGTCGGGATGGCGGGTGCCGGTGACGGTGGTGTCGGTGGTGGGCGCGCTGGTGCTCACCGGCTGGAGCAGCGCGAGGCTGGGGTCGGCGGCACCGGGGCGGGCGGTGCTGCGGAACGTGGGGGGCGGGCTGCTGGCGATGGGGGTCACCTATGGCGTGGGGGTGTTGTTGGGGGCGGCGGGGGTCTAGCCGGCATCCCTTGGCGGAGATCACCAAGAAGCAAGCGCGTACCGCCGCGAATACTTGTCGGTAACAACGTCTAGCCGGGCCCGAGCTGCGGTTCTACGGTGCACGCATGCCGAACCTCCCCGATGTCGTGGCCTGGTCCATACCCGCCTTCGTGCTGCTCACCGTCGTCGAGGTGATCAGCGTCCGCATCCATCCCGACGAGGACGCGGAGGGCTACGAGGCGAAGGACGCCGCCACCAGCATCGGCATGGGACTCGGCAGCCTCCTCTTCGACTTCCTCTGGAAGATCCCGATCGTCGCCGTCTACACGGCCCTGTACGAACTCACCCCGCTGCGCGTCCCCGTCCTGTGGTGGACGATCCCCCTGATGCTGCTCGCGCAGGACTTCTTCTACTACTGGTCCCACCGCGGCCACCACGTCGTCCGCATCCTGTGGGCCTGTCACGTCGTCCACCACTCCAGCCGGAAGTTCAACCTCACCACGGCGCTGCGCCAGCCCTGGACGAGCCTGACCGTCTGGCCGTTCTACGTCCCCCTCGTCGCCGCCGGTGTCCACCCGGCCGCGCTCGCCTTCTGCTCCTCCGCGAACCTCGTCTACCAGTTCTGGATCCACACCGAACGCATCGACAAGATGCCCCGCTGGTTCGAGTTCGTGTTCAACACCCCGTCCCACCACCGGGTCCACCACGCCTCCCAGGGCGGCTACCTGGACCGCAACTTCGGCGGGATCCTCATCGTCTGGGACCGGCTCTTCGGCTCGTTCGTCGCCGAGACCGAACGGCCTGTCTACGGGTTGACGAAGAACATCAACACGTTCAACCCGATCAAGGTGGCCACCCATGAATACGTGGCGATCGTCAAGGACATCAAGAACGCGCGGAGTTGGCGCGAGCGGGCCGGCCGGGTCTTCCGAGGACCGGGCTGGGGGCCGGCCCCCGCTGCGGAGACCGCCGAGGAAACCGTGCCCGCGTGAGAACTCCGCGCATCTCCGAGAACAGCTGCCGCGTCCTCCTCGCCGCCTTCGCCCTCGTCGCCGCCCTCGACCTCGCCTCCCTGGCCTTCGGCTTCCACGGCGGTCACGTCGTCGCCAAGCCCCTCCTCATGCCGCTCCTCGCCGCGTGGGCGGCCGCCCGGGGCGCACCGCGCCTGCTCGTCGCCGCGCTCCTGTGCGGCTGGGGCGGCGACGTCCTCCTGTTGTCCGACGCCGACCCCGCCTTCCTCGCGGGCATGACCTGCTTCGCCGCGGGACACGTCTGCTACCTCGCCCTGTTCACACGCGACGGCACGCCCCGCGCGCGTACCGCCCTTCTCGCCCCCGGCTACCTCGTGGCCCTCGTCATCACGGTCACCCTGCTGTGGCCCGACCTGCCGGCCGGCCTCCGCGTCCCCGTCGCCGGCTACAGCACCCTGCTCGTGGCCATGGCCTGCGTCGCCGCCGTCCGGCTCGGCCCCCTCGCCGGACTCGGCGGCGCGCTCTTCCTGCTCTCCGACACCCTCATCGCGACCGGCGTCGCCGACTGGCCCCAGCCGCCCCGCCCCGACCTGTGGATCATGCTCACGTACCTCGCCGCCCAGTTCCTGCTGGCCGCGGGCACCCTGCGAGCCCTCGAAGCGCGCCCGGGACCGATGGCGACGTACGGTGAGGTGCGCTCGACCACCCCCTGAACGCCGCCACACCCTCGCACGAGAAGGATCCTCGACATGCGCGCCACCACCATCCACGCCCCCTACGACATGCGCGTGGAGGACGTCCCCGAGCCGGTGGTGCAACTGCCCACCGACGCCGTGCTGCGGGTGCTGCGCGCCTGCATCTGCGGCAGCGACCTGTGGGCCTACCGCGGTGAGGCGGCCCGGCAGCCGGGGCAGCGCATCGGGCACGAGTTCCTCGGCGTGGTCGAGGAGACCGGCTCCGAGGTCGGCACGGTCAGGCGCGGTGACCTCGTCGTCGCGCCCTTCATGTGGTCCGACGGCGTCTGCGACTACTGCCGCGAGGGCCTGACCACCTCCTGCGAACACGGCGGCTTCTGGGGCTCCGTCGGCTACGACGGCGGCCAGGGCGAGGCCGTACGCGTCCCCTTCGCCGACGGCACGCTCGTACGGCTGCCGAAGGAGGCGGCCTCCGACAGCCGTCTGCTGTCCTCCCTGCTGACGCTCTCCGACGTCCTGGGCACCGGTCATCACGCGGCCCTCGGGGCGGGCGTCCGCCCCGGCGCCACGGTCGCCGTCGTCGGTGACGGAGCGGTCGGCCTGTGCGCGGTGCTCGCCGCCAAACGGCTCGGCGCGGAACGGATCATCGCCCTGGGACGCCACCAGGTCCGTACCGACATCGCACGCCGCTTCGGCGCCACCGACGTCGTCGCCGAGCGCGGGCCCGCCGCCGTCGAGGCAGTACGCGAACTCACCCGCGGCCAGGGCGCCCACGCCGTCGTCGAGGCCGTCGGCACCGAGCAGTCCATGCGTACGGCGGTCGACATCACCCGCGACGGCGGCGCCATCGGCTTCGTCGGCGTGCCGCACGGCAGCGGCACCGGCCTCGACCTCGGTGTCCTGTTCGACCGGAACATCGCCCTGCGCGGTGGCGTGGCGCCGGTCCGCGCCTACATCCCCGAGCTGCTGCCCGACGTCCTGGACGGCACCGTCGACGCCTCACCCGTCTTCGACATGACCGTCGGCATCGAGGGGATCCCCGACGGCTACAAGGCCATGGACGAGCGCACTGCCCTCAAGGTCCTCGTGACCAACTAGAGGTCCTTGGGACCAACTGGTCGCGGGGCCACGCCGAACAGGGCCGGCGCTCACCAGCGGATCGGCAGCGGCAGCGCCGTCAGCAGCCCCGACACCACGACCACCAGACCCAGCGCGACGACCTCCGCGCGCGCCGGGACACAGGCGGCCAATGGGTCGGGGGCGCGGCGCAGCCGCAGCCGGGCGCACAGCGCGAGCACGGCGACCACCGCGACGAGGAGCACCTTGGCCAGCAGGGTGCGCCCGTAGGAGGTGTCCGTCAGCTGCGTCAGGATCGTGCCGGACGGCATCCGGCGCAGCGAACTCCACACCCCGGTCGCGGTCACAGTGGCGAGCAGCAGAGCCGCCACGCGCGCGTAGCGGCCGAGCAGCGCGGCGCCCTGCTCGGCCGGCCCCCAACGGCGCAGGGTTCGCAGCACATGCAGCAGTCCGCCCGCCCACAGCGCCGCGCACGTCAGATGCACCGCCGTCAGCCCGGATCCCACCATGGGCGTGTGCTCGGCCGGAGGATGCGCGCGCAGGGCCTCCGCCACGACCACGGCGCCCAGGGGCCACACCTGGACGGAGGACCGGTAGGTGCGTGCGCACAGTCCGGCCACCAGGAACGCGTTGATCTCCAGCAGGGCCAGCTTGCCGTCGCGTGACGCGTACAGGCCGCCGAAGTCGATCTGGGAGAGGCGGTGCGGCACGTGGTTCCCGGTCGCGACGACCGCGGCGAGCCCCAGTGCGGCGACGGCACCGACGGCAGCCGCCCAAGGTGCCCAGGAACGCGGGCCGGCCGGGGGAGCGCCGGGTACCGAGCGGGCCAGGCGGTGTACGGACAGCTCGCCCAGCGGCACGCACAGCGCGGCGAACAGCATCGCCCGCAGGAGGGCCACCCCGCCCGCACCGGGCGCGGCGGCCTCCCCGGTGCCGTGCAAGGCGGCGGACGGCCCGAGCAGCGGTGTCGCCGCGGCCAGTGTCACCAGCACGAGGACGGTGGCTGCCCGGCTGATGCCGGGGTGCCGCACGGGTCCGCTCGCGTCAGCCGTCTCGGCGGTGGGTCTGGTCGAGGCCACCCGACGATACTTGCCGTACCGGACAGAACGGGCAACCTTCGGCAACCAACTGGGAGTACGGCATTTCGTCCACCGGCGGGTCCCAGGTCCCGCCATGGGGCAACGCGGGCTCAGCCCCAGCGGGCCGCGTCCGTGCCCCACGGCACCGGCGGCCGGTCCCAGTCCACCGGCCCGCCCTCGAAGGAGACCGGCGACCGTGCGTACCGCAGCCGTCCCAGCGCGCTGTCCGTCTCGGAGAGCCAGCGCTGGGGACCGTCGTGGGGTGCGCTCCCGGCGTCGTCCGCCGCCGTCTCGCTCGGCCCCGCCGTCCAGCTGTTCTCCTCCGTCAGCCAGAGGGCCGTCCGTGCCAGCGCCAGCCGCACGGACCGGCTCCCGCCCTCCCACGCCTGCTCGCTCAGCGCCCGCAGGACGGCCGCCGCCAGCAGATAGCCCGTCCCGTGGTCGAGGGCCTGCGCGGGCAGCGCACCCGGGCCTTCCGCCGAACCCTCCAGGACGGCGATCCCCGTGGCCGCCTGCACCAGGCTGTCGAAGCCCCGGCGCCCGGCCCACGGCCCGTACGCGCCCCACGCCGACAACTGCGCCACGACGACACCGGGCCGCCGCTCCGCCAGTGCCTCGGAGGACAGCCCGAACCGGTCCAGGGCGCCCGGCCGGTACCCGGCGACGACCACGTCCGCCTCCGCCAGCAGCTCCTCGAAGGTCCGCCGGTCGGTGGTCAGGTCCAGGGTCGCCGACCACTTCCCGAAGCCCGTGTCGGCGTGCTGGTCCGGCAGTTCGGGAAGGTGCGGCGCGTCCAGGCGCAGGACGTCCGCGCCGAGCAGGGCGAGCGTGCGGGTGGCGACCGGCCCCGCGAGGACCCGCGTCAGGTCGAGGACCCGCAGACCTGCGGCCGGCAGCAGAGGGGAGACGCCGATCGGGGCGAACACGCGCGCGGGTGCCCCGTCCAGCCGTCCCCGCTCGACCAGCGGTCGCTTCGCCACCTCGGCCGCCTGGGGGTGGGCCGTCCACTCCTCGGGGGACCGCAGGGCGACGGCGAGCCCTCCGGCCGCGTACACGGTTTCCTCGATGTCCAGGGCGGACCGCTCGGCGAGCGCCGCCTCAACGGCCGCCGGGTCGTCCGGCACCCCGAGCGCGGCCAGGAGCCGTGCGCGGTGATGCGGGTAGTTGGCGTGCGTGCGCACCCAGCCGTCCGCCGTCCGCCAGAACCGTGACAGCGGTGCGAAGGTGACCGGCGCGCGACCGTCGATCAACAGATGGCGCTCGCTCAGGAAGGCGGCGGCGACCGCCCCGTCGTCCACCCGCGCGGTCGGCACCTGGGGCAACCCGGCTCGCAGTGCCCCCAGTTCGGCGGCGGCCTGTGCGCACTCGCCGACGCAGGCGCGTGCCAATTGCCGGACGGGAAGGCGCCCCTGAAGGACGCCTTCCCGCACCACAAACTTGATTCCAGTCATGACTGCACTATGCAGTGTTGACTGAATCAATATATGACGTCTACTTCGTCACCGCGTCCAGCGCGTCCACCGTGCCCCAGCCGTAGAAGCCGTTGCGGTTCTTCGACCCCTCGCACACCGCGTCGACCTTGCCGTCACCGTTGATGTCGTACGGCTTCGTGCACGGCGTGGCGTCGGCCTCGGCGTACAGCAGCGCCTTCACCAGGGACGGCGGGGCGTACGGGTGCGTCGACTTGATGAGGGCGGCCACGGCGGCGACGTGCGGCGACGCCATCGACGTACCGGCCATGTAGCCCCACTTGCCGCCGGGCAGCGTGCCCAGGATCAGACCGCTGGTCGCGGGCGGCGCGGGCGTCTGGTAGGCCGTCGAGTCACCGCCGGGCGCGGCCACGTCGATGACCCCCAGGCCGTAGTTGGAGAACGACGACTTGATGCCCTTCGCTCCGGTCGCCGCGACCGTCACGACACCCGGCAGCTGCGTCGGTATGTCGAAGCACTCCGAGGGGTCGATCACCCGGTCCGAAGGCGTGCCGTCGTTCGGCGAGACCGGGTCGGTGATCTCGTCGGCCGCCAGGTCGTAGTTCTCGTTGCCGGCCGCGGCCACGTTCACCACGCCCCGCTTCTCCGCGTACCGCGAGGCCCGGGTGACCGCGTCCACGAGCGCCTTCTGGTCCGGGTCGTCGGTGCAGTTGAAGTACCACGGGTCGGTGTAATAGCTGTTGTTGGTGACGTCGACACCATGGGTGGCCGCCCACATGAAGCCGCACACCACGGCCTCGGTGTAGAAGTAGCCGTCGGTGGTCGACACCTTGATGCCCGCCACCTTCACCCCGGGCGCGACACCGGTCATGCCGACGCCGTTCTTGGCGGCCGCGATCTCACCGGCCACGTGCGTGCCGTGCGGGCTCTCCGCCGCGCTAGGCCGCCACGCCCCGTCGGTCGTGTCGGGCTTGCCCGTCACGCAGTTGACCGACGCGGCCCGGTCGAAGTTCGGCGCGAGGTCCGGGTGGGTGTCGTCCACGCCGGTGTCGATCACGGCGACGGTCACCTTGCTGCTGCCGAGCGACTTCTCGTGCGCCTTGTCCGCCTTGATGGCCGGCAGGTCCCACTGCAACGACTCCAGCGGGTCCTGGCCGGCGTCGGCGGCGGCCTGCGCGGCGGCCATCTGGGCCGAGCTGAGCGCCTTCGGCGTGCCCTCGTCGGTCGTCGACTGCGCGGGCAGCGGCGCGTTGCGGGTGTTGCCCGCCGACTCGACCCCGCGGACCTTGCGGACCGTCTTCGCGAAGTCGGGGTTCGACGAGTGGACGACGATCACGCCGATCTGGTCGTACGACGTGACGATCGTGCCGCCGGCCTGGGCGATGGCCTTCTTCACCTGAGCGGAAGGACCGTGCCCGGCACGGACGTTGACGACATAGCTGAGCGCCGTCCCGTCCGCGTCGGCGGCGAGGAGGTCGGCGGCGGTGCCGGCACCGGCCGTGGCGCCCGGCACGCCGCTGGCGGTGCCGGGCAGGCCGGCCGCGGACGCCGTGGCCCCCGGGAGGAACGCCATCGCCGTCGCCATGGCCATGCCGAGCGGGAGCGCGAGCGCGCGCCGTCGGCGCGGGTGGAGCCCTGTCATGATGAAAGCCTCTCCAGTTCGTTCTCGGGACAAGCGGTCCATGCGGGTGGTGCCGTGGGTCCGGATCGGCGCGTCACTTGACCGCGCGCAGCGCGTCGACGATCCCGAAGCCGTAGAACCCGTTGACCCGGGTGCCGCCCTCGCAGACCGCGTCCTGCGTACCGTCGCCGTCCTGGTCGTAGGAGGCCGGGCAGCTCGTGGCGTTCGCCTGCACCTTGAGCAGCGCCTGGAGCTGGGCCGGGCTCGCCTTGGGATGCGTCGACTTCAGCAGCGCGGCGACGCCCGCGGCGTGCGGCGAGGCCATCGAGGTGCCCTGGAGGAAGCCGTACGCGCCGTTGGGCAGGGTGGACAGGATGCGGCCGTTCTTCGACGGCGTGTCCGGGATCTGGTAGAGCCGGTCGCCGCCGGGCGCCGCGACGTCGATGACGCCCTTGCCGTACGAGGAGTAGTACGACTTCAGGTTCTGGACACCCGTCGCGCTCACCGTGACGACGCCCGGGAGCTGCGTCGGCACGTCGAAGCACTCGTGCGGGTCGACGGTCCGCTCCACGGCTGTCGAGTCGTCGGGGCTGGAGTCGTCGACGATCGCGTCGGAGTCCAGGTCGTCGTTGGAGTTGCCCGCCGACGCCAGGCTGAGCGTGCCCTTCTTCTGCGCGTACTGCTGCGCCCTGTTGACCGAGTCGACAATGGCCCGCTGATCTGGATCGTCCATGCAGTTGTACAGCCATGGATCAACGTAGTAGCTGTTGTTCGTGATCTCGACGCCGTGGTCGGCCGCGAACACGAAGGCGCACACGACGCTCTCGGGATAGAAGAGGCCGTTGCTCCGGTCGGTCACATTGATGGCGGAGACCTTCACGCCGGGCGCGACCCCGGCCACGCCGATGCCGTTGCGCGCGGCGGCGATCTCACCGGCCACGTGGGTGCCGTGGTAGTCGTCCGCGGTGTACGGCCGCCAGGCGCCCGGCGTGGTGTTCGGGACACCGCCGTCGCAGTTGGCGGACTGGGCGGCGGAGAAGTTCGGCGCGATGTCGGGGTGGGTGTCGTCGACGCCGGTGTCGATCACGGCGACGGTCACCTTGCGGCTGCCCGGATTGATCCTGGCGGCCTGGTCGGCGCCTATCGCGCGCAGGTCCCACTGGTCGGCCTCGAGGGGCTCGCTGTCCGGCGTGGCCGCCGAGGTCTTCGCGACCTTCGCGGCCTGCTCCGCCGACAGCACCTGGACCGCGCCCTCGTCCGTCGTGCCCGCCGGGGTCAGCGCCGAGGTGCGGGTGGCGCCGGCCGACTGCACCCCGCGCACCTGGCGGATCTTCTGCGCGAAGTCCGGGGCGGAGGAGTGGACGACGATCACGCCGATCTTCTCGTAGGCGATCACGACGGTGCCGCCGGCCACCGGTATCGCCTTCTTCACCGCCGCGATCGTGCGGTGGTCGAGCCTGGTGTTGACGACGTACGACAGGTTCGTCGCGTCCGCGGCCCGCGCCGTGGAGTCCGCTGCGGGTGCGGCCGAGGCGGCCGACGGCAGGAAGCCGAGCGAGGCCGTGAGGGACAGCGCGACCGGAACGGCGAGCGCGAGGCTGCGTCTCGAACGTCGGGAACGCGGCTGGGACATGGGGTCTCCACATCATCCGGAAACGAAACCGGCCCGAGACACAGGGTGGTGCTCGGGCAGGTACATGACGGGTGGTGCAGCCCGAAGCTATCTCCCGATGTCGCTGGCCAGCAATGACTTCCCCAAGGCGAGTTCGGAAAGAAGCAAAGTGAGTTGAACCGGTCCCAGCGCGGCGCCGTGACCTTGAACAGGGAACGCGAGGACACTCGCCCCCGATCCCCGTCACCACCGCACCCGCAACGCGAGGAGACCCCGTGGCCACCGACGCACCGCCACCCTCGAAAGAGACCCACCAACTCCCCACCACTGCGGAGTTCACCGAGGTTCAGGAGAGCGCGGAGTTCGGTGAACTGCGCCGCTCCTACCGCTCCTTCGCCTTTCCGCTGACCGTCGGCTTCATCGCCTGGTACCTGCTGTACGTCCTGCTGTCCAACTACGCGGGCGACTTCATGGGCACTAAGCTCTTCGGCAACATCAACGTCGCCCTGGTCCTCGGTCTCGCCCAGTTCCTGACCACGTTCCTCATCGCCTGGTGGTACTCGCGCGTCGCCGCTGCCAAGTTCGACCCCAAGGCCGATGCCATCAAGTCCCGGATGGAGGGCGGAGCATGAGCCCCGCGATCACCCTTGCCGCAGGCGAGGCCAGCGAGCACCGGCCGCTGATCATCAGCCTGTTCGCGGTCTTCGTCGTCGCGACCCTCGTCATCACGGTCTGGGCCGGACGCCAGACCAAGGACGCCTCCGACTTCTACGCGGGCGGACGGCAGTTCACCGGCTTCCAGAACGGCCTCGCCGTCTCCGGCGACTACATGTCCGCCGCGTCCTTCCTCGGCATCGCGGGCGCCATCGCCCTGTTCGGCTACGACGGCTTCCTCTACTCCGTGGGCTTCCTGGTCGCCTGGCTCGTCGCCCTGCTCCTGGTCGCCGAACCGCTGCGCAACTCCGGCCGCTACACGATGGGTGACGTCCTCGCGTACCGGATGCGCCAGCGCCCGGTCCGCACCGCGGCCGGCACCTCCACCATCGTCGTCTCGATCTTCTACCTGCTGGCCCAGATGGCGGGCGCGGGCGTCCTGGTCTCGCTGCTGCTCGGCATCACCAGCGACGCCGGCAAGATCGGCGTCGTCGCCCTGGTCGGCGTCCTGATGATCGTGTACGTCACCATCGGCGGCATGAAGGGCACCACCTGGGTCCAGATGGTCAAGGCCGTCCTGCTGATCGCGGGCGCCCTGCTGCTGACCTTCCTGGTGCTGCTCAAGTTCGACTTCAACGTCTCCGACCTGCTCGGCTCCGCCGCCGACAACAGCGGCAAGGGCGCCGCCTTCCTGGAGCCGGGCCTGAAGTACGGCGCCACCGGCACCACCAAGCTGGACTTCATCTCGCTCGGCATCGCCCTGGTCCTCGGCACCGCCGGTCTG
This sequence comes from Streptomyces sp. 351MFTsu5.1, assembly GCF_000383655.1. Lineage (NCBI taxonomy): Bacteria > Bacillati > Actinomycetota > Actinomycetes > Kitasatosporales > Streptomycetaceae > Streptomyces > Streptomyces sp. 351MFTsu5.1. The sequence continues at coordinate 39,877 of NZ_KB911800.1, read as the reverse complement.
CCGCACATCCTGATCCGCTTCTACACGGTGCCCACCGCCAAGGCCGCCCGGAAGTCGGTCATCTGGGCCATCGGCCTCATCGGTGCCTTCTACCTGATGACCCTCGCCCTCGGCTTCGGCGCCGCGGCCCTCATCAAGCCGGACGAGATCATCGCCTCCAACAAGGCGGGCAACACGGCGGCACCCCTGCTGGCCCTGCATCTGGGCGGCGTCGACTCCAACTGGGGCGCGATCCTGCTGGCCACCATCTCGGCGGTCGCATTCGCCACCATCCTCGCGGTCGTCGCCGGGCTCACCCTGGCCTCGTCCTCGTCGTTCGCGCACGACATCTACGCGAACGTCATCAAGCGCGGCCAGGCCACCGAGAAGCAGGAGATGAGCGCGGCCCGCTGGGCCACCGTCGGCATCGGCGCGGTCTCCATCCTGCTGGGCGCCCTCGCCCGCGACCTCAACGTCGCCGGCCTCGTCGCCCTCGCCTTCGCGGTCGCCGCCTCGGCGAACCTGCCGACGATCATCTACAGCCTCTTCTGGAAGCGGTTCACCACCTCCGGCGCCCTGTGGTCGATCTACGGCGGCCTCGTTACGGCGGTCGGCCTGGTGCTGTTCTCGCCGGTCGTCTCCGGCAAGCCCACCTCGATGTTCCCCGACGTCGACTTCCACTGGTTCCCGCTGGAGAACCCGGGCATCATCTCGATCCCGGTCGGCTTCCTGCTCGGCATCCTCGGCACCTACCTCTCCAAGGAGGAGCCGGACAAGGGCAAGTACGCGGAGCTGGAGGTCCGGTCCCTGACCGGCACCGGCGCCCACTGAGCCAGTCCCCGAGCGGCCGTGTCGTAGGTCTCTACGACACGGCCGCTTCGTACGTCGTGGGATCGGGCACTGTCGTTGTCAGTGACGTCACGTAGGCTCGCAAGTGACGGAAAGAGAAGACTGCCGACTGATCCGCCACGAGGGAGGGGGCCCACGTGCTCATCGACACCTTTGGCCGGCAGGCCACCGACCTGCGGGTCTCGCTGACCGACCGCTGCAACCTGCGCTGCACGTACTGCATGCCCGAAGAAGGCCTGCAGTGGCTGGCCAAGCCGGATCTGCTCACCGACGACGAGATCGTCCGCCTGATCGACATCGCCGTCACCTCCCTCGGCATCGAGGAGGTCCGCTTCACCGGCGGGGAGCCCCTGCTGCGCCCCGGCCTGGTCGGCATCGTCGAGCGCGTCGCGGCCCTGGAGCCGCGCCCCCAGATGTCCCTGACCACCAACGGCATCGGCCTCAAGCGCACCGCGGCGGCCCTGAAGGCGGCCGGCCTGGACCGGGTCAACGTCTCCCTGGACACCCTGCGCCCCGACGTCTTCAAGACCCTGACCCGCCGGGACCGCCACAAGGACGTCCTGGAGGGCATGCGGGCCGCCCGTGAGGCGGGCCTGAGCCCGGTCAAGGTCAACTCCGTCCTGATGCCGGGGCTGAACGACGACGAGGCACCCGACCTCCTGGCCTGGGCCGTGGAGAACGACTACGAACTGCGCTTCATCGAGCAGATGCCCCTGGACGCCCAGCACGGCTGGAAGCGCGACGGCATGATCACCGCCGGGGACATCCTGACCTCCCTGCGCACCCGCTTCGAGCTGACGGAGGAGGGCTCCGAGGAGCGCGGTTCGGCTCCCGCGGAGCGCTGGATCGTCGACGGCGGGCCGCACCGGGTGGGCGTCATAGCCTCCGTCACCCGGCCGTTCTGCGCGGCCTGCGACCGCACCCGACTGACGGCCGACGGCCAGGTGCGCACCTGTCTGTTCGCCCGCGAGGAGACCGACCTCCGAGCGGCCCTGCGCTCCGATGCCCCGGACGAGGAGATAGCCCGCATCTGGCGCGAGGCGATGTGGGGCAAGAAGGCGGGCGCGGGCCTGGACGACCCGACGTTCGTCCAGCCGGACCGCCCGATGTCGGCGATCGGCGGCTAGGCCCCTTCGGGCGCCTGCCACTCCTCGAACGCCACGACATCCTTGAGAAAGCCCCGCACCCCGAGGAACTGCGACAGATGCTCCCGATGCTCCTCGCACGCGAGCCATGTCTTGCGCCGCTCGGGCGTGTGGATCTTGGGATTGTTCCACGCGAGCACCCAGACGGCGTCGGCACGGCAGCCCTTCGCGGAGCACACGGGGGAGCCGGGTTCGGAGCCGGACATGTTCAGAGCCACACCGACGACCCTAACCGAGCCCGGCGTCACACATTCCGTGCCGGAGTCCGCCGCCCGGACACCAGCACTTCAACGACCTGGCGAAGGATTCCCATCGCCCGGAATGCACTCGCATGACGTGAGGTCGGCAGCACCAGCACGGCCAGCCCGAGCACGAGCAAGGTCAGACATACGAAAGCCAGGGGGACGAGCACGGTGACAGCGGTGACAAACCTGACATTTTGCCAGATCGCGAGCATACGAACCCTCCTGGCGCATGAGCAGTGGGGGATGCGGAGGTGCGGCCAGGCGTGACGGTCAGCCGGAAACCATCAGCCTGAAAAGGCGACGCCGAGCAGCCACGGGGGGAGCTGCCCGGCGTCGGTCCGTCGCTCCGACGGGGGATGCGGAGCGCGTACGAAGTATGTCACGGGTAACCCTTGGCCCGGCACTGGAACAACATGATTGATCTGAGCTTTTCTTGAGCTTGGTGCGGAGCGGACTCGTCATGTCCGTTCGCGCGGTTCACCCCGTACGCCCGCCGTAGGCTCGGCCCCGCCGTCCTCCGCCGCGCGTTCCGCGAAGCCCTCGTCCGCACGCGGCGGCATGATCATCGGCCGGGTCGGAGCGGTCACGAACGTCGACGGCAGAGAGGGCGCGTTCTCCCGCCCCGCGTTGGCGATGACGACGGCGATGTAGGGCAGTACCGCCCCGAGCACCAGCGCCACGATCGCGACGTGCCGTTCGACGTTCCAGAGCGTGGCCGCGAGCACCACGGAAATCGTACGGACGGTCATCGAGATGACGTACCGCCGCTGACGTCCGCGCACATCCTCCTGGAGACTCGTCCGGGCGCCGGTGATCCGGAACACCTGGGCGCTGCCGCCGCCATGCTGCTTCCGCATCAGATTCCACCATCCGCCCGCATCGGACTCCCGCCGCCCGTAGCCGCTCCGTACCCGGTGGAGGTACCGGGCCAGGACACACTCCACGGTACGCCGCACCTGCGCCGCCTACGAGACCGGGGCACCTCTCGCCGGGCCGGACAAGCTCACTTCCGCGCGTACGGCCGTACCCGACATGCGGCGTAGCGCGAACGGGCCGACACTGGCCGTAATGCTCACGTCGAGCCGTACGAGGAGGCAGCCATGGGCTGGTTGTGGGCGATCATCGTGGGATTCGTGCTGGGTCTGATCGCGAAGGCGATCATCCCCGGCAAGCAGCACAGCCCCCTCTGGCTGACCACCATCTTCGGCATGCTGGGCGCCATCGCCGGAAACGCCATGGCGCGCGGGTTCGGCGTGGAGGAGACCCCCGGCATCGACTGGAGCCGCCATGTCTTCCAGCTGATCGCCGCGATCATCATCGTCGCCGTGGGCGACATGGCCTACATGGCGACGTTCGGCAAGCGCAAACACCGGACCTGAGAGCCGCCGTACGACGAAGGGGGCACCCTCCGCGAGGAGAGCGCCCCCTTCCGGCGTGCCCGAAACCTACGCGGACGTGACCTCGACCGCCGCCAGGTTCTTCTTGCCCCGGCGCAGCACCAGCCAGCGACCGTGCAGCAGGTCCTCCGCGGCCGGGACGGCGTCCTCGGCGGTGACCTTGACGTTGTTCACGTAGGCCCCGCCCTCCTTCACGGTCCGGCGCGCGGCCGACTTGCTCGCCACAAGACCGACCTCGGCGAACAGGTCCACGACCTGGCCGAGCTCGGCCACCTGGATGTGCGGGACCTCGGACAGCGCCGCGGTCAGCGTCTTCTCGTCGAGCTCCGCCAGCTCACCCTGCCCGAAGAGCGCCTTCGAAGCTGCGATCACGGCGGCCGTCTGCTCGGCGCCGTGCACCAGCGTCGTCAGCTCCTCCGCGAGTGCGCGCTGCGCGGCCCGGGCCTGCGGACGCTCCTCGGTCTGCCGCTCCAGCTCCTCCAGCTCCTCGCGGGACCGGAAGGACAGGATGCGCATGTAGGTCGAGATGTCCCGGTCGTCCACGTTCAGCCAGAACTGGTAGAACGCGTACGGCGTCGTCATCTCCGGGTCGAGCCAGACGGCGCCGCCCTCGGTCTTGCCGAACTTGGTGCCGTCCGCCTTGACCATCAGCGGCGTCGCCAGACAGTGCACCGAGGCGTCGGGCTCCAGGCGGTGGATCAGGTCCAGGCCCGCCGTGAGGTTGCCCCACTGGTCGCTGCCGCCCTGCTGGAGCGTGCAGCCGTAGCGCCGGTACAGCTCCAGGAAGTCCATGCCCTGGAGCAGCTGGTAGCTGAACTCCGTGTAGCTGATGCCTTCCTGCGACTCCAGCCGGCGCGCGACCGAGTCCTTGGTCAGCATCTTGTTGACCCGGAAGTGCTTGCCGATGTCCCGCAGGAACTCGATGGCCGACAGGCCGGCCGTCCAGTCCAGGTTGTTCACCATCGTGGCGGCGTTCTCGCCCTCGAAGGACAGGAACGGCTCGATCTGCGCGCGCAGCCGGTTCACCCAGTTCGCGACCGTCTCCGGGTCGTTCAGCGTGCGCTCCGCCGTGGGGCGCGGGTCGCCGATCTGGCCGGTCGCCCCGCCCACCAGGGCCAGCGGACGCAGGCCCGCAAGCTGGAGCCGGCGCATGGTGAGGACCTGCACCAGGTGGCCGACGTGGAGGGAGGCCGCGGTCGGGTCGAAACCGCAATAGAACGTGACGGGACCGTCCGCGAGCGCCTTGCGCAAAGCGTCCTCGTCAGTGGACAGGGCCCACAGCCCCCGCCACTTCAGCTCGTCGACGATGTCCGTCACGGTTCTCGTATCTCCTAGAAAGGTCCTCGGGCAGTCGAGTGACTGCCGGCTACGAGGTTATACGCCCTGACTGACAGAACTCATATTGAAATCCGGCACCCGCAGCGCGGGCATCGCGGCCCTGGTGAAGTAGTCGCTCCACTCCCGCGGCAGCGTCTTCTCGGTCCGCCCCGCCTCTGTCGCCCGCCCCAGCAGCCCGACCGGTGACTCGTTGAACCGGAAGTTGTTCACCTCGCCGGTCACCTCGCCGTTCTCCACGAGGTACACACCGTCCCGGGTCAGCCCGGTCAGCAGCAGCGTGGCCGGGTCGACCTCGCGGATGTACCACAGGCAGGTCAGCAGCAGCCCGCGCGTGGTGTTCGCGACCATGTCCTCGAGGGACAGGTCCGAGCCGCCGTCGAGGACGAGGTTGCCGGCCCCGGGCGCGACGGGCAGCCCGGTCAGGCCCGCGCCGTGCCGGGTGTTCACCAGGTGCGCCAGCTCGCCCGCGCGGACCCAGTCGGTGGCCGCGATCGGCAGGCCGTTGTCGAACACCGACTGGTCACCCCCGGAGGAGTGCGCGACCACGAAGGGCGCCGACTCCAGGCCCGGCTCGTTCGGGTCGCTGCGCAGGGTCAGCGGCAGCTCGGTCAGCCTCTCGCCGACCCGGGTGCCGCCGCCCGGCTTGGAGAACACCGTCCGCCCCTCGACCGCGTCCCGCCCGGACGCCGACCACTGCTGGTAGATCAGCAGGTCGGCGACGGCGGTCGGCGGCAGCAGCGTCTCGTACCGCCCGGCGGGCAGCGGGACGCGCCGCTCGGCCCATCCGAGGCGTACGGCGAGCTCGGCGTCCAGCGCCGCCGGGTCGACGTCCTTGAAGTCGCGCGTGGAGCGTCCCGCCCATGCCGAGCGGGTGCGGTCCGGCGACTTGGCGTTGAGCTCCAGCGTGCCGTTGGGCTGGTCGTGGCGCAGCCGCAGCCCGGTGGACGTGCCCAGGTAGGTCGACACCAGCTCGTGGTTGGCGAAGCCGTACAGCTCGCGGCCGCCCGCACGCGCGCGTGCGAAGGACTCGCCGAGCGCCGGCGCGAAGTCGGCGAAGACGGCCGAGGAGGTCTCGGCGGGCCCGTCCGTGAAGTCGGGGGACTCCGGCACACCGGTGACCAGCGGCTGGGCGTCCTCGGCGGGCCCGGCACCACGTGCGGCGGCCTCCGCGGCCCGTACCAGCGGCTCCAGCTCGTCGGCGGTCACCGCGGACCGGGAGACGACCCCGGAGGCGGTGCCCTCCTTGCCGTCGACGGTCGCGACGACGGTGAGCGTGCGCCCGCGCGTGACGCCGTTCGTGGTGAGTGCGTTTCCGGCCCAGCGCAGGTTGGCGGTCGACTGCTCGTCGGCGATCACGACACAGCCGTCGGCCCGGGACAGGGCGAGGGCCCGCTCGACGATCTCGTGCGGCTTGGTGGTGCGCGGGCTCATCGACCGGCCTCCTGCGTGGTGTTCAGAATGTTGACGCCCTTGAAGAGGGCCGAAGGGCAGCCGTGCGACACGGCCGCCACCTGGCCCGGCTGGGCCTTGCCGCAGTTGAAGGCGCCGCCGAGGACGTAGGTCTGCGGGCCGCCCACCGCGGCCATGGAGCCCCAGAAGTCGGTGGTGGTGGCCTGGTAGGCCACGTCCCGCAGCTGACCGGTGATCCGCCCGTTCTCGATCCGGAAGAAGCGCTGGCCGGTGAACTGGAAGTTGTAACGCTGCATGTCGATCGACCAGGACCGGTCCCCGACGACGTAGATCCCGCGGTCCACGCTGCCGATGAGGTCCTCCGTGGACATGCCCGCCGGGTCCGGCTGGAGCGACACATTGGCCATGCGCTGCACCGGGACATGCCCGGGGGAGTCGGCGTAGGCGCATCCGTTGGAGCGCTCGAACCCGGTCAGCCTGGCGATCCGCCGGTCCAGCTGGTAGCCGACGAGCGTGCCGTCCTTCACCAGGTCCCAGGACTGGCCCGCGACGCCCTCGTCGTCGTAGCCGATGGTCGCGAGGCCGTGCTCGGCGGTGCGGTCACCGGTGACGTTCATCAGGTCCGAGCCGTAGCGCAGCTTGCCGAGCTGGTCGAAGGTGGCGAAGGAGGTGCCCGCGTAGGCCGCCTCGTAACCGAGCGCGCGGTCCAGCTCGGTGGCGTGGCCGATGGACTCGTGGATGGTCAGCCACAGGTTGGACGGGTCGACCACGAGGTCGTACAGGCCCGACTCCACGCTCGGCGCCCGCATCTTCTCGGCGAGCAGCTCCGGGATCTGCTCCAGCTCGCTCTCCCAGTCCCAGCCGGTGCCCGTGAGGTACTCCCAGCCGCGCCCGACCGGCGGTGCGATGGTCCGCATGGAGTCGAACTCGCCGCTGGACTCGTCGACCGAAACGGCCGTGAGCGACGGATGCAGGCGCACCCGCTGCTGGGTGGTGACCGTGCCCGCGGTGTCGGCGTAGAACTTGTTCTCGTGCACGGTGAGCAGCGAGGCGTCGACGTGGTTGACGCCGCTCGCCCCCAGCAGCCGTGCGCTCCAGTCCGCGAGCAGCGCCGCCTTCTCCTCGTCGGGCACCGAGAACGGATCGATCTCGTACGACGAGACCCACGTACGGTCGGCGTGCACGGGCTCGTCGGCGAGCTCCACCCGCTCGTCCGATCCGGCGGCCCGGATGACCTGCGCGGACAGCTTCGCCATGGCCACGGCCTGGGAGGCGACCTTGGCGGCTGCGTCCAGCGTCAGGTCCACACCCGACGCGAAGCCCCAGGTGCCGCCGTGCACGACCCGCACCGCGTACCCGAGGTCGGTGGTGTCCGAGGACCCGGCGGGCTTGGCGTCCCGCAGCCGCCAGGACGCACTGCGCACCCGCTCGAACCGGAAGTCCGCGTGCTCGGCCCCGAGCGCACGCGCGCGTGCCAGCGCGGCGTCGGCGAGGGCGCGTAGGGGCAGTGCGAGAAACGTCGCGTCAATCTCATGGGGCACGGTGGCCCTCCTCCTCTTCGACCCCGTTGGGCAGGCACGCCGTCGCCGAAGCGGGCGCACCGAAGTGCAATGATGCGCCACGTCGGCGGATGACCGCGTCCGTTTCCCGATCGGCCGGTGATCTCGCCCTTTCTGGCGCGCGTCAGTCATGTCTGATGCGCGGTTGCCTCACGGACTGTCAGATGCGCATGGCAATATCTGGGCATGGAGGGGTGGGGACTTGAGTTCCGCACATGGTCGTTGTCCCTGGACGACGTCCGCATGCGGCGATTACTGACGCGACACGTGTGCCTGCGCCAGCGACGGTGCGTGCACGGAAGGACCTCGGGGGCGGGGCAACCCGTCACCCGTCAGGAGGCCCAGTCGGCGCGCGTGTGGCTGACCAAGGCACGGGAATCCCGGCTGACTGACATCGCACAGTGTGCGCTGGTCACAGCAGCCAGGGCACTGCGGACGGAGTACGGCTTCCCTGAAGGGGTGGTGGCCGAGCCGTCCGAGGATCAACTGGTCATGATGCTGACCGTGCTCGAGCCGGAGTTCGCACACTGCGTCGTGCTCGCCCTGTCGAATCCGGTGTTCGAGAACATGCCTGCCGCCGCTCTCGTCACGCGCCGACCGCAGGCGTATCTCAGGGCGGCCGACAGAGAGCCTCCGCCCGGCGCCCGGGACATCGGTCCCGCACTGCGCGTTCCTGCCCCGCCCGCCGAGTCCGACCAGAAAGCGGAAGCCGCCACGATGACGTCGCCAGAGCAGCAGGACTCCCGGATGCCGGACGACGAGCAGTTGCGGGAGCTGAGGACCTCCACCGCTCAACTGCGCTCCCTCGGTGCCGAGTTGGCGCGAGCGCTGCAGGAGACGGCCCAACTGATGAGCGAGGGGCGCGACCTGTCGACGCAGGCGTGGACGGCAGATGCGGTCGCCGACTGGCGGCAGCGGCGCACGCTGCTGGCAGGGAGCGTGGCCGAGACGGGCGGGACCTGGGGCTCGGACTCAGGATATGAGGAGCTGGAGGCCGAGTTCACCCGTCTGCAGGCCGAGGCCTCGCAGGCGCGCCGGCGTCGGCTGGAGGAGTTGCGTCAGCGAGAGGCCCAGCTGCAGACGATGGTTGCCGTGTCGGACGTCGCTGTCGCCGCGCATCTGGAGCAGGCACTTGAGCAACTCGCCGTACAGATCGCCGACTTGGAGAGCAGCCGGGGCGAGCGGATTGCCTCGGAGGCGGAGGCGGAGGCGGCTGGCGGGGAGGCCGAACCCCACTCCGTGACGGAACGGGACACGTCGGCGGACGCAGTCCGTAACGTGAGTCCCTCCCAGATCCCCGCGGTGGACGGGCATGGCGTTCCGTCTGTTGAATCCGGTGAGGCGCCCCACGACGAAGCCGTGGCCGAGGAGCCCGATGTCCCCGGTCCGGACGAGGTGACCGTTGCCGGGGAGACCGACATGGGTGGCCTCGGCGCCGGGGAGACCGATGCGGGCGTGACCGTCACCGACGGGACCACCACGGATGTGGCCGTCATCGAGGAGACTGCCGAGCCGGCCAACGCGAGCCTGGCCGTCGCCGTTGAGCCCACGGCCACACCGGAGGCCGTACCGGAGGACACTTCCGCGCAGCCGTCTACAGCGCCCGAGGCCGACCCGTCGACGGCTGCGGACGCGGCCCCGCCCAGGCCGCAGATCGCGGATGCGCCGTGGCCGGCCGGCATGGACTACGCGGACTGGGACCCTGCCGCTCCCTGGGAGACCAGCCAGGACCCGCCGGTCGCGCGGTTGATCGGTGCGGGGCAGTTGCCCCACGCGTACTGGATGACGGCCGCGTCCCAGGAGCCGGAACCGCGCGCCCAGGCGCTGGCATTCGCCGCCGCGGCCTTCGGCTGTGTCGGTAGCGACGAGGCCACCCAGGTGCAGATCGACCACGACATCACGCCGGAGCGTGTCGCCGAAGACAGGGAGGCGGCGATCGTCGTCACGGTCGCCGCGCTGAGGGCCGGCCTCACCGCGGGCTGGCCGCACGTCCTGGTCAGCGACTTCGCCACGCCCTCCGGACTGTCCGAGCCCTGGCAGCAGCTGCTCACCGTGCTGGTCACGGCGGTGCGGGACTGCCGGACCTTCGCCCCCGGTGCCATCGGTGACCTGGCGGACCCGGGAGACACCGTGACGCTGGGCGACCTCGGTGAGGAGGCACGGGTTCTGCTGGAAGACCTGCCCCGCCGCAAGATCAAGTACCAGAGGGCCTCCCGGGTGCTGCAGTACCTGACCGGCCCGTCGGGCGCGCTCCACAAGGCGCTCAAGGCGGTGGCCGACTGGGCCCAGGGCGGCGACGCGGCTCCGCTGGCGGTACTGAGCGAGAACATGCGGCGACCGGAGTACGTGGACCGGCTCATCGAGGAGGCCGACAGTCGCTTCCGTACGCCGAAGCAGTCGAAGGAGGCCATCCACTCCGGGGCCCTGCGCCAGCTGCACGCCGCCGTGCGGTCCGTGAGCGAACTGCTGACCAAGGCCGACGCGGTGGCCACAGCGATCCGCAGTCGTGGCGCAGCGCACGGGAGCGACCTGCCCCAGCTGGCGACCGCCGTCAACCAGTTGGAATCGTACGGTCCGCCTCCCGGCGTGGGCGGAGCCGCGCTGGGCCTGCTGCGGGACTGGCTCGTCGGTCAGTACATCGCTGACACCTGGGCGTCGGCGGAACGCACCCCGTCCCACCGTGCCCCGTCGGCGGACTGTCTGCTGCTCGCCCCGGACCTGCCGAGGGACATCGACGGACGGCCCGACCTCGCAGACCCGCGCACCCCGCGAGCGATGGCCGCGCTGCTCACGCCCGCGTCACCTGACGCCGCCTTGAGCACCTACCTGGAAACCGGAGACCTGCACCTCGCCAAGGGGCTGATCGCGTGGGTCGAGCGCAACCCGTCCTTCCTGGCGTCCTTGCCGGAGGACTGGGCCGATGAGGCGACCCGTCGCTGCCGTGAGGCGGAAAAGGGCTGGCGCGACCGCACCGCCGACTACCACCGCCAGGCCGCCGGACACCTTGCCCAGATTCGCACGCTCAACCTGATGGCACCGGACGTAGAACGCGACCTGACCGGTCGGCTTCAGGAGTTCGCCGACGGGGACGAGGCCGGACGCTACCGGTACGCACGCGAGCAGTTGGCCCGGTTGGTGCAGGAACTCGCGGGTCTGGTCAAGGACTCGACCGGGCGGCTGCGCCAGGACCTGGAGCGCCTGCGCCTCGATCCGGAGCGGGTTCTGACGGAGAACGACCACGACCGCATCCGGGCGCTCATCGACGAGGGGGACACGGTCACCGCCCAGGAGTTCCTGGCCCTGGCGAACGGCGGGCACAGCCTCCCGGACCGTCCTGAGCACGATGCGACAGAACTCGTCGAGTTCGTGTCGGGGCTCACCGGCCCCGGCATGCCCCGGCCAGGCGGCGAGGGCGTGCATGCCTCGTGGTGGGTCCACAACTACGATTCGGGCGAGCGGCTCACATCCGCGGCGGAGCAGGCACTCGAGTCCTGGCAGGCGCTGTGCACCAAGAAGGGCCGCAGCAGTGAGTGGCAGCAGCACATCCCGCGCGTAGTGCGCCTGCTCGGTCTGGAACCCGTCGGGCAGCTCCACTCCGACCGCCCCGGCCAGGGCGTCCGCCGGCTCAAGATCCGCGCGACCGTCGCTGAGGACGCCGGTTACGTCGCGGCCCTCGGATCCCGTGCCACGTCGTACACCATCCTGCTCGTGTGGGAGGAGCAGCGCGCGGGCGGCCCGCTGACGCACTTGGAGGACGCCGACGTCGACGCGAACATCGTGCTGTACCTCCACCCGCTGGGCCTGGCCGGCCGGCAGGCGCTCGTCGAGGCGGCCTCGGGACGTGCGCAGCAGGCACTGGTCATCGACCCGGCAGTCTTCGGCTGGATGGTGGCCCGGGCTCCCCGCTCGTTCCGATCCCTGCAGCGGATCACCCTGCCGTGGACGTCGTTCAACCCGTACACCCCCTTCGTCGCCGGGTTGGTGCCGCCGGAGGTCTTCTACGGGCGCGACGACGAGCTCCGGGAGGTCATGGACCCCAATGGGGGGCTCTTTCTCTACGGTGGGCGGCAGTTGGGCAAGTCCGCACTGCTCCAGCGGGTGGCCGAGCTGTTCCCCAGCCGGTCGGAGGCCAATGTCGCCGTCTACCTCGATCTGCTCAAGGCCGAGATCGGCCAGGCCGAGCCGCCCGAGCAGATCTGGTCGCTGCTGGCCGAGGGGCTCAAGCGGCGTGGGGTCTTCGACGCGAAGATGTCCGAGCGCGGCGGCCCCGACATTGTCGCCAAGCGGATCCGGGACTGGCTGGACGCGGACGAGTCCCGACGACTGCTGATCCTCGCGGACGAGGCGGACGCCTTCCTCACCGCCGACTCGCGCCGTGTCTTCCGCAGCGGCGGCGAGTCGACGTTCCAGAACGTCAAGCGGTTCCAGCAGCTCATGGAACAGACCAACCGGCGTCTGAAAGTGGTGTTCGCCGGTCTCCACCAGGTGCAGCGTTTCGGCGACCTGTCGAACGTGTCCACCGCCCACGGTGGCCCCGACGTCCTGGTGGGGCCGCTGAAGCCGCACGCCGCAGTCAGGCTGGTGACCGAGCCGATGGCCGCCCTCGGCTTCGTGTTCGACCGGCCCGAGCTGGTGTGGCGGATCCTCGCCATCACCAACTACCAGGCCAACCTGGTGCAGATCTTCTGCAGCGAGCTCATCCGGACCCTTCAGGGGCGCACGCACCCGGAGCCCGAGCGGCCCATGCGGATCACGGAGGAGGACGTCCAGGGCGTTGCCGCTTCCGAGACGGTCCGACGGCGTTTGGCGGAACGGCTGCGCTTCACCATCAACCTGGAGGACCGCTACCGGGTCCTCACCCTGGTGATCGCGCTGCGCAGCCTCGCCGACAAGTACCGGGGCGACTACACCGCCGAGCAACTGCTCGACCTGGCCCGGGAGGCCTGGCCGCAGGGCTTTGACGGACTGGGAGTGAAGAGGGTCGAGATCTACCTCACCGAAATGGTGGGTCTGGGGCTGCTCGTCCAACTCGGCGACCGGTCCAGGTTCGCGGTGCGCAGTCCCAACGTGGTGAACATGCTGGGCACCCGCGAGGAACTGGAACTGGAGCTCAAGGAGACGGAGTTCAGCCTTCCCTACGACTACGACCCGCGCGCCGCGCGCCGGCTCCTGGGACGGGACCCCAAGGAGCGTATCCAGCGGTACAGCCCTCTCACCGAGGGGCAACTGCACGAGGCGGCGCAGCCTGGCGTGACCCTCATCGGAGTGACCGAGTCCTATCGGCCTCCTCTGATGATCCGGGCGGCCGAGGCCTTCGCCGAGGCGCGCGGAGTGGAGGTGCGCAAGGTCAAGGCACCCGGCGACCTGCGCGCGGCGCTCCGGGATGCCGCACGGCTGCGACGCAACTACGTTCTCGTGGCCGACCTGTCCAGCCTGGGCAAACAGGAACTGGCCACCGCAGTTCACCTTTGCGCCGAACACGCCGGGCCCGCGGCCGACGTCCGGGTGCGCTCCGCCGTCCGCAAGCACACGGGCAACCGCTCGGTGTTCCTTCTGGGTGACGCGCTCGCGGCGGGCGCACTGGCGGAGGAGGCCCGCGAGGGGACGCGACTTCCGGTGCGGTTCCTGCACCCCGAGCGGTGGACCGTGGACAGCCTGCGCGCCTGGCCCGAATGTCCGTTCGTGTCAAGCACCGAGCGCAGGAGTCTGATCGGGGTGACCGGCGGATGGGCTCCCTGGGTGGAGCTGGCCATCACCGAGGTATCGGTCAACGGCGCGACCCTGGACAGCTCGCTGGACGCCGTGCGCCATGCCATCGGGAAACCGGGGAACCTCGCCGCGCACTGGAAGCAGACCGGACTCGACGCTCGCGACGAGCAACTTCTCAGCATGTGGACGTCGTACGTCGACGAGGGACAAGGGGTGCCCTTGGACGACGTGGCGGCGGCGATCGAACGGCCCTTGGAGGAGGCCAGGCTCTGGCTGGGCCGTCTCGATCTGCTCGGGGTGCTGGACTCCCTGCCCGGGGGACACGCCGTGGACGCCGTCACCTTCCGCGCGGCACGCGCTCGTACGGCCGGAGGGTGACGCGTGGAACTCAGCGCCCAAGCGCTGTCCGAACTGCCTGGTGTGCGACGTCAGATCAGCAGGATTGCGGCTGATCTGGCGGCAGGCATCCATTGCCTCTGGCTGCTCCCGGACGATTTGGTCGAGGGAGGCTACGCCGAGGAACTGCATCATGTGGCGCTCTGCTCCGCACCCGACCGCCTCGACATACCGGCACGTTCCGAGTCGGAGACGTCTTCGGTCCCGCCCTTGGGAGCTGTACCCGAGCAGACAGGCTGGGCCCTGGATGATCTGCCCCTCCTGGAGGACTACGACGACGGGTTCGATCTCGGACGTGAGTCGGTCTTCCCGCGCCAGCGCAGCGTGCCGCGACTCACCGACGCACCGGAAGCGCCGGAGCCCGGGCTCTTCGCCCGGCTGGCCAAGGAACTGTCCGTGCCTCCGGGGGAGGCAGTCGACGCCCTCGTGCACCCCGACCGGCGATGGCGGCCGGTGATCGGTGTCCGGGCCTGGGAGGAGTCGACAGCAAGCGCGGCCTCCGGTGATCCGGAGCAGGAGCGTGGCCGGGCGGTGGTCCGTCTCATCCGCTCGCTCAACGCGGCGGCGAAACAGGCGGGTCTGCCGCCCGAAAACCGTCCCCGGGTACTGGTGACGGCCCGAGTCGACGACCTTCCGCCCCGGTTTCCCGACGAACTCGAACTCGACCTGGCCACCTCGGCCGTGCACTGGTGGTGGGGGACCGTCGATCGGCTCGACAGCGCGACCGTCGTCTCGGCCGTGGCCGCCGACGCCTCCCGCAACACCCGCCGACGCGGCGAAATACCGCGCGACCGCATCCTGCGGGCCGTTCGCGACGAGGTGGTGAGTGAGGTGTGCGGGCCCGATCTCGTGCTCGGCTGGCGACTGGCTCGGCGGTGGGACGGCAGCCAAGGCACGCTGGAGGACAGCCTGCGGGCGTGCCTGGACGGCGTGCGGACGGTGCCGCCGGAGGAGCCCGTGACCGTTCTCTCGGGCGTCGGATCCGGGCACCGGCCGGCGACCGGGCTGCGCCCTGCCTGGGCGCGCGGGCTGCTGCAGGCGTGGGACGGCCGCTCACGCGTCCACCCGGTGGTGTGGTGCGGCGACCGGAGCCGCGCGGACCACTTGAAGATCCTGGTCAGCCAGGCCCAGGCGCGGGTGCTGCTGCCCTGGATCGAGGAGGCTCGCCAGCGCGTGGCACTGCGCGCCCTCTCGGCGGCGACCAGACCCGTGGCCGAGCTGATCGACCGCTATGTCGAGCGTCCTCCGGCCGGATACCGCACCCGCGTGCAGGAGGTGTTCCGCACCATCGAGGTCGGACCCTTGCTCCGTGCCTGCCGCCAGGGTCACCTCAATCTCCCCGTCGAGGACCGACGGCTGCTGGAGCAGCTCGTCCTGGCCCGGAACGTGCTGTCCCACCGGGGGGTGTTGTTCGACCGCACTCTGCACATCCTGTGCGACGAACTGGCCCGGGCGGATCAGCGCTGGTCCGGGGACATATGAGAAACCGGTGGCACCGCGTTCACCCGTCGTCGCTCACGGCGGGCCTGTAGGGATCCCACAGCCATGGCTGTCTCCCACTGTCGCTGCCCGAATGTCCTCGGCAGGGGACGGACCGATAGGTTTTCGGAGAAGCCGCCTGTCATCCAGGTTTTCGGGCGGGTGTGTCAGACCCCTATGGAAAGGGTGATCCGTTGAGCCGCTCGGTTCTCGTCACCGGAGGCAACCGGGGCATCGGCCTCGCCATCGCCCGCGCTTTCGCCGACGCCGGCGACAAGGTCGCCATCACGTACCGCTCGGGTGAGCCGCCGGCCGGCTTCCTCGCGGTCAAGTGCGACATCACCGACTCCGAGCAGGTGGAGCAGGCCTACAAGGAGATCGAGGCCGAGCACGGTCCCGTCGAGGTCCTGATCGCCAACGCCGGCATCACCAAGGACCAGCTCCTGATGCGCATGTCCGAGGAGGACTTCACCTCGGTCATCGACACCAACCTCACCGGCACCTTCCGCGTGGTCAAGCGCGCCAACCGCGCCATGCTGCGCGCCAAGAAGGGCCGCGTCGTCCTGATCTCCTCGGTCGTCGGCCTCTACGGCGGCCCCGGCCAGGCCAACTACGCCGCCTCCAAGGCCGCGCTGGTCGGCTTCGCGCGGTCCCTCGCCCGTGAGCTGGGGTCGCGCAACCTCACCTTCAACGTCGTCGCGCCCGGCTTCGTCGACACCGACATGACCAAGGCCCTCAGCGACGAGCAGCGCGAGGCCATCGTCAAGCAGGTGCCCCTCGGCCGGTACGCCCAGCCGGAGGAGGTCGCCGCGACGGTGCGGTTCCTCGCCTCCGACGACGCCTCGTACATCACTGGAGCCGTCATTCCCGTTGACGGCGGACTGGGAATGGGTCACTGATCACCATGAGCGGAATCCTCGAGGGCAAGCGCGTCCTGATCACCGGTGTGCTGATGGAGTCCTCCATCGCCTTCCACGCCGCCAAGCTGGCCCAGGAGCAGGGCGCCGAGATCATCCTGACGGCGTTCCCGCGGCCCACGCTGACCGAGCGCATCGCCAAGAAGCTCCCGAAGCCCACCAAGGTCATCGAGCTGGACGTCACCAACGACGAGCACATGGGCCGCCTGGCCGACGTGGTCGGCGAGGAGCTCGGCGGCCTCGACGGTGTCGTGCACTCCATCGGCTTCGCGCCGCAGGACGCGCTCGGCGGCAACTTCCTGAACACGCCGTTCGAGTCCGTGGCGACCGCCATGCACGTCTCGGCGTACTCCCTGAAGTCGCTCACCATGGCCTGCCTGCCGCTGATGCAGAACGGCGGCTCGGTCGTCGGCCTCACCTTCGACGCGCAGTACGCCTGGCCGCAGTACGACTGGATGGGCCCGGCCAAGGCCGCCCTGGAGGCCACCAGCCGCTACGTCGCCCGCGACCTGGGCAAGCAGAACATCCGCTGCAACCTCATCTCCGCGGGCCCACTCGCCTCCATGGCCGCCAAGTCCATCCCGGGCTTCAGCGACCTGGCCGCCGTGTGGGACAACCGCTCGCCGCTGGAGTGGGACCTCAAGGACCCGGAGCCGGCCGGCAAGGGCATCGTCGCCCTGCTGAGCGACTGGTTCCCGAAGACCACGGGCGAGATCATCCACGTGGACGGCGGCCTGCACGCCATCGGCGCCTGATCTCCGGTACGTCCTCGACGCCCCGTTCCCTCTGGGAGCGGGGCGTCCCCCGTTCGGCCTACCCGGCCGGGCGCGTACGGCCCACAACTGCGCACCCTGGATTACGCGTTCACCCGCGCTTCCCTCCCCAGCACGGCCGAGGAGGTCCCCTTGTGCGCCTGTCCCGCAGTCTGGCCTCAGTGACCGCAGCCGTCTGTCTCGTGATGTCCCCGCCGTACGACGCGATGCCGCACACGCGCGTGGCGGCGCGTGAAGCCGCACCGCCGGAGCCCTTCGGGGCGTCCTGCCGCAGCCAGGTCACCGGTTCCCGGGTGACCGCCTACTGCCACAACCCGTATCCCCGCACCGACGGCGTCCGCCTGCACATCGAGTGCGCCCGCTGGTGGGACCTGGACACCGACGGCGCCGAGGTCGGGGCGGGACCCGCGCAGACCGTACGGCTGACCGGCCGGTGCTGGAAGGAGGTCCGGTCGGTGTGGGTCAGCCACCGGAAGCTGGCGCTGTGAACCGTCCCGGACGGCACAGGAAGGGATAGCCGGCCGCCTCCCGCGCGGCGGCACCGGCGTCACCCGCGCGGATCGCGTCGACGAGCCGGGCGTGGTCCATGTGCATCTCGGGCGTCAGCTCCTCGCCGACGTCCTCGCGCAGCCAGTCCCGCAGCACCGCGCCGAGATCCGCGTACATCTCGGTCATCACGTCGTTGTGCGAGGCGGCCACCACGGCCAGGTGGAAGGTGGTGTCCGCGGTCACGAACGCCTCCGCGTCCCCCGACGCCCATGCCTCCTCACGACGCACCAGGAGCGTGTCGAGCTGCTTGAGGTCCTTCTCG
Source organism: Streptomyces sp. 351MFTsu5.1 (assembly GCF_000383655.1). Taxonomy (NCBI): domain Bacteria; kingdom Bacillati; phylum Actinomycetota; class Actinomycetes; order Kitasatosporales; family Streptomycetaceae; genus Streptomyces; species Streptomyces sp. 351MFTsu5.1. The sequence goes on along the minus strand of NZ_KB911800.1, from coordinate 21,870 downwards.
GTGCGCCGCTCGGCGGCCAGCCGCGCCGCGGACGACTCCAGAGTGGAGCGCAGCTCGGCGACGTGCCGGGGGTCGGCGTCGGCGAACCTGCGGTGCATCACGCCCGCCAGCTCGCTGGTCGCCACGACGTACGTCCCCGAGCCCTGGCGGATGTCCAGCAGCCCGTTGTGCGCGAGGGCGCGGACGGCCTCACGGACGGTGTTGCGCGCGACCCCGAGCTGGTCGACCAGCTCCGGCTCGGTCGGGATCCGGGAGCCGACCGGCCACTCGCCCGAGGAGATCTGGTTGCGCAGTGCGGCGATGACCTGCTCGGACAGCGCCGAGCGACGGGGATGGCTCAGGGGCATGGCACACCTTCGCACGGCCGGGGCGACCGAGGCCGCCCCGGGGATGGACAACCAATCATCCCATGATTCTATGATGGGTGTCATGGCAAGCGAGGAAACCCGGGCAGTGAAGCCCACGGCAGCACGCGTCCCACCGGCAGAAGGGCCCCTTCCGCCCGCCCCGCGCGCGTGGGCGGTGCGGCTGGTCGTCGTCGGCATCGTGCTGTCCGCGTTCAACCTCCGCCCCGCCATCACCAGCCTCGGCGCCCTCCTCGAAGAAGTCCGCGACGGACTCGGCATGAGCGGCAGCGTGGCCGGGCTGCTCACCTCGGTGCCCCCGCTGTGCTTCGCGGTCTTCGGCGTCACGGCTCCCCGCCTGGCCCGCCGCTTCGGCGCGGGCGCGGTGGTGTGCGCGGGCATGGTCGCCATCACCACCGGCCTGCTCATACGGCCGTACACGGGCTCCACGCCGGGCTTCCTGGCCGCCAGTGCCCTCGCCCTCATGGGCATCGCCGTCAGCAACGTCCTGATGCCGGTCATCGTCAAGCGCTGGTTCCCGGACCGGGTCGGCTCCATGACCGGCCTGTACTCGATGGCCCTGGCTCTCGGCACCTCGGCCGCGGCTGCCGTGACCGTGCCGCTGACCGACGCGCTCGGCGGCAGCTGGCAGTCCGGGCTCGCGGTCTGGGCCGCTCTCGCCGGGGCTGCCGTCCTGCCGTGGATCCCGCTCGTACGGGACAAGGGCCCCGGGTCCGCCGCGGGCAGCGTGCACGCGCGTGTGGAGGGTGCCGGGCCGGTCCAGCACGTGCACGCGCGTGTGGAGGGCGCCGGACCGGTCCAGCACGTGCACCCGCGCGTGGAGCCGCCCGCGCTGCGGATCACCCGCAGCCGGACCGCCTGGGCGCTCGCCGTCTTCTTCGGGCTCCAGGCCACCGCCGCCTACATCACCATGGGCTGGATGGCGCAGATCTTCCGGGACGCGGGCGTGCCCGCGGGCACCGCCGGGCTGCTGCTCGCCGTCACCATGGTGATGGGCGTCCCCCTGGCCTTCGTCATCCCGCGCGTGGCCACCCGGCTGCCGCACCAGGGCCCGATCGTGCTCGCCCTCGGCGTGTGCGGCCTAGCCGGCTACGCGGGCCTCTACCTCGCGCCCGCCGCCGGCGCCTGGGCCTGGGCCGTTCTGCTCGGCGTCTCGAACTGCGCCTTCCCGCTGGCCCTCACCATGGTCGGGATGCGCGCCAGGACCGGCGCGGGCGTGGCCCAGCTGTCCGCCTTCGCGCAGAGCACCGGCTATCTGATCTCCATCCCCGGCCCGCTCCTGGTCGGCGTGCTCTACCAGCACAGCGGCGGCTGGGGCCTGCCGATCGCGCTCATGATCGGCCTGATGATCCCGCAGATGGCCGTCGGAGTGCTCGCGGGCCGTGACCGTACGGTCGAGGACGAGGCGGCCGCGGCGGCACCCTGACCGGCCGGGTAAGAGACCGGAGTGCGACACTGGCCGCATGCTCGACCCGAACCCCCAGAACGGCCAGAAGAAGATGCTGCTGGTCTTCGGCTCGTTCCTCGCCATCTTCGTCGTCATCGCGATCATCGCCACGATCGCCTCACCTTGATCCGAACCTTGATCCGATGATCCCCGGACCTTGGTCCGATGACCCCCGACCCTTGATCGGATGACCTGCTCCCCGGGGCGGCGGTGGGGTTAACCCCCCTGTCCCCTAGGGGGCGAGTGTCAGGGTCAACTGGGTGGATCACCGGATGGGTTGAGGCCCGCCGGGTCCGTACCTTCGAGATGTGACCGCGAACAGCGGATCACCGGAACTCGAAGACCGGAGGCACTCATGTCGGCCCCTGCGCACACCCCGCCCCACCCGGCGTCCCGGGGCGGCGTCGACATCCGGCTGCCCTGGTGGGCCCTGGCCCTGCCGACGCTGGCCTTCGTCGTGCTCCTGGCCCTCATCCTCAACCCCTCGGACGCGCACGCGGCCTCCGGCGACCCCGCCGTCACCCACTTCCTGGAGCGCGTCCAGCAGCTCCTGGCGCGCTGAGCACCCGCGAAGCCGCCCGTCAACTCCCTGCGCCCCGTGGCCTGTTTCATGCGAAGCTGGATCCTATGAGCGTCGCAGAACCCCGCAGGATTGTCCTTTTCCGGCATGCGAAAGCCGACTGGCCACAGGTCACCGACCATGAGCGGCCGCTCGCCGACCGGGGCCGAAAAGATGCAGCGGAGGCCGGACGGCGGCTGACCGACTCTGGCATCCCCCTCGACCTCGCCCTCTGCTCCACGGCGACCCGGACCCGGGAGACCTGGAAGCTCGCGGTGCAGGAGTTCCCGCACCGGCCGAAAACGGTCTACGAGGAGCGGATCTACGAGGCCTCTCCCGGCGAGCTGATCGCCGTGCTCAACGAGACCCCGGACGACGTGCAGAACGCGGTCCTGATCGGCCACAACCCCGGAGTGCAGGGTCTGGCCGACATCCTCGCCGGCGCCGCCGAGGGAGACGCCCGCCGCCGGATGAGCGAGCGCGGCTTCCCGGCCGCCGCCTTCGCCGTCCTGTCCTTCAGCGGCCCCTGGAAGACCCTGGAGCCCGGGGTGGCCACCCTCGTCGACTACTGGGCACCGTCCGACTGAGACCCCGACCCGCACGCGAGACGCGACACGACAGGGCCCGGCACCGAGATGGTGCCGGGCCCTGTCATGCACGCCGTGCCGATTTCCGCCCCGGACGCCGAGGGGCGGCACGGCTTGCGCGCCGCACGCTGACGGGCGGGTCGCCTTCACTCCGCACGCTGACGGGCGGGTCGCCCTCACTCCGCACATCGCCAGCCGGGCCGTCCTCCACCCGCCCGCTGACGGGGCCGGCCGGTCTCCGCCCCGTGCGCCGGTTCAGTCCTCCTCGTGCGCGTCCGCCGCCTCGACCTCTTCGCGGGTGACGCCCAGCAGGTACAGCACCGTGTCCAGGAACGGCACGTTCACCGCGGTGTGCGCGGCCTCCCGCACCACCGGCTTGGCGTTGAAGGCGACCCCGAGCCCGGCCGCGTTCAGCATGTCCAGGTCGTTCGCGCCGTCCCCGATCGCCACCGTCTGGGACAGCGGCACCCCCGCCTCGGCGGCGAACCGCCGCAGCAGCCGCGCCTTGCCCGCGCGGTCCACGATCTCCCCGGTGACCTTGCCGGTCAGCTTCCCGCCGACGATCTCCAGCGTGTTCGCCTGGGCGAAGTCCAGCCCGAGCCGCTCCTTGAGGTCGTCGGTCACCTGGGTGAACCCGCCCGAGACGACCCCCACTTGGAAGCCGAGCCGCTTCAGCGTCCGGATGAGCGTGCGCGCGCCCGGCGTCAGCCGCACCTCGCTGCGCACCTTGTCCACGACCGAGGCGTCCAGCCCCTCCAGCAGGGCCACGCGCGCGTGCAGCGACTGCTCGAAGTCGAGCTCGCCGCGCATCGCGGCCGCGGTCACCTCGGCGACCTGGTCCTCGCAGCCGGCGTGTGCGGCGAAGAGCTCGATCACCTCGTCCTGGATGAGCGTCGAGTCCACGTCCATGACGACCAGCCGCTGGGCCCGGCGGAGCAGACCGGCGGCGACGACGGCCACGTCCACGCCGAGCTTGCCGGCGTCCGTCACCAGGGCGGTGCGCAGCGGCTCCGTCTCGACGCCGGACACCGCGAACTCGACGGCCGTGACCGGGTACTTGGCCAGCCGGAAGATACGGTCGATGTTGCCGCCGGCCTGGGCGATCTTGGCCGCGATGGCGGCGGTGGCCTCCGCGGTGAGCGGGTGACCGAGCACGGTGACCAGGGAACGCCCCAGGCCACGCGGCCGGTTGTCACCGAGACCGGAGATGATCTCCGCCTGCATCTTGATCGAATCGGCCCAGCTGTGGACGGTCGCCCGCAGATCGCCCTCCTGCGGGCGCGGCGGCGCGGTCACGAGCGCGCACAGCACCATCCGGCCACGGGTGACGACCTGCTCGATGTCGACCACGTCGACCGAGTAGGCGGCGAGGGTGTCGAAGAGGCCGGCCGTGATGCCCGGCCTGTCCTTCCCGAAGATCTTGACGAGAAGGGTGGGGACGTCGGGAGACGAGGTCTGCGAAGCGCTCATGGTGTTCCCACCGTATCCGGCACCCAGTGCCTTCTGCTCCCGCGGTCCGTCTGACGGACAGGGAACAGTCGGTGTCGGACGGGTGACGCGGGCCTTGCGAGCCGACCACGTCCGCGCGCGTCAGCGCCGCCCCTTCGGCTTCCCCGGTGGTGGCGGGGGAGGAGGCGGCGGTGGAGGCGGGGACTGCCGTCCTTCCTCGGGCGAACGAGGCGGCGGGTCGACCGGACCGGCCACGGTGGGAGCGCCGTAGACGGTGCCGGGCTGCCCGGGCGAGTCACCCTGGCGCCGTGGCTGGTCCGAGGGCAGCGAGCCGTCCTCAGGCCGCCGCAACTCCTCCGGCACCCGCAGATACGGGTTCGTCGCCGCGTTCGGAGGCCGATAGGAAGCACCGGGCACGTACGGGCCGGCCTCACCTTCGTACGGCTGGAACCCGCCACCATGGGCCGCGGATCCCCCGGGCCGCGGATCCGGCTCGCTGCCGTACGTCCCCGCCCCGCCGCCCCCGTACAGCCTCGCCGCACGGTCGTCATAGGGCCCGGACCCGCCCTCGTGCTCGTACCGAGGATCCCCGCCCACCCCCGCTCCCGTCCCTCCCGCAGACCAGGTCCCGGCTCCCGCCCCCGCTGCCACCCCCGTCACCTCACGCAGTGACAGCCCCGAGGCCCGCGACCCCGCCGCGCCCGTGGCCCGCGCCAGCAGCGCCCCCGCCGCTCCCGCCGCCGCGCCCCACACCGCCCCGAGCAGCGCCGCCATCCCGAACTGCCCCCGCAGCTCCACGCCCGCCCCGAACGCGTCGAACCCCAGCACCGACAGCGAGGCGTTCACCGACACCTCCGTCAGCCAGGCGAGCAGGGGCAACGCCAAGGCGGTCGCGACTCCAAGCCGCACCGCACACCGCCCGGCGAAACCAAGGGCTCCCGAGTCCGGTACGGCCCTCACGTCGTCGCCGTACGCCCGCCCCGCCCGCACCCCCGCCCGCACCCCCACCGGCGTCCGCACAGCCGTGAGCACCCCCGCCAACAGCATCATCAGTCCCGCGCCCACCCCCAGCAGCCACACCCGCCCGTCCAGGTCCGCCAGCTTCCCCAGCGTCACCGTGTGGTCGGAGCCCGAGCCGAGGAGCCGGTCCAGGGGGTCGGGGAGGAAGTTCGTCAGGACGCCGGTCGCGCGGCCGTCGAAGGGGACGAACAGGCCCAGGGGGATGCCCAGCCAGACCCCGTTCGGCGTCCCGAGCAGCGCCGCGCCCGCGATCCGCTTCGGGTGGTCGTCGCCGATCGCTGCGAACGCCGCCGCGGAGAGCCCCGCGACCACCGCGACCAGCAGTACCGTCACCAGCGCGGACACCGCAGGCCGTACGACCCGGTGCACGGCCTCCCAGCCACGCGGCAACGGCGTTCGTCGGGACGCCAGCAGCGCGACCAGCAGGATCCCGACCGACCAGCCCAGGCCGCCGAGCAGCGTCGGCGCGGTGTCCACCGTGAAGCCGACGGCGGCCTTCGCGTCGACGAGGTCGCCGATTTTGTCGGGCAGCAGCCCGCCGATGTCGCCGACGTCGCCCAGCCCGGGGATGTCCAGACCGCCGCCCCCGCCCGCCCCGGGCAGCTTGTCGAGCCCCAGCGCGCCCCCGTCGATCGTGATGACGTCGTGCCCCGCCCAGGCCAGCCCGCCCAGCATCGCCACGAACAGCGCGATCACCGAACCCGCGCGCGCCATCAGCTCGGAGGGCGCGATCACCGCTCCGGCCGCCCGCAGGGACCGTAGGAAGAACCATGACAAAAGCACCGCACCGACCAGGCTGACGCCCAGTGGCGTGATCTCGATGGCGGTCGCGGCCTGCGCCCCTGTCAACCCGAAGGCGGAACCGTCCCCGGAGGGTGTCACCGAACCCCCCGCCGCGAGGGTCACCACCGCCGCGGTCATCGGGCCGAGCGAGGCCACCGAATCGGCCTCCAGCAGGTGCAGTCCGAGCGCGGCCGTCCCCGCCATCCCGATCAACGCCCAGCTCACGGACGCCACCGCGGACAGCACGATGTCCCCCCACGGCAGCCGGACGCCGTGCGGCGCGTTCCCGACGCTCCTGGACGCACTCATGGCAGACCCCCCGATCCGCGGCACGGCCGAGACCGCGCTCATCCCCCTCGCGTGGATTACCCACTCTCCGGGTCGGTTTCAACCCCGTCAACGGAACCGGCCGAAGCGTGCGAACGTGCTCTTCTCGGGGCTCGTGTTTCGGTCAGTCACCGGAGCCTGAAATAGTTCCCGACGTTGTTCGACATCCCTACACTCCCTGTGACGGGGGCAGTTCGGGGACTACTCAGTGGGGCGTGGCGTGCCGGAACTCGTACTGGAAGCGAATGGACGTACCTGGACGCTCGATCCGTCCCGGGCGTACCGCCTTGGGCGTGATCCGCAGGCTGACATCGTGTTCGACGACGCCAGGGTGTCCTGGCGGCACGCCACGATCAGCCGGAGCGGGCGCGACTGGGTCATCGAGGACCACAGCAGCACCAACGGGACGTTCCTGCACGGGCAGCGGATCCACGAGTCGGAGCTCGGCCCGGGCGCGGCGCTCCGCCTCGGCAACGCGAACGACGGCCCGCTGCTCAGCTTCACCGGCACCGCGGCCCCGGCCGCCGAGCCCCAGCAGCAGCGGTACGCCGCGCAGAGCGCGAACCCGGCCTGGGCCCGGCAGGCGCCCCAGGAGCCGGCCTCCCGGCAGACTCCGCACCAGGCGTCCCACGAGGCCCCGCAGCAGACCCCGCCGCAGGCCTCCCACCAGGTCCCGCAGGCCGCCAAGTCCGGCTGGCCGGAGCCCCAGCGGCCGCACCCGTCGCACCAGCCCCAGCGGATCCCGGAACAGCAGGGCCCCGGCGGGGGAGTGGGCGCCGGCCCGACGCCCGTCTACGGCGACCGCAGCCCGACCACGTTCCACCAGTTCACCATCGGCCGCATCATGCGCATCGGCCGTGCCCTGGAGAACGACCTGGTGGTCTCCGACCTCCAGGTCTCCCGCCACCACGCCGAGTTCCACTCGATGCCCGACGGCCGCATGGAGATCCGCGACCTGGGCTCGCACAACGGCACGTACGTCAACGGCCAGCCGATTCCCAAGGGCGGCTCGCTGCTGCTCGGCGCCGCGGACATCGTCGGCGTCGGCCACTCCACCTTCCGGATCGTCGGCGACCGCCTGGAGGAGTTCGTCGACACCGGCGAGGTCTCCTTCTCCGCCCGCCACCTCACCGTCACGGTCGACGGCGGCAAGCAGATCCTCAAGGACGTCTCCTTCGGCGTCCCGGAGAAGTCCCTGATCGCGGTCATCGGACCGTCCGGTTCCGGCAAGTCGACCCTGCTCAAGGCACTCACCGGCTACCGGCCCGCCAACCAGGGCGACGTCCTCTACGACAACCGCAACCTCTACAAGCAGTTCGCCGAGCTGCGCCAGCGCATCGGTCTGGTCCCGCAGGACGACATCCTGCACAAGGAGCTGACCGTCAAGAAGGCCCTCAAGTACGCGGCCAAGCTCCGCTTCCCCGCCGACACCACCGGCGAGGAGCGCGAGCACCGCATCGACGAGGTGCTGCGCGAGCTGAAGCTCGACATCCACCGCGAGAAGAAGGTCACCGCCCTGTCCGGCGGCCAGCGCAAGCGCGTCTCGGTGGCCCTGGAACTGCTCACCAAGCCGTCGCTGATCTTCCTCGACGAGCCGACCTCCGGCCTCGACCCGGGCATGGACCGCGATGTCATGCAGCTGCTGCGCGGCCTCGCCGACGACGGCCGCACGGTCCTCGTCGTCACGCACTCCGTCGCCGAGCTCGCCCTGTGCGACAAGCTCCTGGTGATGGCCCCGGGCGGCGCCGTCGCCTACTTCGGCCCGCCCGAGGAGGCCCTGAACTTCTTCGGCTACGACACCTGGGCCGACGTCTTCTCCGCCTTCGAGAACTACCGCGACTACGACTGGGCCGGGCGCTGGAAGGGCTCGCAGCACTACCAGATGTACGCCGCGGACATAGACGCCGTGGCGCCGCAGTCCGTACAGACGCCTCCGATGCACGGCATGAAGCCGCCGAAGCCGCAGGGCTGGACGGGCCAGTTCACGACACTCGTGCGCCGCTATGTCTCGGTGATCGCGTCCGACAAGGGCTTCCTGGCCCTGATGGTGATCCTGCCGGCCGTCCTCGGCGCGGTGAGCCTGCTGATCGACTTCGGCGACGCCCTGCTGCCCAAGCCCGTCGACCCGAGGACCAAGCTCCCGGAGCCGAACAGCACGGCCACCACCGTCCTGCTGATCCTCGCGGTCGGCGCCTGTTTCGCCGGGGCCGCCAACTCGGTCCGTGAACTGATCAAGGAACGGGTCATCTACGAACGGGAGCGCGCCACCGGCCTGTCCCGCTCGGCGTACCTGATGTCCAAGGTCTTCGTGCTCGGGGTGATCACCGTGCTCCAGGGCCTGCTGGTCGGTGTCATCGGCTTCTCCACCCGCGGCATCCCGAAGGAGGGCCTGGTTCTCGGCCACGCCACCCTCGCGGAGCTCTGCCTGCCGATCATGGGTCTCGGGTTCACGTCGATGATGTTCGGCCTGATCATCTCCGCGCTGGTGAAGACGTCCGAGAAGACCATGCCGCTGCTGGTCATGTTCGCGATCGTCCAGGTGGTCTTCACCGGCTGCCTGTTCACCCTGAACGGCGCGGTCGGCGTCAACGAGTTCTCGTACCTCATGCCGTCCCGCTGGGCGGTCGCCGCCGCGGGCGCCACCCTGGACTTCAACCAGGTCAACCCGCCCAAGCCGGGTGGTGCGACCGACCCGCTGTGGAACCACACGGTCAGCGCCTGGGGCCTCGACATGATCGCCCTCGTCGCCCTCGGCGTGGTCTGCGGCTTCCTCGTGGCCCGCTTCCTGCGCCGCCACGAGCCCGAGGTCATGCGCAAGTGATCACTGCCGTACGACGGTGAAGGGCGGCACCCCGACCGGGTGCCGCCCTTTCCGCGTACGAGAGGTCCGCGCGGCCTCAGTACGCGCTGTTGACGTTGTCGATCGAGCCGTACCGGTGGAAGGCGTAGTTCGCGGACGCGGTGATGTTGGCGACCGGGTCGTACTGGCTCCAGGCCGTACCGGGGACGTGGTAGGCGTTGAAGGTCGGCTTGATGATCTGGAGCAGACCGATCGACGGCACGCCGTTGATCGCGTTGATGTCCCAGTTGTTGATCGCGTTCGGGTTGCCCGAGGACTCCCGGATGATGTTGCGGTACAGGCCGTTGTACGTGCCCGGGATGCCCTTGGCCTTCATGATGTCCAGGGACTCCTTGATCCAGCCGTCCAGGTTGTTGGCGTAGGACTTGCGCACGGCGGCCTTCAGCTTGGCGCGGTGCGCGGCCCGGCTCGCGGCCTTCGCCTTGCGGGCCTTCTCGGCCTTCTTCTTCGCGACGGCCTTCTTCTTGGCGGCGGCAGCGGCGGCGGCCTTCTTCTTCGCGGCCGCGGCGGCCTTGACCTTCGCCTCGGCCTTGGCCTTGGCCTCGGCGGCCTGGCCCTGGAGGCTCCTGGCGGCGAGCTGCTCGCTGACGTCCGACTGGAGGCCCTTGAACTGCTCGGAGGAGTACTTCACCGGGGCCGAGGAGACGGCGGCCTCGGAGGTGGTCGTCTCGGCGTTGCCGGGTACCGCACTGAACGCCACGGCCGCGGCGCCGAGCGTGGCGACACCGGCTACGGCGATCTTGTGACGCTTGGTGAGAGCAGGGCGATGAGCACGAGTGAAGGTGTACTTGGGCATGCGGAATGGACCTCTTCGGATAGCGCGGAGGTCGCTCGCTGTCCGGTGGGGACACGGGTGCTTCCGGCACAAACGCCGCGGTGGGAGTCCGCGGCGCTGAGCGACGAGAGCCATTCTTAGCGGCCGCAAAATGCCCGGGCAAAGGTGTGACGTACGATCCCCGATAGTGGGCCGGGGGAGGGCAAATCGGGACAGACTAGAACGTCTGCCCCGATCACACCGGAGGCCTTTGTCTCCTATTTCGCTTCGTACGTGATCTGGGCCCTATGTGCGGGCTCACACCGGCTTCACAGCGTTCTCACGAGCAGTTGCTGACGCAATGCTCTGCGTGAGGGCCCTCCGGGGGCAGCAGGAGATGCACGTCCCCGAACTCGTGCCACAGGTAGCGCCCGCGCAGCGCCTCCTCGTACCCGCGGTCGATCGCGGCCCGCCCGGCGACCGCCTCCAGCATCAGCAGATGCGAGGCCTCGGGCTCGTGCAGCCCGGTCAGCAGCCCGTCCACCACCCGCACCCCGCGCTCCGGGGTCACGACGAGGTCCGTCCACCCCGCACGCGCGCGTACGACCCCGTCGGCCCCGGCCGCCGACTCCACGGCCCGCACGACGGTCGTCCCCACGGCGAGGACCCGGCCGTCCCCGGCCTTCACCGCGTTGATCAACCGCGCGGAGGTCTCCGGCACCGCGAACCGCTCCGCATACGGCGGCTCGTGCGCCTCCGCCGAGGCCACCCCGGCGTGCAGCCGCACGGGCGCGAACCGCACCCCCCGGCTCACCAGCTCCGCCACCGTCCGCCCGGTGAAGGGCCGCGCCGCACTGGGCATCTCCGCACTGCCCGACCCGTCGGACGACGGAAGCGCGAACACCGTCCGGTAGACGGACAGCGGCTGGTCCCGCTCCGTGTAGGAGTACCGAACGGGCCGCCCGTGCTCCCGCAGCAGCCCGAACACCTCCCCGCCGGACACCCGCGCCCACCACAGCCGCTCGCTCACGGCCCCCTCCAGCACCAGGCGCAGGCCCCCGGGCAGCCGCACCTCCGTCCCCGCAGGCCCGCCCGCACGCGCACGCGTGGTGCCCCTTCCGTCCGGATCCCGCAGCTCGACCGTCCACCGGCCGTCGTCCCCGCGCGTGGAGAAGTGCACCACCACACGCGCGTGCCCGATCCGCCCGTCGACGGCCGCTGCCAGCGTGGGCGAGGTGTTCACGACGAGCAGGTCCCCGGCCCGCAGCAGCCGCGGCAGCTCCGCGAAGGAGTGGTGCGACACCTCGGTGCCCCGCGACACCAGCAGCCGTACGGCGTCCCGGTCCAGCCCGGGCCCGCGCTGCTCGGCCGGCACCCGCGCCGACAGTTCCTCCGGCACCCGGTACCCCCGTCGGCCGAACGCCGGTACCCCCGTCGCCGTGGTCACCGCCCCTCCAGCAGCGCCGGAGCCCCGTACCGCCCACTCGCCGGCCGCTCGTCCAGCAACCACAGGAAACCCGGCACGACACCGGCCGGCCGCGGCCGCGGCTCCCTGTCCTCCGGTACGGCCGCCGCGTACAGGTCCGTCGCCATGTCCCCTGGATCCACGGCCCACACCCGCAGCCCGGGCTCCTCCTCGCCCAGCACCGCCGCGAGGTGGTCCAGGGCGGCCTTGGACGCCCCGTACCCGCCCCACGTCTCGTACGCCTCGGCGGCCGCGTCCGAACTGACCGCGATCACCGTGCCCGCCTCCGACGCCCGCAGCAGCGGCAGCGCCTCCTGGACCAGGCCCAGCGCGGCCACGACGTTCACCTCCAGCGCGCGGCGGAACCCGTCCAGCGGCAGCCCGTCGAGGCGGGTCAGCGGCTCGGCGCCCAGCGCGCTCGCGTTGTTCACCAGCAGATCGACACCGCCGAGCTTCCAGGCCGCGGCCACCAGCTCGGAGCGGTGCACCGGGTCCGTGACGTCCCCTGGCAGGGCCGTCACCCGGGTCCCGTGCGCGGCGAGCGCGGCCGCCGCCTCCGCCAGCACCTGGGGCGTCCTGGCGTCGAGCACCAGGTCCCAGCCCCGCGCGGCCAACGCCTCGGCGAGCGCCCGCCCAAGACCCTTCGAGGCCCCCGTGATGATCGCGACCGGCATGACATCCGTCCCCTCGTCCTCCACGCCTCCGGATCGGCGTGCCCCCACCGTAGGAACGCGTCCTGGCCGGCCGCCTCGGACGCGGGCCGCAGAGCGGTGCGGCCCTTCGCCCTAGGTCGCTCGCCCTAGTGGGGCGCGGTCACAGGTCCGATCCGCACTGTCACAGCCCGCCCGTACGCTGAGGGCATGAGTCACGGTCCACGGTCCGGCCTCGCCGCGGTGAGCACCGCGCTGCTGGCCATGAGCAGGCATCTCGAGGTGCGCGACGTCCTCAAGACGATCGTCGCCTCGGCCCGCGAGCTGCTCGACGCCCAGTACGCCGCCCTCGGCGTCCCGGACGACCACGGCGGCTTCGCCCAGTTCGTCGTGGACGGCGTCAGCGACGAGCAGTGGAAGGCCATCGGCCCGCTCCCGCGCCAGCACGGCATCCTCGCCGCGATGCTGCACGAGGCCACCCCCGAGCGCCTCGCCGATGTCCGCAAGGACCCCCGCTTCGAGGGCTGGCCGTCGGCCCACCCCGACATGTCCGACTTCCTCGGCCTGCCGATCCGCGACGGCGACGAGGTCATCGGCGCGCTGTTCCTCGCCAACAAGAACTGTGAGAAGCCCGAGGGCGGCTGCGGCTTCACCGAGGAGGACGAGGAACTCCTCTCGATCCTCGCCCAGCACGCCGCGATCGCCCTCACCAACGCCCGCCTCTACGAACGCAGCCGCGAACTGACGATCGCCGAGGAGCGCTCCCGGCTCGCCCACGAACTGCACGACGCGGTCAGCCAGAAACTCTTCTCCCTGCGCCTGACCGCCCAGGCCGCGGCAGCCCTCGTCGACCGCGACCCGTCCCGCGCCAAGGGTGAGCTGCACCAGGTGGCGGTGCTGGCCGCCGAGGCCGCCGACGAACTCAGGGCCGCCGTGGTCGAACTGCGCCCCGCCGCTCTGGACGAGGACGGCCTGACCGCCACCCTGCGCACCCACGTCCAGGTCCTCGACCGCGCCCACACCGCCCGGGTGGCCTTCACCGCCCGCAGCTTCCGCGCACTGCCCGCCGCCCAGGAGGAGGCCATGCTCCGCGTCGCCCAGGAGGCCCTGCACAACGCGCTGCGGCACTCGGGCGCCGAGCATGTCGACGTGACGCTGGACCGGCGCGGCAGCGGAGCCGTCCTGCGGGTCACGGATGACGGAAACGGCTTCGAACCGACGGCGACCCGCCGCGCGGGACGTCACCTGGGCCTCGTCTCCATGCGGGACCGCACCAGCGGGGTCGGCGGCACATTGACCGTTGAATCGGCGCCCGGCAAGGGCACCACGATCGAGATGGAGGTCCCCGGTGGCTGACGCGATCAAGGTCCTGCTCGTCGACGACCACCAGGTCGTCCGCCGGGGCCTGCGCACGTTCCTCGAAGTACAGGACGACATAGAGGTCGTGGGCGAGGCCGCCGACGGCGCCGAGGGAGTCCAGCGCGCCGAGGAACTGAGGCCCGACGTCGTCCTCATGGACGTCAAGATGCCGGGCACGGACGGCATCGACGCCCTGCGCCGGCTCCGCGAACTGGACAACCCCGCGCGCGTGCTGATCGTCACCAGCTTCACCGAACAGCGCACCGTGGTCCCGGCCCTGCGCGCGGGAGCCGCCGGATACGTCTACAAGGACGTCGACCCCGACGCCCTGGCCGGCGCCATCCGCTCCGTCCACGCCGGCCACATCCTGCTCCAGCCCGAGGTGGCAGGCGCCCTGCTCTCCCAGGAGGAGAACAACTCCGGCCAGGGCAGGGGCGGTTCGCTCACGGAGCGGGAGCGCGAGGTGCTCGGGCTGATCGCGGACGGCCGCTCCAACCGGGAGATCGCCCGCGCCCTGGTCCTCTCCGAGAAGACCGTGAAGACCCACGTCTCGAACATCCTGATGAAGCTCGACCTGGCGGATCGAACCCAGGCGGCGCTCTGGGCGGTTCGTCATGGTGTGGCCTGATAGGACTTCATACTGTCGTGGGAATGTCCCCCGGACGGCGCAACCCCGATGGATCTCCACCGTTCTCCAGTGCGTGCTGCGGCGACTGCCGCGGCAATCGTTAGGGAGGGCTCAGCAGTGAAGAACCTGAAGAAGGCAGCGGCCGTGACGATGGTGGCCGGCGGGCTGATCGCCGCCGGTGCCGGCATGGCCTCCGCCACCGACGGGGCGCACGCCGACGGCGCGGCCGTGGGCTCGCCGGGCGTCGTCTCGGGCAACCTGGTCCAGGCCCCGGTCCACGTCCCGGTGAACGCCGTGGGCAACAGCGTGAACGTCATCGGTGTGCTGAACCCGGCCTTCGGCAACCTCGGCATCAACCACTGATTCCCCGCCCCCGGCGGGCAGTGGCCCCGGCCTCCCGGACGTGTCACGCGTCCGGGAGGCCGGTCCGTTTGTCGGCCGAATGAGCCGAACGGTGAATCCTGCGGGGATATCCGTGCCGCCCGGGACTGCGAGCGCGTTGATCAGCGCACGACCCGCGGCCGGGTCGGATACGCGAACGCAGGAGGAACGCTTCCCATGAACATCGCCAAGAAGGCCGCCGTGGCCATCACCGTCGCCGGTATCGCCACGGGTGCCGCCGCCGGTGCCGCTGTCGCCGACGCGGGTGCCGACGGCGCGGCCGTGGGCTCGCCGGGCGTCGTCTCGGGCAACCTGGTCCAGGTCCCGGTCCACGTCCCGGTGAACGTAGTCGGCGACAGCGTGAACGTCATCGGCCTGCTGAACCCGGCGTTCGGCAACACGGGCGTGAACGGCTGACGCCTGGTCTGAACCGAGGGGCCCCTCAAGTCAACGACGACTTGAGGGGCCCTTGGCGTTGGCGGCCGTGGGGGAGGGGCGGTCGTTCGGCTGCGCGACCAGCCACAACGCACCCGCACGACCACAGAACCCGGCACCCCCCTAGGCGCAGCTCACCGCACCCCCCGCTCCCGCTCCTCCACATACGCGTTGTACGCAGCCACCTGCGCCCTACGAGACGTCCGCTCCACCGGCCGCAACGCCTCCCCCCGAGCCCGCATCTCCGCAGAACTCACCGCACCCCCATGCCCGTTCTCATACGCCAGCGACACCAGCAACCCCACCCGCTGAGCAAGCTCCAACACCCGCACCGCGCGCGGCGGATACCCCGGCGCCAGAACCTCCCGCCCCCGCTCCGCCCGAGCCCGGTACGCCCCGATCGCCGCCTCCGCCACCGGCCCCGACCCGGCCACGTCCAGCCGCGACAGCACCTCCGTCGCCTCCCGCAGGGCCTCCGCGAGTTCCCGCTCCGCCTCGCCCAGCGACGGCACGTCCGCCGGCGGAGCCTCCCGCACCGGCAGCACGTGCCACACCACCTCCACATGCACATCACCCGAGGGCCCGGCCTCGTACACCTCGGGCACCAGGCCCAGCGCGGCGCCGTGACAGACGACCGCCTCCTCCGCCTCCAACGCCCGTGCGTTGAACTCCGGCGGCCCGCTCAGCCCCAGCGGATGCCCGGGCGCGGGCAGCGCGACCCGCAGGCCGGTGACCCCGAGCGACCTCAGCCGCCCGAGCGCCAGGGTGAGACCGACCACCGCCGTCTCCCCGGGCAGTCCCTCCACCCGGTGCACGGCATCGTCACCGACGATCGCCAGTACGGCGTCGTCGGGCGAGACAAGTCCGGCCAAAAGGCCGTTTCCCCAAGCGGCAAGGCGTCCAGAGCGCGGTTCCGAGAGCATGCCCCCAGCCTAAGGACCGGACCTATGGACCGGACCGCGCGGCTGGTGGCGTAGATTTCATCGAGGGCTGCGCCCAAAAGCGCGCACGCGACAGCCGAGACGTCGACACCGTCACACTGCAAGGGGAGACAACGCGCTCATGAGCGATGTTCTGGAGCTTCAGGACGTATCCGTGGTCCGTGAGGACCGGGCTCTGGTGGACCAGGTCTCCTGGTCGGTCAAGGAGGGCGAGCGCTGGGTCATCCTCGGCCCCAACGGCGCCGGCAAGACCACGCTCCTGAACCTCGCGTCGAGCTACCTCTACCCCAGCAAGGGCACCGCCACCATCCTCGGCGAGACCCTCGGCAAGCCCGGCACCGACGTCTTCGAGCTGCGCCCCCGCATCGGCATGGCCGGCATCGCCATGGCCGACAAGCTCCCCAAGCGCCAGACCGTCCTGGAGACCGTGCTGACGGCCGCGTACGGCATGACCGCGGGCTGGCAGGAGGAGTACGAGGACATCGACGAGCAGCGCGCGCGTGCCTTCCTCGACCGCCTCGGCATGAGCGACTACCTGGACCGCAAGTTCGGCACCCTCTCCGAGGGCGAGCGCAAGCGCACCCTCATCGCCCGCGCCCTGATGACCGACCCCGAACTGCTCCTCCTCGACGAGCCCGCCGCCGGTCTCGACCTCGGCGGCCGCGAGGACCTGGTCCGCCGCCTCGGCCGGCTCGCCCGCGACCCGATCGCCCCCTCGATGCTGATGGTCACCCACCACGTCGAGGAGATCGCCCCCGGCTTCACCCACGTCCTCATGATCCGTCAGGGCAAGGTGCTCGCCGCCGGTCCCCTGGAACTCGAACTCACCTCCCGCAACCTCTCCCTCTGCTTCGGCCTCCCGCTCGTCGTCGAGCAGGTCGGCGAACGCTGGACCGCTCAGGGCCTTCCGCTGTCGTGATCAAGTGAAGTCCCCGCAAAAACACGGGTAAGAAGCCCCTCCCGGCGCCATCGCGCCCTGTCGGAGGCGGTACTCCCGGACCTACCATTGACCATGTGAACGACATCGACGCATGGGTGTGGTGGCTCGTCGGCGCGGCAGCGCTCGGAATCCCGCTCGTGGTGACCGCGATGCCGGAGTTCGGCATGCTCGCGGTCGGCGCCGTCGCGGCAGCGGTCTCGGCCGGGCTCGGTGGTGACGTCGTCGTGCAGGTGCTCGTCTTCGTCGTCGTCTCGGTGGCCCTCATCGCCGTCGTACGGCCGATCGCGGCCCGGCATTCCTCGCAGCGACCCCAACTCGTCACGGGGGTCGACGCCTTGAAGGGCAGGCAGGCCGTCGTCCTGGAGCGCGTCGACAGCTCGGGCGGCCGGATCAAGCTCGCCGGAGAGGTCTGGTCGGCCCGTGCCCTCGACACCGGCCGAGCCTACGAAGTGGGCCAGGAGGTCGATGTCGTGGACATCGAGGGAGCGACCGCGATCGTCATGTGACCTCGCAGGATGCAACTGAACCGAACGCACCACGAGTTGTACGACGGTCTGTCAGACTCGACCAGCAAGATCTTCAACAACCATAAGATCTTCCGAAAACGCCGAGGCGGAGAAGGGCACGGGGAGCACGATGGAACCGGTCATCATCGTCTTGATCATTCTGGTGGTGTTGGTCTTCATCGCCCTGATCAAGACGATCCAGGTCATCCCGCAGGCGAGCGCCGCCATTGTCGAGCGCTTCGGCCGCTACACGCGGACACTCAACGCGGGCCTCAACATCGTGGTGCCGTTCATAGACACCATCCGCAACCGCATCGACCTGCGTGAACAGGTCGTGCCGTTCCCGCCGCAGCCGGTGATCACCCAGGACAACCTGGTCGTCAACATCGACACGGTCATCTACTACCAGGTCACCGACGCCCGCGCCGCGACCTACGAGGTCGCCAGCTACATCCAGGCGATCGAGCAGCTCACCGTCACCACGCTGCGCAACATCATCGGCGGCATGGACCTGGAGCGGACCCTGACCTCCCGCGAGGAGATCAACGCGGCCCTGCGCGGAGTCCTCGACGAGGCCACCGGCAAGTGGGGCATCCGCGTCAACCGCGTGGAGCTGAAGGCGATCGAGCCCCCGACCTCCATCCAGGACTCGATGGAGAAGCAGATGCGCGCCGACCGCGACAAGCGCGCCGCGATCCTCACCGCGGAAGGTACCCGCCAGGCCGCGATCCTCACCGCCGAGGGTGAGAAGCAGTCCCAGATCCTGCGCGCCGAGGGTGAGGCCAAGGCCGCGGCCCTGCGCGCCGAGGGAGAGGCCCAGGCGGTCCGCACGGTCTTCGAGGCCATCCACGCCGGCGACCCGGACCAGAAGCTCCTCTCCTACCAGTACCTCCAGATGCTCCCCAAGATCGCCGAGGGCGACGCCAACAAGCTCTGGATCGTCCCCAGCGAAATCGGCGACGCCCTCAAGGGCCTTTCCGGCGCCATGGGCAACTTCGGCAACATCGGCGGCGGTTCGAGCGGAGGCAACGGCGGCACGGAACGCCGGGAGACCCCGAAGATCGACTGATGTGCACACGGAGATGGGGCTCACCTCGTCCGAGGTGAGCCCCATCTCCGTCTTCGGCTACGGCCTAGGCGGCCTCTCCGGCCAACCACTCCGGCAGCGCCGAGAAGTCCTCGTGGCCCAGCGACAACAGCATCGCGTCCGCCGGAGTCGGCTCGAACGGCTCCCGCAGCAACGGCATCCCCGCCTCCGCCGGAGTCCGGTTCGCCTTACGGTGGTTGTCCTCCGCGCAGGAGGCCACCGTGTTCAGCCAGGTGTCCTGACCACCCTGCGACCGCGGCACCACGTGGTCCACGGTCGTCGCCCGCCGCCCGCAGTACGCGCACCTGTGCCGGTCACGCACCAGAACACCCCGCCGAGACCACGGAGCTTGTCTTCGGAAGGGCACCCGCACGTACCGGCACAACCTGATCACCCGGGGCGCCGGTATGTCGACCGCGGCTCCGCGCATGCGCAGTTCGGGGTGGGACTGCTCGACGACGGCCTTGTCCTGAAGCACCAGAACGACGGCTCGATTCAACGTCACCGTCGACAGCGGCTCAAAGCTCGCGTTCAGTACCAGCGTCTCCCGCATGACCAGCCCACCTCCCGTTGCGTACCGGCCCACCCCTGGCGGGCTTGGGCTTGGATCAACTCTGGCCGGGCACGCCGAGATGGACAACGCAATAAAAAGTGCCCGCCCCTGATCAATTCCAAGACCAGAGGCGGGCAAACGCTCGTTGAACGTCAGTCTTCGGCGGGCACCTCGTACTCACCGATCAACTGGGCACGCGCGATCGCGTGGAACCGCAGGTTGAACCCCACAACGGCAGGCGACGCGTCGGAATCCGGCCCGAGCTTCTCCTGATCCACCGCGTACACCGTGAAGACATACCGGTGCGGCCCGTCCCCGGCCGGTGGCGCGGCCCCACCGAAGTCCTTCGACCCGTAGTCGTTCCGCGCCTGTACGGCACCCTCCGGCAGCCCCTCGAACTTCCCGCTGCCCGCGCCCACCGGCAGCTCGGTCACCGAGGCCGGGATGTCGAACACGACCCAGTGCCAGAACCCGCTGCCCGTGGGGGCGTCGGGGTCGTAGCAGGTCACGGCGAAGCTCCTGGTCTCCGGCGGGAAACCCTCCCAGCGCAGCTGCGGAGAGGTGTTGCCGGCCGCGTAGACCTGAGCGTCCTTCAGCGTCGCCCCCTCGGAGACGTCCTCGCTCGTCACCGTGAACGACGGCACGGGCGGGTGGAAGTCATGGGGGAGAGGCCGCCGCTTGAGCTCGGTCACCTCGGTACCTCCTGGTCTGTCGGCGGAATCAACAGTTCCGAGCCTAGAACCAGTTGCGCCTGCTGCCGACCTCGGACAGCCACTGGTTGAGGTACCCGGCCCAGTCGGTGCCCTGGTAGTCGTGCAGACCCACCTGGAAGGAACGGAAGGTGTCACTGCCCTCGCTGAACAGACCCGGCTTCTTGTCCATCTCCAGCACCACGTCCATCGCGTTACCGTCCGCGACGAAGCTCAACTCGACCTGGTTCAGCCCCCGGTACTGCTGCGGCGGGAAGAACTCGATCTCCTGGTAGAACGGCAGGTGCTGCCGCGTCCCACGGATGTGCCCGCGCTCCAGGTCCGCGTTCTTGAAGCGGAAGCCCAGCTGGAGGAACGCGTCCAGGATCGCCTTCTGCGCCGGCAGCGGGTGCACGTTGATCGGGTCGAGGTCACCGGAGTCCACGGCACGCGCGATGGCCAGCTCGGTGGTCACACCGACGTTCATCCCGCGCAGCGCCTGCCCGTCGATCATGGTGATCGGCGTCTCCCAGGGGATCTCGAGACCGAACGGCACCGCGTGCACCGCGTTGGCCCGGAGCGTGAAGGCACCACCGAGCGAGACCTTCGTGAACTCGATGTCCTGCTTGTACTCCTGGTCGCCGCTCTCGACCTCGACCCTGGCCTGAAGCCCGACCGACAGCCCCTCGATCTCCTGGTCGACGGACCCGCCCTGGATCCGCACCTCGCCCTGGACGACACCACCCGGGACGACGTTGACCTCGGTCAGCACCGTCTCCACCGAAGCCCCGCCGGCCCCCAGGCTCGCGAGCAGCTTCTTGAACGCCATGTCTCTCCTCTTAGAACGCGCGGATTCCTGATCCCTACAAACGCGATCCGGCCGTGGTCGGTTCCGCGCCCTCACCCTGGCAAGGGGACGAACCCTTGACCACCCCTTGGCACACACCCGTCTGGACTACGCTCGTACGCCATGATCACGCCCCCGGACCGTACGCCACTGCCACGAGACTTCTTCGACCGCCCTGTACTGGAGGTCGCCCCCGATCTCCTCGGTCGTCTCCTCGTCCGTACGACACCGGACGGTCCGATCGTGCTCCGCATCACGGAGGTCGAGGCCTACGACGGCCAGAACGACCCCGGCTCCCACGCCTATCGCGGCCGCACGGCCCGCAACGACGTGATGTTCGGTCCGCCCGGACATGTGTACGTCTACTTCACCTATGGCATGTGGTTCTGCATGAACCTCGTCTGCGGTGAGGAGGGCCGGGCGAGCGCCGTCCTGCTCCGCGCCGGAGAGGTCCTCGAAGGCACGGAACTGGCTCGCAAACGTCGACTCTCGGCCCGAAACGACAAAGAACTGGCCAAAGGACCGGCCCGCCTGGCCACCGCCCTGGGCGTGGACCGGGCCCTGGACGGCACGGACGCCTGTGCCTCGGGCGAGACCCCGCTGAGGGTGCTCACCGGCACCCCGGTCCCCTCCGACCAGGTACTCAACGGTCCGCGCACCGGAGTGGCCGGCGAAGGCGGCGTGCACCCCTGGCGGTTCTGGGTCGCCAACGATCCGACGGTGAGCCCCTATCGGGCCCATGTGCCGAGGCGCCGCTCAAGTTGACTCGCTCTTGGAAGATGCGTAACGTAGCCCGAGCCGCTTGACCCGGTTACGGCGATCGCCAGCAGCCGAGAGCGGCCAAACCACTACCTACGACATCCCCTCAGCGGGGACGATTTCGGCGTGCCCGTATGCCCGAATTCGAACTCGCGGAACTCGATTATGAGTTGCCGAGGGAATGGGCTAACGTAGTGAATGTCGAAAGGCCCCGCCGACAGGGAATCAGGCCCGAAAGGATCTGATAGAGTCGGAAACGCAAGACCGAAGGGAAAAGCCCGGAGGAAAGCCCGAGAGGGTGAGTACAAAGGAAGCGTCCGTTCCTTGAGAACTCAACAGCGTGCCAAAAATCAACGCCAGATATGTTGATACCCCGTCTCCGGCCATCATGGCTGGGACGAGGTTCCTTTGAAGAAAAACACAGCGAGGACGCTGTGAGCGACCGCCTTATTCCGGTGGTCGCTCCGCTCTCGTGATGT
>NZ_KB911799.1:0-157019 GCF_000383655.1 Streptomyces sp. 351MFTsu5.1 | reverse complement strand
CCCGCGGAGCGGGATATGCAGCGCTGGCGCGCTGCATAGAGAACGGCTCCGCTGACGCTCCGCCAGATTTCCGCGCAAGCGCGGAAATCGAATTCCGCAAGCGGAATTCTGAGTGCGTGTTAATTCGCGCAAGCGCGAATTAAGGAAATCCCGCAAGCGGGATTTCTGAGGCTGGCAGCAAGGCGTGTGCATCACGCGCAGGACTGTGTAGGGCTTGGGATTCCCAGCTATCACCCTAGTAACGGGTGTGACGGACCGTCGGCTTGGACGGGGTGCCGACCTCGTTGTAGTGACGGGTTCCGCTGCGCTCCACCCTGAACCCCTTCCCCACTGTCTACCCGTCCCGGCATGTTCGCGTATCGCCCTGTCAGCATAGAGGGCAGCCGACTGTTCGTGGGTGAGATTGAGTCACTGTGCCACCCGCGGGTGTGAAGTTGGCAGACGGTTGATGCATCATGAGTTCTGGGTGTGTAGAGTCTGGGATCAGATGCTACACCCCTACCACCGCGCACCTGCGCCTGAATTATATTTACTATTACGCGCCGCATTCCGCGAAAAAGGAGAACATGGGGCATGGC
Source organism: Streptomyces sp. 351MFTsu5.1 (assembly GCF_000383655.1). Lineage (NCBI taxonomy): Bacteria > Bacillati > Actinomycetota > Actinomycetes > Kitasatosporales > Streptomycetaceae > Streptomyces > Streptomyces sp. 351MFTsu5.1. The sequence goes on along the minus strand of NZ_KB911799.1, from coordinate 156,441 downwards.
CGTGAAGCTGCGTGATCACCAGATCGAGGCCGTTTCCGCCATTGTGCGGGGCCTTGATGTTCCGTCAGGCGGTATTCCCTGGAATGGTCTTCGTGGGCAGGTGCACGCCGCGTGTGGGACGGGGAAGACCGTCATGGCTGCCGCGTCGGCGAAGCGGCTTGTGCCCCGGGGGCGTGTGCTCGTGCTGGTGCCGACGCTGGATCTGCTGGCGCAGACCGTGAGGGCCTGGCACGAGGCCGGCCACAAGGGGCCGGCGGTTGCGGTGTGTTCGCTCCAGGACGATCCGGAGCTGTGGTCGTTGAAGGTGCGCTCCACGACGAATCCGATCCAGTTGGCGCTGTGGCACGGGCAGGGGCCGGTGACCATCTACGCGACGTACGCGTCTTTGGGTGTTCTGGCGGAGGCGTTCGAGGGTGTCTACGGTCAGAAGCTTGATCGAGTAGACCTCGCGGTGGTTGATGAGGCCCACAGGACAAGTGGCTCGATGGGTAAGGCGTGGGCCGACATCCACGATCAGAGCGTCATCCAGGCCTCCCGGCGGCTGTACCTGACGGCCACACCGCGGATCTGGGAGGAGCGGCTCAGCCGCGAGGTCGCCGAGGGAGTCCGTGACCCGCTGCCGCGGGAGATGGCGGCTTCCATGGATGATGAGAAGGTCTTCGGGCCCGTCCTGTACAAGCTCTCGCTCGCATCAGCCGTCTCCCGGGGCCTGTTGGCGCGGTACCAGATCATCGTCCTGGAGGTGAAGGACCCGGTCGTCACGCCCGAGCGGCTGATGGGCGAGGAGCGGCACACGGAAGAGGTCCGCGGTCAGCGCCTCGGGGCGCTCCAGGCCGCGTTGCTGCACACCATGGCTGAGCACGATCTGTCGACGTGCATCACTTTCCACCACCGCACCATCGAGGCTCAGGCGTACGCGGAAGGGCTGGAGCGGGTGGCGGCGAAGCTGCACGCGGATCAGCCCGAGACGTACCCGAAGCGGATCTGGGCCGACTGGCTGTGCGGCGAGCACGTCCCCGAACGCCGGCGAGAGGTTCTTGGTTCGTTCGGGTCCACGGCGCAGCGGGCGGTGCTCTCGAACTGCCGTGTTCTGGGCGAGGGTGTCGATATTCGAAGCGTGGATTCAGTTGCCCTATTGGATCCCAAGGGCGCGCCGCACGACATCGTCCAGGCCATCGGCCGCGCACTCCGCCAGAAGCCCGGAGAAGGCAAACTCGCCTCCCTGATCGTGCCCGTCTTCCTCCAGCCTGGAGAGCAGCCCGAGGACATGTTCACCTCTGGATCGTATCGGCCCCTGGTGAAAGTCCTGGAAGGACTGCGGGCTCACGATGAAGAGGTTGTCGAGCTGCTGGCGATTCCTCAGGAGCCGCAGAAGGACGTCGCGCAACCGTCTGTGAACATCGGCTCTGCGCCCGGGGAAGGCGAGGAAGAATCACGGCTGCTGCTCCGTTTTGCCGCCCCCAGGGATCCGGTGATGGTCGCGGACTGGGTGTCCTTCAACGTGATCGATACCGAGCGCCAGGACTGGGCCCGCGGCTGGGCCAAGCTGAAGACGTACGTCGAGCGGGTCGGGAACGCCCGCGTGCCCTACGGACACCGCGAGGGCGCGACACCGCTCGGGCAATGGGTGGCAGAGCAGCGGCGGGCCTTCTTGGCTGGGGAGATGAGCGGGCTGCGTGCCCGCCGGCTGGAGCAGCTAGGCATGGTGTGGTCCCTGGCCGACGAACGCTTCCAGGAGAACCTGGAAGCCGCCAAGGCGTACTACGACCAGCACTGGACCCTCTGCGCTCCCAGGTCAGCGGCGATGCTGGACAGGCCGTTGGGGATGTGGCTCGCGAATTTGAGGCGGCCCGGTGCGTTGGACGGGCACCCGGAGTGGAAGACCGCGCTGGAAGCCGTGGACAAGGACTGGAACCCGGACTGGCCGGCGGACTGGCAACGGCACTACGCCGCCCTGCGCGAGCTCATGGCCGACGAACACGGACAGGCTGGTGAGACCGAGGTACTGCCCGGGCTCACCGTCCACGGCATGGACATCGGGAAATGGCTCGCCCGGCAACGGAAGCCGGAGGTCTGGCAGGCCCTTCACGACGGGCAGCGCGAGCGCCTGGAACAGCTCGGCATCACGCCGCCAGCCCCGGAGCCGGAGGCACCCGCGGAAGCGTCCACGGCGCCCGTGAGCGCCTTCGAGAAGGGCGTTGCGGCCCTGGCTCAGTACAAGGGCCGGGAAGGGCACCTGGCAGTGCCTAGGGGGCACGTAGAGGTGGTCGAGATCGACGGCCAGGAGCACGCCGTCAAGCTCGGAGTGTGGGTCATGAACCAGAAAACCCGGCGCGCCAAGCTGAGTGCCGACAAGCTCCAGGTACTCGCCACGCTGGGGCTGGGGTGGGCTGGTCAGGGTTAAGGGATGGGCTAAGTTTGCGGTTAAGACGTTTCGGGTCTCGACGTGAAGGTGCAGGGTCATGGCGTCTGAGGAAGAGCTGTTCGCGTCCGTCGACGCTCTGCTGAACGAGGAGCCGCATCTGCCGCCTCCGGCGGAGCGGGCTCGGCTGCGTGAGGCTGCCGGCATCACCCAGGCCCGCCTGGCCAGCGCGTTGAAGACCACGACCCAGTCGGTGAAGAACTGGGAGAACGGCCGCAGCGAGCCGAAGTCGCCGCGCCTTGATGCCTACCAGCGGCTGCTGAACGGGTGGGCGGCAAAGTATCCGGCCCCCGGTGCCGTGTCGGCTGCCGCGACAGTGCCGGCAGCGCCTGCCGCCCCGGCCGCGTCCGAGGCGGCGAGGGCAGACGCCCCGCAGCCTGTCGACGTTCCAAATACGGGGCTGGCGCGCCCCGCCGCCCGGTCCGGCGCGACGTCGCGGCGCCCGGCCCCTCAGAAGGCTGCGAGGCCTGCAGCCGATCCGCGGTTCCCGCACGGTCCGCTCGCGGTGCTGGACGGGGACGGCTGCGCGCACGGCGTCGACGGGATCGTGCTCGACTGCCCGGCGACCACGGTGGTGGAACTGGTGGAGTGGGCGCTGCGCGCCTCCGGCCTGGGTGCGCCGCGTCTGCACCGCAACGGCAAGGACAGCGACCCGCTGATCGTGCTCACCGCAGCGGCCGCCGTGAAGCTCGGCCTGCCCGAGCGCCTGGAAGGCCACGAACAGCGCCGCTCCCTGCGCCTGCCGGAGGACCACCCGGTGGTCAAGCAGGTGGTGAAGGCGAAGTGGCGGCTCACTCAGCGCGGGTTCGGTCCGTGGGCAAGGATCTACCGCAAGGTCCAGGGGCACGAACGGCAGTGCGTGCAACTCGCCATCCTGTCGTGGGACGCCCTCGATGAGCGGTCCTGGCTCGGCGTCTCCGAGATGGAACCTGCTGATGTCGCCCGCGTCCTCGGCACCTACGCCCAGCGGGTCATCACGCCGCGCGGCTCCACGGCCGTGTCCGGGCTGGAGCTGATGACGGCGCTGCGACCGCCCACGCGTGCGGTGCGCGACGAAGCGAGCGGGAACTGGGTGCCCGGCCACAACCCCGGCAGCCTCGGGACCGAGCCGATGGATCCGGCGCCGCCGGAGGCTACACCGGAGCACCCCGTCGTCGTGGACAGCGGCTGGACGGGCGGGTTCCTGAATGAGGAGGCGTACCAGTGGGTGCGCGACGTCAGCCTGCTGAGCGATGAGGAGTGCACGCTGCCCTACGTGGTCGGGCTGGACCTCAACACCGCCTTTCTTGCCGCGGCGGCCCGCCTGGTCGTCGGTCTGTCCGCCCCGGACCACTTCCGCGCCCCGGCGTTCAACCCGAAGATCCCCGGCTCCTGGCTGGTCGACCTCTCCCACGTCGAGGTGGACCCGCGTCTGCCCTCGCCCTTCACGCCGGACGGCGTCCGGCCGGCAGGTCCTGCCTGGTACCAGACGCACACCGTCGCCTATGCCCAGGAGCTCGGCTACAACGTCGCCCCGATCGAGGCGTACCTGCGCCGGGAGACCGGCGCCTACCTGGACCCGTGGCACGACCGGCTCAAGACCGCCTACGTCGATACCCTCGCCGACCTCGGCGTCACCAAGGACCTGTCGGACGCGGAGTTCCTGGCGGCGATGGAGCAGCACAAGGACGTCGACCCGGCGATGGCGGCCGTCCTGGCCGCGATCAAGGCGACCGTGAAGGGCGGCATCGGCAAACTGCGGGAGCGTCCGCAGGGCAGGAAGTACAAGGAGGGCGAGCGGTGGCCGGCCCTCCAGCGTCCTACCTGGCGCCCCGACGTCCGCGCTGCTGTCATCTCCAAAGCGCGCGTCAACATGCACCGCAAGCTGCGCAACATGGCGGCGATGACGGGCCTGTACCCCCTCGCCGTGCTCTCCGACTGCGTCGTCTACCCCTCACCGGGCGACTCGCCGCTGGACTTCCTGCCCTATGCGGCCTCCGGCAAGCCCCAGCCCGGTGGTTTCCGTCTCGGGCCGACCCCCGGCCTGGCCAAACTCGAGGGTGTGCAGTCGATGCTGTGGGCGGTCGACCTCATGGAACAGGGCTACAACCCCGCCCGGCACATCAAGGGCGGCGACGCCGTCCTCGACGAAGGAGAGTAAGCGCTGTGGCCGGAGAGATCGACGACGCCATCGAACGCGCCGATCAGGAGAGCTTCACCCGCCAGCCGCCCAAGACACTCCAGGCACGCATCAACTTCCTGATGAAGCAGCTCAAGACGACCAAAGCCGTCGCCCAGGAGATCGGTGTCAGCCAGCGGTCGGTGGAGCGCTACCGCACAGGCGAACGCAAGCACCCGCCCAAGGCCATCGCCGAACGGATCGACGCCGCCGTACGGGCCCGCTGGCAGCCACAGGTCCGCAAACGCCGCCAGAAACAGGCCGCGACCACCGGCGGGATCACCGTAGAAACCCGCGCCCGCTTCGGATACACCGCACCCATCGGCACCACCGACGACGGACGCTTCCGCCGCCTCACCGTCCACCTCCCCCCGCACTACGCACAACGCCTCTTCAACGCCCGCAACACAGGCGCCGGCGACCAGGAGATGCGCCAGATCATCGCCGACGGCCTCAAAGACATCTACTTCCAAGACAGCGGAAACCGCGCCCAAGGGCTCTCCGACGTCACCCTCAACGACATCGACTACCTCGACCTCGACTACTAACCTCACGGGACTCCGGGCCAGGGTCAGTGGCTGAGTCCGCCGACCGCTGCGCGGGCTCGGCCGGTCTCGAACCGGTCCAACGTCTTCAGAGGCGTGCCAGGACTCGCTGCAAATCGTCTCGGTCGAATGCGTGGCCAGAGACCAACAGAGTTCGGGTGTAGGCGTCCAGAGCAGAGATAAGGTTTTGCGAGAATCCCGCTACTGCGGGTAGATCCCAGGCACCGGTGAGCAGGTCGTCGAGGCGGCTAGGGTCCGCTGGCAGGTGGATGTAGATCTCCCACGGCGGGACACCCTTGAGTCTGGCCCGCTCGGAGCGCGGGAACATCCGGTTTCCCACTCGCTCCAGAGCCCGCAGCACCGCCAATTCAGGTGCAGCTGTCATGTCTAGTGCTGTCGCCATCGCTCGGGTCCATTCGTTCGAGTAACGCCTCAGCAGCGCTCGCCCGGGAGCACTGCCAACCTGACGTTAGGCGGGAGCCGAAGCGGACAGTCGGGTCGCACCGAATTTTGACTCGATTGAGTGGGGGCCACTGCTCTCGCCTTCGCCGTACCCGTCCCCGCCTCGCCCGCGTGGCGGATGGGCGATTGGGCCGATCACCCAGATGGAGGCTGGTCTGCGGTAACGCGTGTCGTGGGTGTTCGGGACGTGCGCTCAGCACCGACTGTCAGCACAGGTGGACATCATGGTCAGCATGGAGTTGAGTGCGAAGCTGCCGCGGCAGCGTGGTGATCGCCTGGTCCTGTATGCAGAGACGGCAGAAGAGCAGCGCTCCGGCGCCGAATGCGACCTCAAGATTCGGGACTCAGGTCGTGCACGACGGAGCGTGAGTGGTTGGTGGGATGACTGGCTGCCATTCGAGGGGGGACTCCCCGACCTTGCAGAGGCCACCTTCGTCAGCGGGCAGCAGCTGGTCAGGGCTCTTGAGGCTCGTTATCCGAGCGTGAAAGTAACTTTGCGTTTCGGGCCACGTGCGGCTTGGTGCTCGGCGAAAGAGCGACGGCAGGGCTCGTGGGCTGAGATGAAGATGAAGCGGCCTCCGCTCCATCCGGATACGGAACGGCTGATCCACGCCCTGAGCCCGGAGTGCATGATCTGTGGAACGACCGCACGGAAGCTGGAGATCGCTCACATCCTGGACTGGCCGACCATCCGCAGCCTGATCGAGACGCACCCCCTGTTCAGCAAGGACGATCACGACCTGCGGCGGGCCGCATTGATGTTCCACGACCCTTGGAACATGGGAGTGCTGTGCCGCGACAAGCGCCGCCGCTCTGGCTGTCATGACCAGCAGGAGGACTCCAGGATCACAACAGAGCAGGTACGGCGAGCGAGGGTCTAATTGGATCGTCAGCCTGGCGCCGAACGCTTCTATGGGCGCTATCTCGATCAGAGCCTTGTCGAAGAACGCAGACGGTTTGGCCTCGACATGAACGTGATGGCCAGGGTGCTAGCGCTCTTGTCGGAGGCCGCGAAGGGCAGGGACCCCGATCTCTATGTCCTCAAGCACGGTGAAGTGAGGGTGAACCGGGCACTTGGTGCCATGTGGTTGGGGGAGCATGACTGTCCGGACCACGGCCCCGGCGATGGTGATCGCTAGGGGGCATTGACAGCCGGCAGCCAATTGCCGGAGAGGCACCCGTGGTCGCCCGGATCTTGATCGAGACGGTGGGCACCCGGATGTTCCCTCCACAGGGCCTCCGTTGGGCCCTGGCGCACTGCGGACACACCGCGCTCTCTGCAATCCACTGATCATTCATGCGCGCATGCTGACGGCTCGATCCGCTTACGTCCTGCGCAGCGACGGTGCGCCGTCGCGACCGCGCCGTCACTCTCCGGTGAACGGACGCTGCCCACGCTGTCCAGGAGCCGCACCTCACGTGAGGAGGGGGGTGAGGGCGGCACGGGTCAGGGCTCTGGGCCAGGTGCTGCCCTTGAGGCGAGCCAACGTGGCGGCACCGGCGGCGGCCATCAGCGCAAAAACGGTGACGCCAGCGACAGCGAGGAGGACGACGGCGACGGTCACGGCAAGCTCCCTGCACACCGTGGGGTGTTGACAGGGATCAACCTCCCGGAATGCCTGTGCGCCATGGTTCAGCGAGACGAAAATGAACACGGCGCACACACCACCTGGGGGGCCAGCACATGCACGAGGCGGACAACAGCCGAGGCCTGGCACTCCTGAGCTGCGCGGACGGCTGGAAGAGGCACGAGCCCGGGCCAGGCTGAATCAGACAGAGCTCGCGGGGTTAGCCGGGCTGGGCCGAGCGACAGTGGGCAAGGCTCTTGCACTTGATGAGGGCGTTCCGTCGGCGAATACGGTGGCCCGTCTGGCACGCGCGTCGAAGCTGTCGGCGGGGGGAGCTGCTGGAGTTGCGGCGGACCGCGATGGAGGAAGCGGATGGGCACCCGACCGACATGCCGGGTCCGGGGCGTCCGATCGAGCAGTGGGAGCCGCACGAGCTGGAAGTCCACCCTGCCGGTCCGTGCTCCATCGCGGTCGGCGAGCGGGCCCTGCCGGGATACGTGGAGCGCCGGCATGACGAAGTGCTGGCCGCGGCGGTACGGGAGGCGGCTCAAGGCCGCAGCCGGATCGTGGTCCTGGTGGGCAGCTCGTCGACGGGCAAAGGACCATGCGCTGGAAGCCCGCCGTGAACGCCTTCGGCATCCCCTTCGACGGCCGACTCTCAGCGGCCCGTCAGTCATCATCAACTACCCCAGTTACACCGTTCGTTTGACAGTCCCACAGCTCGCAGGACTTGTTCATCGCCTTCATCGACTACGGCCAGGGACCTTCGAGTCCGCTGATAGATTCCTTCGGTGAGCGAGCAACTGCCCAGCGGCGGAATCGAGTTGTCACCCGACGAGATCGAAGCCCTCCCCGCCAGGTGGTCGTCATGCTGGGCTCCGAGGGAGGTCGCGCAGCGGCTGGCCGGGATCAGCACGCCCTGGTACGTAGCCGCGGGCTGGGCGCTGGACTTGTTCCGGGGCATGCAGACGCGCGCTCATGGAGACATCGAGATCGCGGTTCCGGCAGCGCGCTTTCCCGAGGTCCGCCAGCGCTTCCCCGGATACGCCTTCGACGCCGTAGGCAGCGGCCGGATCTGGGAGAACGCCGCACCGGAGGTGCTGGCCGCCGTGCACCAGACCTGGCTCCGCGATCCGGCCACCGGCAACTACCTGCTCGACGTGTTCCGCGAACCACACGACGGCGACACCTGGATCTGCCGCCGCGATGAGAGGATCCGGCTGCCCTACCACCACATCGTCCATCACACCCAGGACGGCATCCCGTATCTGGCGCCCGAACTGGTCCTGCTGTTCAAGGCCAAACACGCCCGCCGAAAGGATCAAACAGACTTCGAGGCGACCGTCCCGCACATGACCTCGGCTCAGCGCGAGACCCTCGCCGAGCTACTCGCCCGCGTACACCCGGGACACCCCTGGATCGAGGGCCTGTAGCCAGCGGTTTACCGGTGTGACCGCCTCATCGGCTGTCGCCGGCTCTCGGGGAAGCCAGCCTGCTGGAGACCTTGCGTGGTCTCCCACAACGGGGCCGGGCAGTTCCAGGAGTTGCTGTCGGATGGCAGCATCGCGGGCAGCTGCGGCCGGGGCTCCGACCTCTTTCACGAGCGCAGACAGACGGTCGGGACGACTGAATCCAGGCGCAAGGTCCGTGGCGGCAAGGAAATTGGGTCTGATCCTGTGCCGCCCCGGCCGTCGTGGACGGCCGGGGCGTACGCGTGTTCACCCGTGGGTCAGCAGTTGCGGATGGACCAGACCGGCGTCCAGTCGTAGCTGTACACGGTGTTGTCCGGCGTGAACCGCTTGAGCACGTTGCCGCTCTGACCGTAGAAGTACGAGGTGACCCCGCCGGTCTGCGAGTCGACGTAATAGCCGCCGCCGTTCCAGTACGACAGCGAGTACCGGGCGCAGTTGTAGAGGAAGAAGACCTTCCAGTCACCCGTCGTGGGGTCCCACACGGCGGTACAGAGGCTGCCGCTGGTGCAGTTGACCGAGCTGCCGCTGGCCACGTGGACGACCCTGCTCGCAGTCGGCGAGGTGGTCGGCGAGTTCGCCGCGGCGGATTTGGGCGTCACCCCGGCCGGTGCCGCAGGCAGCACCAGCACGTGGCCGCCCTTGGCCCCGCCCTGCTGCGGAGCGGCCTGGGCCGGGCCCGCGACGAACAGGGCCGCCAGCGCCACAGCCAGCGCGCCGAGGAGCCCGATGATGGATCGTTTGTCACTCATTCTGCCTTCAACCCCCTGAGAAAAAAGGCGACTTGGACGCCATCAGACTGTGCGCGTCCGCCGTTGCCCCACAACACGTTTAAGCCGTGGCTTCAGGGCCGGCTGTCGCTCTTCCTGCCAGTGATCCGGCACGTGAAGGACAGCTGCCGAATCCTGCCGGGACCTGTTACAGGGACGGCCTGGGACGGGCCTCGAACAGGGCGATCCCGACCTGCGTGATGGTGTGGAGGACGTACCTGCCGTGCCGGACGCTGACCAGCAAGCCGGCCCGGCGCAGCACCGCGGTGTGCTGGCTGACAGCGGCGCCGGAGATGCCGAACCGCGCAGCGAGCTCGCCGGTGGTCCGGCCGGTGACGACATCCTCCAGGATCGCAGCCCGGGTCCGGCCGAGCAGCGCACCCAACTCCGTACCCTGCCGGCTGCCGCTGCCCACCCAGTGCGGGGTGTGCTCGACCGGATAGACCAGCACCGGCGTCCAGTCGGCCGCGGGAAGGGCCAGGGTGACCGGTCTGCGGATGCAGAAGAAAGAGGGCTGCAGCACCACCCCTCGCCCCTGAAGGCGGACTTCGTGGTCGACGGGATAGTCGGCCTCCAGCACCGGCGAACGCCAGCGCAGCACAGGACTGAAGCTCGCCAGCAGCCCGTCGGTGCCGCCCGCCAGGACGGCACGGGCGCGGACGGCCCGGTCGGCGTCGACCTGCTCGAAATCGACGAACTCGGCTACCTCGAACTCGACCGCTGCCGCGCCGAGATGCTCTTCCAGGTTCTGACCGAGCGGGAGGAGAAGAACAGTATCGCCATCGCTTCCAACGAAGCGTTCACGGGCTGGTCAAAGACCTTTACCGACCCGCGGCTCTGCGCGGCCATCGTCGACCGGCTCACCTTCAACGCCACCCTCATCGAGACTGGCACCGAGTCCTATCGACTGGCCCGCACCAAAGCGAACAAGATCAGCGGCACGAACTAACCGACCTCAACCGATCCCACTGTCCATTTCGACGGCGAGGCGTTGGAGATCGTCAGCCGACAAGGCAGCGACGTGGTGTGGCGGGGCCTCATCCGCTTCGGGCGGACGCCGGGGAAAGTCCAAGACCTGTTTCGGCATCACTGATACCCGTCGGGTATGGCCGTCCGTGCCGTGGACACGGCGGCAGCTGATGCCAGCCGGGTATCACAGCGGTCGGAAAGGGTCTTGGACGCGGACTGGGCCGGGGACGCAGGCTACATACCGAAGTCACCGACTACGGAGATTGGAGCCACCCCTCATGAAGGTCTTTCTCACCGGCGGATCCGGATACATCGGCCAGGCCACGATCAGCGCCCTCGTCAAGCACGGGCACACCGTCGAGGCCCTCGCGCGCAACGACCGCGCCGGCGACATCGTCAGCTCCGTCGGGGCGACGCCGGTACGCGGTGGGCTTGGCGACCTGAAGGTGCTGAACGCCGCCGCCGCCCGCGCGGAGGCCGTCGTCCACCTCGCGCAGGCCGAGACCGGGGACGAGGACCTCGCGGCGGCCACCGCGATGCAGGACGGCATCGGCAACGGCACCTACGTGCACACCGGTGGCACCTGGGTGTACGGCAACACCGAAGGTGTCGTGGACGAGACCGCCCCGTGGAACCCGCCGGGCCTGGTCGCCTGGCGCAAGCCCGTCGAGGACGCGGTCCTCGCCCGCGCCGAGCAGGGCGGCCGCCCCGTGGTGGTGCAGCCGGGTCTGCTGTACGGCGGCGAGAACCGGCTGATCAATATCTTCTACACCGCCCCCGGCAAGGAGGCCGGCGCGATCCCGGTCATCGGTGACGGCGCCAACCACTGGGCCCTGGTCCACATCGAGGACATCGCGGAGCTGTACGTCGCCGCTCTGAAGGCCAAGGCTGGCTCGGTATACGCGGGTGTGGGCGGCGTGAACCCCACTGCCAAGGACGTCTCCCTCGCGGTCGCCAAGTCAGTCGGTCTGGAGGGCAAGGTCGTGTCCATCACGCTGGAGCAGGCGTACGACCAGATGGGTGTCATCGCGGACGCGTTCGTCCTGGACCAGCAGCTCACCCCCGCGCGGGCCGAGGCGGAGCTGGGCTGGAAGCCGACGTTCACCGACCCGCTGGGCGTCCTCGCGCGCGGCGAATGACCCGGTCCTGACACGTGGGTGGGCGGCGAACGTCCACCTGGTCCGGGCGGTAGATTCATGACCTCATGCCTCGGCCGTCGACGCAGACGACCGGGGCACGTCGTTTCCCGGGACGGTCCGGTGACAGTGCGCGGGACCGTCCCCTCCAGAAAGGAGCGGTGACACCGGGTGGATCTTGACCTGCGGAAACTCCGGTACTTCGTGGCCGTGGCGGAGGAACTCCACTTCGGGCGTGCGGCCGAACGGCTGCATATCGCGCAGCCGGTGCTGTCCCGGCAGATCCGCAGCCTGGAGGACGACCTCGGCGCCGAGGTCTTCGACCGGAACCGGCGCGGCACACTGCTGACCCCGGCCGGTGAACAGCTCCTGAAGGACGCGGTCCCGCTGCTGGCGTCCGCGCAGGCGCTGCTGCGCCGGGTGAAGACGGCCGCGCAGGGCACGCCGACGCTCACCATCGGCTTCATGCCGGGGATCACCGTGACCCCGGCGATGGTGGTCTTCACCGGCCGCCATCCCACCGTGAACGTCCGTCTGCTGCGGACCAGTTGGGACGACCAGGTGGAGGTGCTGCTGGACGGCCGGGCGGACGTGAGCGTGGTGCGGCTGCCGATCAACCCGCAGGGCCTGACGGTCCTGCCGCTGTTCAAGGAGCCGCGCGTGGTGATGCTGCCTGCGGGTCACCGGTTGGCGGACCGAACGTCGGTAAGCGTCGCGGATCTCGCTCCGGAGCATCTGCTCCAGGACCCGGACGCCGTACCGGAGTGGCGGGACATCGCGGAGGAGCTGCGCGAGGGGCGGCGATCGGAGGTTCCGGTCATCCACCAGGTGGAGGAGAAGCTGGAGCTGGTGGCGGCCGGGACCGGTATCGCGGTGCTCCCCCTGTCCACCGCGAACTTCTACACCCGCCCCGACGTGGTGCCCCTGCCGGTGGACGACATCGGTCCCAACGAGGTAGCCCTCGCCTGGGTGACCTCCCGGCGCGCCCCGCTCATCGACGACTTCGCAGCAGCGGCCGAAGAGACCCTGGGCAACCGGTGACCCTCCGGGGACGGGGGGCAAAAAGCGTCATCGCGCGCACACCAGTCGGCGCGGCGGCCGGAGCCGCGCAACGGTCACGAGCGTCGCGCTGGATGCCGTCGAGGACCCGGCAGCCCGCCTCGTGAGAGCGGAGCAGTTCGAAGTCGGCGCGGCGGCCGGAGGCGCGCAACCACATCCGGGACAGGATCTCGGCACTCTCCCGCGCCAGCCCCGCCTCGCGCGAACGGCGGGCAGCGAACGCCTCCAGCACGAGCCGCGCCAGCCCGATGGCCTCCAGTTCGGCCAGCGCGAGCGCCGCCCGCCCGTCCTTCAGGGAGGCACGCGCGGCGAGTTCGGCGGGTGTGCACTCGCCGAACTCCATGAGGTCCAGGCAGCACAACTCGGCGGCCTCGGACAGTCCGACAGCCCGCAGGGGCTCCGAGTGCATCGTTCTTCCATTCTCGTTTTCCGTACAGGAAGTCGCTGCTACACGTAACAAAAGGAAGCAAACTACGTGTCCTGCAATACAGTTGGCATAACAATGGCGCGAAATCGCTGACAGTGCTCGTAACACGATCATGGTTGTGCCTTCTTGAGGCGTCTCCAGCAGATGAGGCTGCAGGCCAATGAGACGAAGGCATCGTGGAGTTCGGTTCGGCGTTCCCAGCGGACGGCGAGGCGCTTGAACTGGTAAAGCAGTGCGAAGGTCTGCTCCACGACGTAGCGGAGTTATCCCAGTCCCTTGATGTTCGGGGCGCCCTTGCGGGAGATGACCGGCAGGATCCGGCGGTGTCGCAGCTCATGGCGCACGGCCTTCGAGTCGTCGTATGCCTTGTCGCCGAGGAGCAAGTCGGGGCGTCTGCGCGGGCGGCCGGGCCTTCCGGCGACGGGCGGGATGCCCCTCGACGAGGGCGAGGGTCTGAGTGACGTCGTTGACGTTGGCCGCAGTGGTGATGACCGTGAGCGGGGTGCCGCGTCCGTCGCAGATCAGATGGTGTTTGCTGCCCGCTTTGCGCCGGCCGACCGCCGACGGACGAGCATCCGTACCCACTGCTCGTCCAGGACACCTACAACAACCGCCGGATGCCCGGTGGAGACGTCGTGTCTCTGCGGCGCGAGGTGCAAGAGTTCACGAGTTCCGGGGAGAGATACGAGTGGGAACTCTTCGCACGCAACCACTGGGTCGACGACTCCATGCTGTACCTCCGGGGCCTGTTGGACCTGCTCGCCCCACACATCGCGCAGCCCGGCTATGGGGGCCACTTCCGGAACATATCCGACACCGAAGTGACTGTCTTCGACTTCCGCGATGGAGGGTACGAGCCCTTCAAGATATGGGGTGTCGACTCGCAGTGACCGGACGGCAAAGGGTTCGCGCCGCGCGGTCGTGCCACATCCGTGCCAGAACAGGCGGGGAGTCACGGGGAATCGGGGCACACCAAGGCGCGTGCCACCGGACTCTGCTCAAGGCGGGGGTCCACAGGTCACAGCGCAAGTCACCCCACCTGGCTCCTAAAGTGGTTGTCCAACGCTGTCACTGAGTCCACACCCGCTGGAACTCTTCGGACGGGATGGCTTCCAACGGGTCCTCCTCAGGGTCGAGCGCCTGGTCCGTCTTGATGGCGATCAACTCACCGCGGTCGGGTACGGCCTCGAAGTACCACAAGCCGCCCTCCTCGTCGGCGTGGCGGAAGTGGTGCCGCCGGGCGGCCCCCTCATCAAGAGATCGGAATTACGCCACGCTCTCTGCTTTGATGCGCTCCAGGTCAACCACGGGATCATCGTGCCAGCGAGCGCGTGCGGTTGGACCGTTCTGACATCCACAGGTGACACCAACGACCCCGGACACCAGCGCTTCCAGGCGATCCTGCACGGCTGGCGTGGCCAGGCGGCTCCCCGACAGTGCCGAGGAGCGATCGAACTCCTAAAGCGGGGGTCGCCGTTCGAATCCTGCCGGGGAAGCCATCCGGACTGGGTAGACCTTCGGACGGGGATCACGCCAAGGTTACGTGTATGCCCCCCTCAGCTAGGACATCGAGGACGTCGGCGAATAGGTCGTGGGGCTGGCCGTCTGGAGTCAGGGTCCGGGACAGGTACTTGCGTGCGGTCCCGGCGCTCCGCCAGAGCAGGGTTGCAGGGGCGGCGAAACCAAAGGTGCCGTGCAAGCAGTCGTCGAGGGCGGCCAGACAGCCGCCGAAGTAGCCCCCCGGCCCGTTCACCGTCTCCCCAAGCGCCAGATACAGGCCCGGTTGGTCGGTGATGTGTCGGCCGTCGAGTTCGTAGGCATGACCAGCCGGCCGGTCGAGGTGAGAACGGCGACATGCCCGCTCGCGGACGAGATCGAGCCAGGCCCCGCGGCGCCGAGTGTCGAGGCCCGCCCAGGCACCCAGGGTGTCCGGCGACCCGGCGAGCCACTGCTCCCAGACGGGCCGGGCGAATTGAGGAACGGGGGTGAAGAGCTGCCCGCCAAGCTCCAGGTCGATCAGATCTGTCCCGTAGGAGGATGGGCGCCAGGAGCGGACTTTGGCCCACAGCAGCCGATCGGTGAGCGGCTCGCCCTGGGCGTCCTGTATCTCCAGGGCGGCCTCCTCCAGGTCCAGTGCCCGCCGGGTGCCCTTCATCAGTGCCGCTCGCAGCTGATCACCCTGGGCAAGTCTCTGCAGGACGAGCAGGGGCACAGCTTGGTCGGCCGGCAGGACGCGGGTGAATTCCCGACAGGAGCCCAGCCACCGATGTCCGTCGTGTACTCGGACACGACCCATGTGTCTCTCAGGCGGACCTTCGTAGTCGTCCAAGCCAGTGAGCACGAGACTGCCGGTCCCCAAGAGTTGTCCTGGGGTCTCCGCGTCCTCCAGCAGCCAGGGCTCAAGTGCATCGTCGTCCGGCACCATCCACACCCGGCTGCCGACCCACCCCTCGACCTGGGCACCTTCCGGCACCCAGCCGAACAGTTCATACGTCCCGCGCCGGGGCTCCCCAAAGAGTCCCTCTACTGCAGCGCACACGCCCCAGACGTCGCCGCGCTCCGTCTCCGTCAGCCTGTACCGCCCGTGCCTGCGATAGTCCCAGTCCTCACGCACGGTCGTAATCATGCCCAGACCAGGCCTTCACGACGAAGCTATTTTCCCAGTCGGTCAAGGTGCCTCAAACAGCCTCTGACCCCAGCGCAGGCGGCCTGGGTGAGTGTCTAACTGCGTGACAACGCAGGCGAACAGCGGCGAACAAGCCCGTACGTACGCGAACCGTCAGTGCAGGTGACAGCCACACCAGCCCAAGGCAGGGCCCCCACCCCAGTTGCTTCGGGACGTTGCGGTCCGACGAGAAGTACACGAACGTCGTGGCCCGGCTCTGTCGCACGGGAGACGAACCGCCCTCCCCCTGAGCGGGGCGGGCCCGGCGTCTCAGGCGCCCGGCGCCGGCCAGGCCGTCATGGTGTACTCGGCCACCCGCCGCAGCTCCTGCGCGCTCGCCCCGTCGCGCGCCTGCTGGGACATGCCCTGGACGACAGCGGCGAAGTAGACGGCCAGGGCCCGGGTGTCGGCGCTGCCCGCGAGGGTTCCCTGGTCCTTGGCGTCCGTCAGTCGTTTCTCGAAGGACCGTACGTTCGCCGTCCGGCGGGCGCGCAGGTCCTCCTCGACGTCCGCGGTGCCCGGGGAGTAGTTGACGGCCGCGCTGATGATGAGGCAGCCGGCCGGATGCTCGGGGTCAGTGTAGGAGAGCGCCGCCTCGTCCAGCATCCTCGCGAAACCCGCGCGCGCGTCGCTCTCTTGGTCCAGGGCGTTCTCCATGAACGCCCCGAAGGTGTCGCCGTAGCGCTCGACGACCTCGGTGAACAGCGCGCGCTTGTCGCCGAACGCCGCGTACAGGCTCGGCGGGGAGACCCCCATGGCGGCGGTCAGGTCGGCAATGGACGTGCCCTCGTAGCCGTGCTGCCAGAACAGCAGCGTGGCCCGCACGAGCGCGACCTCACGGTCGAAGCTCCGCGGCCTGCCGCGCTTGGTCGTCGTCATGACCAGATTTTACAGCGATCGCTATGGAAATCAGGTAGCCTATTTCCGTAGTCATCGCTACAGAATATGGATGTGGAAGGCATGGAGCCCATGGGCGCGCTCGCAGGAAAGACAGCACTGGTGACCGGCGCAAGCCGCGGGATCGGCCGGGCGATCGCCGAACGGCTGGGGAGCGACGGAGCGCTGGTGGCCGTCCACTACGGACGCAGCGCCGCCGCCGCACACGAGGTCGTGGAGACCATCCGGTCCAAGGGCGGCACCGCCTTCGCCGTCCACGCCGAGCTGGGCAAGCCCGCAGACGTGGAGGCACTCTGGGAGAGCTACGACCGCCAGGCCCTCGAACACGCGGGCAGCACGGAACTCGACATCCTGGTCAACAACGCCGGCATCACGCCGCGCGGTGAGATCGGGCAGACCACGCCCGAGGCGTTCGACGAGGCCGTCGCCGTCAACATGCGCGCGCCGTTCTTCCTCACCCAGCAGGGCCTCACCCGCCTGCGGGACGGGGGCCGGATCATCAACACCTCGTCCGGCGCCACCCGGATCGCGCTCACCGACATCATCGCGTACTCGATGACCAAGGGAGCCGTCGACGCCTTCACCTTCACGCTCGCCAAAGCGCTCGGCTCACGCGGCATCACGGTCAACTCGGTGGCCCCCGGCATCGTCGACACCGACATCAACGCCTCCTGGCTGCGCGGCAACGCGCAGGCCGAGGAGTCGGCCGCCGCGCTCTCGGCGCTCGGCCGGGTGGGCCGCCCCGAGGACGTCGCGGACATCGTCGCCTTCCTCGCCTCCGACGACGCCCGCTGGGTGACCGGGCAGACCATCGACGCCACCGGTGGCTCCCAGCTCTGACCGCCGAGCCGGCCGCCTTGGACGAGACGGGACCGCGCCCGCGCACGGGTGTCAACGGGGACACCGCGATCACACGCACACACGACACTCTGCTGCCGGAGGCCCCCATGCACGTCGTCATCGCCTGGTGGGACGAGCGACGCACCACCCAAGCCCGCGATCCGCGGCCTCACCCGTCCGGCAAGAGCGAACTCCATCCCCGGGCCGACGAGTTCCCCGGCCTGTGCACAAGCCGGTGAATCACCGACCCGGAAGCCGACCGCCAGGGACTCGCCCTCACCTGGGACTCAGCCACCAGCGCCGACCACTCACTACCGGCCCTCTCCCAGCACGTATTCGGCTGCGCCCCCTCCCACCGATGGGGCTTCGAACTCGACGACACCACACCCCCGTCCCAGGACAGCCCGGAACTGCCGCCCCGACTGAACCTCCTGCTCCACGCCTGAACACACGCGCGGCGAGGCAACCGCACCCCGGCTCACGGACCCGGATGCCAGCGCCTCCCCACGTCCGTCATGCCTTATCTCGCCGTAGTGATGACGTAGTCGATCGCGGTGGCGACGTCCTGGGCGACATGGGTGGGCTGGTAGGAGTCCTGGGCCCATTGCTGTCCGTTCGACACCCACACGCTTCGAAGCCCGAGCGCGTCGGCGCCGGCGATGTCGGCATGCGGGGAATCGCCGATGACCCACCCGCCCATGAGGGGCACTGCGACGGCATCCGCGGCAGCGTGGAAGATCTCCGGTTCGGGCTTCTTGCGGCCCACCGCCTCGGAGATCACCCAGCCCTGAACGATCTGGTCGAGTCCGGTGCGACGGATCTTGGCTTCCTGTTGGGCAGTGCGGCCGTTGGTGACGATCACACAGGTCCAGCCGTCGGCCTGTGCTTTGTCCAGGGCCTCGCGCGAGAGGTCGGCCAGTACGACGCGATCGGCGGCGCCGTGGTCGAGCAGGGCACGGATGGACTTGGCGGGCACCATGTCCCGGTACCGGTCGGTCATGGCCGCGGCAACATCGTGGCGGGCGGTATAGCCGCGGGCGTCGAGAGCCATCACCCACGTGAGATCGGAGGCGGGCAGGCGATGCTCGGTCAGGAATGCACTGACGGCATCGCGGAAGGCGCAGTCGCGGTCGACCAGGGTGTTGTCGAGATCCAGCATCAGCAACGGCATGATCGGCAGTAGACCACGGGCGCCGATCTCCGGGCAGGTGGGTTTACCACCCAACGTCGACGTGGCCGGCGAGGTAGACGAGGGTGCCCTGCGCATCCGTGCCGAAGGCGGCGGCGACGAGCGTGGGGTCCGCGGTGTTCACCAGGTCGACGAGACGAGTGCTGCGGATCGCCCCGGGCAGATACCCGCAGTCGTCAAGCACCTGGAAGAGAGAGGCGGTTGAGGCCGGGCTCCAGGGCCGTCGCGGTCATCTGATCTGCGCCCCGGGCAGATCCAGGGCAGCTGCGGATCACCGCAACCCGGCAGTGCCGCCCTGCCGTCCTCCTCACACCACAGATCATCCCGCCGTACCCACCTCACGGCCAGGAACCACGAACACCTGCTCAGGGATTCCCTTGCCCGGATCAGAGATCCCGTTGCTCAGATTTGATGTCGGCATGCCCGGCCAAGTGGCTGGAGCTGGACAGGAACTTCACAGCGGGGAGGAGGCTCACATGTTCCTCCGCCGCTCCCCATCCCTTGACTCAGCCGGTGTTCCGGCGCCGACTCGGAGAGCCTCCACACATGCACACACCCCGCGCCGGCCGGCGCTCAGGCTGGTGCCGAGTACGCCGTGACCGGGCCGCTGGCCCTGGGGATCGGCGCCCTGCGCCCCACCCCGGCCCAGGCCACCACACCCAGCCCGCACACAAGAAGTTCGACAGGGACCAGCGGACCACTGCGCAAGACCACCCCCACCGCGAGGAACCTGGCGACATCGCTCCGCCCGTCCGCGACGCCCTGGCTGCGCTTCCTGTACGAGATGAGGACCGCACCGGCTACGAACGCAACGCACTCCGGCACTGAATCGATACCGACCGCGACAGGTGCACCAGGGTTCGAACCGCACCTTTGAGCGGAAATGAGTAGTCCTCCCCCGTACGACCCCACCTTCTCCGCGACCACCCGCACCCCCCACACTGACCCCCTGATTCCACTCCCCAAGGCCTCAGACTCCAGCCCCCCACCCAGACCGCCAAAGAACACGAAACCCACACCAACAACCCCGGGCGAGCTTGACGCCGATCCGGGACAAGCCGTCGGCAGTGGCCTGACAGACGGCCGCCCTTGCGAACCGCCCGGTTCGAGCCTGGTTCCAGGGCACGGCGCAGGACACCGGCCCAGGGACAACTGGCCCTCAGCGTTGTCGCTGCGACTGCCATTGCACCCCCATCGCCGGCGGTCCTACGAAGCGCACGCCGCACGACGGTTTCGATGACCGACCCACGCGCCCTACAGAGCCCCGGTGCGGTGTGTGCGCCCCTCCGCTTACCGGTTGACGGACCGCATCCCTGCCTCGTCGTACCGCTCACCGGCCGCCTCGGGCAGCTCCGCGTCGATGCGGGCCAGGTCGTCCTTGGTCAGGTGGATGTCGACGGCGGCGGCGTTCTGCTCCAAGTAGGTGCGGCGCTTGGTGCCCGGGATCGGCACCAGGTCCTCGCCCTGGGCCAGCACCCATGCGATGGCCAGCTGAGCCGGGGCCACGTCCTTCTCAGCGGCGATCTCCTTCACCTTCGCCGCCAGCCGCAGGTTCGCCTCCAGATTGGCGTCCTTGAAGCGCGGGTTCTGGCGGCGCCAGTCGTTGGCGTCCAGGTCGTCCGGCGAGGTGAACCGCCCGGCGAGGAAACCCCGGCCGAGGGGCGAGTACGGGACGAAGCCGATGCCCAGCTCCCTGCAGGCCGGCAGCACCTCGGCCTCCACATCCCGCGACCACAGCGAGTACTCGCTCTGCACGGCCGTGACCGGGTGCACGGCGTGCGCACGGCGGATGGTCCGGGCGCTCGCCTCGCTCAGCCCGATGTGACGCACCTTGCCCTCGGCGACCAGTTCGCCCAGCGCGCCGACCGTCTCCTCGATGGGCACGTTCGGGTCGACGCGGTGCTGGTAGTACAGGTCGATGTAGTCGGTGCCCAGACGCGTCAGCGAGCCGTGGACGGAACTGCGGACGTGTTCGGCCGAGCCATCCTGCGGGCCGACCGTGCTGATGTCACCCGGTACGGCGTCGTCCATCCGGTAGTTGAACTTCGTCGCAACCACATACTCCTCGCGGCGCCCCCGGATCGCCTCACCGACCAGGGACTCGTTGGTGAGCGGGCCGTACATCTGCGCGGTGTCGAGGAAATTCACCCCGAGGTCGAGGGCGTGCCGGATCGTCGCGATGCCCTCCTCCTCGTCAGCGGTTCCGTAGAAGGCGGACATGCCCATGCACCCCAGGCCGATGGCCGATACCTGCAATTCCCGCAGACTGCGCTTCTGCATGGTGTGTCCCAGCCTTTCCTGCACACTTGGTCATCCTTCGGGCGGCACGAAGTCTCCTGTCCAGCCAGACACAGCCGCCGACACCCCGCATCCCGGGAGGAGCGGGCGCTGAGACGGCCTCGTGCGCCGCTACGTCCCCGACGCTACGACTTCGAGTGCACTCCATGGCAAGTGCCAGCTGAGAACGGCGGTCCGGCTGCCATGGCCGTGGGTCATGCTGAAGGAGCGGGTGCGTAGGCGACGCCGGTCAGTTCCTCGGACAGTGCCCACAGGCGGCGTGCGGTGTCAGGGTCCTGCGCCGCAGGGTCGGGGCGGACGACCGTGGGATGTCCGCGCAACTCCTTCCATCCGTCGGGGCCGAAGAACTGCCCGCCCTCGACGTCCGGTGCCGTCGCGGCGCGCAGCTGGGGAAGCGCGCCGGTCTCGACGTCCTGGGCGAACAGCCGGTTGACGAGGGCGCCTCCCACCCGGAACAGGCCGGTCGGGCCGGTGCGCTGGAGGTTGGTGGCGGTGATCCCGGGGTGGCCGAGCAGGCTGCGTACCGGACTGCCGGCCGCGCGGAGCCTGCGGTCGAGTTCCAGGCCGAAGAGGACATTGGCGAACTTCGACTGGTCGTAGTACTTCACGCGCTGGTACTTCCGGGCGCCCGAGAGGTCGTCGAAGTAGATCTGCCCGCCGTGATGCCCGATCGAGCTGACCGTCACCACACGCGGGTCCCGCCCCTGCCGCAGCAGGTCCATGAGCAGGCCGGTGAGGGCGAAGTGGCCGAGGTGGTTGCCGGCGAACTGTGACTCGTGGCCCTGGGGGCTCAGCGTTCGGGGTGGCGTCATGACCCCGGCGTTGTTGATCAGGACGTCGACCTGCAAGGCGTCGTCATGCACGCGGGCGGCGAACGCCTTGACCGAGTCCAGGTCGGCGAGGTCGAGATGGCGTGTCTCAAGGCTTGCGTCGGGATCGGCGGCGCGGACGTCGGCGACGGCCCGGCGGCCCTTGGCCTCGTTGCGTACGGCCATGACGACGTGCGCACCGTGCCGCGCCAGGTGGCGGGTGGTGGCCAGGCCCAGGCCGCTGTTGGCTCCGGTGACGACGAAGGTCCCGCCCGTCAGGTCGGGGATGCGGGATGCGGTCCATTTACTGTCTGACATGAGGCCCAGACTGCCATTGATGGCACAGTGAGTCAATCAAGGCGTGGCGGGACTCGCCTGGCTCGGACTAGCATCTGTGCCGTGGGAGATACAGAGACGGCCCCGGCGGCCAACATGGCGGAGCGCAAGCGCCGGCTCGTGCGCAGCGAACTGGCTGAGGCCGCGGTCAAGCTGCTGGCCGACCAGGGGTTCGAAGAGACGACGGTCGACCAGATCGTGGCCGCCGTGGGAATGTCACGCCGTACGTTCTCGCGCTACTTCGATTCCAAGGAAGACGTGATCGTGCACATGCTGGCGGAAGCCGGCGTGAGGCTGTGCGCGGAGCTGAACGCCCGGCCGGCCGACGAGCCGCCCGCGCTGGCGTTGCGTCGCGCCCTGTCGGTGTTCACCTCGATGAGCGTCGGCAATCCGGCCAAGATGCTGCGCGTGAGCAGGTTGATCCTCGACACCCCGGCCCTTCTGGCCCGCTTCCTGGAGCGGCAGTCCCAGTGGCAGGCCGAGATGACCGGCATCCTCGCCCTGCGAGCCGGACTGGCCCCGGACGCCGACCTGCGTCCTGCCGTCGCTGCCGGCGTCACCCTGACGGCCTTCCAAGCCGCCCTGCGCCGCTGGGTGGACAGCGACGGCAGCGAAAGCCTGGACGAACTCGTCGATCAGGCTCTTGCCCTGGTCGGACCGGTGATCCAACTCGGAGTCGATGCGGGCTGACCGACTCCCGAACTGCATGTCGGCCCGTCACATGGCGACTGGACAGCGCGCAGAAGAGCACGGCCGCGTACGGTCTTGCCGTCCACGGCGATCGGCCGCAGCCCGCCCGCGGCGGCGGGGGTGTTCCGGGCCGTGCGGAAAGAGCCGACGCGGCGTCCGGCGCAGCACCATCCAGACAGGCCAGCAGCCGCCGCGGCCCCTGCCTGACCAACCAAGCACCCGAACCCGCATGCGCATGCGCCGGCAGAACCACTTGCCCGCACCAACGGTCCGGTCCTTACCGCGTCCCGCCGCCGATCGCGGCCAGGTGGGCACCGCCCCGCAGAACGAGATGCAGATCGTGCACCCCGGTCACCTCCGCGGGCAGCGGTGCGCTGACCGTGCGCCAGTCGTACCGGCCGTCGGTGTCGGCGGGGACGTGGAGGGCGGCCAGCAGGCTGCCGGTGCCGGGGCCGCCGTCGGCGTAGATCTCGACGGTCGCGTCCTCTTGCGTCGCGCGGGACACCTCGGCCGTGATGACGCGCGGTCCGTCTGCCGGACTGCCCAGGTCGACCGAGCGGTAGCGCAGTCCGCAGCAGGTTTCGCCGGTTGCCGGCGTGACCGCCTCCCCCTCCTCCCGGGTGGCGTCGACGAGCGTGCCGCCCACGCACTCGTCGAAGTCGACGGCCCTCAGTCGTCCGCCGACGAGGCCGCGGGCGGGAAGGGCCGGCCCCGTCACGGTGAGGGGCGCCGTCAGGGCGATGGCTTGGGCCGAGTGCCCGATCAGGATCTCGTACTGTCCCGGGTCCACGGCGAAGGCACCGGCTGAGACCGACCAGTGAGCCAGGGCCGCGACGGGCACAGCGAACTCCAGCCGCCGCCGTTCGCCGGGGCCGAGGGAGACCTTGCGGAAGTCCGTCAGTCTGCGCCTGGGCGCATGGTGGCGGGCGGCGAGCGCGCGGGTGTAGAGCTGCACGGTCTCGGTGCCCGTGCGTGTTCCGGTGTTGGTGAGCTCGACGCTCACGGCCAGGGTGTCGTCCTGCGCCGCTTCCTGGGCGGACAGCCGCAGGTCGGAGTAGGCGAAGGTGGTGTAGGACAGGCCGTGCCCGAAGGGGTACAGCGGTGCGGCTTCGTGGTACTGGTACGTCCAGCCGGCGCTGATGATGTCGTAGTCGAGGCGGCCGGGCAGCGGGTCGTCGCCGCGGTACCAGGTCTGTGGGAGCCGTCCCGACGGTTCGGCCTCGCCGAGCAGGATCGCGGCGAGTGCCCGGCCCGTCTCCTGCCCGCCGTGGGAGGTCCACACCACGGCGGGCAGGTGCTTGTCGGCCCAGTCGACGGCGTACGGGTAGCTGCTCATCACGACCAGCACGGTCGCGGGGCGCGCGGCGGCGACGGCGCGCAGCAGGGTTTCCTGTGCGGGCGGCAGCACGATGCCCCTACGGTCCTCGGTCTCGCGGCCGTTGATGTGCGGGTCGTTGCCGAGGACGACCACGGCGACGTCCGCCGAGGCGGCGGCAGCGATGGCTTCGGCGATTCCGTTCCTGACCACCGTCCGGGTCCAGCGTTCCGCCTTTTCGGGGGCTTCGGCGGAGAGGGTGACCCGGCCGGTGGCGGCGTCCACGGCGGCGTATCGGCCGTTGCTGACGTTGCGCAGCAGTACCGTGCCGTCCGGCTGGGGTTCCAGCCGGAAGGTCTCGTGGACGAACCAGCCGTTGGGCTGCGCCTGGTCGGCGGCGAGGGTGAGGTGGCCGTCCTTGAGGGTGACGTAGCGCTCGGTGCGCGCGTTGCGGAGGGTCAGCACGCCTTCACCCCAGTCGAACAGGTCGTGGCAGGCGCCGTCGCCCGCCTGCTGCTCGGCCGAGGGAGCACCGGCCACCATGGGCCCACCGGGGTCGGGCGTCGGCACGCGCAGCAGGCCCCCGGTGGAGGCGGCGCGCAGCGTGATCCGGTCGACTCCCTCCGCGCGGACCGGTTCGGCGCCGCGCTCCTCGAGTGCCGCCCCGAGGCCGGTGGCGACGGTGATCCGGTACGGCATGGTGCCGCTGTACCAGTCCTCGAAGAGGGTGTCCGCCAGCGGACCGACGAGCGCCACGCGCCGACCGGGTGCCGGTGACAGCGGCAGTGCACCGTCGTTCTTCAGCAGCACCACCGACTCCGTGGCGGCGCGCAGCGCGAGCGCACGGTGTGCGGGGCTGTCCACCACGTCGTCGCGGATGCCGGCGTAGGGGCCGAGGTCCGGGTCGAACTCGCCGAGGCGGAAACGTATCGACAGGTGGCGTCGGACGGCGCGGTCGATGTCGGCCTCGGTGAGCAGTCCGCGGTCGACCGCCGTGCGGAGCCTGCCGAGGGTGATGCTGCCGTCCTCGCGCTGTTCGGTGATGCTGTCGACGCCGGCGCGTACCGCCGCCGCGTGGGAGGTGGGGTGGTCGTCGAAGTAGTGCTCCGATTCGGCCAGGTTGGTCACGGCTCCGGCGTCGCTGCAGACGAACAGCTCGTTGCCGGTGGGCTCGGCCCAGCTTCGTACCTCGGTCTCCAGCAGTGGACTGACGTGGCAGGGGCGGCCGTTGATGAGGTTGTAGGCCGGCATGACGCCGGTGGCGGCACCGGACGCGATGGCCGGGCGGAAGGCGGCGAGGTCGTATTCGTGCAGCACCCTGGGCGGCACCGCGGAGGAGGTGATGTCGCGCTCGTTCTCGTTGTTGTAGGCGAGGAAGTGCTTCAGCAGCGGTGCCGTGCGCAGGTGGACCGGGTGGTCCCCGGCCAGCCCGCGGCAGAAGCTGACGGAGAGCCGGCCGGTGAGCAGCGGATCCTCCGCGTACCCCTCCTCGTTACGGCCCCAGCGGGGATCGCGCAGCAGGTTCACCACGGGCGCCCAGACCTGGAGGCTGTGCCGGTGTCCGTCGACGGCGGGGCGCTGGTGGAAGGCACGTACCTCGGTGCCGACGGCCGTGGCGACCTCGTGCAGCAGTTCCTCGTCCCAGGTGGCTCCCAGGCCTACCGCCTGCGGGAACACGGTGGCCGGCCCCAGCCAGGCCACGCCGTGCAGCCCTTCGGTGCCGGTCTTGAAGGGGGCCAGTCCGAGGCGGGGAACTCCTGGTGAGTACTGGTAGAGCAGCTCGATGCGCTCGTCGAGCGTCAGCCGGGAGATCAGGTCGTCGACGCGCTGGGCGAGCGGGAGCACGGGGTCACGGAACGGCAGGTCGGTGACGGGCGGCTCGGGGGTTGTGGCGGCGGTACTCACCTGAGAGGCCCCTTGCAGGAGGTCGAGGGAGAGGACGTGGAAAGCGTGGGCGACTGCGGGCCCGGGCGGCGTACAGCTCTCCTGGATCACACAGCCGTGCAGTCGAAGCGCTTCGACGTTCGCATGACGCTGAGTCGTGTGTCAATCACAGGGCTACCGGCCGTCGCAAGGGGTTTGTACAGCGTTGGCGCCCCTCCGGAAGTCCGACCCGGGTATGGGCTCACCTGCGGATAAGCCGTATGACGGCAAGGCTCGCCACGACCCTCGAACGCGCCTGTTACCGAAAAGTGACCTGGACGGCCCGTTGTCGTGTCCGGAAACGCGGTCTTAGTGTCACCGAAACGTCGAAGCGCATCGACTCGGATTCCGCCCGCCCTCCCGACATCAGGTCGCCGGACGACTCAGCGTCGGCCCGCCCGCCGGTCGGGGCCACGAAAACGAAGGGCCCAACGACATGAGCACCGAGATGAACCGCCGAGCCGTCCTGCGAACGGCCGCCGGCGCAGCGGGCGCCGCCGCCCTCTCGCCGCTGCTGGCCGCCTGTGGCGGCAGCGGCTCCGGTACCGGCAAGGGCGGCACGAGCAGCAAGAAGGGCCTGGCCGCCGCACTGCCCGCCTATGTGCCCAGCGCGGTCGGCAAGCCGGACTTCCCGTCCGTCACCTTCCCCAACGGAGCGGTCACGGAGCCGGGTTACCTCACTTACCCCGCCGAGCCGGTCACCACGGTGAGGAAGACCCCGGGCCAGGGCGGTCACTACACGTCCGCCACGCCGCTCTGGGGCACCATCCCGCCCGCCGGCAACCAGTACTACCAGGCCATGTCCAAGGCGCTGGGCACCACGATCAAGATGCAGCCGGCCAACGGCAACACCTACGGAACCTCCCTGGCCACCCTCTCCGCCTCCGGCAACCTCCCGGACTGGGTGCAGATCCCGGCCTGGATGAACGGGCAGGTCCGGACGGGCGGGCTGGTGGGCCGCCACCTGGCCGACCTGACGCCCTACCTGTCGGGCGACCACGTCAAGGAGTACCCCAACCTGGCGGCCATCCCCAGCAGCGGATGGATGGCGGGCGCCTGGGAGAACAAGCTCTACGGCATCCCGTGCTTCACCAGCGGCACGAGCTTCAACCAGATCATCTTCTACCGGCACGACGTGCTGCAGGACCACGGCATCGACGCCGCCGACATCAGGTCCGCGGACGATCTGATGCGCGTCGGCAGGGAACTCACCGACGCCAAGGCGGGACGCTGGGCGTTCGACGACATCTGGACGTACTTCAACGGTGCGTTCGGTGTGCCGCAGAAGTTCCGGGTGGACGGCGGCGAACTGGTCCACAAGTACCGGACGCCGGAGATCCTGGAAGCCCTCAACTGGCACCACAAGCTGGCGAAGTCCGGCTTGATGAACCCGGACGCGCTGGCCGGCAACGTCAACGACAGCAAGACCCGGTTCTACGCAGGCAAGACCGTCATCACGGGCGACGGCATGGGAGCCTGGGGGGTCAGCGACGCACAGTCGGGACAGGCGGCCAACAAGACGTACCGGCGCGGCCTGTTGCCGGTCTTCGCGGCGGACGGCCACTCCAGGCCGTACGTCTACATCGGCTCGGGGACCGGGTACGTGAGCTACGTCAACGCGCGCCTGAAGCCGGGCCAGATACGGGAGTTGCTCTCCGTGGCCGACTACCTGGCCGCGCCGTGGGGTTCGGCCGAGTACACGATGGCCATCTACGGCGTCAAAGGCGTGGACTACAACCTGGTCAAGGGAGTTCCCGTCGCGACGCCCACCGGGCAGCAGAACGTCCAGCAGGCCACGTATCCCTTCCTGGCCGCGTGCCCGAACACGGTGAACAACCCGGGTTACCCGGAGATCACCAAGGAGCAGTGCGCCTGGCTCAAGGCCACAGCGCCGTTCGCGGTCAAGCCGGTCTTCTGGAACCTGAACGTCACCGTCCCGGGCCGGTACAGCGCCGCCGACACGGCGCAGGCCGTCGAGGACACCATCACCTCCGTCATCCACGGGATCAAGCCGGTCTCGGCCTTCCAGGAGGCGGTCAGCACCTGGCGGCGCAGTGGCGGTGACCAGCTGGTGGGCTGGTACCAGGACACGATTCTCGCCAAGTACGGCGCCAACCAGTAGCGGTGAAGCGCAGTGACCGGGCCGTCGGCGCGACGCAGACCGCGACCCGGGCGGAACGAGCCGAGCCAAGGAGGATGGGTGCACACCACAGTCGTCGACGTCAGCCCGGACAGCCCGCAGCACGAGCCGCGACGTAGAGCGGCCGGGCGGCGGGCGACCCGGGCGGACGCCCCGAGCCTCACCTTCAGGACGCGGCTGCGCCGCGACAAGTCCCTGATCCTGATGACCCTGCCGGTCGTCCTTCTGCTGCTCATCTTCAACTACGTACCGATCCTCGCGAACATCGTCGCCTTCAAGTACTACGACCCGCTGGTCGGAGTGATCGACAGCGACTGGATCGGACTGGACAACTTCCGCCAGCTGTTCGGCGATCCCCTCTTCTGGCAGGCGCTGAAGAACACCCTGGAACTCAGCATCGTCCAGCTGGTGCTCTTCTTCCCGGTACCGATCATGCTCGCGCTGCTGCTCAACTCGGTGCTCAGCAGCCGGATCCGGTCGGTCATCCAGTCGGTCACCCTGCTGCCCCACTTCTTCTCCTGGGTCCTGACGATCACCCTGTTCCAGCAGATGCTCGGTGGGGCCGGGCTGCTCAACCAGTTCCTGCGCAACCACGACATGACGCCGTGGAACATCATGACCGACCCGCACACCTTCCAACTGCTGGTCACCTCGCAGGTCGTGTGGAAGGAGTCCGGCTGGGGCATCATCGTCTTTCTCGCCGCGCTCGCCGCGCTCGACCAGAACCTCTACGAGGCGGCGGCCGTGGACGGCGCGGGCCGCTGGCGCCGGCTGTGGCACATCACGCTGCCGGGCATCCGCGCCGTCACCGTACTGATGCTGGTGCTGCGCCTCGGCAACATCCTCAGCGTGGGTTTCGAGCAACTGCTCATCCAGCGGGCGGCGGTCGGGCACGACGCGGCCGACGTCCTCGACACCTTCTCCTTCTACTACGGCATCGCGACCAACAACTACGGCTACGGCGTGGCGGCGGGCATCTTCAAGAGCGTCATCTCCCTGCTGCTGCTGTGGGGCGCCAACAAGCTCGCACACGCCATGGGCGAGGACGGACTGTACCGCCGATGACCGATCTGACCGCAGCCGCCACGGCTGCCCGCCGCCGCAACCCCGCCCGCCCCGTGTGGGAGGAGCCGCCTTCCGTCGCCGGTCAGGCCGGCAAGTCTGCCGTCCTCGTCGTCATCCTGCTCGCCGTCCTGGTTCCGCTGTGGTCCGTGGCGATCACCAGTCTGTCCACGCAGGCGGCGATCAACGACGCCGGGGGCATGGTCCTCGTACCGCGCGACCTGACCCTGAACGCCTACGACACGATCCTGCAGGGCGACCCGGTCGCCCGGGCACTCGTGGTGAGCCTCGGCATCACCGTCGTGGGCACCGCGTTCTCCATGGTGATCTCGGTGCTGTGCGCCTACGGGCTCTCCCGCAGCGGATCGCTGGGCCACCGCACCATCCTGATGCTGCTCATCGTCACCATGTTCGTCAGCGCCGGACTGATCCCCAGCTACCTGGTGGTCGTGGGACTCGGCGGATACAACCAGTACTGGGCGCTGATCGTGCCGAGCGCGGTGAGCGTGTTCAACATCATCGTGCTGCGCGCCTTCTACTCCGGAACGGCCACCGAACTCATCGACGCCGCCCGGATGGACGGCGCCAGCGAGTGGCGCATCCTGTGGTCGGTGGTCCTGCCCACGTCGCGCGCGGTCACCGCGGTGGTCACGCTGTTCTACGCCGTCGGCTACTGGAACTCCTTCTTCAACGTCATGCTCTACATGCCGCTCGACAGCAGGAAGTGGCCGCTGCAGTACGTGCTGTACCAGTACGTCAACCTCGGCTTCAACCTGCCGGGACAGACCAACTCCGGCTTCGGCGACGGAAAGTCGCTGACGGCTCCCCTGTCGCTCCAGATGGCGGTGGTCGTACTGACGCTGCTCCCCGTCGTCCTCGCCTTCCCGTTCCTGCAGAAGCATCTGGCCAAGGGCATGCTCACCGGCGCGATCAAGGGCTAGGGACGCACATGACGCAGCACATCACCGAACGCCCTCGAGCGCCAGGGCGAACACGCCTCGAGGTCGGCTGACACCGTCCACCCGCCCGTCCCCAACCACATCCGAGCCGACGGGACCTCTGCCTGTGCACAGGCCCCGTACGGACGCGCACCGAAAGGCCAGGAACCGCCATGACGCATGCCCCGCACCTCTCCCGCCGAGGACTGCTGGCCGCCGGCGCGGCCACGGCCGCGCTCCCCGTGCTCGCCCCGTCCGCCGCCTCGGCCGCGTCCGCCGACCCGGCCGGCAAGGCCAGACGTACGCCGTACACCTTCCGCAACGCGGAGATCGTCGGCGGCGGTTTCGTCACCGGCATCGTCTTCAACCAGCGCGAGCCCGGACTGGTGTACGCCCGTACCGACATCGGCGGCGCCTACCGCCTCGACAAGGCGTCCCAGCGGTGGATCCCCCTCACCGACGGGGTCGGCTGGGACGAGTACGGACACACCGGCATCATCAGCATCGCCACCGACGAGACCGACCCCGACCGCGTCTACCTGGCGGCGGGCACCTACCCCATGCCCGAGTGGGACCCGAGCCTGGCCGCGATCCTGCGCTCGACCGACCGCGGCCGTACCTGGAAAACTACTCCCCTGCCGTTCCGGCTGGGCGGCAACATGCCCGGCCGGGGCATCGGCGAGCGGCTGGCGATCGACCCGCACCGCAACAGGATCCTCTACCTGGGGGTGCGCGGCGGCAACGGGCTGTGGCGCAGCACCGACTACGGCAAGACCTTCGCGCAGGTGACGAGCTTTCCCAACGCGGGCAACTTCGTGCCCGACCCCAACGATCCCGACGGCCCGAACGGCGACAACCTGGGTGTGCTGCAAGTCGTCTTCGACAAACGCACCGCAAGGGCGGGCAGGGCCACCCGGACGATCTACGTCACCGTCGCCGACAAGGACAACATCCTGTACCGGTCGACCGACGCGGGGGCGACCTGGGAACGCGTTCCCGGGCAGCCCACCGGGTTCATCCCGCACCACGCGGTCCTCGACCACGTCGGCGGCTACCTGTACCTGGCGACCAGCAACACCGCGGGCCCCTACGACGGCTCCAAGGGCGACGTGTGGAAGCTGGACACCGCCAGCGGCACCTGGACCCGGATCAGCCCGGTCCCCTCCACCAGCGACGACAACCAGTGGGGTTACAGCGGGCTGACCATCGACCGGCAGAACCCGGACACCCTGATGGTGTCCACCCAGGTCAAGTGGTACCCGGACTGCTTGCTCTACCGCTCCACCGACGGCGGCGCGAGCTGGACCCCCGCATGGGAGCTGGGCCCGAATTCCGAGCGCACCCTGCGCTACGACATGGACGTCTCCGCCGCCCCCTGGCTGACCTGGAACGCCTCGCCGTCGCTGCCGGAGATGACCCCCAAGCTGGGCTGGATGATGGAGTCCGTCCAGATCGACCCCTTCGACTCCGACCACTTCATGTACGGCACCGGCGCCACGATCTACGGCGCCGACAACCTCACCGACTGGGACAGCGGCGGCACGGTGCACCTGTCCGTGCGGGCCCAGGGCCTGGAGGAGTGCTCGATCGCCTGCGTGATCAGCCCGCCCGTCGGCCCCGCGCACCTCTTCTCCGGCGTCGGGGACGTCGGCGGCTTCCGCCACACGGACCTGAACAAGGCGACGAAGATGTACGACCGTCCGACCTTCGGCATCACCACCGCCCTGGACTACGCGGAGCTGGCGCCCCACACCCTCGTGCGGGTCGGCGACCCCACCAGCGGCTGGACCCAGCATTTCGCCGTCTCCACCGACAGCGGCGCCACCTGGACACCCTCGGGCAGCGAGCCGGCCGGCCTGACCGGACCCGGGGGCCATGACCAATCCGTCGCCGTCAGCGCCGACGGCAGGCGGATCGTCTGGTCACCGGACGGAGCGCCGGTCAGCTGGTCCGACGACCACGGAGCCACCTGGACCGCGTCGAAGGGCTTGCCGGCCGGGGCCTCGGTGCGCTCCGACCGGGTGAACCCGGCGACGTTCTACGCCTACGACTCCGGCGTCTTCTACCTCAGCACGGACGGCGGCACGAGCTTCAAGGCCACGGCGGCGACCGGTCTGCCCACCGCGGGCAACGTCCGGTTCAAGCCGGTACCGGGCCACGAGGGCGACATCTGGCTGGCCGGCGGCACCGCCAAGCCCACCACCCCCACACCGTACGGGCTGTGGCGCTCGACCGACTCCGGGACGTCCTTCACCAGGTTCCAGGCGGTGGACGAGGGCGACGTCGTCGGATTCGGCAAGGCCGCACCCGGCGCCACCTACCCCGCCGTCTACACCAGCTCCAGGATCCACGGCGTACGCGGCATCTTCCGCTCGGACGACACGGGCCGCACCTGGACCCGCATCAACGACGACCGCCACCAGTACGCCTGGACCGGCAACACCATGACCGGGGACCCCCGGGTCCACGGCCGCGTCTACTTCGGGACCAACGGACGCGGAGTCATCTACGGCGACCCCACGTAAGTTCCGCCTCGGGCTCGCCCAGCTCCGCAGCCGCCGTTCCGAAGGGGAATCCGACGACGCCCCGGCCACCAGGGCAGGACGACCGCCTTCTCCTC
Source organism: Streptomyces sp. 351MFTsu5.1 (assembly GCF_000383655.1). Lineage (NCBI taxonomy): Bacteria > Bacillati > Actinomycetota > Actinomycetes > Kitasatosporales > Streptomycetaceae > Streptomyces > Streptomyces sp. 351MFTsu5.1. Next base: position 123,734 of record NZ_KB911799.1, on the reverse strand, counting down.
GTCTGTGTGATCCCCCCACTCAGCACACATTCCGGAGGGCTGATGAACATCCGTATCGGCTGGGTCGCGCTTCTCGCGGCTCTGGCTATCGTCCTCACCCTGCCGAACTCGGCAGCGGCGGCCTCATCGACGTACTGGTTCAAGTACTACGCGACCGACATCAGCCTCGGCGGCCGTACCTGGAACATCTACGAGTACGACTGGCCGGACGGCGTCAGCCACACCATCAGCATCATGGCCGGCTGGGAGTTCGGGCCGGGCACCTACTCAGCGAGCTCCTGGGGCGTCGCGGGCTTCTGACGCCGCGACGAACCGAAGGGCGGACCAGTAACCGGCCGTCCTGTGTCCATAAGCGCCGCCCGACTCTCCACAGGGAAGCACCGTCATGACCACACGTAGTGTCACCGACCGCCTGGGTGGGCTCGCCTTCGGCGGGGACTACAACCCCGAGCAGTGGGACGAGCCGGTCTGGAAGGAGGACGACGAGCTCATGCGCCGGGCCAGGGTCAACCTGGCCACGGTGGGCGTCTTCTCCTGGGCCCTCCTCGAACCGGAGGAGGGACGCTACGACTTCGCCTGGCTCGACGCCCACATCGACCGCCTGCACGGGAACGGCGTGGCCGTCGACCTCGCCACCCCGACGGCCTCCCCGCCGCCCTGGTTCACCCTGGCCCACCCCGACGCGCTGCCGGTCACCCCGGACGGCACCCGCCTCACCCACGGCAGCCGCGACACCTACTGCCTCACCGCGCCCGCCTACCGCAGTGCGGCCCGCCGGATCGCCTCCGCCCTGGCCGAGCGGTACGGCGACCACCCCGCCCTCGCGCTGTGGCACGTGCACAACGAGTACGGCACGCTCTGCCACTGCGACCACACCGCCGCAGCCTTCAGGGGGTGGCTGCGCGCCCGCCACGGCTCGCTGGACGCCCTCAACGACACGTGGGGGACGGCCTTCTGGAGCCAGTGCTACACCTCCTGGGAGCAGGTACTGCCACCGCGCGCGACGCAGTGGCACAAAAATCCCGGCCAGGCACTGGACTTCCACCGGTTCTGGTCGGACGAGATCATCGCCGCCTACCGCGAGCAGCGCGACGCGATCCGCGTCCACAGCGACCGGCCGGTGACGACCAACCTGATGCTCCCCGGCTACCAGAACGTGGACCTGTGGTCCCTGGCCCGGGAACTCGACGTGGTCACCTCCGATCACTACCCCGGGTCGCCGGGCCTGGACGCCGCCGCCGACACCGCCTTCCACGCCGACCGCACCCGCTCCCTGGCCGACGGCAGCCCGTGGCTGCTGATGGAACAGGGCACCAGCACCGTCTACGACCGCGACCGCGTCCTGGCCAAGGAGCCCGGGGAGATGCTGCGCCACACCCTCGGTCACATCGCCCGCGGTTCGGAGGGCGCCCTCTTCTTCCAGTGGCGTCAGTCCCGGGCCGGCGCCGAGATGTGGCACTCGGCGATGGTCCCGCACGCGGGCCCCGACAGCCGCATCTTCCGCGAGGTCACCCAGGTCGGCGACGCGATCGCCCGGCTCGGCGAGCTGGCCGGATCGACCGTCTCCGCCCCGGTGGCCGTCCTCCACGACGCGGACGCCTGGTGGGCCCTGAGCGTGGACGGCCTGCCCTCCCCCGACCTCGGCTACCACGAGGCACTGGGTCAAGCACACCGGGCGCTGTGGGACGCGGGCGTCACAGTCGACTTCGCCCACCCCGGACAGGAGTTGGGCCGCTACCGGCTCGTCATCGCCCCGGCCCTGTTCCTGATGTCCGACGCGGGCGCCGAGAACCTGCGCCGTTACGTCGAGGGCGGTGGGACGCTCCTCGTCCAGCACGCCGGCGGATTCGTCGACGACCGCCTCCACGCCCGGCTGGGCGGCTACCCCGCCGGGCCGCTGCGCGAGGCACTGGGCATCCGCGTCGAGGAGTACCGGCCGCTGCGGCGGGAGGAGCGGATCGCCCTGTCGGACGGGTCGTACGGCACCGTCTGGAGCGAGTCCCTGCGCAGCGGGAACGCCGAGACGCTCGCCGCCTACACCCAAGGCATGCTCACGGACCGTCCCGCGCTCACGCGGCACCGCTACGGCGCCGGGCAGGGCTGGTACCTCTCCACCCGCCTCAACGGCGCCGGTTACGGCGCTCTGATCCATCGGCTGCTCGACGAGGCCGGTGCCGGCCCGGACACGCCGGGTCTGCCGGCCGGGGTGGAAGCCGTCACCCGGCACGCACCCGACGGCCGCCGCTGGCAGGTCCTGATCAACCACGGACCGGACACCGTGTCCCTGCCGGAGCCCGCCCACGACCTGCTCACCGGCACCACGGCACGCGACCTGCCGCCCGGTGCCTGCGCGGTGCTGCGCAAGCCCTGACCTGGAAAGGCCACCCATGACCAAGCAACAGCAGAGCATCCGCTGGGGGCATGCGGCCCTCCAGTTGGAGATCCTCCTCGACGACGACGGCAGCCCGCGCCTGACTCACCTCGGACTGCCCGGCGAGGCGGACAGCAGCCCCGGCACACCCCTGCCCCTGGTGGAAGTGACAGCCGCGGGCCACGGCCGCCGATGGTCGGGCAGCCGTCTCGTCGACACCGGCCTCGGCGGGCGGTTGCGCCACCGGGCCCACCACGCGACCCGCGACGGCGACTGGCACACGCTGACCGTCCATCTCCACGACCCGGAGACAGGGTTGGCCGCGGAGGTGACCTACCGGTCGCCGGACGGTGTGCCCGTGCTTCGTAGCGAGGTGACCCTGCGCAACGAAGGGCAGACCACGCTTCACCTGGAGTCGGTCAGCTCTCTCGTGGTGGGCGGCCCGACCGCGGAAGGTCCGGAGGCTCTCGACGCCGCGGACCTGCTGTGGGCGGAGAACGACTGGCTCGCCGAGTGCCGCTGGCAGCGGCAGCCGATGCGCCGGACCACACCCGCCCTCAGCGGACGAGTGACCTACGGTCACGGCAAGGCGGGCTTCGCCCTGAACGGCCAGGGCACCTGGTCCAGTTGCGGACACCTGCCGATGGGCGGCCTCACGGACCGCCTCTCCGGCCGCACCTGGGTATGGCAGATCGAGCACAACGGCGGGGGCTGGCACTGGGAGTGCGGCGAGCGGGACAAGGCGGCCTACACGGCACTGTTCGGGCCCACCGACACCCACCACGGCTGGCGCCACCCCATCGCGCCCAGCGCCGCCTTCCGGACCGTACCCGCCGCGCTGGCCTTCAGCGCCGACGGCGGTCCCGACGCCGCGTTCGCCGCGCTGACCCACTACCGCCGCGCCCAGCGCCGTCCGCACACCGACCACCACCGCCTGCCCGTCGTCTTCAACGACTACATGAACTGCCTGATGGGCGATCCCACCACCGACAAGCTCCTGCCGCTGATCGACGCGGCCGCCGAGGCGGGTGCCGAGTACTTCGTCATCGACGCCGGCTGGTACGACGACGATGACGGCGGCTGGTGGACCACCGTCGGCGCCTGGGAACCGGCCGCCTCACGCTTCCCCGGGGAGAAGGGGATCCACGAGGTGCTGGACCACATCCGCGAGCGCGGCATGGTCCCCGGCCTGTGGCTGGAGCCGGAGGTGATCGGCGTGCACAGCCCCATGGCCAAGGCCCTGCCCGACGAGGCGTTCTTCCGCCGCGACGACGTGCGCATCTCGGAAGTGGACCGGCACCACCTGGATCTCCGCCACCCCGCCGCCCGTGCCCACCTGGACCAGGTCGTGGACCGCCTGGTCGGCGAGTGGGGCGTCGGCTACCTCAAGCTCGACCACAACATCGATCCCGGCTCCGGCACCAGCGCCCGCCCCGGCGAGACCCCGGCCGCCGGCCTGCTCGGCCACAACCGCGCCCATCTCGACTGGCTCGACGGCATCCTCGACCGGCATCCGCACCTGGTGGTGGAGAACTGCTCCTCCGGCGGCATGCGCTGGGACCACGCCCTGCTGTCCCGGCTCCAACTGCAGTCCACCAGCGACCAGCAGAACCTCCAGCTCTACGCCCCCATCGCGGCCTCCGCACCGACCGCCGTCACCCCCGAGCAGGGGGCCGTATGGGCCTACCCCCAGCCGGAGGACTCCCTCGACGAGGTCGCCTTCACCATGGCCAACGCGCTCCTCGGCCGCATCCACCTCTCCGGCCGCATCCCCGAACTCGCACCGGAGGCCCGGGCCCTGGTTCACGAGGCGGTCGCCGTGTACAAGGCCATCCGCGCCGACCTGCCGCAGGCGGTGCCGCTCTGGCCACTCGGCCTCCCCGCCTGGGACGACCCCTGGATCGCCCTGGCCCTGCGCACCCCCACCACCACCTACCTCACCGTCTGGCGCCGCCCCGGCGGCGACCCCTCCGCCACCCTCCACCTGCCCCACCTGCGCGGCCACCACATCCACGCGGACCTGCTGTACCCGTCCACCGGCCAGGCCACCACGACCTGGAACCCCGGCACGGGGGACCTCTTGCTGACCCTGCCCGCCGCCCCTTCTGCCGTCTTGTTTCGCCTCGGCCGCAGGGAGACGAGCGCGGCTTAGGGAGGGTCCTGGCGATCATGAGCGGAGCTGGATGTGACGAGTGCGGCTGCGGTGACGGTGCCGAGGTAGACATAGCCGCGCTTGTCGAACCTGGTCGCAATCGCGCGGAAAACCCTCAGCTTGTTGATCGCCCGTTCGACGGTGGTGCGCCTCTTGTAGCGGTCCTGGTCGAAACCAGGCGGCCGACCGTCGGCGCTGCCGCGCCAGCCCGGTTGGCGTCCTGGTCGGCTATCTCCGGGATGACGTGCCGGATTCCTCGTCTGCGCAGGTAGCGGCGGGTTGGGCGGCGGCTGCGCCTTGTCTGCGCTGACGCTGTCCGACTTCGTATGAGGCCTGCCAGTGGCGAGCCTCGGCACGCGGACCTTGTCCATGACCGGCTCGAGCTGGGTGCAGTCGACCGTCTGCCCAGGCGTGATGACCAGCGAGAGCGCCCGGCAGCGGCCGTCCGCACCCAGGTGGATCTTGGTGGTGAACCCGCCGCGTGAGCGGCCGAGCGCCTCACCTCCCGCACCACCTCCGCCAGCCATTCGATCCGTTCCACCCGGACCGAGCGGCTTTGACCGCCCAGACGAAGCCCCTTTTTGACAGTGGGCGGCGGAGCCTGTTGGGCGCCAGCGGTGTCGTGGTGTGCGCGCACGGATGGCGTGTCGACAGAGATGTCCCAGTCAATCTCGCCGACCGCGTCCGCCTCGGCCTGGACCTGATGGAGGAGCATTTCCCACGCTCCGTCCGCTGACCAGCGGCGAATGCCGCTCCTGCACCGTCTTCCACGGTCCGTACCGTTCAGGCAGATCACGCCACTGCACGCCCGTGCGTATCCGGTGGAGCACCCCGTTCACAACCTGGCGGTGATCCCGCCACCGACCGCAACGCCCGTTGCTCACTGGTAGAGGCGGCTCCAGCCATTTCCACTGAGCATCCGTCAAGTCACCTCGGCCTCCCACAGTCCCGTCAACGACTGGACTGATCGTCGGGACATCTTCCAGCCTCCGGCGATGTTCGGTGCTGACCGCTGAATACGGTGGAGGGGCCCGGTCGAATGAGAGGACGCGCAGACGTGGATGTGTATCAGGCCGTGGACAGTCGTCGGGCCGTACGGGCGTTCAGCGATGAGCCGGTGCCCAGGGAGGTACTCGAACGAGTGCTGACCGCAGCGACGCGGGCTCCCTCCAGTGGGAACCTCCAACCGTGGCATGTGTATGTCGTGACTGGCGAACCCTTGGCCGAACTGAAGAGACACGCAACCGCCAGGGCACTGGCACGGGACCCGGGTGATGAGCGGGAGTACCCGATGTACCCGGACGAACTGACCTCGCCGTATCTGGACCGCTTCTCCGCCGCGGCCGCCCAGCGGTACAAGTCCCTGGGAATCGAGCGCGACGACCCTGACCGGCCCCAGAAGATCGCCACCTTGAACTCGGAGGCGTTCGGGGCGCCGGTCGTCCTCTTCTGCTATCTCGACCGGACGATGGGGCCCGGACAGTGGGGTGACGCGGGGATGTACCTGCAGACGGTCATGCTGTTGCTGAGGGCGGAAGGATTGCACAGCTGCCCCCAGGTGATGTGGACCATGTATCGCAAGACTGTCAGCCAGATCGTCGGAGCCGATGACGGACTCGTGCTCTTCTGCGGCATCTCAGTGGGATGTGAGAAGGAAGGCATGCCAAGGCTGCGTACCGGGCGGGCGGACATGACGGAAACGGTGAGCTTCATCGGAGTGTGACCGCTGACAGCCGAGATCGACAGGAGACTGCCAAGCGGGGCACGCCTCGGCGGATGCCCCACCACTGGCTGGCCCCTCCGCCCTGCCGAGCAGGTGGTGGCGGCCTACTTGGCCGTCGTGTCGGCCGCGCGTCTCAAGGGAGTCTGGCGCCGTGGAAATTCCGTTGCTGGAACAGCGGCGTCTTCGGTCGAATGCCTTCATGACTCATGACGGATTAGCGAACCACGTGGATCAGAACCGACGCTTCTGGGATGACGAGGCGGCTGCGTGGCACGGTCCCCTCGCCCGTGATCACTGGGCGCAGGTGGAACCGTCCTGGGGGTTGTGGGCCACTCCCGAGTCGCAGGTGTCCCTGCTTCCGGACGGCATCGAGGGGATGCGCGCCATTGAGTTGGGCTGCGGTACTGCCTACGTTTCCGCTTGGCTGGCCAGAGCAGGAGCCCACCCGGTCGGGATCGACCTCTCGGAGAAGCAGCTCGCCACTGCGCGCGCGATGCAGACGGAGTTCGGCATCGACTTCCCCCTTGTCCTGGGGGATGCCGAGAAGGTGCCCTACGAGGACAACACGTTCGACCTGGCGATCAGCGAGTACGGCGCCTCTCTGTGGTGTGACCCCTACCAGTGGATCCCGGAAGCAGCCCGGCTCCTCGTTCCTGGAGGCCGGCTGGTGTTCTCACGCTACTCACCGCTGTTCGCGCTGTGTACAGCGCCCGAGGGACCAGCATCCACCACTCTGTCCCGGGGCCAGTTCGGTCTGACGCGGCTGGACTGGGGGAACCGCGTGGAGTTCGTCCTGCCGCATGGTGAGATGCTTCGTCTGCTGCGGGCCTGTGGCTTCGTCGTCGAAGACCTGATCGAGGTTCAGGCACCGGCATCTGCGCGGGACTACGCAGAGGTTTCCGCCGACTGGGCCCAGCAGTGGCCCAGCGAGGAGATCTGGAAGGCTCGGCTGGCAGGCTGACAGCTCCGTAGGCATCCTCACAGATCAAGAGGAACCGCAACGGCTTCCCAGGCCGCCTGCACTATGCAGGGGCTGCCCGGCCACCGCAGTCTGCGCCGGCGTCTCGGCACGTTCCGGGCACTGCCGTCTGCCCTCCTCCCGCTCGACACCGCCACACGGAGATCTCCGTGCGGTGAAGACTCGACACGTCCCCTACCCCGGAGGTCCTCGTGAGCGTCGCGGTCGGTCAGGCCGGGAATCCGTACCGCACGGGGCACAGCCGTGCCGGGGACTGCTCCGAGCCCCCGGCACGCACCTTCCGACCTACTGCCGGCTCCATTTCTGGTTGGAGCCGCCGTTGCAGGTCCACAGCTCGACGAGGGCGCCGTTCGCGGTGGAGCCTCCGGTGACATCCAGGCACAGCCCGGACTGGACGCTGGTGACGGTGCCGTCGCCGTTGAGATTCCACTGCTGGTTGGCACCGCCGGTGCAGTCCCAGATGACGACCTTGGTCCCCGGGGAGGTCCCGAAGCCGTTGGCGTCCAGGCACTTGTTTCCGTAGACCCGCAGTTCCTTGGCGGCGGTGGAGGTCCACTCCTGGTTGGTGCCGCCGTTGCAGTCCCAGATCGCGGTCTGCACGCCGTTGGTGGTGCTCGCGCCGGGCACGTCCAGGCAGCGGTTGGAGCCGGTGCCGCGCAGGACGTTGCCGGTACCGCTTCCGCCTCCGGGGTTGGTGCCGGTGCCCCAGCCCCACTGGAGCCGGTCGAGGCCGGACTGGTTGGTGAGGGTCAGGGACAGGTTGGTGCCGGTGCCGTTCAGGGAGGTGATGGCGCAGGAGGCGTTGTCACAGGGCCCGGGACCCTGGGTCTGGTTGGTCTCCTTGACGCCGGTCCACAGGACGGAACCGATGCCGAGGCTGCGTACGGTGTCGGTGAGGGCGTAGAGGTACGAGATGTTGTTGGTGCCGTCCTTGGGGCCGTTGTAGTTGACGCCGGTGTTCATCGGGACGCCGAACTCGGTCAGTACGGCGCGGTCGGCATAGCCGCACAGGTTGTTCGTGAACTCCTTGACCCAGTCGGCCTCGGTGGTGTGGGAGATGCCGAACATGCTGTAGATGTGGAGGGACAGCAGGGTCCCGGACAACCGGGAGTCGGCGCCGACGGCGCACAGATTCTGGTCGGCCCACAGGCCGGGGACGATCACGTGGTCACGGGGGAGGCTGGGGTAGTGCGCCAGCCAGTCGGCCTCGAAGTCGGTCAGGTCGGTGCTGTTGTACGCCCAGGGCTCGTTCATGATGTCGAAGTAGAAGTTGCTCTTCGCGCCGTACTTGTTGATCATCGTGTCCCACATCGCGTAGAACGACGCGGTGTCACTGACCTTTCCGTTCTGCAGCCACGGCGCGACGATGACCTTCATGCCCAGCGCGGTGGCGGCGTCCAGCGCCGCGGTGTAGCTGCCCCACCAGGTTCCCGAGGTGGTCGCCGCGTTGAACCCCATGCGGACGGTGTTGGCCCCCAGGCCCTGGAAGCCCTTGAGGATGGCCGTGGACTTCGTGTACGTGGTGGCGTAGTCGTCCGACGTGGACAGGCCGACGGGGATGTTCGGGCCGGTGATGAAGTTGTCGTCGGGATCTGCCCAGTTCACTCCGTGGAACTGGCTGGTGGCCGATGGCGCCGTGGCGGCCTGCGCCGGAGCGGCGGTGCCGCCGGTCAGTAGTCCAAGCAGCGCCAGGGCTGAGGCCGCCGAGCCGGCGATCAGGCGCCGGGCGGCCAGGAGGCTGCTGCGGCCGACGCCCTGACGTCTTTCCGGGTTGGCGGAAGCGTGCGGTTGCCCATAGGTCGCTGGATGTTCCCGGTGGCGAAGCAGGCGCGTCGTGGTTATGTTCACGAAGTCTCCTAGCGAGCTTGTGCGATTGCCGTGAGGGATCCCGGAGTTGCTGCCTCGGCAGGGGGCAGTGACGGCCCACACGGGGGCCACGGCCGGCGAACCTTTGGCAGGACCGGGTAGCACCGTCCCGTGCATGTCTCCTTGTGTTTGATTTCGTCTGCCACCCCCGCAGTCCTCGTTGGTGCGGCGCTCGCCGACGATGCGTGACGATTACCTGTCGATACATGGGATGAATACGGCGGGAGCCGGGGCTGAGTGACCTTCTTGGCGCGACCCTCACACCCGATTTACTGGGACCGGAGGAGAGCTTGCCTCCCTGGAACGGGCCGGTCAAGAGTTACGGCACGCAACGATGGGAGTAGACATGGGATCTGTTGCTTCATCAGGAGTCCATGACTGGACGCCTTGTAAGCCGCATGGAAGAAGGGTGCCGAAGTCTTTGCCAGCGGGCTTTGAACCAGATCACCGTTTCCTACGTTTGATTGTGCCGCATATTGTCGTATTGAGTTCCAGCCCGCCATGGTCCCCAGGTGCTTGACGAATGGGGGCGGCCTCACCTTCGCCTCGCTCAGCCCGGGCCGCGGGCGGTCGCACCGTGTCGGCAGAGCTCATGCATGGTGACCGGGTTGATGCCGGACCGGCCGGACTCGGTGAAGTTCCCAATCAGCGAGCACAGAACATCCGGACGTCGCGCTCCGCGGACCCTGCCCGGCTGCACCACGTCACGGGACGCGATCGGGCGGCGCGCCACTTGCAGGGAACGCGCGAAGAGGTACGCAGATTGTGTGTGGGAGGCATACAGCGTGGGGTGCAGGACCGTCCTGGAAGTGGAACTGTCCACTGCGGCCGGGCATCTGGGGGAAGTGAGCGTGGACCACGAACTCGCGTCGTTCGGCGCGGCATTACGTGCCCATCGCAAGCAAGCCGGACTCACTCAAAAGCAGCTCGCCGACCAAGCCGGGGTCAGCGTCCGCACGGTCCGTGCGATCGAGCTCGGCCAGGTTGATCGCCCTCACACCGCGTCGTTGCGGATGCTCGGTTTGGTGGTCGGCTTGGAGGGACCCGGTGAGGCTGCCACGGCGGGATGCCAGGTTGAGGTGCTCGGACCGCTCGTGGTGCGGCGCGACGGTCAGGTCGTGGAGGCGGGAGGGGCGAAGCAGCGCAGTCTGCTCGCTGTACTCGCGCTGCGGTGCAACGACATCGTGTCCCAGGCGGAGATCATCGACGTGCTGTGGGGAGACGGCCCCCCGGCCACCTGCCGCGAGTTGCTCTACGGCTACGTCTCGCGGCTGCGGAAAGTGCTCGGCGGCGAACGTATCGAGGCGCGCTCAGGCTCGGGCTACCGGCTCGTCGCGGACATCCATGAGCTCGACGTCCTGAGGTTTGACGCTCTGGTCGCCGCGGGCGACTGGGAAGCCGCACTCGGATGCTGGCGTGGTGCCGTGCTCGCCGACCTGCCCGAACCGGTGCGACAGCATCCTCGCGCCCTCACGTTGACCGAACAGCGGCTTGCCGCGGGAGTCGCGCACGCGGATGCGTTGATCGCCGCCGGCGCACACGGCGACGCGGTGCAGGCCCTGCGCGCGCTGGTGGCCAATGAGCCGTTGCACGAGGAGCTGTGCGCACGGCTGATGGTGGCGCTCGCGGGTTGCGGTCAGCAGGGTGTCGCACTGGAGTTGTACGAGTCGCTGAGGAACAGGCTCTCAACCGAGCTCGGCGTCTCACCAGGAGCCAGCCTGCGCCAAGCCCATCTGCGGGTGCTGCGGCAGGAGATACCCGCTGCGGGGGCACTGCGACAGCTGCCGGCTCCGCCGCCCGGGTTCACCGGGCGTGCCTCCCAGCTCGCGGCACTGGACCACGCCCGCGACGCCGGAACCATGATCGCCGCGATCGGCGGTGCGGGCGGCACGGGCAAGACGTGGCTCGCGCTGACCTGGGCTCACCACAACTCGGCGCGGTTCCCCGACGGTCAGTTGTACGTCAACATGCGCGGCTACGACCCGACTTCGCCGCCGTTGCCGGTCGAGACGGCATTGCACGGCTTTCTGCGGGCGCTCGGTGTGGATCCTGCCGCGATGCCGCCGGACCTCGACGGCATGGCCGCGCTCTACCGCGGCCTGCTCGCCGAGCGGAAGGTGCTGGTGGTTCTGGACAACGCCCGCGATGCCGACCACGTGACCCCATTGCTGCCCAGTGGCACGGCGAGCGCGGCCCTGGTCACCAGCCGCAACGAACTGCCGGAGCTTGTCGCCACCCGCGGCGCGTGGCCGATCACGCTCGACGCGCTGACCGGCTCCGAAGCACGCGACCTGCTCGCACACCGCCTCGGCGTGCACAGGCTCGCGGCGGAACCGGACGCTGTCGCGGCCGTTCTGCACTGGTGTTCTGGACTGCCGCTGGCGCTCGGCATCGTGATCGCCCGCGCCACCAGGGCATCACTGACCGGGCTCGCAGCCGAGCTGAACAGTACGCAAACCAGGCTGAGCGCACTCGACGCGGGCGGTCCTCCGGCGAATCTGCGCGTTGTTCTCGACACCTCCCACGCGGCGCTGTCCTCGGCAGCGGCTCGGCTGTTCCGCCAGCTGGCCATCACGCCGGGCCCGGACATCGGGACACAGGCCGCCATCGCCGTCGCAGGCCCCGCCACGCCAGTTCTGCTTCGTGAGCTCACCATCGCCCATCTCGTCGACGAACATGTGCCCGACCGCTACCGCCTGCACGACCTGGTACGGCTCTACGCGGCCGAGAAGTGCGGTGAAGCCGAACGCAACACCGCTCTCAGCCGGACAGTCGAGCACTACCTGCACAGTGCCCTGGCCTGCGCCGAGGTCATGGGCCATCACCGACTGCCCCCTGTCGACGCGTTGCCCTCGCCGGGAAGCAACCCGTACCGGCCGGGTGACATGGCCGCGGCGCTTGCCTGGACCGAGGCGGAACACGAGTCGCTGACCGCCGTCGTCGATCTTCGTCTGCCCGGCGTGAGCTGGCAACTGCCCAGAGCACTCGCCGTCTACCACTGGCGGTACGGACGGCTGCATGACGACATGGCCATGTGGACCACCGCTCGCGAGGTCGCCGAACGCATCGGCGACGTCACAGCGCTCGTCCAAGCCGACACCAGCCTCGGTGACAGCCACGCCACGCTCGGCGACTTCCCGGCCGCACTGTCCCACCTCGAACGTGCCATCGCACTGGCGGCCCGACTCGGCGACCTCGCGGCGGAGGCGGACGCCCACAACTCGCTGGCGTGGGCGTGGGAAGGCAGGCGGGATCACCGCAAGGCTCTCGATCACGCCCGCACTGCACTCGCCCGTTACCAGGCGCTGGGCAAACCCCATCTGGAAGCCGACATGCTCAACTGCGTCGGCTGGTGTCTCATCAGGCTGGGCCGCCGAGACGAGGGCCGCGCCTGGTGTGAGAAGGCCCTGGCGCTGAGTGAGGAACACGGGCACCGTGATGGCACCGCGCACACGTTACGCAGCCTCGGCGAGCTGGAGCTGGAAACCAAGAGGTACCAGGAGGCGGTACGTCACCTGCAGACCTCGAGCCAACTGTTCGCACGGCTGCAGCACAGTTTCGCGCAGGCGGGTGTGCTGGCCCGCCTTGGCGAAGCAGCGCACGCGCTCGGGCGCGACGGCCTCGCCCGCAGTTCTTGGGAGCGGGCGCTGGAACTGTACCGGGCACAAGGCCGCGAGGAGTCGGCAGCCAGAATGCTCAGCCGGCTGGCCTCGCTCGACTGAGACCGTCGCCGAACCCATCGCCGTAGGGCAGGCGAGTTTCACGCAGGAATGAAACACGTGATCGCGACCGGCAGTCGCTGCCAGACTCGTCGCACAAGAACAGAAATCAACAAGCAAGGGGGAAAAGCACCATGCCTGTGATGAAACGAGTCCTGACGGCGATCGTTGCGACCGGCGCAGTGGTGAGCACGTCCGGTGGAGTCGCCGCGGCCCAGGCATCCGAGCCGGCCTACACCGCGGCGGTGACCTGCATCGGCACGTCGTTCTCCGGCCAACTGGGCACGAACCAGGCCATCTGCAACAGCGGATACATGGTGATCATGCAGGACAACGGTGATCTCGTGCTCCGCCGCTCGAACGGAAGTGCCTGTTACGCCAGCGGCACACGGGCCCCCGGCGACGCAACTGCCAGCTTCCACGGCGGTTGGGATGTCCAACCCTACGTCGACATCAACAGCGTCTCCCAGGGTTTCCGCGGCCGGATCTGGGGGGCCAACCGCCTCCCCTCGATCGGTACGAACGCGAACGTGAACAACAAGGGCGAGTTCTGGATCGGTTACAGGAAGATCGGCTACTGCTGATCGGGCTCAGACCTGTTGCGGGGCCGATTGCCGTCCTCGCAACAGGTCCGTCCCCAGCGACGTGACCGCATGGAACACGACGTTGGCCTCGCGCCTGCTCACCACCAACCCCGCTCGCCTCAGCACGGTGAGGTGCTGGCTGGCCGAAGAGACCAGAACACCGGCACGGCAGGCGAGTTCACTCGTACTGCCACCGTCAGCGGCCGCTTCCAGCACCGCAGCCCTGCTGCACCCCAGCAGACCGGGCAGCGCCGCATCCCGTGCGAAGCCGGGAGTCCGAGCGATCGGGAGCACCAACACCGGCGTGTCTTCCTGGCGCACCAATGTGATGGGTGTTCCTTCACAGAAGTACGACGGAACCAGCAGCAGTCCGCGGCCCTCCAGGCTGAGTTCCCGCTCCACCGGATAGTCGACGGCCAACGTCGACGTCGAGCCGGACCATCGCATCCGCGGCGAGAGACGGCCGAGCAGCCCCTCCGCACCACCGTCAGCGAGCAGCGCGGCCGCACGGGCACGCTCAGCGGCGACCTCGTCCCGCACGGTGGGCCAGAACGGCCCGACGGCCACCCTGTGATAGCGCACCAGTGCCTCACCGAGACGTCGAACCGCGGATGACCTGCCCTCGGCCAACGGCCGCAGCGCGTCTTTGACACCGGGGCTGACCGCCAGCAAGCCGACCTCGCGGCGGAGTCGTGACACTGACGTGTCCAGCAGCGGCGCCACTGCCTCCACGGGATCGGCCGAGCACCCGTACGGCGTCAGGAAGTCCGGGATGTACCCACGCGGTGGAACGAGTGCACGCAGCAGACCCAGGTCGGGCGACAGCCTGCGCGCCATGGCGTGGCGCCACGCCGCGCCGGCGGGACCGGCGGAGCCGCGCTGGAGCCAATGCAGGCTCAGTACCGTCTCCCACATCAGTGCCGGGCCGGCGGCCAATCGAACCCGGCCCAGATCGAGCGCGGTGAACCGGATGCGCAACATGAGTTCCTCCGCCCTCCGTGCGCCCTTCTACGGCGGCCCCGACGTCAGCGGAGCCGCCGTTGGACACCGATCAGACGCAGTCGAGCGGCGTGTTGCTCGATTCCCTGTCGGTCGCGTTGTAGATGACTCCGTAGTTGCAACCAGGGCCCACCCACGTCGGCCATGTCTGGTAGTAGGTGTTGCCTGCGTACATCCAGATGTCAGGCGACTTGAACGTCTGCTTGGCAGGGTTCACCCACTCGAGGTGCCCGTAGATCGGCGTGCCCGTCTTCTTCTCGTAGGAGACCCGAATGCTTCCCTGCTGGTTCACCGGCGTGATGCTGATGCACAGTCGCCCGTTCCGCAGATCCGTGCAGGCCGGGTTTGCCGCCACACCTTCCGCGCCGGTCCCGGTGGCCTGGGCCACCCCTCCGGACAGCGCCATCAACGAGAGCGAAACAACCGCTACAAGGCTCGTTTTGTTCTTCATACCGAACAACGCTAGCCAGGGCAGTTTGCCGAAAACCTGCCGAAGCGCTGGCTGGTGAACAGGGGTTATCCACGAGCTCGGCGGCAGAACTGCCGCTGATACTTGGTGGGGGGGTTGCCGCACGATCGAGGGACATCTGCACTGGCTTGAGGAACCGCGGCCCAGGGGTGGCGGTCAAGCGCAAGGAGCCGGCCGGGAACGGGGTGCCAGTCACGGTGACGTGCCGGGTGTTCAAGCTCGCCAGACGGCCCTCCTACCGCTGGCTCGGCAAGCCGGTTGCCCAGGCCGTGTTGGAGGAGGCGTACCGCGCGAACGCACTGTTCGACGCCCGATGTGGCGACCCGGAGTTCAACCACCGGTTCCTTGCCGATGAGGCCCGTGGCGCCGGGCCGGGATGGCGGACCGGACGACCGCGTGGCGGATCTGCAGGGACACCGCTGGTGGAGCGTGTTCGGGGAGGAGCGCGGCGGGAGCAAGAAGGGCCGGTCTGCCAGTGCATGACGATCTCGTGAGCCGCACCTTCACCGCGTCCGGCCCGAGTCGTCTACGGCTCGCGGACATCACCGAACACGCCACCGGCGGGGGGAAGTTGCTGCTCTGCGCGGTCAAGGACGTCTTCAGTAACAGGATCGTGGGCTACTCCATCGACCGCTCGGCGTAGGCCACCAGCGAGGAAATGCGGATCGCGATCGTGACCTGGATAGAGAGGACCTTTCACCGGCGCCGCAGACAGACCTCGCTCGCCCGGCTGACCCCGTCGAATTCAAAATCACCCGATCCGGCACTTCTTGTGAACGACCTGGTCTCGACTCAGCTCTGACGTGACGCAGGGGGTCGCACGGGCCGACGGCGGACGGTGTCCGGCCGGACGCGGGAGACCGTCCGCCACGACAGCGGGGCGGTGGTCCTGCTCTGAGGGACGGGGCTCTGTGGCCGGGGTGCAGGTGCGGGTCCGGGCATCTTTCGTCGGGGCGTGTTGCGCCGTGCGCAGCAGCCCTGGTGCTCGACGAAACGGGAGAGCCGGACCGGGGCCGTGCCGGTGTCGGGCATGAGGGTCGCGGCCCGGACCGAAATGGGGACCGCGTCGTCGGCCGGTGCCTCGGGGTGGATGTCGTTGCCGTGGTCTGGCGTGAAGCGGTCGGGCGGGGGTGTGGTTCGGGCGAGTCGGAAGACGCAATGCCGTGGTGGTGGCATGGCTGAAGATGCTCATGCCACCACCACGGGGCGGATGGGCGCCCTGAGTCCCTCCAGGCCCTGGGACCCCCTGGGCCCCTTGGGCCCCCTAGGACACCGTGGCGCGGTCCGGCGTCCGCGTGCCGTTGCGGGCTGCCCTGCGCTGGCGTATCACCGCGAAGACCACCACGGCCAGCGCCACCAGGGTGGACAGGACGACCTGGTCGCGGCCGCCGCCGTCGGCCGTGTCGGTGAGCATGTAGCCCAGGACGAAGGTGATCAGGGCGATGGTGGCCCAGGTCAGGTAGGGGTACAACCACATTTTGACGACCAGCTTCTCGGGTGACTCGCGCTGGATGATCCTGCGCATCCGCAGCTGGGAGAAGCAGATCACCAGCCAGACGAACAGGGCGATCGCACCGGAGGAGTTGAGCAGGAACTGGAAGACGGTGTCGGGCCACAGGTAGTTGAAGGCGACCGCGACGAACCCGAAGACCACCGAGGCCAGGATGGCCGACTGGGGCACCCCACGACCGGTGGTCCGCCCGAACGCGGCCGGGGCGTCGCTGCGGCGGCCGAGCGAGAAGGCCATCCGGGAGGCCGTGTACAGGCCGGAGTTGAGGCAGGAGAGCACCGAGGTCAGCACGATGGCGTTCATGATCTGGCCGGCGTGCGGGATGCCGATGGAGCTCAGGGCGGCGACGTACGAGCCGTCCTTGAGGATCGCCGGGTCGTCCCAGCGCAGCAGGGAGACCACGATCAGGATCGAGCCCAGGTAGAACACCGCGATCCGCCAGATCACGCTGTTGGTGGCCTTGGTGACGGCGGCGCGGGGGTCGGCGGTCTCGCCGGCCGCGAGGGTGACGATCTCGCTGCCCATGAAGGAGAAGACGACCATCAGGACGCCGGTGAGGATCGCTCCGGGCCCGTTGGGCAGGAAGCCGCCGTGCGCGGTGAGGTTGGCGAAGCCCGATGCCGGGTGGTCCGAACCGGGCAGCAGACCGAAGATCGCGAGACCGCCGACCACGATGAACGCGCCGATCGCGACGACCTTGATGCCGGCGAACCAGAACTCGAACTCGCCGTAGGAGCTGACCGAGGCCAGGTTGGTGGCGGTGAGGACGACCATGACGATCAGGGCCCAGCCCCACTGCGGGACCGCGGGTATCCAGCCGGCCAGGATCTTGGCCCCGGCGGTCGCCTCGACGGCGAGCACCACGACCCAGAAGAACCAGTACAGCCAGCCGATGGTGAAGCCGGCCCAACGGCCGAGCGCGCGGTCCGCGTAGGCGGAGAACGAACCCGAGGTGGGGTTGGCCGCGGCCATCTCGCCGAGCATGCGCATCACGAGGACGACCAGGACGCCGACGAGGGCGTACGAGATCAGGATGCCGGGCCCCGCGGCGGCGATGCCGGAGCCGGAGCCGACGAACAGGCCGGCGCCGATGACACCTCCGATCGCGATCATCGACAGGTGGCGGTTCTTGAGCCCGGGCTTCAGCCCCTGCTCGTCGGGCGGACTCTGGGTGATCGTTGCGGTCATCGCGACATCCATGAGGGGAGTTGGGGACGGTGACCGGGAAATTAGTTCAGTAGGATCCAAAAAAACAGTCTTGTTTAAGTGTTCACCATGCTCTATTTTCCGTACATGCAGAGCACGTCATGCCACCGTCCCCCGTAACCTCGCTCCGCAGGCCGTTAGGGTGGCGTCGTGGTGAACGCAGCGGGCAAGTTCGGGCCCTACAACCAGCCGGCGTCCGCGCAGGTCGGCGGGGTGTGGGACACCCGTGTGCTGGCCGGCCGGGGCCCCACCGGCGCCGAGCTCGTCCGCTCCCGCATCGCCCTGCGGCTGCGTCTGCGGTCCGTGTCACCGGGCGACCGGCTGCCGGACGCGGGCGTCCTCGCCGAGGAACTGGGCATCAGCGAGATCACCGTGCGCCGGGCGCTGGAGGCCATGTGCCAGGACGGTCTGCTCGACCGCCGTCGGGGCCGGGCGGGCGGCACCTTCGTGGCGGCCGACTGGAACACCGTCGTCGCCGTGGCGCACAACGCCGACGAGACGGCCTCGCTGGACTCCTTCCACCTGCTGCTCGAGTGCGGTCTCGTGGCGCACGGCGCGGGCGAGGTGCCGGACGGCCGGCTCGACGGACTGCGGACCCTGGTCGAGGAGATGGACCGGTCCGAGGATCCGGCCCGGCTGCTCGAACTGGAGACCCGCTTCCACCTGGACCTCGCCGAGGCGCTCGGCGGCGTCGGGATCCGCGAGTTCGCCGCCGACCTGCTCGGCCGCCAGTGCCTGCTGGGGCCCGCGCCCGCCCCTTCGGTGATACGGGCCCGCAACCGCTGCCACGCCGACCTGCTCGACGAACTCACCCGGGGCGCGATGGACCCGGCGGTACGCGCCGTGAAGGCACACCGCCACGCCGGACTGAACTGACCCCCTCTCCCCCGGTCTCCCCCTCCCCCGTGCCGCCGACCCGCTGAAGGAGCTGTCTCCATGCCGGTACCCGGACCTGTCGGCCCGCCGTCGGCGTCGGACCCCGCCGCCGACACGCCGCAGCGGCTGCGCGGCGGTGTCCTCGGCATGGCGGACATCGCGGCCGCCACGATGGCCAACGTCGGCCCCGCGATGAGCTTCTTCTTCGGCTTCGCCTTCCTGGCCACCACCGCGGGCATCGCGTCCCCGCTGACCATCGTGGCGGCCGGGGTCGCGGTCGCTCTGCTCGGCAACACGCTGGCCGAGTTCTCCCGGGCGCACCCCTCGGCGGGCAGCTTCACCACCTTCGTCGGCAAAACCTTCGGGCCGGTCAGCGCGGTGACGACGGCCCTGCTGGCCGGGCTCGGCTACATCATCGCGATGGCCTCGGTGATCGCGATCTCGGGCGGCTTCGTGCAGATCACCCTCCAGCACTACACGGGCGTGGACCTGCCGTGGATCATCTGGACACTGCTCCTCACCGGCCTCTCGGTGGTGCTGATGCTGCGCGGGATCGTGGTCTCCACCAAGTGGGCCGGCTACTTCTTCGGCGTGGAGATGCTGATGCTCGTCGTGGTCTCGGTCGCGGCGATCGTCGAGCACCGCGGCAACCTCTCCGCCGCCCCGTTCCTGCCCGGCCATCTCACCCACGGGCTCAAGGGCCTCGCCGCCGGATTCCCGCTGGCGGTCTACCTGTTCATCGGCTGGGAGAACTCGGCCGCGCTCGCCGAGGAGACGGAGAACCCACGGCGCAACGTCGGCCGCGCGGTGTTCTCCTCCGTCGCGATCATGACGGTGAGCTACATCCTCTTCTCCTACGCCACGGTGACCGGCTTCGGCTACGACCTGGACCGGCTCGGCGCCTCCCGCATCCCCTTCATCGACGTCGCCCAGCACACCCTCGGCGCGCTGGCGTTCCTCGCCTACGTCGGCGGCCTGACCTCCACCCTCGGCGTGCTGATCGCGGGCATCAACTCCCAGGCCCGCCTGGTCTTCAACGCGGGGCGCGAGGGTCTGCTGCCCTCCTTCTTCGGATACGTCCACCCCACGCGCCGTACGCCGAACAACGCGATCGTCACCTTCGCCGTCACCGCGCTGCTGATCATCGGCGGCTGGGGCCTCGGCCACCTGCTCGGCTCCGGCGGCGGTCAGATGAACCCGGTGGTCTTCTTCACGGAGTCCTCCAGCCTGGGCGCCATCCTGATCCTGCTGGTCTACCTCGCGTCCAACATCGCCCTGCCGCTGTACTACCGCCGCTACCGCCCGCAGGAGTTCCGGACCGTGCGGCACCTTGTGCTGCCCGGGCTCGGCGCCCTCGCCATCCTGGTCCCGCTCTACTACCTCGCCAAGCCCGGCCAGCCCGCCCCGTACAGCTGGTTCCCGTACGCGGCCCTGGCCACCCTGCTCGCGGCCGTCGGCTACGCGACCCTCCTGGTCCGCCGGGATCCCGGTCTGGCGGAGCGGGTGGGCTCGGTGGTCGCGGACGCGGAGTAGCGTCCGCGGGTGCCGCCGCCCGACGCGGAGTGGCCGCCGCGGGCGCCGTCGGCGCCGGTCCCGTGGCGCCCTGTCAGACCAGGCGCCCGACGCGATGGCCGCGCCGTGCGGCCTCGTTGCAGCCCCACTCCGGTGCCTCCGCCAACCAGGCTGCCCTGTTCGCGCTGATCGCCGCATCCGCCCGGTTCATGGCGGCAGGGGTCAGAAGCTGTACGGGCCGAAGCGGCCCCAGGCCACCAGGGCGGCCAGGATCAACAGGACGGCGTTGAAGGCGATGGCGCCGGGTTCCTTGCGTCGGGCGTGGGTCATCGCGGCCAGCACCATCACCACTCCCAGGCCGGTCGCGGCCAGCGGCGTCAGTACGGGGGCTATGCCGGTGGCCCCGGGCAGGATCAGCCCGAGAGCGGCGGCGAACTCCACGACCCCGATGAAGCGCACGGTGCCCTGGGAGAAGTCGGCCACCCAGGGCAGCTGCTCGGTCAGCTTCTCCTTGGGCCGGGTGGACTTCGTGACACCGGCCATGGCGAACATGGCGGCGAGCACCGCCTGCACGATCCACAGGAAGACGTTCACGGGAGAGGACCTTTCGGGGAGGGGAGGAAGTAGGGCCGGGAAGGAGCGCGCGGGCGCCCCTTCCCAGGAACGGCCGAAGGGCGGGACGTGCCGGCCGCCGGGGCCGGCGATGCCGAGAACCGTCAATGATCACCCGTTCTCGGCTCGGGCGAGACGGCTGCGTCAGTCCTCGATGGAGAGGGCCGCCAGGGACCGCATCGCCGGATCACTGTGCCGCGAACCGTCCCAGACGGTGTTGAGCCGAGTTATCCGGCCCACGCTGTCGAGTTCCAGTGCGGTGACGCCGCTCAGTTCCGGCCTGCCGTCCACCACCCATTCGTAGCCGCCGCCTTGTGCGCTGCCGAGCACGTGGCGGACCACCGCCCCCGGCCCGTACGGCAGCTGGGGCAGCGCTCGCTGGAGGTAGCGGCC
The DNA here is from genome assembly GCF_000383655.1 of Streptomyces sp. 351MFTsu5.1. Taxonomy (NCBI): domain Bacteria; kingdom Bacillati; phylum Actinomycetota; class Actinomycetes; order Kitasatosporales; family Streptomycetaceae; genus Streptomyces; species Streptomyces sp. 351MFTsu5.1. Next base: position 102,763 of record NZ_KB911799.1, on the reverse strand, counting down.
GATCGCCAGCCGTCCCTGCAGGCCGGCTCTCGTGGTCAGGTCCTCGAAGACGGCGTCGGCGGAGAACAGCGCTGCGCTCCGTGCGGCGTCGCCCGCCGCCATCGCGGCGCCCAGTTGACGGGCGACCCGGTCGATGACCGGGGATGCGTTCTGCCGTACTTTGTCCACGCCGAGGGTGCGCGGGTACTGGTCGACCGGGGCACGGCCGGTGATGGCGGGATTGCGCCGTCCGTCCCAGTAGTCGACCTGGCGGGTGATCCTGCCGTCCTTGAAGTCGAACGTGGAAAGCGCGCGGATTTCCGCCCCGAACATTTCGGGTGTGTCGACGAAGTGGACGATGGCACTGTTGGTGTCGCCGAAGATCCGCAGCGGGTACGCCAGCGCGCCCGGTGCCCAGCTGCTCATGACCTGGGTGTTTGCTTCCTTCATGGTGGTCCAGTCGGTCACGACGACGCTGCCGCCGAGAGTGGCGTCGTAGTAGCCGACCTGGGACCGGAGGAAGTGCTCCATGAAGGCGTCGGGGTCATGCAGGCTCTTGGCTGTGAAGTAGCTGCGGAAGAAGGCCACTGCTTTCTTGGAGGCGTGGCTGGTGTCCGCGACATCCGGGTAGATGCCGGCGCGGCGTTCGGCTGGTCCGGACTGTGTCGTCGCCGGTGCGGCCCCGGCGGCCGGGGCGGAACCGAGAAGTGCCAGTCCGGCGGCAGCGCCGCCGACGGTCAGAAGTGCTCGTCTGTCCATCATGAACCGTTCGGGTCATGGGCCGTTGTGTCGACGGTCCGGGTAGGCAGGTGTGCAGGGCTCGGCGTCCGTGTGCGATCAGGAGCATCCGGGTTTCGGGGCCGGAGCAGTTGCTGCTGTGGCTCTGCCGTGGCCGTGGTGAGGTGGTCGGCGTCGCAGGAGGCCTCGGCGTAGGCGGCGATCGTGTTGAGCAGGGCGGTGCCTATCGCCGGGGCCGTCCGGCCTGCTCAGATCGTGATGACGAGCTTGCCCCGGGCGTGGCCTGCCTGGCTGCGGGCGTGGGCCTCGGCGATCCGGTCGAGGGGGTACGTGGCTTCGATGTGCGGGACGTACGCTCCGGCCGCCCCCAGCTCCGCGGCCTCCACCAGCGAGGCCGGCGTGGGGACGTCGGGTGAGACCGAGAGACGGGCGCCGTGCTGCTGAGCGGTCGGGTCGGCGATGGAGACGACGGCTGCCGGAGTGGGCGCGATCTTGACGAGGTCCGGGACGGAGCCGGCGCCCGCCAGGTCGACGACGGCATCCACACCGGCGGGAGCGAGCGCGCTCACGCGGTCCGCCAGCCCGGGCCCGTAGGTCGTGGGCGTGGCGCCGAGCGAGCGCAGGTAGTCGTGGTTGCCCTCACCGGCGGTGCCTATCACGGTGGCTCCCCGGGCGACGGCGAACTGGACCAAGGCACTGCCGACACCACCGGAGGCACCCTCGACCAGCAGCGTGGTGCCCGCACCGACCTTCAGCTCGTTCAGCACGCGGACCGCCGTCTCGGCCGCCACGCCCACGGCTGCGGCCTGCTCCGTCGTCCACGCGTCCGGTACCGGCGCCCATTCGTAGAGCACCGCGTACTCGGCCGTGGTCCCCACGGCCGAGTTCCCGAACACCCGGTCGCCGACGGCGACACCCGCAACGCCGTCACCGACCTCGTCCACCACTCCGGCTGCGTCCCGGCCCGGGATCTTCGGGAACTGCAGCGGCATCATCTCCTTCAGGTACCCGGCCCGGAGTTTGAAGTCGATCGGGTTGACGCTGGCGGCCTCGACCCGGATCCGGATGTCGCCCGGACCGGCGTGCGGCTCGGGCACGTCCTCGACCCTCAGCACCGACGGGTCGCCGTACTCGTGATAGGTCACTGCTCGCATCGAAATGGACCTCCAAGTCTTTTGGGGAATCGGGTAGTTGGGATTCGATAGCTGGGTGGGCGGCGGGTGGGCGCCATGCTGCGGGGCGCTCAGGCGGCCTCGGTGACCGAGTGCGTCACCCGTGCCGCGTCCGCGCCCGCACGAGGAGGATCCGCTCGCCCCTCGGGGAGGGGGCCTCGTGGGGACCTCGTGGGGCCATGGGTATGGGGTGGCCGGTACAGACGGGGGCGGAGCGGGAGCACCTGCCCAGCCGTTGCTTCAGGCGGCGTCGTACTCGGGGAAGAGCTGCTCGACGCCGTCACGCTTGGTGTACATGTCCCAGTACTGGTCGGCCAGCGCGTCCGGGTCGACGAGCGGGCCCGTGCCGGAGCCGGTCTCGGCCAGGCTCTTCGCGGCGAGTTCGGCCATCTCGCTCCGGGCGATGAACGCGGCGATGGACAGGGTGCCGGCGTAGATGCCGGCGTCGGCCAGCTCGCCGTTGAGCGAGAAGAGCCAGTTGCGGGCGGCTGCCATGAGCGGGCCGACGCCGCTGGCGAAGGGGCGCGGCGAGGCGGCCGTGGCGCCGGTGGTCATCAGGAAGGCGCCGTCACCGCGCTCGTTCCACTCCGGCAGCACGGCCTGGGCCACCTCGACCGGGGTGAGCAGGAGCAGCGGGCTGTCCTTGCGCAGGGTGGCCGCGTCCAGCTTCGCGGCGGGAGTGAAGGCCTGCTCGCCGCTGATCGGACCGTACTCGACCACGTCGATGCGACCGAAGTGGTCACGGATGGCCTGGACCGTGGCGCCGGCCTGCTCCGGCTTGGACAGGTCGGCGGTGAAACCGGCCGCGTCGATGCCTTCACCCTTCAGCTCCTCGACGAGGGCGTCGAGACGCTCCTTGCCGCGGGCGACGAGCGCCACACGGAAGCCCTCGCGGGCGAAGCGGCGGGCGACGGAGGCGCCGAGGCCCTTACCGGCGCCGAAGATGGCGATCACCTTGGACATGGGATGTTCCCCTCTTCACTGTTCGGATTGCGGTGCGGTGGTGGGGTGGGGTGAGGTGGGGTGGAACAGGGTCCGGTTCATGGCGGACCGCCCGAGGACGTCATCCTCGTGTGTTCCAGACGAGGGGGGCTCTGCGGATCCAGGTGTTGTCCTCGATCGTCTGGATGAGGAACTGGGCGAGGTCTGCGCGGTTGATGCGGGCGCCGGGCTTTTCGGTGCCGGCCTCGGCGGCCCGTACGGGACCATTGAGGGGCTTGCCGGTGAGGGTGACGGCGCGGGCCAGGGTCCAGTCGATGCCGGACGAGGCGCGGACGAGTTGGTCGACGCCGGTGTGGTCCTCGAAGCCTGCCTTGATGTTCGACCGGTTGATGAACGCCTTGACCAGCCAGTTGAGTCGGTCCCAGTCGTCGCCGGAGCCCTGCGTGGACGTCAGCACGATGCGGTGGATGCCCTGTTCGCCCATGACGGTGAGCGTGTTGCGGGTGGCGTCGGTCATGAACATCGGCGGGCTGATGGGCTTGGCCCACGGGTTGTCGGAGGCGCGGGCGTTGTTCAGCGTGCTGATCACCGCCTCGGTGCCTTCGGCGGCCTTGCGGAGGTCGTCGATGTTGGCGGGCGTGCCCTGGATCAGCTCGACGCCGGCCGGTGCCTGCACTTTGTCGGGGTTGCGGACGAGGGCGCGGACGTGGTGGCCGCGCCGGGCGGCGTGCTCCAGGACGTGGGCGCCGGTGCGGCCACTGCCGCCCAGGACCAGGAAGTTGCTCATGGTGATCAAACGCCTTTCGGTCAGTTCAGAGGTGGATCAGGCGGCCGGCCGGCCGGTCAGGGCAGAGCCCAGACGGCGGGCCTCGTCGTGCGCCTTGGTCATGGACGCCTCGTGCATAGGCAGCAGCGGTGCCAGCATCGGCACGTAGGGGGCCATGGTCAGTTCGGGCAGGACCGTCGTCAGGTCGAGGCCGAGGTTGCTCGGGTGGCCCAGGACGGTTTCCAGCGTCGGCACCAGGTGGTCCATGCCCTCCTTCGGGGCGCCGGGGCCGTAGCCGCCGCCGCGTGCGGAGATCACCGTGGCGGGGCGGCCGAGGGTGGGAGGAGGTCCGTCGAAGCTCAGGGTGCGCCCGCCGACCATGATCTGGTCCAGCCACGCCTTGAACACCGACGGCATCGTGAGGTTGTACAGCGGCACGGTGAACAGGTAGGCGTCGGCGCCGAGAAACTCGTCGATCAGCTCGTCCTGGACCGCCGCGGCCTTCGCCTGCTCGGGGGTGTGCTCGGCGGGGTCGGTGGTGCGAGCGGTGATACCCGCCGCGGTGAGGTGCGGGGCGGGTGAGACGGCCAGGTCGCGGTGGACGACCGCGCCCTTCCACTGGTCACGGAAGGACCGTGCGACCTGACGGGAGACGGAGGCCTCGCCGAGCGAGGACGCGTCGATGTGCAGCAGGTAGGACATGGAGAATTCAGCCTTTCGACATGATCAAGGGTGGGTCGGAGGGTGGGTCGTGGGGCGAACGGCGGAGGTCAGTTGGGGGCCGGTACGGCGCAGCCGTCGGGGCCGCAGACCGCTGCGTCGCCACCGGTCGCGAGGGTGAGCGGGTGCGACTCGTTCCAGGCCGTGCGCAGCACGTCGAGCAGGCCGTCGCTGTCCTGCGCGCCGGAGATGCCGTACCTGGCGTCGACGACGATGAAGGGCGCGCCGGTGGCGCCCAGGCGCTGGGCGCGGGCGGCATCGTCGCCCACCTGCCGCTGGTAGCGGTGGTCGGTGAGCGCCCGGCGGGTGCCCTCGCGGTCCAGGCCGATCTCCTGGCCCAGGTCGAGCAGGTCGTCCATGGCGAAGACGGGGCGGGCCTGGCCGAAGTAGGCGTGGAAGATCGCGTCCCAGGCTTCGCGGTTCTTGCCCTCGGCGGAGGCGTGGGCGAGGAACTCGTGCGCCAGGTCGGTGTTGGCGACCAAGTTGTCCAGCACCTTGTAGGGGGTCAGTCCCTCGGCTGCTGCCAGCGCCTCGATCCGACGCGTGGACGCCTCGGCCTGGGAGCCGCCGATACCGTGCCGGCGCAGCAGCGCCTCCCGGACGGAGAACGTCTCCCCCACGGGGAAGGAACTGCCCAGCGGGAAGGAGTGATGGACGACCTCCACCTCGTTGCCGTGCTCGAACCGCTCCACAGCCCGGCCCAGACGGTGGCTGCCCAGTCCGCACCAGGGGCAGGTGACCTCGGACCAGATCTCGATCTTCATGACGCGTGCCTTCCGTCCCTGCGCTTGATTCCTACGATTTGTTCGTAGCGCCATCATGGGCCAGTATGGAAGCCGATACAAAAGGCACATCGGTGTTCGTGCCGGAGAGGAATGTGCGTCATGGAGGTCACCGGCAGTTCGGGCGGGGCGGCGGCGGTGGGGCCCTGCGCCGCCATCCCCGCCGAGCACATGGAGTTCATCCGGCAGGTCCTCGACCGCGTCGGCGACAAGTGGAGCCTGCTGCTCATCGCGGTGGTGGCGGCCGGCCCGCTGCGCTACACCGACCTGCAACGCCAGGTCCCCGGAATCTCCCAGCGCATGCTCACCCTCACGCTCCGCCAGCTCCGGGAGGACGGTCTGATCACCCGCACCGCGTACGCGGAGGTTCCACCACGCGTCGAGTACGCCCTCACCCCGCTGGGCCGCGGCCTCCACGAGATCGTGACGTCCCTGATCGGCTGGGCCGCCGACCACCATGACGAGATCCGCGCGCACCGGGCGCGCGCTGCGGCACCGGCAGCCCGGTCCTGAGCTTGTTCTCCAGCGGGTCCCACGGCGGCGGTTGAGTTTGCGTGAAGAAAAACTACGACGCCGTCGAGAGCCCTGACGGCCTTGTCTTCACCGTCCGCCTGCCTCCCGTTGTCGAGCACCACTCTGGACTGGCTCGCCCGCGGTGGCGGGCGCTGCCCGCGGGAAAGATCGGGGGGATCGTGCCGGCGCGTCCTGGGCATGGTCCGCACGGATCCGAAGGGGGCGACCGCGCTGGTGCAACGAAGACAGGTCGTGGCAATTGGCGTCGATGGTGCCTGGAAGGGATTGGGGCATGGCGGAAGAGGCGAAGGTTCGGATAGGTGACGTTGTGCGGGTCACCGGTGGGCCATTCGCAGGCTTCAAGGGGCCTGTGGGAGCAGTCGACTTCGGTCGTGGACGCGTGCGGCTGACCGTCGACATCTTGGGTGACATGAGCATCATCGACGTGCCCTTGTCGGATGTTGCGGGGGCCGACTGAACTCATCGTTGTCACAGCCGCTTCGAACAGCCAACCCCCTACCGCTTCGTACGGGACACCACCGGACCAATTTCGCCACCGTAAGGCGACGAACTCCACCACGCCGTCGCGACCATGCACGACTTCGCCCCGAGATGGTGAAACCCAAGGCCAGCCAGCACATAGGCACGCCAGTACCAGGCCTTCTGCAACACCCATTAGTTTGAGAGGGTGTTCGAACGAGTCAGTGCTGAAGAAGCCGCGGCCCTGGAGGCGCTCTCCTGGAAGGTGCGCAACGAGCTGGCGGCCGCGGGGCTGCCCGTGCTCGCGCCGATGATGGATTCGGTCCTGGCCGGTGGCGCCGAGGTGGACGTCGATGACGGTGCCGACGCGGCGGGCGGCGTGTTCATCAGCTGGAAGACAAGCCCCCGTATGCAGGCCTGCGCACGCCGCGCGTTCGGGCTGAAGCAACTGCATGAGCCGGTCCTGCGGCACTCCCATGCAGTCGGGGCCGCAATGATAGAGGCGATGGCCGCGGTGTTGTCCTCGGCGGGCTTCACTGTTGAGAACGCGCGCGACGACTACCACCGCCCGCAGCAGTTGCGAGTCCTTGCCGGACCGCCGTCCCAACAGCAGCCGGTTTGGTCGCTTCGCGACGATGAGCTGGCCCTGCCCGGATGGCACGATGCTCCTGTCGACGGTGCTGACTGAAACCACTGCGGATCACGGGCAGAAGCGCCCGGCTGGAGACTGTGTCCTGTGGACCACCGCGCCGCCCTCGAGGAGTCCCCCGACGGGCACGGTCCCACGCGCATCCCCGATGGGTGGACAGGTGTCCGCCTCCAGGCCGTGCTTGCCCGCTCGACGGTCTGTCGTGCCGAGGCAGTGGCGTCGGGGCTGCCGGTTGAGCAAGAGGGTGGCGGCTGAATTGAGTGGTGTCGGCGGGCCGATTGTCTCGAGTGCGGGCCGTCACCCGCTCCAAGAACGCCTCCCGGTTCGTCGTGCTGCCCCGCCGCTGGGTCGTTGAACGCTCACACGCCTGCGACTTGCACGCCCCCCGGCACGCACGCGACTACCAACAGCTCTGCAGGAGACGTTGCCGAGCCGCCGCCGTCCCGTTGATCGAGGGCAGGTCGTCACTGGCAGGACAGCATTGGAGTCCTTGGGGGGAAGTTGCTCAGCCCCTGTCCTTCATTGCCTGGTGCTGCGTCTGTTCTGGCGAGCTCCTGGGCATGGGCGGCCGCGTCCGTCGCCCGGCGCCGAGCTTCGCGGACAGTCCGGTCGACGGCCCGTCCGTGATGGCGGCCCTTGAGAGCGGCCAGCGCCACCGCGGCGTACGAGCAAGGACGAGGACTCCGCGCCCAGGCCCCCGGCGACGGCAAGGGTGCGAGGCCGGGCGTCGCCGAGTACGGCGTGCCTCCGAAAACCCCCTCCCACGGAACGGCGTACGCCTGGCGGACAGGCGGTGACGGGGCGGGTTTGTCGGGTCGGGTGTGGGGCGCCACCGTCAGGGCGGCGCCCCGCTCGGGTCAGCCGACGTGCAGGGTCAGGGCGGCGGTGTGGAGCGTGCCGCCGGTCTGGAACTGCAGGAACAGCCGCCAGTTGCCGGAGGTGGGCAGTTCGGCGTGGAAGTTGAGGTCCGGGCCGCCGTCGTCGCCGGTCACCTTGGTGGTGGGGTGGAGGTGGGCGAACGCGGTGTCGCCTTCGTGGAAGGCAGTCAGGTGGGCGTAGGTGTCCAGGTAGGGCTGCAGGTCGGTGACGGGCTTGCCGTCCTTGGCGATGGAGACGGTCAGCGGGTGCGCCATGCCGGCCATGGGCTCGCCCTTGACGGTGACGGTGTACCCGTCGACCTGCGTGCTGGTGGCGGGAGCGGGCAGCGGGGTCTTGGCCGCGGTGCCGGGCACGGTGACGGTGCGGGAGAGCACGAGGTCCTTGTCCTTGCCGGATCCGCCATCTGGGGTGAAGGAGGCGAACAGGCGCCAGGAACCCGGTGCGAGGGAGGCCAGATCAGCCGTCCAGGTGCCGTCGCCGGCCATGGTCGGGTGGATGTGCTGGAAGCCGGTCAGGTCGGAGCGGATGGCGTAGAAGTGCATCCGCTTGGTCTGGTCGAGGGCGAAGCCGGTGACCGCCTTGCCGTCCGGGCCCGTGACCGTGAATCGGTAAGCGGTCTGCTTGTCGGACGGCAGGATCGCGTCCTTGGCGGTCAGACGGTAGCCGTCCTCGGTGTCGGACAGGCCGTTGCCGGAGGCCATGTGGTCCATGCCGGGCATGTCACCCATGGCTTCCGGCGCGCTGGGCGAGGAGGAAGCGGAGGACTTGCTGCCGTGGTCCATGCCGGGCATGGACGACGAGTCGCCGGAGGAGCCGCAGGCGGCAAGCGTCAACGCGAGAGCGGCTGCGGTGCCGGCCGCCGCGAAGGTTCGGCGGCGGGCGGTAGGGCGGGAAGAGGTGGCCATCGAGGTGAGTCTTTCCGGGTGGGCGCACCACACCGGTGGTGCGCGGAAACGAGCAGGTCGCGGGGTCGGCTCCGGCCTGGGGCCGGGATCCGGTGCGCGCCTGTCACGTCCGCGCGATACACACCTGAAGCAGGAGATCTCGCCCGCTGTCCGGGGGCCCACGCCGTCCCGTCCGACTGGCTGCCGCCCGCAGGCGGGTCAGCATCCACGGGGTAAGCGCTGCGGCGCCTGCCACGTCGATCAGGCCGGGCGCGGGCAGGGGGATCCGCTCGTGGGCCGGAGTCGATACGCACAGCGACCCGGGCATCCCGGAGAGGCCGGCGGCACGGACGGCGAAGCCGGGCGTGGGCACGGCGGGCGCACGGGTCGCGAGCAGCGCGGGGTCGTGGCCGCCGGTGATCGGCGAGGGCGCCATCGTGGGCATGGCGCCGTGGCAGCCCTGTCCGGCCGTAGCCGGGGCGCCGTGCATGAGGAACAGGCCGAACAGCACCGCGCACACCGCCAGCAGCCGGGCGATGCCCCGCCTGCCTGCGTGTTCGCTACCCACGTTCTGTCCCTTCCTGTCCCATACCGTTCGGGGTGCCGCCTGCCGTCGTCCACACCATACCCGGGCGGGGTATGAACCGCATCGCGTGCATCGCGTCAGCCCTAGAGGCGCTAGGACTAGGCGGTGTTCAGTAAGCCGTGCCGATACAGAGGTGACATGGGTCACGGAAAGCGGGCCCGGATCTTGGAATGCCCTGTTCCGCCGCGCTGCTCTACTTGCTGTGGGCGCATCATGCCCTGGGGGGCGCCGGGCGACGATGCCGGGTGAGGGAAGCCGCTTCGACACGGTACGGACCCACCCCTCGTACTTCTGCACCACCTTCGAAAGGTTCTCCTGCGCCATGCCACTGGCTCTCCTGGCCCTGGCTGTTGTCGCTTTCGGCATCGGTACGACGGAATTCGCCACGATGGGGCTGCTGCCCCAGATCGCTGACGGAATCGGCGTGTCCGTGCCGCAGGCGGGCAATATCGTCTCCGCCTACGCTCTGGGTGTCGTCGTCGGTGCCCCCGTGCTGACGGGCATCGGCGCACGCATCCCGCACAAGAGGCTCCTGCTGCTCCTGTCCGGGCTGTTCGTCGTCGGCAACGTCGCGTCCGCGCTCGCCCCCGGCTTCGGCCTGCTCTTCGCGGCGCGCTTCCTCGCCGGTCTGCCCCACGGGGCGCTGTTCGGCGTGGGCGCGGTGGTGGCGTCCCGGCTGGTCGCCCCCGACCGGGCCGCTCGCGCGGTCTCCAAGATGTTCCTCGGGCTGACCATCGCCAACATCGTGGGCGTCCCGGCCGGTACGGCGCTCGGGCAGCACCTGGGCTGGCGGGCCGCCTACGTCGCGGTCGCCGTCATCGGCCTCGTCGCCCTGGTGGCGCTGGCCCTCTTCGTCCCTCACCAGCCGCGCGGCTCGCAGACCGGAGTCCGGCACGAACTGCGCGCCATGCGCAACAGGCAGGTGGCCATCGGCCTCGCCACGGCCGTCGTGGGATTCGGCGGGTTCTTCGCCGTCTACAGCTACCTCGTGCCCATGCTCACCCACCTCACAGGCCTGTCCGACTCCTCGACCACGCTGGTCCTCGCGCTCTACGGCGTCGGCATGACCCTCGGCACGCTCGCCGCGGGCCCCCTCACGGACCGAGCCCTGCGCCCGACGCTGTACGCGGGACTCACGCTGATGTCCTCGGCGCTGGTGGCGTTCTACTTCACCGTCCACAGCACCGTGCCCGCCCTCGTCACGATCACGTTGATCGGCGCGATGGGCGCCCTCATCACCACGCCCGTCCAGATGCTGCTGATGGCCAAGGCGAAGGACGCCCCGACCATGGCGGCAGCCTCCAACCACTCCGCCTTCAACCTGGCCAACGCGGGCGGAGCCTGGCTCGGCGGCGTCGCGATCTCGGCGGGCTGGGGCTGGGCGTCACCGTCGCTGGTCGGCGCGGCGCTCGGCGTCGCCGGACTGGGGCTGGCGTTCATGGGCGACTTCCTGGACCGCGGCGGCAGCCGCTCCGAGGTGATCACGGGCGCCCAGCCCGAGCAGGTCGCGGCCGCTCAGTCCCAGAGCGGATAGGACACGGTCGGGCCGAACTGCTCCGGCCGGGCGGCCGGGTACGTCAGCGTGATCCGGGAGTAGTGCGACACCTTGGGCTGCTTCTTCCACGGCCGCGAACGGTCCAGTCGTACGGTCACCGGGTAGGCGTGGAAGTGCCCGGCCGCGCAGTACGGCTTGCAGTCGTTGACCCAGTTCACGCCCTCGGCCCGCGCCGAGCCCGCGTCCCAGCGCGTCCAGTGCAGCGAGGCCAGACGGCTGTTGCCGTCCCCGCAGGCAAGCATGAAGTCCGTCGGACGCACCCGCGGGTGCCACAGGCAGTCCACGAGGACCGGAGTGACGGTGCGTGTCTGGACGGTCTGCGTCACGAGTTCCGGTGCGGGCCGGGCCGCGGACGAGGGGCCCGTGGCGGTGGCGAGGGTGGCCACGGCGAAGAGCGCGACCGTCATGGTGAGTGTGCGTAGCTGCATGGCCGATCCCCGCTGCCGCTGGCCGACAAGTGTCCCCTCCATGACGCTACGACCGCGGGCTCGCGCTCACCACTCGAACAGAGCAGTGCGCGGGCGGCTCAGCCGGTTGCCGCGGGTGGCGGCGGGAAGGGCATGCAGCAGCTGGTCCCGTGCGCCGGCACCCGGTACTTGTCGTCGACCAGCGTGGCCTGGGCAAGCGCCGTCTGCCGGCCGCGGTAGGTCGCCGACGGGGCAACGATCGTGATCGACACCCACGACATGGAGCAGGCGGCCCGCGTCACCCAGCAGTGCGCGCTCTCCTCGCCGAGCGCGGCACCCCCGGCGGCATCGTCGAGGGGGCCTGACGGACGACGTCGCACGCGCGTCGCCAGCTGATCGCCGCCGAGGCGCTGATCCTCCCCGAGCCCTCCCCCACGCCGTACCGGGAGCTGACGTCTCGCGCGGCACCGACGGCGGCCCGCTGCGCGAACGCCGGCCGAGCCGCCGTATGTCCTCAGGCCGCGGACCGCAGCGCGACTGAAGCGGCCGGGCGGTGGGTGCGGTCGCTGATGGTGCCCGAGGCGGAGCGTCCGGCCGGTCCCAGTGTGTGGGCTCGCGCCCTCGCTCACACCGGCCTCGCCGTCCGCAGGCTCCTCAACCGCCTGGCATGTCTGGCTGCCGCGTCCCGGGTGCAGGAACGAGAGGTGCAAGCCGGGCTGCATGCGGAAGCCGCTGCGTGCAGGGGTTGACGCGTGGTGACTTCCTGAGGGGCGTCGGGGCTCGCATCCACTTCCGGTCAGCCCACCCGCGACGCGCCGTGCCTTCAACTCCCAAAGGCAGCAAACAGTTCGTGCCGCACATCTTGTCAAAGGATAAACGGACTCCTAGAGTCCGCCGGTGAAGGCTGCGTGGGATCGCTCCCACCCCCCATGTCATCCGAGCGATGGAGCCGCGATGTCCTCTGCCCTTGCCACCCCGGGACGCCTGATGATGGTCGCTCTGACGACCCTTTCACTGCTTGTCCTGGGACACCCGCAAGCCCACGCCGCGTCCTGGGGAACTCCCCAGACGGTCAACTCGTGGAACACCATCAACGGGCGGTGGACCGCCAACAACGAGCTGGAAACCTACACTCCCGCCTGCGTGTGGTACGAGGGCAGCACCCTCGTCATCAAGACCTACAAGTCGGGCAACACCTATTACTCGGGGCGCGTGGAGTCCAAGGCGCTTTACGGCTACGGCACTTACAGCTTCACCGCGAACATGCCCAACGGCCAGGGTCTCCTGCCCGCCGTGTGGGCTGCCTTCCTGAATCCGTGGCTCCCCGAGTTCGACGCCGCCGAAATCGTCGGCCAGAACCCGAACACCGTCTATCAGACCTTCCATGACCCGAACAACGCCCAGACCCAGTTCTCCAAGACGAACGCAGCGGGCTGGACCAACTCGTACCACACGTACTCGTTCACGTGGTGGCCCGATCACATCGACTTCGCCGTGGACGGCACCATCACCGGAACGAAGTGGTACACCACTGCCCCGGGTGTGAAGATGCACTTCATCGTCAACACCGCTGTCGGCGGTGACTGGCCGGGCAACCCCAACGACACGACCTGGGCCACGGCGGACGGCGCGAGGTACCTCAAGGTCTCCTCCATCACCTACACCCCGTACAACCCGTGATCATGGCAGTGCAGCGGACGAACGGCGCACCGGTGCACAACTGAGCCATCGCCGTCCGGCGGTGCGGAGAGAGCGCCGTGGAGAACTGGAGCATGGAGCGCCGCGAGGAACTTGGCGAGGCGTTCGTGGAAGAGCGCGAGCGTCATCTGCTGGCGCACTGCGGGGCTGTCGAGAACGTGCGCCGCATCGTTGGCTCCTGACCGCGGTACAAAACGACTGCCCCGGTCGACGGTACCCGTACGAACCCGGGGCCGGCTGTTTGCGCGTCCTCGGGGGATCGGGGACCCGCAGACAGCCTTCCGCGCGAAATCCGCGCCTCACATCGGCGACCGCGCTCACCGCACCGACGGCACTCGGCCGGGACATCACACACCGCGCCCCGAAAGTCCACTATGGCCTTCTTTCGGCCATGCGGAATAAGATGTCGTGCACCTCTGCCGGGACCGTGGCTCCCCAGCCACGCTCACACCTGTGCCCTGGTCGGACCGCGGAGGTGCGGTATGGCTCGTACTCCATCGATCGATACTCATGGTTCCGCCGCCTGGCGCCTTCGGGCGCTGTGCGTGGGCGAGGACCCCGAACTGTTCTTCCCCCTGGTGGAGACGGACACTGCGACGGCGCGCGCCCGGGCCGTGTGCCGCCGGTGCCCGGTGCTCCTCGCCTGCCGGGACTGGGCCGTTCGCCACGGTGAAGCGGACGGGATCTGGGGCGACACGACCGCCGGCCAACGCAGAGCGATCCGCGCCACCCTCCGCAGTGATCGTCCGTCCTTATTCGCCTGAACGGGGTGGCGAGTGAAAGGTGCGGGCCCGGAAGGCGAGGCAGGGCAGGAGTAGACCCACGACCGCCGCGGTTCACCGACCGATCTCCGCCCCTCCTTGCTCGGGCCGGAGCGCGGAAACGGCCCTGCCAGCGACTGGGCACCGTCGGCTGCAACGCCATCGGTGCCGCGGCGGGCCAGGTGCTGTCGGACAGCCAGTTGATCAGAGTTGGGCGTGCCGGTGCTTGGCCTTGTACGACGAAAGCCGGTGATGTGGGGGGGGACCTGGGAGCGCAGGAGGTCCGCTTGATCCGAGGCGGCGCCCTGGACCGTGTGGGAATTCGCCACGCGCGTCATTCCGGCCGACCCGGGCGGGGGCTCCCCGTATGCCGGGGAGCCCCCGCCCGGGTGCAGGTCAGCCCATGCCCTGGAGGCGCCAGATCTGGTTCTTCTTGGAGGTCAGGTCGCTCGCCGGGTCGCAGGTCCACTGGTGGATCACTGCGCCGGGGGTGGTTGAGATCTCGCTGACGTCCACACACTTGCCGCTGTGCACAGCGGCCAGCTGGTAGTCCTTGCTGTTGCCGAGCGCGCTGACGGGCCTGAGGGTGAACATCTGGTTCGTGCTGCCGCTGCAGGTCCACTGGATGACGGCGGCACCGTCGGCCGTCGAAGCGCCCGAGACATCCAGGCACTTTCCGCTGTGCTCGTTCACGATGGTGTAGGTGTTCGCCCGGCCGGCGACCGGTTTGAAGTCGAGCATCTGCTGGTAGCCGCCCTCACAGTTGTACTGCTGGTACTGCGTGCCGTCGGCGGTGCTGAGGTTGGTGTCGTCCAGGCACTGACCGCTGTGCTGTACCACCGCGACCGTGGAGACGCTCGTGTTGGACGGCGGCAGCAGCGTGATGGTGTAGCCGTCGGCGGCGTCGGTCCACGGCACGCTCACTGTGGCCGAGTTGCCGCTGACGGTCAGGGCCTGGTCAGAGACCGTCACCGGACCCGTCACGACGCCGCCGCCGTTGTTCGGTATGCGCTGGACGACCGCGCGCACCCGGCCGTTCTCCACCACCGAGGTGGTGTCGAGGCGGTTGAGATTGACAGTGACATTGCCGGTGTTGCCGTTGGTGCCCAGCAGAATCTTGGCATTGCGGGCCGAGTTGTCCTTGGTCGCCAGCCCGTCGGTGTTCGTACCGGGGATGAGGTTCACGATGTTCCCGGTCTGGGAGCCGTAGTACCGGTAGAGGAACCATTCACCGAGCGGCAGGTACTGGCCGGAGCTGTTCTTGGTGAGCAGGGCGGCCGCGTAGTCGTGCAGGCTGGGGCCCCCTCCCCAGTTGGAGCGCAGGCCGTCGGCGCCGGCCCGCTCCAGGCGGCTGATGAACCAGCCTCCGCCACCGGGGTTCTGCTGCTCGCGCCCGGCGTACTCGTTGATCTGGTACGGCCGGGTGTTGGTCAGGCCGGCTGCGGCGAGGGTCGAGTTGGCGTTGGCGACGGCCGTGACGGGGTCGTGCGGGATGGCATGCCAGCTGTAGATGTCGGGGGCGACGTTGTTGGTCTTGACGTGGCTCAGGAAAGTCGTCCACCAACTGTTGGAAGAACTGGGCGGGTTGGCGATGCTCGGGCCGACGATGAGCTGCCCGGGGAGACTGGCCCGCACGGCGGCGTGGAAGCGGGACCACATCTGGAGGTACTGGCTCTGGGAGCGGCCCCAGAAGCCGCTGAGGTCCGGTTCGTTCCACAGGTCCCACTCCACCGTCATGTTGTTGGCCTTGACGTCGGAGATGAGCTGGTTGACGAAGTTGTCGAACTGCGTCCAGTTGCCGTTGTCGCCGGGAAAGCCCGTGCTGGTGGTGCCGTCGGCGCCCCACAGGTCGTGCGGCAGGATGACGAAGGTTCCGCCGAGCGCCTTGGTGCGCCGGTACTGGGCGAGGGTGGCGTTCCAGCGGGTCCGGTACTCGGCGAGGCTGGTGGCGTAGCCGCCGCCGTTGAGCTGCGCGCCGCCGGCCCGTTCGAAGTGCCACTTGATGTCTTTGAAGAAGTGGTCCGGCGGCTGCGAACCGTCGACGGTCAGTCCGTAGATCATGCCCGAGGCGCGGTAGCCGGGAGCGCCTCCGGCAACGGAGAAGTCGACGGCGACGCTGGTGTCCGCGGCCTGGGACGAGCCGGCGGGCATCAGGGCCGCGGCCAGGGCGGCCAGGATGACGGCTACGGACGAAGTCCCTCGGCGTCCAGCGCGGGTTGTGGGTCGGGGCAGTGTCCAGCGAGGTCTCATGGTGCGGCTCCTGAGTGAGCGGGGGGGGAGGATGGCCGGGGTTGGGGCGTCCCCGGGGTTGGGGAGGACGGCTGGTCGAGGGCTGTCTCGGTGCGCGTGTGCCTCGGCGAGGAGGAGGGGGCTGCTCTCGGCGGTCCAGGTGCAGGCGTGGTCGCGCGGGCTCGCTCCTGTGAGGGCGCGGACGTTCCCGGCTGAGCCTGGGTTTCCTACAGGGACCGGAACGGGCGCTGATCTCGTCGGCCAAGCGCTCGTGTCCGGCACGGCGAAGGCCGTCTCCGACGAGGAACCTGGCGGGGGCCGGATGGGACGCGCCGGTAGCCGTCGGGCAGGTAGTGGGCGGAGGTCGTCAGTTCGGTGGCAGTCTGTACGGGGCTAGATGGGCCTCGATCCGAGTGGCCGGGTTCTTGGCGATGTGCTCGGGCAGGTGCTCACCCCGTGCCGAGGGCATCAGACCCAGCCGGCTGGAGCTGCCCCAGGCCACGGCGCTGTCGGCACCGCGGGCCACGAACCGCCCTCCCGTCCATAGCTCGTCGAGCGCAGCGGCCCGGGTCGCGTCGGCGGTACAGGTCTGGCGCCGGGCCTCGTCGTACAGGAAGCAGCCGCCTGCGCCCAAGGCACGCGCACCGACGCTGGGCCGGCAACCCGGTTCTCCGACGACCTGCTGGATCCTCCGGCGCGCGTCCTGCAACACCAAGCGCTCGCTCAGCGCGCAGGACACGGTGTTGCGCGAGGCACCGGCGTGTCGGGCGATCTCACCGAGGTTCACGGGATCTCCTTGCCCGAACCGATTCGATGCCGCGGAAAACGGCACGTCCGGTCGCGTAGGTAGGTGGAGTGGGGACTGCGGTGGAAGGTCAACGTTCATCGGTTGTCGAACCGGTTCGGTGAAGTGAAGATAGGAACGACTCCGAGGGCTGTCAACGCCTACGACGAGACTCCTCAAAACAGCCATGTAACCCTAAAAATCTCAGGACTTGGCTCGCCTGGGGTGTTGCTGAGAGCTTTTCTCGCCGCTAGGTTTCTGCGAACCGGTTCGATGAAGCCATCCTTCCGGTGACCGGGGAGCCTGTTCGGCACCGTCTGGTGAAGGCCGTTTTGAACACCTGCAACGGCGGGGACCCGGAGCGATCCAGCGAGGGCATCGACCGCGGTACGCCTTCGGCTGAGGCCAGTCCGTGACCAAGACCGGCGGCGTCGAGGGAACCGACGTGGCCCAGGCCGACCTCGGCGCACCCGACACACCACCCAGCGGCGTGCAGATCGCGCCCAGGGCGCAGGCGCCCTACGAGCGGGTGACTCTCAAGCCCCGCCGCAGCAAGCGCGTCACGCTGCACATCGCGCTGCGGCAACTGCAAGTACTGGAGTTAACCGGTGCCGGGTTTTCACGACACTCCCCCACCGCCTGGCGGGCATGCGGCAGCCCATCCCGGAAGGGGCTGCTTGCGGGCGCGGTAGGCGTGCGCCAGGGCGGTGCGCGCCTGTTCGGCACCGTCTTCCGTGATCCGGTAGAAGCGACGGCGCGGACGGCCGGCTTGCTCGTGTACGGCGGGGTCTTCCCAGGTGCTCTCCACCCAGCCGACGTGTTCCAGGCGGGCCAGGATCGGATAGATCGTGCCCGACGGCAGCCCCGCCAGCTCACACAGCTCCAGGCCGTAGCGCCGTTTGGCAGGGTCCTCCAGCAAAGCCCGCAGCACCAGTTGGGTTTGCAGGGTCATGCGCAACTTCGCCATGCTCGTACTCTACATAGCCTATATACAGCCTGTATAGAGTCAATGACGCCACGTCAATGCTGCAGCAGCGCCCCCGCGCTCTCTTCGAGGGGGCAACGAACTGAAGCTCAGCAATCTCATGGCGCAGCTCAGACCCGACCTGAGTCGTGAATCGCTCGGCGTCGGGCCCGACTTCCCAGGCGTCGTGCCCAACCCCGCTTGCGCTCGGTGTTCTCGTCGACTGGCGGGAGATCAGCAGCGGCGGCAGTCCACGGGTGGTCCTGATGCTCGACGTGGGAGCTACCGGCCGACCGTCATGGACCACTACGTCGCCCTCGCTCGGGACGCCGATCCCACCCGCGTGCAGCAGCCCTCTGAGGAGATCGCGAGCCGCAAGCGGGCCTGACACGAAGTCATTGCCTGGTCCTGCTCGGTGGTGACACGCCCGGCAAGGGTGCGCTGGCCGGAGTCGCCCCGTAGCTGTCTTCACACGCGCCCGCGACCTGTCGCTGACTCACCCGGAGACCACGGTCCGCGCATGCAGTGAACAGTGCCGTCACATGGTCATCCACCGTGTGGATGAGCCGGATACGGGATTCGGATCGCTCCAGGGATGGCAGTGGAGTCGGCGGCGGCCCATAGTCGTCCCGACCCGCACGTGCTCTTACGCCGCTGTCCGGATCAGCGGCCGACCCTGCGGCCACTCCCCCCATGCCGTGCGCCGTCGGCCCCCGAGGCCGAATCCGCTTCCGTACGCCGTCCCCTGGAGTCGCCATGCCTGGTTCCGTCCCGCCGTCCGCGGCATCCTCGACCACGGTCGAGGATGCCGCGTCGCCGCCCGTAGCTGCCTCCGGACCGGCCCATCTGCTGCGCGTGACCCTGCTGATGGCGGGCAGTTGCCTGCCGATCCTCGGGGCGGTGCTGATCGCCCCCGTGCTACCGAAGATGCAGGACCATTTCGAGTCGACCCCGGGTGCCAAGGCGCTGGTGCCATTGGCGCTGACCGTTCCGGCGCTGGCCCTTGCGCTGCTGGCTCCCTTCGCCGGAGTGATCGTCGACCGGCTGGGCCGCAGGCGGCTGCTGATCGTGGCGACTCTCCTGTACGCCGTGTTCGGCACGGCTCCGCTCTATCTGGACTCCCTCGGCGCGATCGTCGTCAGCCGCGCCCTGGTCGGCGTCGCCGAAGCCGCCATCATGACGTGCTGCACCACGCTGATCGGCGACTACTACAGCGGCGCACAGCGGGTGAAGTACCTCGCCCTGCAGACCATGTGCGCTTCCGCGTCGGCCACCGTCTTCTTCGTGATCGGCGGGGCCGCGGGGTCGGCGGGCTGGCGGATGCCCTTCTGGGTGTACGCCGTGAGCCTGGTGCTCGCCCCGCTGATGGCGACCGCGCTGCCCAACCCGGCGGCCCGCGCCGGAGCCGCAGCCGACGAGCCACCGGCCGGCGTCGAAGTCAACCGGCGCTTCCCGTGGCGGCAGTTGCGGGGCATCTGCGGCCTCACCTTCTTCGGGGCCATGGTCTTCTACACCGTCCCGGTCGAGATGTCGTATCTGCTCGACGACCTAGGGGTGAAGAACTCCGGTGTCATCGGCCTGGCCACCGCGGTATCGAGTGCCGCCACCGTGGGCGGAGCCATCACCTTCGCCCGGCTGAAGCGCTCCCCCACCCCGATGCTGCCCGCTGTCCTCGGGCTCTGCGCGGTCGGCTTCGGGCTGATGTTCCTGGCGGGCAGCGCCCCGCTGCTGGTCGTCGGGGCCGTGATCAACTGCCTGGGCACGGGCATGCTGCTGCCCGCCCTCCTCACCAGCGCCATGTCCCGGCTGGCCTTCGAGGACCGCGGCCGGGGAACGGGGCTGTGGACGGCGGCCTTCTTCGGCGGTGAGTTCGTCTGCCCGCTCGTGCTGCTGGCCGTTGAGTCGGCCGTCGGCACGCTCGCGAGTGCGGTGGGCGTGCTCGGGCTGGCCACCGCCCTCGTGTCCGCCGGCCTCTTCATGGCCCGGCGCCGCGGCGGTGCCGTCGCCCGGCCGCTGCCGGAGCAGACGGCCTGACGGACGCATGTTCTGCCGGACCCGCCATGATGTGCCGCTGCGGCACATCATGGGGGGTCGTGTCAGCTCGGCGAAGCTGCCTGCGAGGCCTCCCTGAGCCCTTTGGGGATATCGCCGTCCTCGTTGGGGACGCCGCCGTCGGCCGTCAACGTCGCCCCCACCTCCGCCGCCTTCTGCCGCAGCCAGATGTGGGCGGCGTCCTGTGTGTGCACCGGGTGCCACCACATCGCCTCCCGCACCGGTACGGCCTCGAACGGGCAGGGCAGGACACGCACCGCCGCGGCACGGACGGCCCGGCGGGCGAGACGTTCCTGGATCATCGCGACCCGGCGGGTGCCCTCGACCATGTGCGGCAGCAGCTGGAAGGTCTGCACGGACACCTCGACCCGCGGGCTGATGCCGATCATGCTGAGCTGACGCGCCGCCGGGGCGTCGTAGGGGCGCTGGTAGACGGCCCACGGCAGCCGGGCCAGATGGTCGAGGGTGACCTCGTCGCGGACCTCGGGGTGGTCGTCGGCCACCAAGCACAGCCAGCGGTCGCTGAACAGGTCGACCGCGGGCAGACCGTCGATGACACCGTGGGGCATCAGCAGCCCGTCGACGGTGCTCAGCACGGTCGCCGTGTTGTCCACGACGGAGGGCGCCGGGTGCTGGAAGGCGAGCCGGATCCCGGGCGCCTCACGGTGCAGGGCGCGGGCCAGGGCAGCCCCGAACACCGCCGCCCCGTAGTCCGACGCGAGCAGGGTGAACTCGCGGGTCTCGGCCGTCGGATCGAAGTCGGCCTGGCTGGTGAAGACCCGCTCCAGCAGGTCGCACGCGGTCGCGCTGCGGTCGCGCAGGGCCACGCCGAGGGGGGTCAGCTCATAGGAATTGCCGGTCCGGGCGAGCAACTCGTCGTCAAAATGGCGCCGCAGCCGGGACAGCGCCGCACTCATCGCCGGCTGGCTGAGCCCGATGCGCTCACCGGCCCGGGTGACGTTGCGTTCCTCCAGAAGGGCGCGCAGGGCAACGACCAGATTGAGGTCGAGACGGGACAGGTTCACCGGGCACCACCTGGAGGGCAAGGGTATTCGTCACGTGGATGTTCATCATTCACAGGATTCATTTCCGCGATCTGCAGATGACGGTCACAGTAGACCGCAACTCAGCGGGAGGAAATCTCATGGCAACGCTCGCGCAACCTGTCGGCCCGTTCGCGCTCGGTACGCTCTCCGCGCCTGACGGGCGGCTGTTTCCCGGCCTGGTGGTCCGGGACCGGGTGCTTGACCTGAGCCGGGTGCTGGCCTGGGAGCCGGCCGATGTGCGATCCGTGCTGGAACGGTGGGAGGAGATCCTTCCCGTTCTGCACGTCCTCGCGGGCGAGGACGCCCTGGAGTGGCAGCGGCTCGACGGCCTGAGCGTGCATGCCCCGGTGCAGCCCCGCCAGATCTTCCAGTCCGGCGCCAACTACCGGCAGCACGTGATCGACCTGGAGGTCGCCCACCGCTCCCCCGACGACCCCCGCACCGTCGAGGAGGCACGTGCGGAGATCGCCGCGGTCATGGACCGGCGGGCAGCGGAGGACCTGCCGTACGCCTTCATCGGCCTGCCCAGTGCCATCACCGGCCCGTACGACGACGTCGTCCTGCCCGCCTGGGCCGAGCAGCCGGACTGGGAGCTGGAGCTGGCGGCCGTCATCGCCAGGCCCGCCTACCGGGTGTCGGTCGAGGAGGCCCTGGAGTACGTCGCCGGGTACACGATCGCCAATGACCTCACCGACCGCGCCACCGTCTTCCGGCGGGACATGAAGGCCATCGGCACGGACTGGCTGCGCTGCAAGAACGCCCCTGGCTTTACCCCGCTCGGCCCCTGGATCGTCCCCGCCGGGTCGATCGCGGACCCCGGTGATCTCCGGGTGACGCTGAAGCTCAACGGCCGGACCATGCAGGACGAGTCGACCAAGGACATGCTCTTCGGCGTCGCCCGCCTGGTGTCGTACATCTCGCAGACCGCCCGGTTGTTGCCGGGGGACCTGGTGCTCACGGGCTCCCCGGCCGGAAACGGTATGCACTGGGGCCGGCTGCTGCGCGACGGCGACGTCATGGAGGGCTCGATCACCGGGCTGGGCGTGCAGCGCACCCGCTGTGTCGCCGAGGAGGCAGACGCATGATCGACCGTACGGATCCCGAGGGCGCGATCGCCGAGGCCGCCAAGAAGTACTCCAACTGGGGCCGTTGGGGCGAGAACGACGTCCTCGGGACGCTCAACTTCCTGGACGAGGCCAAGCGGCGCGAGGGCGCGGCCCTCGTGCGCCGCGGCGTGAGCTACTCGCTCTCGCAGGCCTTCGACATGGACGGCCCGCAGAAGGGCTGGCGCCGGCGCACCAACCCGGTGCACACCATGCTGGACACCGGCACGGACGCGGCACTGGGCAACCAGGGCTTCCCGCACGGCATCGGCGGCGCCGACGACGTGATCGCGATGCCGCTCCAGTGCTCCACCCAGTGGGACGGGCTCGGGCACATCTTCGACCACGGCAAGGCGTGGAACGGACGGGCCGCCGAGAAGGTCGTCACCTCCGACGGCGATCTCGTCACCGGTATCGAGCACATGGCCCCGTACGTCGCGGGACGCGGAGTCCTCCTCGACGTCGGCCGGGTGATCGGCGACGAGCACGGTGAACTCCCCGACGGCTTCGCGATCACCGAGGATCACCTGACCGCGACGGCCGCGGCGCACGGCGTGGCCGTCGGCCGCGGGGACATCGTCGTCGTACGGACCGGGCGGCTCACGCGCGCCCGCCGCGAGGGCTGGGGCGACTACGCGGGCGGGGACTCCCCCGGCCTGTCGTTCACCACGGCCGGCTGGCTGCACGGGAGCGAGATCGCCGCCATAGCCACCGACACCTGGGGATTCGAGGTCCGGCCGAACGAGTTCGACCACGCCTTCCAGCCGCTGCACCAGGTCGCCATCCCCAACATCGGCCTGCTGATCGGCGAGATGTGGGACCCCGACGCACTCGCCGCGGACTGCGCGGGGGACGGCGTGTACGAGTTCTGGCTCACCGCGGCCCCCCTGCCCATCACCGGAGCCGTCGGCTCGCCCGTCAACCCGGTCGCCGTCAAGTAGCCCGCAGAGCCGGGCCGGATGCGTACTCCCCCGGACAGCAGCCGCGCATCCGGCCCTCACCCGCTCCACCCGCCGACGGGTGATGCACCACAACCCCGGCCCGCCCTCCAGGGGGGCGAGCCGCACCCTGCCGCCCGAAGCCGCGCGGCCCGACCTCGGGAGGATCCCGACATGGCAGACAGCCCGACACCAAGAGTGCTCGTCATCGGCGGTGGCGCCGCCGGTAACGCCGTGACCGTTCTGCTGCGCCGAGCCGGCATCACCGTCGACCTCATCGAGGCCAGGCCCGACTGGAACGCCACCACCGGCTCCGGCATCACCCTCCAGGGCAACGCCCTGCGCGTGCTGCGCGAACTGGGCGTCTGGGAGGAGGTGAGGGCATCCGGCTTCGCCTTCGGCACACTGGGCATCACCACCCCGGACGGCACCGTGCTGCATGTCGCCGAGGACATCAAGACCGGCGGCGACGACCTGCCCGCCACCCTCGGCATGCAGCGCCCCCAACTCCAGCAGATCCTCATCGACGCGGTCCGCGCCAGCGGCGCCACGGTCCGCCTGGGCACCACCGCCGAGACCCTGAAACAGGACTCCGGCGGAGTCTTCGTCCTCTTCAGCGACGGCACCGAGGGCCGCTACGACCTAGTGATCGGTGCTGACGGCCTCAACTCCGCCACCCGCGCCGCGATCGGCATCACCGACAGGCCCGAGCCGACCGGCATGGCCATCTGGCGCATCGCCGCCCCGCGCCCCGACAGCGTGGAGCGCAGCGACCTCGCCTACGGCGGCCCGGCCTACATCGCCGGCTACACCCCCACCAGCGAGACCACCATCTACGCCTTCCTCGCCGAGAAGTGCCGCGACCGCGCCTCCATCGACGCGGCCTCCTACGCCGACGAGATGCGCCGCCTCGCGCAGGCCTACGGTGGAGCCTGGCCGGAGATCACCCAGCACATCACCGACCCGGCGAAGGTCAACTACACCTGGTTCAACCGGCTGCTGGTGGAGGGTTCCTGGCACCGGGGCCGCATCGTGCTGATCGGCGACGCCGTCCACTGCTGCCCGCCCACCATCGCCCAGGGCGCGGCCCAGTCCCTGGAGGACGCCCTGGTCCTCGCCGAACTGCTCACCGGCGGACGGGACTGGGACAGCGAGCTGCTCCAGAGCTTCCACGAGCGCCGCATCTCCCGGGTGCGGGCCGTCGTCGAGGCGTCCGTGCAGATCGGCCAGTGGCAACTCGACGGCGTGCGTGACGCCGACGTCCCCGGGCTGATCGCCCGGATCATGAACCTCCTGAAGGAACTGCCGTGAGCGCACCCACCGTGGACGTGCACGCGCACGTCCTGCTGCCCGAGGTCGACGCCCTGGTGGCGGGCCTGCCGGGACTGACCGAGGCCCGGGCCCTCGACGCCCGCCGCAACGGCCCCGAGGCCCTCGCCGTCAGCGGCCCCATGGTCCGCGAGCGCGCCCCGAGGATGACCGACGTCACCGCGCGGCTGGCCGCGATGGACGCCCAGGGCGTGGACGTGCAGCTGGTCAGCCCTTCCCCCTCGCACTACCACTACTGGGCGGACGAGGAGACGGCCGAGAAGGTCTTCCGGCGCGCCAACGAGGCCACCGCCGCACACTGCGCCCAGGCCCCCGGACGGCTCCGCGGACTAGGACTCGTCCCCCTGCAACACCCCGAGCAGGCCGTGCGCGCCCTCGAACACGCCCTGGAACAGGGCTTGTCGGGTGTCGAGATCTCCAGCCACGCCCCCGGACGCGAACTGTCCGACCCGGCGTACGAACCCTTGTGGACCCGCGCCTCACAGACAGGCGCGATCGTCTTCCTGCACCCCTTCGGCTGCACACTCGACGAGCGCCTCGACCAGTGGTACCTGTCCAACACGGTGGGCCAGCCGGTGGAGAACGCGGTCGCGCTGTCGCACCTGATCTTCTCCGGCGTGCTGGACCGGCACCCCGGCCTGAAGCTGATCGCCGCCCACGGTGGCGGCTATCTGCCCACCCACATCGGCCGCTCCGACCACGCCTGGTCCGCCCGCTCCGACGCGGGCGCCGGCTGCGCTCATCTGCCCAGCAGCTATCTCAAGCGCCTGTACTTCGACTCCCTCGTCCACGACCCGCACGTCCTGCGGGAGCTCGTGCGGGTGGCCGGTGCGGACCGCGTCCTGCTGGGCTCCGACTACGCCTTCGACATGGGCACCGAGGACCCGGTCGCCGCTCTGCGCGCCGCCCGGCTGTCCGACCCCGACTTCCACGCCATACGCGGCGCGAACGCCGCCGCGCTTCTCGACCTCGCCTGAGGAGGCCCCCCACATGTCCCACCGCTTGCTCACCCACCTGAGGCACGTCGACCTCGCCGTGCCCGACTACGACAAACAGCTCGACTTCTACGCCGGCACCTGGGGCCTGACCAAGGTCGCCGAGGACTCCGGTATCTCCTTCCTCGCCGCCGAAGGCAGCCCCGAGCAGTACGTCGTACGGCTGCGCAAGGCCGACGAGAAGCGTCTCGACCTCGTCTCCTACGGCGCAGCGAGCGCCGCCGACGTGGACACGCTCGCCGAGCAACTCCTCGCGGGTGGCGTGGAGTTGGTCACGCAGCCGGGAAAGGTGGAGACGCCTGGAGGCGGTTACGGCTTCCGCTTCTTCGACGTCGACGGACGCACGATCGAGGTCTCCGCCGACGTCGAGGTACGGCAGCACCGCAGGATCGAGGAGAAGGAGTCGATCCCGGTCAAGCTCTCGCACGTCGTCCTCAACTCCCCCGACCTGGACAGGACCCGGGCCTGGTACGAGGAGCACCTCGGATTCCGGCTGTCCGACACCCTCGGCCATCCGCACATCGGCGACGTCATGCACTTCATGCGGATCAGCAACCAGCACCACTCCATGGCCATCGCCAAGGGCCCGCACACCTCGCTGCACCACATCTCCTTCGAGATGCGCGGCCTCGACGAGTACATGCGCGGCTCCGGGCGTGTGATGCGCGCCGGGTTCAGGAAGATCTGGGGACCCGGCCGGCACATGGCCGGCAACAACACCTTCACCTACTTCCTCGACCCGCACGGCAACACCGTCGAGTACTCGACGGAGCTGGAACTGCTGGACGAGGACACCTGGCACCCGCACGTCTACGACTTCTCCCAGCCCGAGGTCACCGACCAGTGGGGCACCGCCAACCCCATGAACGAACTGGTCACCAAGGAGTCCTTCAACGACGTCGACCGCGGAGTGTTCGTCGCCCCGCCGGTCTGACCGGCGAAGCCCTCGGTCCCCGGGGGCGCGGTGGCCCTGTCACCGCCCTGACTCCCTCGCCGTGCCCCCGGCCTTCACGCCCATCCCTCACGCCGACAGGGAACCCTTATGCGTTTCGCCGCGTACGAGTACCGCAACCGAAGCCACGTGGCCGTCATCGAAGAGGACGGCACCCTCTACCCTCTGCCCGGTGTCGGCTCCCTGACCGGCCTGCTCGCCCAGGGCGGCGGTCTGTCCGAGCTGCTGGAGGCGGGCTCCGCCACACTCGACACACCCGCCGGGCCCCATGTCTCCGAGGTCCGGCTGCTGCCCCCGCTCCAGCCGCCCACCGTGCGGGACTTCGTCACCTTCGAGGAGCATGTCGAAGGCGTACGACGGTCGGTGGACGGGGCCGCGGGTGTGCCCGAGCAGTGGTACGCGGCCCCGACCTTCTACTTCACCAATCCCTACGCCGTGTACGGCCCGTACGACGGCATCCCCGTGCCGCCCGGCTCGACCGCACTCGACTTCGAACTCGAAGTGGCCGCCGTGATCGGCACCGAGGGCCGCGACCTCACACCCGAGCAGGCCCGCGACCACATCATCGGCTACACGATCCTCAACGACTGGTCGGCACGCGACCTGCAGTCCGCAGAGATGAGGACGGGCCTCGGCCCGTGCAAGGGCAAGGACACCGCCACCACGCTGGGCCCTTGTCTGGTCACCGCCGACGAACTGGACAAGTACCGCGACGAGGACGGCTTCCTACGGCTCGGGCTCACCGCCTCGGTCAACGGCCGGACCGTCGGCACGGACCTCCTGTCCAACATGAGCTGGACCTTCGAGGAGATGGTCGCCTACGCCTCGCGGGGCACCCTCGTCCGTCCCGGCGACGTTCTCGGCTCCGGCACCTGCGGCAACGGCGGCTGCCTCGCCGAACTGTGGGGCATACGCGGCGAGCAGGACCCGCCCCCGCTGAAGCCCGGCGACACGGTCACCCTCACCGTCGAGGGCATCGGCAGCATCTCCAACACGATCATCGCCGGGACCGCCCCCGTCCCGCTCCCCACCGGCCGACGCCGATCCCGGGAGCGGCCGTGACCCCGCACCTCGAGAGGCTTCTCGGCAAGGTCATCGTGGTCACCGGCGCCGCCCGCGGCCAGGGCGCCGCCGAGGTCGCGGCCCTTACTCGCGAGGGCGCCCAGGTCATCGCCACCGACGTGACCGAAGCCCCGGGCTGCCGTCGACTCGACGTCGCCAACGAGCAGGACTGGGCCGAACTCGCCGCCGAACTGGGTGAGACGTACGGTCAGATCCACGGCCTGGTCAACAACGCCGGCATCACCTGGCGCGCACGCCTCGACACCGTACGCCCCGCGGACATGGCCCGTGTCCACGCGGTCAACGTCACCGGGCCGCTGCTGGGCATCCAGCACCTGGCTCCGCTGATGTGTCCCGGGGCGTCCATCGTGAACGTCGGCTCCTCAGCGGCGCTTACCGCCCACTACCCGGTCGCCTACACCGCCAGCAAGTGGGCGCTGCGTGGCCTGTCGGCCACCGCCGCCATGGAACTCGGCCCACGCGGCATCCGCGTGAACACCATCCACCCCGGCTACATCGAGACCGAGATGACCTCCTCAGCCGCACCCGCCTTCCGCGAGGCCAACCTCGCGGGAACACCTCTCGGACGCACCGGAACGGTCGACGACATCACCCCGCTCGTCGCCTTCCTCCTCTCCGACGAGTCCTCCTTCATCACCGGCGCCGAGATCCCCGTGGACGGAGGCCTCACCGGGCACGGGGGCGCCATGGCGATCTCGGAGGCCGTACGCACCTAGGTTGTGTCCGGCGGATCGCTGCTGCGGTGACGGTGCCGTGGAGGACGTAGGCCCGCTTGTCGTAACGAGTGGCAACCGCACGGGAGTTCTTGAGCTGGTTGGCCCGTTGGTTCCTCGATTCCGGCATTGTGTGCCGGATGCGGCGTCTTCCCGGAACAGGATCCCGTTGATGACAGTGCCACTCGAGATGCGTCAGATTGCCCGATCCATGACCGCACCAACGAGCGGCCGGCCGAAGGTCGCATGATCGGCCGTACGGAACCTAGTCGCGGCCGGCGACCACCAGGTATCCATCGCTCTCCGGGTCGAAGGTGGTGGACTGCACCGTGAGCCCAACGCTCCGCAACTGGGCCACGAGGTCCTCGTACCGGTAGGGCCAGATGGACAGCCGCTCCGAGCAGGCTCGCACTGCCCCGTCCGGCTCGATCTGGGCTACCACGATCTCGAGGAAATGCTCCTGCTCCCAGCGCTGCTCGATCTGCCAGTAGTAGCTGATGACCGCATCGCGGTCGTTGCGGCGGACGAGTCGATCGCGGACGTCTACCCGTGAGCCGGCGGAGCGCACGAGTTCCCAGTTGCGGGAGTGGAGCACAAGCCGTCCGCCCGAGTTCAGCAGCCGCGACATCGCTTCCAGTGCGGTCAAGCGCCCGGCTGCGCCCTTGGCGTGCCCGAGCGAATTGCCGACGCAGAACACCAGATCGAACGTGGAGTCCTCCAGGTGGTCGGGCAGTTCGTCCCACCTCGCGCGGAGGGTCCGCAGCGAGACACCCTGCTCGTCGGCGGCCTTCTCGGTCCGGCGCACCATCCCCTCACTGGCGTCTGCGGCGACCACGTCGAGGCCAAGACTCGCGAGACCGACGGCGAGCTGGCCG
This sequence comes from Streptomyces sp. 351MFTsu5.1, assembly GCF_000383655.1. Lineage (NCBI taxonomy): Bacteria > Bacillati > Actinomycetota > Actinomycetes > Kitasatosporales > Streptomycetaceae > Streptomyces > Streptomyces sp. 351MFTsu5.1. Next base: position 74,189 of record NZ_KB911799.1, on the reverse strand, counting down.
GTTCCACACGCGCAGTCGAGGACGCGTGCGTTGGGCGGCAGAGGGTCCACGACATCGCCGTAGTACACCGCGGCTGCCTTGGCGGGGGTCAACCTGTCGTCCCCGATCAGCCACTCGTACACCTCGGCAAGCGCACCGTAACCAGCCACCGCGACAACCTCCATCACTCGACGGCACGCGGGCTGGACCGCCCTGCTGTTCGGACCTTGCGCCTCGCACTGTGCCGGGCCGTGTCAGTGAAGCATTGAGCAGGACCCAACCACTTGCGGCCGCTGAGACTCCACCGGATTAGTGGGAAAACGTAGGCACAGCCAACCAGACAGCTGGGCTCCTGCCCGGGGATGACCTGTCGACGGCGGACGGCGGCCTGGACCGAGGCCGCGTGTGTGGGACCAACTGCACGCGCTGCTGCTCAACAAGCTCGGTCGACGAACCAGCTGGACTGGTCCCTGCCGGTGATCGACTCCTCCCGCGACAGTGGCCACCGCCGCCGTCGACCGGCTCCTGCATCGTGCCCACGTCGTCCTCACCGAAGGCTCAAGCCTGCGGCTGACCCAGGCCACCAGCGGCCAGGGCGAAGTCCCGCTGAACCAGACCGGCTGACTCCCGGCCTCCTCAGACAGGCTCCGGGAGCGGACCGAGATGCTCGATGACACGCTCACGCAGCAGGAGGTACTCCTCCCAGCGGCGGGGCAGCGGACCGGGCGGGCGCTCGACGACTCGGGCCGCCGTGAGAGTCTGTCCGTGCTGGAACTGCTCGCGCGTCAGGTCGAGTTCCACACCGCTGGGCAGCCGGTTCCACCAGTGGAAGCCGTGCTGGGTCCCGTCACGGTGCACCTCGCCCACTACGAGATCGCCGCCGAAGACGTCGTTGACGATCAAGGCTGTGATGTCGCAGTGTCCCCAGGCCGGGTTGCCGGGCTGCCAGTCGGCCTGGTCATCGGGCGAACAGGTGTCGGCGGCCCAACTGGCGCGCAGCGCCTTGTCAAGATCGAGCAGGTTCCAAGGGATCATGCCGCCAGCATCGCAGCCGCCACTGACAACAGGACGGCGCAGACGCCACGCCCCGGCTCCTCCCACGGCGGCGGCACCGGGGCGCTGTACGGACCGGACGTTCCGACGAACAACCTCATCGAGGGGATGGGGCTGACGACCCCCAACACCAAGTACCAGGGCGGTCAGCAGCACCCCGGATCAGACGCCCCGGAGATCGCGACGCCGTTCGTGGACGGCCACGGAAAGGACGTCATGATCTACGGTCGAGTAAGCGATGGCCTTGTCCACGTCGTGCATGTCTTTCTCCGGTGCCGGACGCGGTGGCCGGCACCGGAGTGGTGGCAGAGCTCATCGCACGGTGGTCATCGCCTGCGGCGGGCAGGTGGCAGCGGCACCGGGGCGACGCCCTCGGCGACGGTGTTGCTGATGGTGCCGATGCCCTCGACCGTCATGGTGACGTTGTCGCCGGGGACGAGGGGCGGTGGTTCGAGGATGCCGTGGCGGCCCCAGAGTTCGGCCAGGCAGCCGCCGTTGCCGCAGGTGCCGGAGCCCAGGACGTCACCGGGGCGGATCCAGGTGCCGCGGGAGGCGTAGGCGGCCATCTCCTCGAACGTCCAAGCCATGTTGGCCAGTCGGTCCTGGCCGACCGTCCTCCCGTTGACGGCGACGGTGAGGGCGAGGTCGAGGAAACCCTCGGCATCACGGTGGGGTTCGAGTTCGTCGGCGGTGACGAGCCAGGGGCCGAGGGTGGTGGCGGTGTCCTTGCCCTTGGCCGGACCCAGTTTGACCCTCATCTCGCGGCCCTGGAGGTCGCGGGCGGACCAGTCGTTGAGGATCGTGTAGCCCAGGATGTTCTCGCGGGCCTGCTCGGGGGTCAGGTCCCGGCCCGCCTTGCCTATGACGGCCGCGACTTCCAGCTCGAAGTCGAAGCGCCCGCAGCCCGGCGGCACCGGCACGTCGTCGTGGGCGCCGATCACCGCGTACGGGTTGGTGAAGTAGAACGCGGGCGCGGCGTACCACTCCTCGGGGACGGTGTCGCCGTATCCCCGGGCGACGCCCGCGACATGGCTCTCGAAGGTCATGTAGTCGCGAACGGTGGGCGGCTGCAGCGGGGGCAGCAGCCGCGCGTCGGCGAGGGGCACGGGCAGGGAGGCGTGCAGAGCGCGTTCTCCCGCCCCGCGCAGAACCTCCTCTCCCTCCACGATCAGGTCCAGGAGGTCGACGGGGTCTTCGAACGGGTGGAGCCGGTCGTCGGCGACGACTCCCGACTGCCGTTTCCCGTCGTGGACGTAGCTTGCGAACTTCACGCCGCGCTCCCCTCCGCCTCGGACGGCGCGGTGCCGCTGCGTCGGAAGCCGACGAAGACGGCGGCGATCACAGCGGCGGTCACGCAGGCGGCGGCGGTGAGGATCAGCCCGTTGTTGTAGCCGCTTGCCAGGGCGTGCTCGGTGAGCGGGGCAAGCTTGGCGCTCAGCGGGCCCAGGTCGGCGCTGTGCAGGGCGAGCGGGCCGCCCTCGTGCAGGACGGCGGAGGCGATGCCGTGCTCCTTGGGGGTGAGGTCCGCGCCGGCGAGGCTGCCGGTGAGCTGACGCGTGGCCATGCCGAGAGCGACGGCGCCGACGACGGCCGGGCCGAGGGTCTGACCGAGGTCGCGGACCAGGCTGGTGGTGGCGCTGGCCATGCCGGTCAGGGCGGGCGGTACGACGTTGACGGCAGCCGCGGTGAGGGCGGCGACGACCAGACCGAAACCGACACCGTTGAGCACCAGCGGCCCAAGCAGGGGCACCAGCCCGCTCTCGTGGATCGGCACCGCCCGCAGCCACAGTTGCGCGCCGGCCAGCGAGACGAACCCGGTCACGAGCATGGGGCCGGGGCCCACGCGGTGCAGCAGCCGGACCAGCAGCGGCCAGATGAGCGGGGTGACGCCCTGGATGACCAGGAAGGGCACCGCGGCCTGGAAGGGACTCTGGTGCTGGATGACGCCGAGACGGATGCTCAGGTCGTACGCGCCGCCGAGGAAGCCGAACATGCCGATCACCGCCATCGCGGCCGACGCGGCGAAGGCCGGGTTGCGGAACAGCTCCAGGCGTAGCATCGGGGCCGCGCTGCGGCTCTCCACCGTCACGAACGCGACGATGAACACGGCGAAGGCGACGAAAGAGGCGACGACGGGTGCCGAGCTCCAGCCGTCCGAGGGGCCCTGGATGATGCCGTACAGCAGGGCGAGCATGGCCACGGCGATGGCGATCTGGCCAGGCCAGTCGAGTGAGCGGCCCTGGGGGGCGCTGGACTCGGCGGCCAGCAGCCAGGCACCCACCGCGATGATCAGGGCGAGCACGCCGGTCACGCCGAACGCCCACTGGAAGGAGGCGTGTTCGACGATCCCGCCGGACATCAGCGGGGCGAGGAAGGCACCCAGCGACAGGGCCGTGGTCCAGGAGGCCAGCCCCTTGGCCCGCGCGGCTGGGGTGGTCGTGATCGCGGTGATCATCGCCAGGGATGCGGGGAAGAGCGCGGCGGCTCCGATGCCGGAGATCGCCTGCCCGGTGATCAGCTGGGCTGCCGAGTGGGAGGTGGCGGACACCAGGTAGCCGACGGCGGACAGCAGTGCCGCGCCGACCAGCAGTTTCTTACGGCCGTACAGGTCGCCCAAGACGCCGAAGGTCAGCGCGAGGACGGCGGCGGGCACCAGGAAGGCGTCACTGATCCAGGTCAGTTCTCCGCCGGACGCCTGGAGGGTGCGCTGCATGACGCCGTTGATCGCGGCGGGCAGGACCAGCCCGATCTGGGCCAGGCAGACGGCCAGACAGCCGGCGATGATCGTGCCGGTATGGCCCGCCGTAGAGGCTGGTGCGACATCGGTCGGCGGGGCGGCAGGTGGGTCGTAGGCAGGGGTGGAGACCATGTCTCCTCCTTGGAGGGTTGGCGGGACGTACGGCCCGAGAGGGATGGTGAGGAACTGCGCGTACCGGAGGGGCGGTGCGCCGGTCGGCGGAGGGTGGGGCCTCGTCAGGGCAGGCGGGAAGCGCGCTCAGACCCGGGGGCAGAGCTCGGCCATGCAGCCGAACAGTCCGGGGCCGTCGAGCGGGCGCAGTGAGGGGTCGAGCTCCCGGTAGACGGTGTGCACGTTGACGGCGAGGCGTTCGCTCTCGTCCAGGTCGGCGAAGCGGCCGAGGCGGATGTCGCGCGCCGCGTCCATGGCGGGCATGCCGGCGGTGAAGCGGGCGGTGGCCTGCTCGTGGACGTATTCCAGGTAGTCGCGGATCTCGCGGACGGCCTGTTTGGTAGTGACGGGACCGTGGCCGGGCACGACGATGTCGGCGTCGAGGCCCAGCAGCAGGTCGCAGGCGGCGAGCCAGCGGGCGAAGGGACCGTGCCAGACGACCGGCGCCGCCCCGGCGAAGACGATGTCGCCGGTGTAGACGATCCGGGCCTGCGGCACGTGGACGATCGTGTCGCCGGCGCTGTGCGCGGGTCCCACGTCGACGAGGCGGACCTCCGTCCCGCCGATGTCGAGGACGGTCTCGCCGTCGAAGACCCGGTGCGGGAGGACGGGTTCGATGCCGGTGTGGTCGAAGCGGCCGAAGATCCGGCGGGCGAAGTGCCCGGCGGGGCTGTCCATGCCGGTCAGCGCCCGCATCTCGGCGGGCCCCACCTGCCGCATGTCCGCCACGGACCCGCGGGCCGCGATGATCTCGGCGTGGGACACGAGCTGGTTGCCGAACCAGTGGTCGCCGTTGCCGTGGGTGTTGACCACGGTGGAGATCGGTGCCGGGGCGGTCAGTGGTGCCAGCGCGTCGAGCATGGTCTTGGTCAGCCGCAGGTCGTAGAGGGTGTCGACGAGCAGCGACGCGCCCCGGCCGGTGATCAGCCCGGCGTTGCTCATGCCCCATCCGACATCGCCCGCGATCCAGGCGTAACAGCCGTGTCCGAGTTCGACACAGCCCCTCCGGGATGTCACGGAAGCCACGTTGCCTCCTTGTCAGAGTCCCGCGATCAACGTCGCGAGACTTTCATCCACTGATGGACTTGAGTCCAGCAGTGGAGAGGAATCTAGAGAGATGCCGGGAAGGGGTCAAGAGTCGTGCGGCCCTGTGCTGTACTGGGGGCCATGAAGATCCGGGACGCGGCAGCCGCCTCCGAGGGCGGCGCGGCCGTGGGGCGCCAGGAGCGCAGGCGTCGGAAGCTGCACGACCAGCTGTACGAGACGGCGATCGGTCTGTTCGTCGCGCAGGGCTACGAGGCGACCACCATGGAGCAGATCGCCGCGGCCGCCGATGTCGCCCGGGCCACGGTCTTCAACCACTTCACGCAGAAGGTCGGTTTCCTCGAGGAATGGGGAGTCCGCCGCCGCGCCCGCGTCGCCGAGATCCTCGGCGCGGAGCACGCCGAGGACCTGCCGGTCGGCGGCCGGCTGCGCCGCTATCTGAAGGAGATGGGCGACCTCAACGTCGCCTCCCGCGCGGAGACCACCGTCCTGATGGACGCCTCAGCGCGTTACGGGTACCTCCTGCAGGACCCGTCCCTGGACATCGAACTCGCCAGGATCGTCGAGCAGGGGCGGCAACGCGGGGAAACCAGGGCGGGCGTCGACTGCGACCAGGCCGGCCAACTGCTGGCCGCGTGCTACTTCTCGACGATCCTGCGCTGGATCCGCGAGGAACCGGCCCCGTTCGACCTGCACGAGCGCCTCTCCGGGGCGCTCGACATCATCCTGCTGGGCCTTCTTGCCGACGAGGCGCATGCCGGGGCAGGGCGCGAGCCAGGGGCGCTCTAAGCACACGGGCGTTACTCCCAACTGCTCTGCACAACCTCGCTTGTTCGAGGCCTGTGGCTGGCTGCAGGCTCTTGCCGGCAAACCGGGCACAACAAGCCGCTCCGGCTCAACGGCCGCGCAGGGCCGCGCTGAGGATCCGCTCCGTCTGCTGCACCGCACCCACGAGACGGTCCAGGCTGTGCTCGGGGTCGGTCACCAGGCTGAGGGACGCGAGCGGTGCGCCGGTCGGACCGCGGAGGGCTACGGCGACACAGCAGACACCGGACGCCACCCCCTCACGGTCGAACGCGGCGCCCCGCTCCCTGACAGGCCGCGGGCACCGGGCCCTTCGGGGTGCGCGGAGGGGCCCCGGCAACCAGGACCTTGCCCGCAGCGGTGAACCAAGGAAAGGCCGCACCGTCCTGAAGCGCGCCGATCGCGCCGACGTCGTCCCGCAGCCTCCAGTCCAGGACCAGTGTCTGGCCCTCACGCAGCACGTTGAGCGCCACGGTGACGCCCGTGAGGCGCGCGAGGCGGCGGGCCGGTGCGCGGGCGGCGGCGCGGAGGCCGGGATACGACTGCCGGCTCTTCCTGAGCCGGCAGAGCAACTGCTCCAGGAGGCGGTACGCCGTCGTCTTGGGCAGTCCGCACTCCGCAGCGAGCCGGGTCAGCCGGCAGCGCGAACGCGCCGCCCCGCCCCCGCTCCGCTCTGTCCCTCTTGTACGGAGCGCCGCCGTGCACCGGTGCCCGACGCTCCAGCAGACTCAAGTCCGCATCACCAGACTGAAGTTCGACTGTGACTGAGAACGTTGTCGATAGGTTGTCGCCCGGCGCGAGAGCGTGTGCAGCAGGTGATGACCACCCGCACGAGAGGTGTGGAAGCCGTGACGGAACTGCGCCTGCTCGGTCCGGTCGAGCTCTCCCTGGAAGCACGGACCGCCGAGGTCGGGCCGCCACAACGCCGGACCGTGCTGGCCGACTGCGCCGGCTGTGCGAACAGACCGAGATCCTGGGGTCGTCGCGGTTACGGCTGCTGCGGCGCTCCGGAGGGATATCTGCTGGAGGCGCGCCCCGACCAGGTGGACATCCACCGGTTCCGGCAGCTGACCGGCCGGGCGCGGGAGAGAGGACGCCGAACTCGGGCTCCCGGACGCGGACCCGCTGCGCGCCGCTCCCCTCGAACGGCTCGGTCTCCTCGCTGCCGAGTCCTGGGGCCGAAGTCCACTTCCTCATCGTTGAGTCCGTGCCGGATCACGAGGTCCGGTCGAGGGTGCCCTCCTGCCCCGGGACGGCTTCCGGTCCGTGTCGTGGGACTCCGGAGTTCAGTGCTGACGGTGATCGTGCTGGGGCAGGTAGAGGGGACTGATCTGACGCCAGTAGCGGTACACGACGTCCTCGGCCTCCTGCGCCGCCCGCTGAGCGCGCGGCGCCTCCGTCGGCAGGCCTTGTCCGGCTCGACCGGCGGCGGAGCCCATGTGCCAGGCAGCCTTCAGCGTCGCCCGACGCGATGCACGGCGGTACGCGGCGGCAGAGCATGGGCTGCTGTGTCGGCCCGAAAGGCACCATCGCGAGAGCAGCATCGCTGCCGTCGCGGACAACGCGCTGACGGCGTACATCGCATGACCGGCCACCGGTTCCTCCTGCCGAACGCATGGACCGTGCCGGGTTCGTCTGCCCCCGTATCACATTCTCAACGTCACAGATGGGATACGAAAACCTCACAGCCGTCGCCGGGTCGTGCATCGACGCCCGGCGGGCAAGGTCGTCTTCACGTCAGGCCGCGGGGGCCGACAAGCAATGCGGTGTCGTTCTCCGGGACCGGACCGCAGACACGGAACTCGTGGACGGTCCGCATGGGGACGCGCCGCGCCTCCAGTACCACGGTGTGCCGGGGGACACGTCCGGCGACCTGAGGACCAGCGACCCCGGCTGCCCCGAACGCACCGGTCGGGACGCCCCGCGGCGGCAGCCGCTCTAGGCTGGAGGAGGCCGGTGGAGACCAGTCCCGGCGGACACCGCTGTCCGGACGGAGGTGTGACGCGTGACGATCGCCGACGCTCACGACGCCCCGACCGCCGTCGTCGTGGTCGATCCGGACGGCCGGGTCAGCGGCTGGAGCGAGGGAGGGTGCCGGCTGCTCGGCTGGACGGCGGAGGACACCGTGGGACGGCCGGTGACCGACCTGCTGGCCGGCCCCGTGCCGCCCGGGTTCCCCGGGAGCCACGACGCGGACGTCTCCGGACCCGTCGCCCTGCGTCACCGGGACGGTCACACGGTGGACTCCGTGATCACGGCACAGCCGTTGCGCGGCCCCCAGGGGCTCGTGCAGGGCCAGGTGGTCACCGTCCAGCGCTGGGATCGCCGGCCGGTCATCGCGGACCGGGCCTTCGAGCAGTGCCCCTTCGCACTCGGCGTCTACGACCCCGAGCTGACGTTCCTGTGGATCAACGCCTCCTCGGGGCGGGTGATCGCACACACCGAGGACCAGGTGGTCGGCAAGAAGTACCGCGAGGTGCTGCCCGAGTTCGACCGCACGCTGTTCCCCGAGCGGGACGACAAGCCCTACACCGACAAGCTCGCCGAGGTGGCGAGGACGGGCGTTCCCGCCCGCCTGATCACCGTCTTCCGCCCGCTCGGCAGCAGCTACGCCAATGCCTGGGCCACCAGTATCTGGCCCGTCCGGGATGCCGAGGGCAATGTGCGCGCGGTCGCCAACTGGGGATTCGACATGAGCGCCGAGTACTGGGCCCGCCAGCGCCTGCTCATCCTCAACGAGGCCACCACCGGCATCGGGCGCACCCTCGACGTCGTGGGCACCGCGCGGGAGCTGGCCACGACCTCCGTACCAGGGTTCACGGACCTGGTCACCGTGGATCTCTTCGACGAGGTGCTGCGCGGGGAGGAACCACCCTCACCGCCGACGACAAGCAGTGACGAACCCCTCACGCTCAGTCGTGCGGCCCGGTACGGCGCCGCGGATGAGGCCGATCGGTCCGCCGACCCCGCGGTGCCGGTGCCGGTCACGCATGCGGTTCACTCCGTCGCAGCCACCTGCATGGCCACCGGAAGGTCCACCGTGGAGCTCGCCGTCGATCCCGGCGTCGGAGGTGAATGGGCCTTCGGCCCCGGGCTGGCCGCGGACCCGGCCCACTGGCCGCCCGGCAATCCAGTGATCGACAAGGGCATCACGGCGGAAGGGCTGACCGGCCGCATCACGGTGCCCCTCCGGGCCCGCGGCGCGCTGCTGGGCGTCGTCACCTTCTCCCGGCTCGACCGGCCCGAGTCCTTCACCGCCGACGACCTGATCCTCGCCGAGCAACTCGCCGCCAAGGCGGCCGTAGCCATCGACAACGCCCGCCGGTACGTCCACCAGAGCACCACCGCGCTGACCCTCCAACGCAGCCTGCTTCCACAGCGGTTGCCGCACCAGGAAGCGGTCGAGGTGGCCTCGCACTACCTGCCCGCGGGGATCGACGCGGAGGTGGGCGGCGACTGGTTCGACGTCATCCCCCTGTCCGGCGCACGGGTCGCGCTGATCATCGGCGATGTCGTCGGGCACGGCCTGCACGCCTCGGCCACCATGGGCCGGCTGCGCACGGCGGTGCGCACGCTCGCCGACGTCGACCTGCCGCCGGACGAGCTGCTGACCCATCTCGACGACCTGGTCCTGCACTTCGCCAGCGATCTCCAGCCCACCAGTCACTTCCAGACGACCGCCGAGACCGGGGCGACCTGCCTGTACACCGTCTACGACCCGGTCTCGCGCCATCTGACGCTGGCGAGCGCCGGTCACCCGCTCCCGCTGGTCATCGCTCCGGACGGCACCAGGATCCCGGTGTCCGCACAACCGGGGCCGCCGCTCGGGATCGGTGGCCTGCCGTTCGAGGCGACGGAGCTCGAGCTGCCCGAGGGCAGCCTGCTGGCCCTCTACACCGACGGGCTCGTGGAGAACCGCGAGCGCGACGTCGACCAGGGGGTCACCGAACTGCTCGGTCTCCTGGACCACAGGGCTCCCTCACTGGAGGCCCTGAGCGACACGGTGATGGAGGCCATGCTGGCCGAACACCGCACGGACGACGCCGCGGTCCTGCTCGCACGCACCCGTGCCCTGGATCCCCAGCACGTCGCCGACCGGGACGTCGAACCGGACGTCGCGGAGGTGTCGCGCGCCCGGCAGTTCGCCGTCGAGCAGGTGGAGGCCTGGGGGCTGGAGGAGACGGCGTTCGTCACCGAACTGGTCGTCAGCGAACTGGTCACCAACGCCATCAGGTACGGCGAGCCCCCCATCAGGCTCCGGCTGATCCGCGACAACGCCCTGATCTGCGAGGTCTCGGACTCCAGCAGCACCGCACCGCATCTGCGCCGGGCCCGTGCCTTCGACGAGGGCGGCCGGGGGCTGCTGCTGGTCGCCCAGCTCACCCAGGGGTGGGGCACCCGGCACACTCCTCAGGGCAAGACCATCTGGTGCGCGCAGTCCCTCGCCCCCACCTCCGGCGAGACGCCGCCACCTCCACTGGTCGAGTGGTGAGCGTGGGGGCCGGCGCCGGTCATGCAGACACATATCCGCGGCGGACTTCAGCCGTCCCGCCCCACACCTTCCCCGCAGGCTGCCAGGGCTTCGGCGACGCGCCGCCGACCGGCGCGGAACCGGCGCAGGTAGGACCACGCCATGGGGCCCGGGGGTACGCCGCGGGCGAAGGCACGCATGTTCCGTTCGCCCGCGTTGTATCCCAGGGCGAGGAGTTCGTCGCGGGTGTACCGGCGCACATGGCGTGCCGGAAGCCTGCCGTCGAGGTCCTTCAGGTGCAGCGCCGCCGCACGGATGGCGAAGGCGGGGTCGTCCCGCAGATCCTGCCAACGCCCGGACAGGTCGTGTGTCCGTCGTACCTGTTCGAAGGCCGCCCGGTGCATGTTGGCCACCCCGAAGGACGCCTCCGGCTTCCACCACTGCCACAGCCGCTCCAGCAGCGGATGGTGGGGCTTGTACGCCTCGTTGTACAGGACGCCCATCACCAGTCGAGGAGAGACACCGGCCTCGTCGGCACTGCGCACCACGGCGTCGGCGTAGTCGGCGGGGTCGTAGCCACCAGGCCGCAGCGGCGGCACCCGGACGCTGTCACTGTCCATGCGTCTGCACATGCCCTCAAGACCCCACCGCAATCCCGCCCGTCGCGACCTCCCAATGATGTGATGTCTGCTGGCAAATAGTAGTGACAAACACGATTTACTCTCTCAACTGCCCTGCTTTTTAAGGCATTTCATCCCTGCGCGAGGGTTGACCTGTCTGTCGCACGGATGAGATTCATAAGGCACATCAGCCCCTCCCCCACCCTCAGTACAGCGAGCGAACGTGTCTGAAAGTCTGTCCCGCCGACGGCTCATGGGAGTCGCAGGCGCCACCGCGGCCATGGCGGCGCTGCCTGTCGTTCCGGGTCTGGGAGCCGTGGGTCAGGCCGCCGCGGCCACCCCCCAGGACAAGCTGAGCAAGCTCGCCGACCTGCGCTTCGGCATGTTCAACCACTTCAATCTGGGCACCTTCACCGACGAGGAGTGGGCGGCGCCCCACCAGGACCCCGCTCTCTTCGCCCCGCCGACCGTCGACTGCGCCCAGTGGGCCGCGGCCGCCGCCGCGGCGAAGATGAGCTACGGCGTGCTGACCACCAAGCACCACGACGGATTCTGTCTGTGGCCCACCGCGTTCACCGACCAGAGCGTCGCCCACAGCATGTACCGGCACGACATCGTCGCCCAGTACGTCCGCGCCTTCCGCGCCGAAGGCCTCAAAGTGGGCCTCTACTTCTCCATCTGGGACCGCACCCACACCGTGGAGGCCTACGACACCCGGCACGGCGTCGGCAGCAAGGAAGCGGTCCAGCCTGCCGATCTCACCTACGTCCTGGGCCAGATCACCGAACTCCTCAGCAACTACGGCAAGATCGACATGTTCGTCACCGACGGCTACGCGTGGCAGATGGGCCAACAGGCCCTGTCCTACCAGCGGGTCCGCGAGCACGTGCTGTCCCTGCAACCGGACATCGTGATGATCGACCACGGGGCGCTGTCGGTGCCCTTCCTCGGTGACGCGATCTACTTCGAGGAACCGCTGGGAGTCACCTCGCCCGCGGGCAACACCTACGCGTCGCTGCAGGGGCAGACGATCAGCGACGGCTGGTTCTGGCACCCGAGCACTCCGACCAGGGATCCCATGAGCAAGGCGGCGATCCTGTCGCATCTCGCCGACCTGGAACCGAAGTACACGTCCTTCATCCTCAACTGCCCGCCCAACCGCGACGGCCGACTGGACACCAACATCGTCGACCGGCTGACCGAGGTCGGCGCCGCCTGGAGCCCCGACACCTCCAGAGCCCCGCTGCCGGCTCAGCCCCTGCGCGTGGAACACCCCGTCACACCGGTGAACGCCTACGCCACCGACCACCACACCGGGGAAGGCCCGCTGAACGCCATCGACGGGCTCAGCGACAAGGGCTTCGAAACCTGTTGGTCCACCTGGAGTCTGCCCCTCCCCCAGGCGATCACCATCGATCTCGGCGGAGTCTGGAGCAACATCTCCACCCTGGAGTACCTGCCGAAGCAGTGGAACCGCACCGACACCACCGACGGCGACATCACCTCGTACACGATCCACGCCAGCACCGACGGCGTGACGTTCACCCAGGCCGCCACCGGCACATGGGCCGGTGACCGCACCCTCAAACTGGCCGAATGGGCGGCCCGCGACGCGGGCTTCCTCCGCATCACGGTCGAACGCGCCACCGGCGACTACGCCAATATCGGAAACCTTCGCATCGGTGGCCGCACCGCCAAGCCCGTGCTCCGGCGCACCACCTTCCCCGCAGGCAAGACCTCCTACCGCATCGTCGCGCGGCACAGCCAGAAGGTGCTCACCACCACCGGTACCAGCAACGGCACCCCGCTGGCGCAGACCACGTGGAACAGGAATGCCGGCCAGCTGTGGACTCTCCTCCCCACCGGTGACGGCTATTTCAAGGTCCGCAACACCGCCGGCCGCACCCTTCTGGAAGTCGCCGGGCTCTCGCGCAGTGACGGCGGGGGCACCGACATCTGGACCGACGCGGACGCCCCCCAGCAGCATTGGGCCATCACTCCCATCGGCGACGGGCACCACATTCTGATCAACCGCTTCAGCGGACTCGCCCTCAACGTCGCCGACGCCTCCACCGCCGACGGCGCCACCGTCAACCAGTGGGCCTACAACGGCGTTCCGCAGGAGCAGTGGCAGATCGTCGCGTCCTGAAGGGGCACGTCGCCACGGTCGGGGAGGCTTCCGCCGCGCGTGCCACTGAAGGGCCTCAATTGAACGCCGGCGTGCCTCCGCGGCGCGCGCCAGTCGTTGCCGCGGTGCGCGGTCTCGGGGCGAGCGCCGTGCGCAGCGCCGGAGTGAGGATGTGGCGGATCTCCGACGTCGTGAGGGCGGCGGGGGTGGGCATGGGGTTGAGGTAGCGGGTGTAGATGAGGCCCCCGAGGATCGTCACCACGGCCGTCGCGCGGGCGGTCGCGTCCCGGCCGCCGAGAAATTCAACAAGCCGGGCCAGCAGCTCGCTTTCCAGGTACTCACGGATCACCTCGGCGGCCTCGTCCCCCTGAGCGGTCAGCGTCAGGAAGTCGGCGTCCTCCCACAAGCCGGTCACCGCGTCGACGAGGCGGCCGGGCAGGGCGGCCGGGTCGCCGGCCAGGACGTGGTCCACGGCCAGCGCATTGGCGCACTGGACCTGCATGACGTCCGCGAACAGCCCCTTCTTCGAGCCGAAGTGGTAGGCGATCAGGGCCGGGTCGACGCCGGCGACCGCGGCCACCGCACGCACCGTGGTGCCCCGGTATCCGCGCTCCAGGAACAGCGTTCGCGCCGCCGAGACGATCGCCTCGCGGGTGGGTGGGTTGCCGCGCGGTCGGCCTCGGGTGCGGGCAGGGGCAGGGGCCGCGTTATTCATCAGCGTTGAGCCTGGGGTGCGCGGTCGGCACAGTCAAGGGCGTTCCGACAGCCATACGAAAGGACGGCCGGACACCATGCGTATCGCAGTCTTCGGCGCCAACGGACAGACCAGCCGCCACCTCACCGAGCAGGCCCTCGCCGCCGGCCACGAGGTCGTCGCCGTGACGCGCCGCCCCGGCTCCCTCACCCCACGGCCCCGCCTCACCGTGGCCGTCGCCGACGCCACCGATCCGGCAGCCGTCGACGCCGCGATCGGCGGGACGGACGCCGTCCTGTCGGCCCTGGGCGCCCGCTTCAGCAAGGAGACCATCACCCTATACTCGGCGAGCGCCACCGCCATCACCGGGGCGATGAGCCGCCACGGCATCAAGCGGCTGCTCGCCGTCAGTTCGAGCATCGCCGACCCCAACTGGCGCCCCACCGGCGCGCACTTCTTCAACCATGTGCTCGACCCGCTGGTGAACCGACGCCTCGGTCGCACCCTCCACCAGGACGTGCGCCGTATGGAGGCCGTGATCCGTCGAACGGACCTCGACTGGACGCTCGTGCGGCCGTCGGGCCTCTTCGAGCATCCTGACGTCACGGACCACCACGTCCGCGAGACCAGCGCTGACGGTGTCTTCACCGCCCGTGCCGACCTCGCCGCGAGCATGCTGCGCGAGCTGGAGGAAGGCCAGTACGTCCGCACGGCGATGGGCGTCATCACCACCGCTGTGAAGCCGAACATCGTCAAGCTGATCTGGCAGGAGGGGGTGAGGAAGAAGTGAGCGGGGGCGACCGCTCGACTTCCGGATGACTACGTCAGAGGCGTGCAGTGCACGTTGTTCGCTCCGCCGCTCTGGTCGGCGATCCATCCCCAGTAGCTCACGCAGTGCCCGGGGTGGCCGATGTACACCGGACCGGCGTAGGTCTTGTAGGAACCCTCATCGAACTCGGGGTCCACGTCCTGGGCGTCCGTGACCGCCGCCAGCATGGAGACAGCGGTGCCGGTACGGGCGCGCACGGTGACCACGCAGTCCTTTCCGGTCGACGGGTTGTACGTCAGGTAGACCGTGCCCGCCGTACCGACCGGTGACGAGTCGACCACCGTGTAGCCGGCCCCGCAGACGCCGTTGTACTTCGCCAACGGCGTGGCCGCCCCCGCCTGCGGCGCGACAGCCCCCATGGCGCCGACCACGGCTGCCGCGACCGCTCCGACCGCTGCGGCACGCTGAATGATGTTCATGTCGATCCCCCGTTTCGTCGACTGCTCCCACAGCTGTCGACCTCGGAAGAACTGACCGCCCTCACCCGGCCGGCGTTGTAGGCCACCGGCACCGGTTACCGAACCCGAACACGGAGTGAACGAGTCCGTGGCAGTGCCCTCAAGGGGCGGCTTGCGTCACTCCGGCGTCATCTGCTGCGGCTGGTGGATCTGGGAGCGGTCATACGCGAGGCCGGTTCAGCAGCCGGGAGAGCACGATGGCGCTCTCGGTCCGTTGGACGGGAGCTGTGGAGCGGACGCGTTGGATGGCACGTTCCAGGTGGGGGATGTCTCTGGCGAGCATGTGGACGACTGCGTCGGCAGCGCCGGATACGGTGCACGCCTCGACGACCTCGGGGATGTCCTTGAGGGCTTGGCACAGCTCGGCGGGGGTGGGATTGCCGGTGCAGAAGACCTCGACGAATGCCTCGGTGTTCCAGGCCAGTGCCTGAGGGTCGATGAGAGCGGTGAAACCCCGGATCGCGCCGGTGGCCACCAGGCGGTCGAGACGCCGTTTGGCAGCGGACGCGGACAGACCGGCGGCCGTGCCGATCTCGGCGTACGTGGCTCGTGCGTTGTGCACCACGCAGCGGACGATCGCTTCGTCGATGGCGTCCATGAGATTGCTCCGGAGTCTTGGGCCTGCCTTCGCGGCGAGGCGGGACGCAATAATTCGCCGTCGGCTCGCCAACATTGCAAGAAAGCGACAGGAGACAGCAGCAAATGGCGATTGCTTGCACTGGTGCGCCGAACATAGTCTCCGGCTTGTCCTGATGTCACGTGCCGGGAGCAGTGTTGATGACAGCGATTCTGAGCGACGTGGAAGCCTCGGCCCTGGCCGCGGTGGACGAGGCCGCCATCGCCCGGTTGCTGCTGGAGCTTCTCGCTGTTCCGAGCGTGACGGGGAGCGCCGCCGAGTCCGAGCTTCAGCATGTTCTGGCCCGGCACCTGGAGCGGATGGACCTCGATGTCGACCTGTGGTCCATGAACCTGCCCGAGCTGCGTGCCCATCCCGGTTTCCCCGGGAGTGAGGCCGCACGCACGGAGGCGTGGGGCCTGGTGGGCGACACACGGCCCCAGGGCGACGGGCCCACTCTGGTCCTCCAGGGGCATGTCGACGTCGTCCCGCCCGGGGACCTGGCGCGATGGGAGGGCAACCCGTTCCGTCCACGGGTCACCGGGGACGTGGTGCACGCACGGGGAGCGTGCGACATGAAGGCGGGGATGGTGGCGATACTCGCCGCCCTGGCCGCGATACGGGAGGCGGGCGCGAGGCTGCGCGGCCAGGTGTCGGCGCACTTCGTGGTCAGCGAGGAGGACGGCGGACTCGGAGCGTTCGGCACCCTGCAACGCGGCCACCGCGGTGACGCGTGCATCATCACCGAGCCGACGGCCGGCGCGCTCATGACCGCGAACGCCGGCGCCCTGACCTTTCGTATCCAGGTACCCGGCCGGGCGACCCACGGGAGCACCCGGTACGCGGGCGTGAGCGCCATCGACGCGTACCTGCCCATCCACCGCGCGCTCGCCCGCCTGGAAGCCCGTCGCAATGTGGGCGCCGACCCGCTGATGTCCGAATACCCCGTCCCCTACCCGCTGTCCGTCGGTACCGTCCATTCCGGCGACTGGGCCAGCAGCGTCCCCGACCTGCTGGTGGCGGAAGGAAGACTGGGCGTCCGGCTGGACGAGGACTCGGCCCAGGCACGCACCGAACTGGAGGCGTGCGTGGCCGAGGCCTGCGAGGCCGACCCCTGGCTGCGCACCCACCCCGCCACGGTGACGTGGCCCGGCGGTCAGTTCGCCAGCGGCAGGCTGCCGGCCGGGCATCCCCTCGCGGCACAGGTCGCCGCCGCGCACGCCGACGTCACCGGCGGCGCCCGGCCCGCTGAGCGAGGGGCGCCGTACGGGAGTGACCTGCGGCTGTACTCCGGGGCGGGCATCCCCACGTTGCAGTACGACCCGGCGAGGTACACCTCGCTCACGGTCCGCAGGAGCGCGTCCGCGTGAGCGAAGTCGTCACGGTCACCCGGGCGTTGGTGCTTGCGACACTGCGCACGGTGGGTACCAGGTAGGAGCCGCCGACCCCGTCCCCTGCCGGTTGCTCGGAGCCGGGTGGGTCCGCACCGGGAGTTGCGGGGCGGGCGGTAAACACCCCTATTCGGAGGCGGCGCCTGACCGGAGTATGTCGATCCCCGCTCGGTCCGTGTCCTCCGGTGCCGCGTTCAGACGGTGTGTCAGCACCCAGCGTCCGTCGTCCGTCGCTCCGGCGAAGAGGGAGGCGTGACGTGTCGCCCCGTTGTGCCACAGCAAGGGGCCGGACGTCTGCCAGCTCGGTGCGGGATCTCCCAGCCGACGTTCCACCAGGAGCCGTACCACCAGGTCGGCCGCCGCGCGGGGAGTTGCCCACAGGCCTCCCGCCGGCAGGATCGCGCCGTCCATGGTCCACGGCCGGCGGGACCGGCCCAGGAGTCCGGGGGTCGGCAGCCGTCGTCCGGGGTCGGGGCTGACGGCCACTTCCGTGATGCCGAGCGGCCGCAGGACGTGCGCGGTCACAAGCTCCTCGTACGTCATCCCCGAAGCGACCGTCAGGGCCGGCGCCGAGCACGGCGTAGCCAAGGTTGGAGTACTCCTCCACGGTGCCGGCCGGGCGCGTGGCGAGCGTGTCGAGCCGGGACAGCAGCCGGTCCAACGCGCGGCGGTCGAACGAGGCGTACGGGTCACGGCGGGAGTGCCGACCGGGTGGCAGACGTGGGAGGCCCGAGGTGTGACGGGCCAGGTGCAGAAGCGTGATCCCTGTCCCCGGAGCCGCGGGAAGCCATCGCTCCACGGGGTCGTCGAGCGACACCGTCCCGGAGGCGGCCATACGGGTCAGCGCGGTGCCCGTGACGACTTTGGTGAGCGAGCCGATCTCCACGAAGCGGTCGGCGACGTGACCGTCGCTGAAGGTCGGCGGGCCGGCGTGGCTGAACACGCAGGTCGGTATGCGTCGCACGACAGGGGCCCCTCGTTCGGGTAGTCACCCATTCTGCAACGGGTGTGGCTCTGCTGCTGCAGGGACGGCTCCCTGCCAGGCCGTGAGACGCCGGCTGCCAGTGAGGTGGAGCCGAAGGTGTAACAGGCCCGAGTCGGGCGGTACTTCCCGGCAGAGGGCGGCCGGATCACCGGTCCGCCCTCTGCGTGTGGCGGCGTCAGAAGCCCACAGCGCCCCAGGAGTGAGCCGTGTAGTCACCCGGCCCGAACTCCCAACCGGCCATGACGCTGTTGAGGTAATGGTCGCCGGTGTAGAAGCCCCTGTTCTGACCGTAGTTGAAGAACGGAGTCAGGCTGCCGGACCACCAGCCGGACTTGCTCCTGTCCAGGAAGCTGAGCGTGTGGGCGCCGTTGCTCCAGGTGTACTCGTAGATGTCCCAACTGCGTCCGGCCAGGCCGACGTTGGTGGCGGCCGGGACCGCGTTTCCGCTCGCGTCGTAGTGGTCGGCCAGCGGCTTGGTGTTGTACCAGTTGAGCCAGATCATGATCTCGGTGTTGGAGTTGCGGTCGGTCGGCGCGGGGTAGGGGTCGATGAAGATGTCGTACGCGGCGTCGTAGTACGAGCCGGACTTCGGCGACGCCGACTGGCTGAACCACGAGTTGTTGTTGGGGCTGACGTCGCGGATCTTCTTGGGGAGTGTGGTCACCGGGGACGACCAGCCCCAGTCCTTGCCGTTGACCATGGCGACGAAGCCGGTACCGGTCGAGGAGTTCACACCCCAGTTGTTGTCGTCGGTGTACCAGGTCGAGGCGTTGCCGCCGGTCGCGTAGTACTTGAACCAGTACGTCTGTGACGCGGCCACTGCCGAGTTCGGCAGGGTGAAGACGAGGGCCAGAGCCGCCAGAAGCGCGGCCCAGCCGATACGGATTTTCATCAGCCCTCCGGAATGTGTGCTGAGTGGGGGGATCACACAGGCGAGGAGAAGTCGGTCGTCCTGGCCTGGCGGCGGGACGTCGTCGGTCTCCCCTTCGGGACGGCGGGTGCGGAGCGAGGCGGCGTGGAGCCGAACCTCACTTGGGTTGCCGTAGATGACTCCGCGTCCCGCGGTCCCGAAGTAGAAGCGGCCGTAGACCCGGGGGTCTCCGGTCAAGGTGTTGCAGAGCGCCCAGTTGGGCGTGGGGCAGCCCGGCGGCCAGGTCCTCCTCGATGCGAATCGATGCGCTTCGACGTTTCCGTGAGACTAAGACCACATTTCCAGGGGCGACAACGGGCCACTCAGGTCACCTTTTGGTAACAGGCACCAGCGGGGCGATCAGGAACTCAGCCCCTCTGTGCAGCTTTTGTGTAGATGAAGCGACCCTGGCCAAACCCTCGGAGAGGAACGTCAACACGCGAAGAAACAGCACGAGATCAACGTCGAAGCGCTTCGACGTCATGACATCCATCTGGCCTGAGTACGGTCGGCGCGCCGACGCCTGTGGAACACGGTGAATGCTTACCGAGCATTGACGCCCGCGGTCCGCGGGTACCTATCCTCTGTCTGAAGACGGGGCGCCCGCGCTCCTGCCGCGTCGTCCTGCCGCCGGAGGGCTTGCGGGATCGGGGGCCTCCACGCCGTCCGGTCGGCGAACTCGCGGCACGCGCTACGGGACGTGACGCGCCGCCGGCGTAGCGGAGGAGGGCTGGGGCGGGTATGCGACAGATCGCGCGCCATGACGTCGTCTTCGTCGCCGGGACCGCTGGGGAGCACGAACTGACGTGGTCTCAGAAGGCCCATGAACGCGAGGGATGCCACCCCCGTCTCCACGGACCCCGCAACAGGAACGTACGGATATGGCGGGCACTCGACGGCACGCCCGACATGGCCGCCGTGCTGCATGCCTTCGCCGCGGTCATGGCCCACTACGAGGCGCTGCGCACGCTGTACCCAACCGGCGCGGACGGGCACCCGCGTGCGGTCGTCGTGGCCTCCGGGGTGCTCCAGGTCGACGAGTACGCCTCCGACGCCCCGGCGACCCATGACGAGCTGAGAGCCTTCACCTTCCGGCTGGCCGAGCCCGGATTCGCCCCGGACGACCTGCCGCTGCGGGGCGCCGTCGTCACGGTGGACGGCAGGCCCGTCCAGATCGCCCTGTCATTGCAGCACTTCTCGGCGGACACGACGGCCGCCCGGATCGTGGCCGCACGCATCGCCCAACTGGCAGCCGATCCGGGCGCCGACCTCGGTTCGGGGTGGCAGCCGCGGCAGATCGCGAGCTTCGAAGCCAGTCCGTCGGGGCTGCGGCACGCCCATCGTGTCGACACCCATGACCGGGCCATGCTCCGTCAGTCCGTCATGCCCGAACTCGACACGCCCTCGAGCGGCGACGGGAGCACCGTCTACAACTTCGCATGCCTCGACTCGGGGGCGGTCGTGCTCGCGGCAGCGAGCCTGGCGACGCGGTACCGGACATCCGTGGCCGCCGTCCTGCAAGCCGCGTACGCGTGCGCGCTCGCCGAGCATCTCGGCATCGGCAGCTGCATGTTCACCACCGTGATGGCCAATCGGCAGACTGCCTGCGCGCGCGAGGCGGTGGCCCATATCGCCGGCAGGGTCCTCGTGCCGGTCGACACGTCCCTGGGCAGCGACCGGTTCCCGGCGCTGTGCCGGGCCGTCGACGCGACGCTCGCCAGGTCCTCCTCCGTCAGCCTGCGGGAACCCGACCGCTACGCCCGGTCCCTGGACGACGTCTCCGCCGAACTGGGCCGCTCCGCGCACAACCCGTACGTGGTCAACATCCGCCCCATAGCTCCCCGCACGCTGATCCGGGCCCGCGCGGACGGGGCGCGGCAGGACATCGAGCGAGCGATGGAATCGAGCCGCTACGGACGCTTCCCCAAACCTGTCGACCCGTACTCCGGAAAGCTCTGCTTCGATGTGTGGGGTATGTCCGAGACGGCCGGGATCAGTCTCGGGACTGATGCGACGTCGTTCGACGCGAAAGACCTCGAACAGATACTCCTCTCCTTCGAGCGACGGCTGGTCGTGGCCGCGATCGGCGGTCACACCGCACGCAGCGGCTCCTTCACCGCCGCGTAAGGGCACGGGCCCTGCCAAAAGGAGCCGGCCGCCAGCACTGCCGTCACGCCGGTGGGGCGGCCTTCCGTCGTCGGAAGGCCGCCCCCGGCTCCTCAGTGCGGCGCGTCAGCCTTGGTGCGACACCCCGTGGACGACGAGTTCGGTCGCGTCGAGGTACCGGCAGCCTGAGGGGCCGGCGTCCTTCCCGCAGTCCACGCCGTTGTCGGCGGCTTGGTTGCCGAGCATGTTCAGTCGGACGTACTGGACGTTCTGTCCGGTGCCGTCCGTGAGGGTGACGGCGTTCTGCCGGCCGGTGTCGGCGGGCTTGAAGTGGCCCTCGGCGGCGGTGGTCCAGGTGGTGCCGTCGGCGGAGGTCTCGATCCGGTAGTCGCCGAGCGACGCGGTGGTGTCGTCGCCGCAGCCCGCCGTCGGGTCGATGAGCAGCCCAGTGATGTCCACGGCCTTCGGCAGCTTGACCGTGCCGTGGATCGGGTCGATCCCGGTGCCGTTGGTGCCGCCCTTGGCGTCCGAGCCCCACACCGCTGACGTCGTGTCGATCAGGCTGCCGGGGCCGCAGCCGAAGTCGCCGGCGTCGGAGCCGTTGAAGTCGGTGATCGCGGCGCCACCGGAGGA
Organism: Streptomyces sp. 351MFTsu5.1; assembly: GCF_000383655.1. NCBI lineage: Bacteria > Bacillati > Actinomycetota > Actinomycetes > Kitasatosporales > Streptomycetaceae > Streptomyces > Streptomyces sp. 351MFTsu5.1. Next base: position 52,560 of record NZ_KB911799.1, on the reverse strand, counting down.
AGCCGCCCAGTCACGGGTCAGCGACCAGTCGGCGCCGCCGGAACCGGACTTGACCTCGACCGTGCGGACCTTCGGCTCGTAGCCGCTGCCGCTGGCGTACACCTTCCGGTACGTGCCCTCGGGGACGCCGGGGATCGAGTAGGTGCCGTCCGCACCGGTCACGGCGGACAGATCGGCCCCGGGGAAGCCGGAGTTGTGGCCGCTGACGCTGACCGCGACCCCGCTCAACGGGGCGCCGGTCGTGTCGTCGGAGACCTTGCCGGTGAGCGCGACCCGCGGGGTGTTCGGGCCGGGCGGCAGCGAGAAGTCCTCGTCGGGCTGGGCGTCGTCACTGGAGAGGGCCGCGGCGAAGTACCCCATCCCCCGGTGCGCGAAGACCTTCCAGATCGCCGCGTGGGCCCGTCCGCCGTTGACCACGGTGTCGGCCTGCAGGATGGCGTTGCGCTCGTCGAGGAAGGACGGGGTGGCGGGCGACAGCTCCATCGCCCGGGTCAGCAGGGACTCGCTGAGCCTGCTGCCGAGCACGGTGCGCAGGTCCCAGAGCGTCTCGCTCCAGATCTCGCCGTCATAGTGCGGTTCGGGACCGTCGGGGCCGATCTTCGCGTAGTCGCCGTACGTGTACCCGCCGGGGCCCGCGGCCTTCGTGCCCGGGCACTTGGCCGACGTCGACCCCACCCGGCAGTCCAACGCCTGGCTTCGGGAGGGGTATTGGTCAGTCCAGTGCGGCGGGTCGAGGGCGACGTCTCCGTCCTTGCGCGGACTGTCCTTCAGGAGCTTCTCGTTGGCCAGGAAGTCCAGTGCGTACCAGTCGCTCCATGCCTCGCCCATGGCCACGGACTGTCCGCCGGTGAGGGTCGACAGACCGTCGGCGTCGACAACGAGCCGGTTGGACAGGCCGTGTGTGTACTCGTGGTAGACGGTGGCGGCGTCGTCGCCCCAGTTGCCCTGCAGGATGCCGCCGGACTCGGAGCCGGTCAGATACATCTGCATGACCGGCGGCCTGCCGTCCGGCGGTGTGCCCATGTTGGCGTTGTTCAGATGGTCCCCGTCCGGCAGCCCGTTCCTGATCGCCGCGCCGTCGTCGGTGTTCGCCTGTACGGCGTCCCCGTCCCGTCCGTCGAAGTTGCCGGCCGCGCGGGTGAAGCCGATCGGGGCGGCTTGCAGGTGGTCGTGGTAGGTGCCGAGGTAGTAGTAGACCTGCGCGGAGTTCTGCTTGCGGTTGGTCTTCCAGGAGTTCGGCTTCTTCTGGTTCCAGGAGCAGGGCAGCGGATCGCCGCAGCCCTTGCCGGTGAAGGGCTTGAACGGGAAGGCGTACGTCCCGCTCGCCGTCGGGGCGACCTCCTCGCCCTTGTCCGCCTTGTCGTTGTCGTTGACGTCACTGAAGACGTGCGCGATACGGCCGTCGAGGGTCTTGGCGCTACTGGGGAGCCAGCCCTTGGCGGTCAGGTCCCGGGTGCGCTGCCTGCCGCCCACCGGGGCGCCCGGGTAGCGGTCCCAGACCAGCACCCTGCCACTGGACGCGGGCGAGGCTGCGGCGCCGGACAGGGCCTGCCCGGCAGCGGACGCGCCGGCCGGGGAAGCGGTCAGATCGGAGGACAGGTTCTGCCGGTACAGGACCCGACCGCTCACGGCGTCGACGACGTGCAGCCACATACCGTGGCCGTCCGGCGAGGTGACCGTCTGCCAGGCGCGGCGGGCGGTGCCGCCGGGCACGGGATAGACGACCTGCTTGGCGGTGTCGGCGGCCGGGTTGCCGTCGGCCCGGGCGCCCGCGATGTCACGGACGGCGGTGTCCCGGGCCTGCGTTCCGGTGACCCGGGCCCGGGCCAGCGTCGACGGCAGCTTCGTCACCGGGGCACCGAGCACGCTGACCAGCCGTCCGTCACGGGAGACGTTCGCCTTGACGCCGTTGCCGAAGACCGACACGCCGTCGACCGACTGGACGAACGACAGGTGGCGTATGCCGGCGACGTCGGTGTACTGCTTGCGCAGCGTCAGGTCATCGATCTGTGCGTCTGCCAGGCCGAACACGTCCGGGTGGGCTCGCAGATAGTCCCGGACGATGTCCTCGGGGCTGTCGTCGCTGGGGGACGTCAGGTATCCGTCCAGCTTGGCCACCTGGCGTGCGGTGCCGGTGGCCGGGTCCAGTTCCAGCACGCCCTGGGTACCGAGCTGGCCGCGCAACTTCCTTACGCCAGGCCGCTGTTCGGCCTTGGCGAGCCGGGCGTCGCGGCGGATCAGGCTTTGCTGGGACGGAACGGGCGGCGTCTGGGCCGCCGGGGTGCCGGTGTCGGCGGGGGGTGTCGGGTCGCCCGGGATCGCGTTCGCGGTTCCGGGAAGGATGGCGACGGTCAGCGCAAGGCCGGCCGTCGTCGCGAATATGCTGGTGCGCGTTCTGCGCAGGTTGGCTCTCGCCATGTCACGCCTCGTGGGGGGTGAGGAGTCCAACGGCTGTACTGGACAGCCGAGTTGATCACTCCTGACCCTTTCATCACTCCCGCCTCACCAGACAGCCTGAAAGTTCAAGTTTCACAAGAGGTACACAGATCACCGACCCCGAGTGGGCGAGTTCGGCGCCCTCGATCGAACGTGCCCTCAGATCTTCCAGGAGCGGAGCCGGTCGGCGACGTCAGGAACGCGCAGGCCGGTGTCGCGGATCTTTCGCACGAGGTCGGACAGGGCACCGTACGGCGGGTCGATCCCCTCACCGGACTGGTCCATGTACTGGGCGGCGATGAACGCCGCGTAGAGGCTGTTGCGGTGCGGAAGCGGCTCCAGGCGCACGATGGTGTGCATGAGGGCGGCTGCTCGCCAGGCGGCGTCGGGGTCCGCCGCCTGGAGTGTGGGCAGCTTGGTCCTGTGCCGGGCCACGGCGGCGACGAGAGCGGAGTAGTCGGTCACCGACATGTCCTCGGAGCCGAGCGCGGTCTCCTGGACATCGAGGAGCCAGGAGACGTCGACGTACAGATGCATCAGGCCGCGGCGCTCCCGCCGGGGCGCCGGGACGGAGGCACCTCGTCGGGGAAGGCGTCGTCGAACTCGTCGCGCAGCCGGTCGGACCAGCTGCTCGCTCCCGCGATGAACTGCTTGCGCTGCATCTCCCGGACACCGAGGTCGTGCAGGTACTGCTTGAGGCTCTTGCCCTCGGCGGCGGCGGCGGCGCGAACGCCTTCGAGTTCCTCGTCGGTGAAGGACACGTTCAGGGATGGCATACCCGGATGGTACCTACTAGGTACCGGATACGGGAACAGCATGCGGAGTGAGGACCCTTACCGCGCTTCCCGGAGGAAGCGCGGTAGCGGGCACCATGGATGACGCCGAGCGGCGCGGGAGGTCGCTGTCCGCGAGGACGAAGCCCGCCGACCCGTCAGTGACGCTGCCGGGCTGCCATCCACTGCCAGACGTGGGTGCCGTTCAGGCTGGGGTCGTTGCGGGCGACGTAGATCCACGACCAGTGGCCGTCGAACTGGCGGCCGTTCCACACGACGTGGTCGTAGAGCGTCATCAGTGAACCGGGGATCATGTCGTGCGCGTGCACGGTGTTGGCCTGCGGGTCCACGGTCGTGTCATCGCGTGAGGCGACGAGCCAGGTGGGGGTGGTGATCCGGGCCAGGTCGCTGTCGGGGATCAGGGGTCCGTCGCCCGGCCGGAACGAGGCGACGACGCCGCAGACCGGCACCGATGCGGCGAACAGAGTGGGGTAGACCGTGGTCATCTTCAGGCTCATGTAGCCGCCGTTGCTGCATCCGGCGACGTAGATCCGGTCACGGTCGACGTGGTTGCGGCGGGTGACGTCGCTGATGATCTCGTGGATGAGCGGGGCGAAGCGGGGGCCGTCCTCCATCCAGTACGAGGTGCTCTGCGGGGCGAGGACGTAGGCGCCGTCGAAGATGCGCTGCGCCTCGGGGGTGGCGAAGCCCAGGGCGCCACGGTTGGCGCGCAGGGTGGTCTCGTTGTCGTAGTAGCCGTTGGGCAGTGAGGCGCCCTCGCCTCCGCCGTGCAGCCACACGATCAGCGGGCGCTTCTTGTGCCGGGAGGGGTGGGCGGCGGTGGGCGAGTACAGCCGGTACTTCATCCCCGAGCCGGAGACGTGCGAGCTGAAGGCGTCCACCTCGGGGTCCGACAGGCGTGGGTCCTGGACGAAGTCGTCGATGACGATCGTCCGGTGGTCGCGTAAGGGGATCGGGGCGTGCTGTGTGAGGGTGTAGACGAGGTCGAGCATCACGTTGCGGCCCGCGCGCGCGAGGTAGCCGAGCGTGCCGCCCCCGGTCTGGCCCTCGCCGTGGCTCAGTTCGAGCACGATGTCGCCGCGGTGGTCGAGCCGAACGGCGGTCACCGTACGGTCGAGGTCGTACTCGCCGAAGATGATGTCGTCCGGGGCGACGGGGAACGGGCTGGTGGCTTTGGCGTGCACGCCGAAGGTACCGGTGGTCAGGCCGGACGGGTCGATCGGGCCGAGCCGGGAGGTCCTGAGGGTGAGCGACGTGACCTGTTCTCCGCCGTCGAGGACCTGGGCGTTCAGGGTGAATCTCACGCTGGTGGTCGCACGGTCGGCTGCGTACGCGGCAACGCCGGGCAGCGAGAGGCCGGCAGCGCCCGTTCCGGCGGCCAGGATCGTGCGACGGCTGATACGTGGTGCCATGCGGACTCCTTGTCGGGGGTTCGGAGGCTTCACCACGACCGGTTCGCGCCGAACTCGGCGGCACACCGCCAAGAGGCGCGAACGGTCGACCCCGATTTCCGAGGCACACACGACCAGATCTCTGTCGATGGCAATAGTCAAGAGTCCGACAGGACTGACACCGCCCGCTACGGCCGGCGGCCCGAGCACCCGTCCGCAGGTGGCCGGATGATCACCACTGGATGGGGCCGAGCCGGTCGGTGAAGGTCCCGCTCGGGCCGTCGGCGTCCAGCAGCGCCAGGCGAACGATCGAATCGGTGCCCTCGGTCACCGTCAGCTGACCCATGTTGTTGTTCATGTCGGTGGCCGCGAAGGTGCGGTTCACGACTTCTCCCGGGGTGGCGGCGTTGAACTTGATGTCGGGGAACGCCTGCGCGTAGCGGACGGTGAGCATGTTCAGCGCCGCCTTGGAGGAGCTGTAGGCGAGCTCGTGCATCTTCGAAACCGGCTGCTCCGGATCGGTCACCACGGAGAACGCCCCGACGGCGCTGGACACCATCACCACCCGCGGGTGGTCGGCGGCCTGCAACAGCGGCAGGAAGGCGTGGGTGACGCGGATCGGGCCGTACACGTTGGTGTCGTAGACGGCGTGGACCTCTGCGACGGTCGCCTGGGCGGGGTGGATCGCGTGACCGCCCGCGCCGGCGTTGTTGATCAGGACGTCCAGCCGGTCGGTGTGCGTGCGGACCAGTTCCTCGGCGGCCGCGACGGACTCCTCCGAGGTGACGTCGAGCGGGACCAGGATGACGTCGATGCCGTCGGCGGCCAGCTTCTCGGCGGCCTCGCGGCCCCGTTCCTCGTCCCGGGAGCCGAGGAACACCTTCCATCCCAGCTTTCCGAGACGGCGGGCGGCCTCGCGGCCCAGGCCCTTGTTGGCGCCGGTGATCAGGACTGTGGACTGCTTCGTGTCGGTCATGCCCCCAAGACACCGCTCCTGCCGCCCCCGTGACACGATGTGAGCGGCATCACATCAGACGTCTCAGCGTCCGGACGGGATCAGCGCAGCACCCCCCGTCCGGAGACCAGCACGACAACTTCGTTTGGATTCTGCATTCTGACGGATACTCACCCTGGCAGGTACATGTCCAAACAGAGTGGCAGGGCATACGATCGCAACGCCCCGGAGGGGTGGTCGACGGCGTGCCCGGCCCCTGCCGGACCACCCGTACCGCTCCTTCGCGCTCCCGGTCCCGCCGGGGCCGGATTCCCCCCACGGATGAAGGAGCAGCAATGCCCCTCGGCACTTGGCTCAAGGCAGGCACGTCCGCCGCAGCGTTCGTCCTCGCCACTGCGGGCGCCGCGACCGCCGTTCCCGCGATCACCGCCGAACCGTCCGCCGCCCAGGCCGCAGCAGTGACCCTTCGCTATGACGACAGCCGCGCCGCGGGCTGGGAGAGCGCGGTCGCGGCGGCAGTCGCCTCGTGGAACGCGAACGTGAGCAACGTCCGTCTGGTGGAAGCGGCTCCCGGAGCCGCGGCCGAGATCGCGATCATCGCGACCACCGGCTGGCCGCAGGCCACGCTCGGGCCTGTTCGCCCGGGGCGTCAGGTGCGCGTGGAACTCGGCAGTCAGGCCGTGGACGAGGGCTACAACAAGACCCGCATCGCCGCTCACGAACTGGGCCACAGCCTCGGCCTGCCGGACACCAAGCCCGGCCCCTGCTCACAGTTGATGTCGGGATCGAGCGCCGGCACGGCCTGCACCAACGCCACGCCCAATGCCACCGAGCGCTCCCGCGTGCAGTCCGCCTACGCAAGCGCGATCGCCACGCTCACCCCGGCCCGGAGCCGGATCCTCATCGACGCACCCTGAGGGCCCAGCCCAGCCATCGAACGGCCCGCCTTCCCGGGGATCTCTTGACGAGGTCCCCGGGACATGTGGATTCACATCCCACAGTTCTCAATTTCAGAACCAACAGTTGTTGGATTTCTGGATCGTCCATTTCTAGAGTGAGACCGCAGCGTCGCACGACGCGATCGAGGGCCTGGTCCCACGTCACAGCGAAAGAGCCCCATGAAGACCTTCACCCTGCCCGGCACCGACATGGTGGTCCCCAACGTCGTCCTGGGGCTGATGCGCATCCAGGACATGAGCGACGACGCGGTACGCACCCTCGTCAACACCGCACGCGACGCGGGCATCACGTTCCTCGACCACGCCGACGTCTACGGTACGGACGACCACGGTTGCGAGCGTCGGTTCGCCGAGGCCATGAAGCTCAGTTCGTCGGAGCGTGAGCAGTTCGTCATCCAGTCGAAGGCCGGCATCGTCAAGGACGGGCCCTACTTCGACTTCTCTCATCAGCACATCGTAGAATCCGTGAACGGTTCGCTCCGGGCACTGGACACCGACTATCTCGACATTCTGCTGCTGCACCGCCCCGACGCCCTCGTGGAGCCGGAGGAGGTGGCCCGGGCCTTCGACGAGCTGGCGGCGGCGGGCAAGGTACGTGCTTTCGGCGTCTCCAACCAGACCCCGCGCCAGCTCGACCTGCTGCGCAAGCACGTGACGCAACCCCTCGTGGCGAACCAGCTCCAGCTGTCGATCACCCACGCGCCGATGATCGCGCAGGGCGTCGCCGCGAACATGCAGGACCTCGACCAGTCGGTCGTCCGCGATGACGGAATCGTCGACTACTGCCGCCTGCACGGCATCACCATTCAGGCGTGGTCGCCTTTCCAAGCCGGATTCTTCGACGGACCGTTCATCGGATCCGAGCGCTTCCCCGAGCTGAACGCGGTGATCAACCGGCTCAGCGACAAGTACGGCGTGCCGGCCGAGGCGATCGCGGTCGCCTGGATCACTCGTCATCCCGCGCAGATGCAGGTCGTCCTCGGCACGACGACGCCGGAACGCGTCACCGCCGCCGCGCTCGGTTCCGACCTCCCGCTCACCCGCCCCGAATGGTACGAACTGTTCCGCGCCGCCGGATACAAGGTGCCGTAGCCACTGTCCCTTCCGGGCGGCCTTTCCGTCCGGTTGGTCGTATCGCTTTCGCAGGACTCCGGCGCACTTCCGGATCGAGCCCGGCCCGTCACTCCGAAGAAATGCGGAACTCGAACGTGGGACGGTCCCACGGCACGGCGGGCGGGTTCGCGAGCGCGGTCCCGGTCCGCACCGCACCGACTCGGTGGTAGAAGTCCTGCGAGGGCACATGCGACACGACCTCGACACGGTCGAGCCCGGCAGCCCTCGCCTCCGACTGCATGTGCGCGACCAGCAGCCGTCCGAGCCCACGTCCCTGCGCCTCGTCGGCGACGAACAGCAGGTCGAGCTCCGGTGGAGCGAGGACGAGCGAGTAGAACCCCAGGATCCGGCCGCCGTCTTCGCCGTCGCCCACGGCCACGAAGGTTCGGTGGGCTTCGATGTAGTCGGGACCGACCCGGTAGCCCGCGACCGCGGCCGCGTACTCGCCCGCGTAGGCGCCCGAGCCTCGCACGAGCCGGGTGAGGCGTTTCGCATCCCGCGCGACCGCTCTGCGAATCGTGATCGGCAGGCTGGTCGGGGAAGTGCGGGAACTCATCGGACGAGTAAATCGCACCGCGCAGTGCCTGCCCGCAGCGGGTCGCACCGCTGAGCCCCTGCCCGCGGCGGGTCGGCTGCCGTCGGTGATGCGCCGAGAAGTGGATGTGCCCCCGGTTTCCCTGGCTGGTTCGGACGGGCCGGGCTGCAGCGCATCGGGCGCCCGCGGGAACGTCGTACGCCTCAGTCCGCCCGCAGACCGACCGCCAGCGTCAGTTCAAGGACCCGGTCCGGCGACGCGAGATCCGGGAACAGCTCCCGCAGTTGGGACATCCGGTACCGGACCGTCTGGGGGTGGACGAACAACGCCGCCGCCACCTCGTCCCGTCTGCCCTGGTGCAGCAGCCACGCCCGCAGCGTCTCCTCCAGCCGCCGCGCGGTCGCGTCGGGCAGGGTCCGCAACGGTGCGAGCGCGCGGGCACGGAGGTCGGCGAACGCGTCCGTGTCGGCGGTGAGCACCAGCTCCGGCAGATGCTCCTCGGTGTCACGGATGTCGGAGGAGAGGGAGCGGGCGCGCAGGGCTCGGCCGTACGACGCGGACGCTCGTGCCCATGGCCGGGCCGGGCCGACCACCGCGGTCCGGTCGGTCAGCTGCCGCAGGAGGTGCGATCGGTCGGCGTCGGGGACGAACAGCACTCCGGTGGCGTCCGGCAGATCGTCGAGGACGAGGGTGCTCGGGTCGAGCGCGCGGTAGGCGGGCCTGGCCTGGTCGGCGGGCAGCAGGACCGCGGTCAGCGAGACCGGCGGCTGCCAGCCGGCCCGCTGAGCGGAGGCCAGCAGCACGTCCGGGCTCGCGCCGGCAAGGAGGTCACGGGCCAGGTGCTCCAGATGGCGCTCCTGGGCCCGGCCCCGGGCGGCCAGTTCGTCGGCGTGGCCGGCGGCGCTCGCCGCGGAGAGCTCGTCGATGTAGGCGAAGGTCAGCTCGGCGAACTTGGCGACCTCGGCGGCGGGCAGACCCGCGGGCACGGCACCCGCCGCCAGGCACCGCCAGGCCACGCGGGCACCGACCCGGTAGGCGCTGAGCAGGGCGTCCATGGACCGGCCGTCGCGCACCTCGCCGCGGCCCAGCTCGTAGGCCGCGTCCCCGGCGTCGCCACCCGTGGCCTTCCCGCTCGCGAGGTCCAGGTAGTGCCCCAGAGCGGTGCGGACGGCCCGGCGGATGGTGCCGCCCATGCTGCCCGACAGGGCGTTGGCGTACGGGGGCACCTCGTCGATGATGGCCTGGACGACCTCGTCGGCGGTGCTTCTCAGCTCGGCCCGCAGTGCGGTGACCGTCGTCTCATCGAGGGCCAGTTCACTCGCCCTCCGGATTGCATGGCTCACGTTTTTGTTCCCTGCGAACAATTCAACCCACCAGATTCACATCCTGCGGTCAGGACTTTACGCCCTGAGGCGCAGCAAGCTGGAATCATGACGAGTACAGCCCTCCGCACCAGGGCGTGGAAACTGCTTGAGATGGTTACGACGCCGCTGCTGCCGTCGGACTACCTCGACCTGGTCAGTCCGCTGCGCGCGGGCGCTGACCTGCGTGGCCGCATCGAGGCCGTGCACCCCGAGACGAGCGACGCCGCGACCGTCGTGATCAGGCCAGGGCGGGGCTGGCGGGGTCACACGGCCGGTCAGTACGTCCGCGTCGGGGTCGACGTCGACGGGGTGCGCCTGTGGCGTGCCTACTCCATCACCTCACCGACCGACCGCCGGGACGGCCGCCTCACGATCACCGTGAAGGCGATCCCCGACGGCAAGGTCAGCAACCACCTGGTCCGCAGAGCGAAGCCCGGCACGCTGATCCAGCTCGACCACCCCACCGGTGACTTCGTGATGCCGCGGGCCAAGCCCGCAAAGGTGCTCTACCTGACGGCCGGCAGCGGCATCACCCCTGTGATGGGCATGCTGCGCGACACCGAGTTCGACGACGTCGTCATGGTCCACTCCGCGCCCCAGCCGCAGGACGTGATCTTCCGCAAGGAGCTGCACGACCTGGTCGCGGGCAGGAAGCTGCGCCTCACCGAGGTGCACACCGCCACGGACGGCATGCTCGACATCGCCCGTCTCGACGAACTCGTACCCGACTGGGCCGAGCGCGAGACCTGGGCCTGCGGACCCGCGGGCCTGCTCGACGCCGCCGAGAAGCACTGGAGCGAACACGGCGTGCCGGAGCGCCTGCACACCGAGCGCTTCCGTCCCACCGTCGTCGCCACCGGCGACGGCGGCGCGGTCACCTTCAGCACCACCGGGAAGACCGTCGACGCGGACGGCGCAACGCCGTTGCTGGACGTCGGCGAGGAGGCCGGTGTGCTCATGCCGTCCGGGTGCCGCATGGGCATCTGCTTCGGCTGCGTCTCACCGCTCAAGGCGGGCGCCGTCCGCGACCTGCGCACCGGTGAGATCACCGAGGCAGAGCCGGGCGTCCTCATCCAGACCTGCGTGTCCGCCGCCGCGGGCCCCTGTGACATCGAACGGTAGGAGCACTTTGACCGCCATCGACCCCACCGCCCATCTGACCGCGGAGCAGATCGAGGAGCTCGGCCGCGAGCTCGACGCGATCCGCGACGAGGTGATCGCCGGCCGCGGCGAGAAGGACGCCGCCTACATCCGCAAGGTCATCTCGGCGCAGCGCACGCTCGAGCTGGTCAGCCGGGGCGTGCTCCTGTTCTCGATGTTCCCGCCGGCGTGGGTGCTCGGCACCGCCGGCCTGTCCGTGGCGAAGATCATGGACAACATGGAGATCGGCCACAACATCCTCCACGGCCAGTGGGACTGGATGCGGGACCCGAAGATCCACTCCACCACCTGGGAGTGGGACCACGTCTCGCCGGCCGACCAGTGGAAGCACTCGCACAACGAGCTGCACCACACGTACACCAACGTGATCGGCAAGGACAACGACCTCGGCTACGGCATCATGCGCGTCGACGAGGACCAGAAGTGGCACCCGTTCCACCTCGGCCAGCCGCTGTGGAACTTCATCAACGCCTGCTTCTTCGAGTACGGCATCGCGGCCTACGACCTCGAACTGGGCAAGAACCTCCACAAGCGGCGCCGCAAGAACCCGGAGTTCCGCGCGCGGGCCAAGGCCGTGGGCCGCAAGATCCGCAAGCAGGTCCTCAAGGACTACGTGATCCACCCGCTGCTGTCGGGCCCGTCGTTCCTGCCCACGCTCGCCGCCACGTTCACCGCGAACCTGGTCCGCAACATCTGGTCCCACTCGGTGATCATGTGCGGCCACTTCCCGGAGGGCGTCCAGGTCTTCGAGCGCCGGTCGATCAAGGGCGAGACGCGCGGCCAGTGGTACCTGCGCCAGATGATGGGCTCGGCGAACATCAGCGGCAGCAAGGCCATGCACTTCATGACCGGCAACCTGTCCCACCAGATCGAGCACCACCTGTTCCCGGACCTGCCGAGCAACCGGTACGCCGAGGTCGCCGTGAAGGTGCGCGCGCTGTTCGAGAAGTACGAGCTGGAGTACGTCACCGGTCCGCTGCCCGTGCAGGTCTTCTCGGCGTGGCGCAAGGTCTTCCGACTCTCGCTGCCGAACAAGAAGAAGCAGCCCGTGGTCGAGGTGCCGGAGCCCGAGAAGGAGCTCGTCGCGGCCTGACGCCCACCGGTGGAGATGCGAGCGCGGTGGCGGGCCGAGATGCGTGATGTGCCGCCGTGCTCCATCGGCCGATCGACGTGACGGGTGGGCGCCTCGGCCGGCGGCCCCCTCGAACGGGTCGTCCGTGCCTGGGGATTAGCCTCAGCAGATGATTCCAGCGCCGCTGCCGAAGGTCGTCACCCGCCACCGCGACGGGCGGATCCATGCCTACGTCGTGGACTCCGGTACCTCCGGGACGCTGGCGCCCGCCGAGGTCTTCCGGCCCTTGGCCGGCGACGAGGTCGCGGCGTCAGTGGTCCGGCGCGATCTGGAGCGGGTCGTGTACACGACGCTGAACAAGGTCGTCTGCCTGACGCGGGCCGGCGACCTCGTGTGGGCCTCGGACTTCGAGCCGCACTCCGACGTACGCCATGGCCACCGGCCTGGTTGTGCGCTGTCCCTGGACGGCCGAACGGTGTGGGTCTACCGGCCGGACGCGATGGCGCGCCGGGGAGGCGGCGACCAGTGGGTCGTCCACGACGCGGAGAGCGGTGTGATCCTCGCCCGACGGGAGCTGGAGACCGTCGGGCACGGCGCGTTCCATTTCGTGCACCCCGTGGACGGCAGCGTCTACCTCGACGTCGGCGAGGGGCAGGACGGCTCCGTGATCGTGCGAGGTTCGGCCGTCGGCCCGGACAGCGAGCCGGAGTTCGTGGCGTTCCCCTGGTCGGACCGCTGCCTGATCGACCTGGCGCCGTCCGGGCGGCAGTTCATGACCGTCGACCACGGCCAGACGGACGTCGCCTTCCACACCCACCCCGACGGGGACGTGCTCTTCACCCTCCCGGTCGAGGTCTTCGGGTACGACCCGGAGGTGTGCTTCGTGGAATGGAGCGGCGGCTATCTGACCGACGACACCGCTGTCGTCACCCTGGGCGGTGAGAGCGAGGACGAGGAGGAGTGGTTCCGGCACCACCTCGTCGACGTGCGCACAGGGACGGTCGGCGGTGAACTCCCCGTCGACGTGAGCAATCCGTATGCGCTGGTGCCCCTGGGCGACGGATCCTGGCTCACCGACAGCGCCGACGGGCATCCCGTCCGCTGGTCCGGCACTCCGCGGCCGTCCGCACCCCGCAGCTGACCGAGGCGGAAACCTCGCTGCTGCCTATACTCCTCGCGTGTTGGACACCTCGCGCCACTTCCACGTCTCGTCCGTGCTCAACCGGCAGTCGATCACCCGGCATGGCCTGGACTGGGCCCGGATGGGCGCCGCACGGGGCATCGCGGGCAGCCGCCGCCCCGAGGTGGAGGGGATCTTCGTGTGCCGGGACGAGGACGTGTCGTTCTTCCTCCGGATCAACAACACCGGTGGACCGGTTGACGTCTGGGCCGTGGACGCCGTCGACGAGGAGTCGCTCCTCGACAACAGCAACGGCTTCTTCTACCTGCCCGAGCGCATACCGGCCGCGCGAGTCCGGTTGGTGCGGTCGGATGTTCCTGCTCAGTGACGTTCTTGAGTTCGCGTGACCGGACACCGGACGGGAGGGTTCATGTCCTTCGGCTTCAAGACGTCTTGGCTGGCCGTGCGTGACGCCGGGCCGGAAGAGGTGGCCGATGCCCTCGGTCTACGGCACCGACAGCGCATGGACTGGGAGACCGGCACCGAACTCGCCTACTCGCACGGTGTCTTCGTCGCCAGGCCGGTCCCGGGGTGGACCCTCGCCCACGGCAGGATGCATCTGACGCACCCGACGGAACCGGCGGATCCGGAGTTCGCCGCCTGGCTGCGGTCGCTGGCTTCTCGCGTCGGGGATCTCCAGTACTTCCGCAACGAGCGTGTCAGCGACTACCACGTCTGGGCCAGGGTCGAATCCGGTGAACTGACCCGCGCCTACTGCTACATCGGCATGAGCGGGGAGGTTCCGCTGCGCCGGGGTGAACCCACCGCCGTCGAGAGGGAACTCGGTGTCGGTCTGGTCGGGCGGGAAGAGGTCCGGCCGGACTGGGGGGACGCCGAATGGGACGCCTGGCACGCGGCGATGCCGACGGAACACGAGGTGATGCGGATAGCCGCCGACTGGAGTGTCTGCCCGGCGCTCATCGAGGATGCGTCCGTCACCGAGCCCGGAATCCACGGATTCCCTCCGGGTGTCGATCCGGGTCGTGCAGGATGACCTGGACCGCTCATCTGACGGGGCGTTCACCCGTCTCCGGGCGCTCCAGTTGGGAGGCGAGGACCGCCGCCTGCACCCGGCGCTGGACGCCGAGCTTGGCCAGCAGGCGGGAGATGTGGTTCTTGACCGTCTTCTCGGAGAGATAGAGCTTCTTGCCGATCTCGCGGTTGGTGAGGCCGTCGCCGATGAGGGCGAGAATGTCCCGCTCGCGGGGCGACAGGCCGGCCAGCTCGGGCGACATGGTCGGTGTGTCGGCGGGGTCGGCACGCAGGGAACGCATCAGACGGGCCGTGGTCGCGGGGTCGAGCATGGACTGGCCGGAGGCGACCGTGCGGACCGCCGAGACCAGGTCGGAGCCCCTGATCTGCTTGAGGACGTAGCCGGAGGCGCCCGCCATGATGGCGTCCAGCAAGGCGTCCTCGTCGTCGAACGACGTCAGCATGAGGCAGGCCAGCTCCGGCATGCTGCTGCGCAGCTCCCGGCAGACCGTGATGCCGTCGCCGTCGGGAAGGCGAACGTCGAGGACGGCGACATCGGGGCGCAGCGCCGGGGCGCGGACGAGGGCGTGCTCGACGGTGTCGGCGTCGCCGACGACGGAGATGCCGGGTTCGGCGTCGAGGAGGTCGGTGATTCCGCGTCGTACGACCTCGTGGTCGTCCAGCAGGAACACGCGGATCGGGTTCTGCTCCGTGAAGGTGCGTGTCTCGGTCATGAAGACCCCTCGTCCCGGCGGCGTACGGGCTGCGGCCGCCCGTCACGACGATCATCGCTCGACGGGCCCGGATGCACTAGGGCCGACCGGCCCTACTCGGGGACTCGGGTGGCCGCGAGGGCTCCCGGCAGCTCCGGTCCAGGTCGAACTCCACGTCGACCACACCCTCCACGGCGCGCACCAGGCGGGCGGCCACCGGGACCAGGGACGTGTCCCGCACCCGCCCGCTCAGCTTCACCACGCCGTCGTGGACCTGGACCCGGACCGCTGAGGCGGGGAGCGGGAAGAGGTAGGACACGGTCTCGCGGCGGATCTCCTCCGCAAGGTCCTCGTCGTCGCGCAGGAAGACCCTGAGGAGGTCGGAGCGGCTGACGATGCCCTTCAGCAGGCCCTGCTCGTCGACCACGGGCAGCCGCTTGACCTTGGCGCGGGCCATGGTCCGGGCGGCTTCGGCGAGGGTGGCGCCGGGGCGGGCGGTGAGGGCCGGTGCGGTCATCAGCTCCTCCGCCGTCACGCCGCCGGCCTTGGCGAGGTCGGTCAGGCGGCGCAGTTGGGTGTACCGGTCGGGGTCGCTGTCGCGGAACTCCTCCTTGGGCAGCAGGTCGGCCTCGGAGACGACGCCGACGACGCGGCCGTCGCCCCCGAGGACGGGCAGGGCGCTGATCTTGCGGTCCTGCATGATCCGCACGGTCTCCTTGAAGGTGGTACCGCGGCCGACCGCGGTGACCGTGCGGGTCATGACGTCGCTGACGATGTGCGGGGTGCCGGGCATGACTGCTCCTCCGGGCTCACACGCGGCTGCCCGCGCCGTAGGGCGCGTACAGGTCCAGCAGCCGGGTCCGGGCGGAACGGAGGCGGTGGGCAAGCACGTCGCCGACCCACTGGGCCACGGCGCAGCCCATCGCCGGGTCGTCCTGGCACATCATGCGGACGGCCGTGGCGTCGAACTCGTACGCCCGCACCGGGGTCGTCGCCTCGGCGCCCAGATGCCAGACGTGCGGACTGAACAACCAGGACCAGCCGACGAGATCGTTGTGCCGGAGGCTCTCGATGACGGCCGCCCGCCGGCCGGGCACGTGCATGTCGAGTTCGACCGTGCCGGTGCGGACGATCCAGAACCGGTCGGCCTTGCCGCCCTCCTCGAACAGCCGCGTCCCCTGGGGGACGGACACCTCGCGGGCCACGCGCATGAGGCGCTGCCGGTGCTCGACGGGCAGGGCTCGCAGCATGCTGGGGGTGTGAGTGTCGGCCATGACGCGCCTCCTGCGGGACGGGGGACCTGCCAAGGCCAGCATGTGCCTGACGCCACGCGGCGGACCATGGGCCACCCGGCCCCTCGAGCGGGCCGCCCGGCTCCTGCGCAGCGGGTCGGCGACTTCCCCGGCCCACCGTCGTCCCTGCGGCGACGGCCTGGCGCCCACGCCGGGCTCCGCCGGTGACGGGGACCGGGTCTATCCGGCGTCCGCTCCGGGCCAGTGCCGGTAGGCGGCCACCGCGCTCGGGAGCGTCGGGAAGATGCGGTCCGCGCCGACCGAGTCCGCGAGGCCGTACGCCCTGAGGTCGTCCAGCAGGTCCTGTTTCACCCTGGCCAGGGCGAACGTGATCCCGCGGGCCGTGAGTTCGCGGCGCAACGCGTCCACGGCGTCGAGGGCGGTGATGTCGACCTCCACGTTGGCCTCGGTGTTGAGGACGAACCACCGCACGGGCTCGGTCTGCATGTCGACCGCGGCCAGGGCACGTCGGCGGAAGTCCTCCGCGTTGGCGAAGAACAGCGGGGAGTCGTAGCGGTAGACGAGCAGCCCGGGGATCGTGCGGGCCGTCGGGTAGTCGTCGACGTCGTGCATGCCGGCCACGCCCGGGACCAGGCCCTCGATCGCGTCGTGCGGGCGGGCCACCCGGTTCAGCAGCTCGGCGACCGACAGGCCGACGGCGACGAGGACGCCGTAGAGGATGTCCAGGGCCAGTACCCCGGCCAGACAGCCGAGCGCCAGCAACAACTCGCGGCGGCGGAAAGCGGCCAGGCGGCCGAAGCCCGCCAGGTCGATCATGCGCACGGCGGCGTAGACGACGAGCGCGCCGAGGACCGCGGAGGGCATGCGGGTGAGCAGGGGGCTGAGGAGGAGCAGCACGGCGACCACCGCGGCCGCGGCGACCAGGGAGTACGCCTGGCTGCGGGCGCCTGCCGAGGCGGCGAGGGCGGTGCGGCTGGCGCTGCTGCTGACGGGGAAGCCGTGCAGGACACCCGCGCCGAGGTTGGCGGCGCCCAGGGCGAGGAACTCCTGGTCGGCGTCGAGCGCGGGGCCCTGGCCGTCGGACGGGGCGAACGCGCGTGCGGTGAGGATGAAGTCCGTGTACGCGACCAGGAGCACGCCGAGGGCGGGAAGGACGAGACGCGGCACCTCGCCGAAGTCCGGCCAGGCCAGGGCGGGCAGGCCCGAGGGGACCTCCCCGATCACTTTGACGCCGTAGCGGCCGTCGAGGTCGAGGACCACCACGGCGAGGGTGGCGAGGACGACCGCGAGCAGCGGTCCGGGCACGGCACGGACGTATCGCGCCATCGCGAAGAGCAGGGCGAGCACGGCGGCGGAGAGGACGACGGTGGCCGGGTGGGCGTCGGGCAGGTCCCTTGCGAAGGACCACAGCTGAGGGAAGAACCGCGTCTCGGTCGTCCCGACACCGGTGAGTCTGGGCAGCTGGTCCACCACCATGATCAGTGCCACGCCCGCCAGGTAGCCGATCAGCACGGGGCGGGAGAACAGGTCCGCGAGGAAGCCCAGGCGTACGGCACGGGCGAGCAGGCACAGCAGGCCCACCGTGACCGCGAGCGTGGCCGCGAGGGTGGCGTAGCGGCCGGGGTGTCCGGCGGCGAGGGGGGCGACCACGGTGGCCGTCATCAGGGCGGTGGTGGATTCGGGGCCCACCGACAGCAGGCGTGAGGAGCCGAACAGCGCGTACAGGGCGAGCGCGGGCAGGATCGCCCACAGTCCGGCGACCGGCGGCAGACCGGCCACGCCCGCGTACGCCATGACCTGCGGCACCAGGTAGGCCGCCACGGTGAGGCCGGCCAGCACATCGCCGCGCAGCCAGGCACGCCGGTAGCGGAGGAGGACGACGACTCCGGGGGCCAGGGGCCGTCGTCCCGTCCCGTGTCCGGCTGTGTCGCGTGCCATGAGCAGCCCCTTTCGTCCGGGCTCAGGATGCACCACCGTTCCCGGCATTCCGGCCGCCGAGGCGCGATCGCCCGTCCAACAGGCCCTGCGAACAGGGCCGTTCAGCCCAAGGGGTGTGGCCCTTCGGCATCCGGATGTCGCCGTTGGGCGTGGTGAGACTGGGCAACGGAAGGCACGTGGGTGGGCCCGCCGCTCCCGAAGACCTTGCCGGTTGGGCCGATCGGCCCAACGGCGAGGAAGTGCGGCCCCTGCCAGGGGCCCCGTCCGCAGACGAGGCTCGTGAAGGAGCCCCCGATCCAAGAGGTGGAGATCATGACTCGCACCATCACCGTCGGCCTCGACGGTTCGAGCGAGAGCCGGGCCGCCGCCGAATGGGCGGCGCGCGAGGCCGCGCTGCTCGGTCTGCCGCTGAAGCTGGTGCACGTCTGGGAGCCGGTTCCCGCGCCCATGGCACAGGCCCCCCTCCTCGGCGCCGAGACGCAGCAGCACTGGACCGAACGCGTTCCCCGTGAGGCGGCCGAAGGCATCCGGCTGCGCCACCCGGGCCTCGATGTGGCCTCTGAGCACTTGTCCGGCCACCCCGCCGACGTCCTGACGGACGCGGCGAAGGACGCCGAGCTTCTGGTGGTGGGCTCGCGCGCCCTGAGCGGCCTCGGAGGCTTCATGGTCGGCTCGGTCGCTCTGGCGGTCGTGGCACACGCCGAGCAGCCGGTCGTCCTGGTCCGGGCCGGGGAGCAGGCCGCGGACGAGCACGAGATGGACCCGGTCGGCATCCCGTCCTCCTCCACCCCGTTCCGCCCCGTCGTGCTCGGCCTCGACATCGAGAGCCCGGACGACGATCTGATCGAGTTCGCCTTCGCGGCGGCTGCCCGCCGCTCCACGTCGCTGCGGGTCGTGCACGGCTGGAACCCGCCGCCCTACTACGCCTACGGCCTCGCCGCGGACTTCGAACTCCACGCGGCCCTGGCCCGCAGCGAGACCGTCGCCCTGACCGAACTCCTGCGCCCATGGCGCGAGAAGCACCCGGATGTCGAGGTCACCGAGGAGTCCTCCTACGGCAGCGCCGGCAACCACCTCGCCGACGCCTCCCGCGATGCCTCCCTGGTCGTGGTGGGCCGCCGCGTCCGCCGCAACCCGTTCGGCGCTCACATCGGTCCGGTCACCCACGCGGTGCTGCACCACTCCGTCGCCCCTGTCGCCGTCGTTCCGCACAACTGACCCATGAGTCCAAGGAGTTGAGGAAATGAAGGCAGCGGTCGTCCAGGCCTTCGGCGAACCCCTGGTCCTCGAGGACCGCCCGGACCCCGAGCCCGGCCCGGGCCAGGTCCGGATCCGCGTCGAGGCGTCCGGGCTGTGCCACACCGACATCCACGCCGCCCGCGGTGACTGGCCCGTCAAGCCGAACCCACCCTTCGTCCCCGGCCACGAGGGCGTCGGCCTGGTCGAGAAGCTGGGCGAGGGCGTCACCCACCTCGGGGTGGGGCAGCGGGTCGCCGTGCCCTGGCTCGGCAGGACCTGCGGGCGGTGCGAGCCCTGCCTGTCCGGCTGGGAGACCCTGTGCGAGCAGCAGGTCAACACCGGTTACGGCTGCGACGGCGGGTACGCCGAGAAGATGCTGGCCTGGGCCGACTTCGCGCAGCCCGTGCCGGACGGCGTCAGCGCCGTCGACGCGGCCCCGCTGACCTGCGCGGGCGTGACGACGTACAAGGCGCTCAAGGTCGCGGGCGTACGGCCCGCCCAGCTCGTCGCCGTCTCCGGCGTCGGCGGGCTCGGTCATCTGGCCGTGCAGTACGCGAAGATCGCCGGTGCCCGGGTGGCCGCGATCGACGTCACCGACGCCAAGCTCGAACTCGCCGCCGAACTCGGCGCGGATCTGGTCATCGACGCCCGCAAGGAAGACGTCGGCGCCGTCCTGAAGCGGTCCGGCGGGGCGCATGCCGCGATCGCCCTGGCCGTGAACGAGGACGCCTTCGCCGCCGTCAACTCCGGGCTGCGGCGCGGCGGCAAGCTCGTCATGGTCGCCCTGCCGGCGCACGGCACGATCCAGGTGCCGATCTTCGACACCGTCCTCAACGGAACGAGCGTGATCGGCTCGATCGTCGGCACCCGGCAGGACCTCGCCGAGGTCTTCCAGCTGCACGCGGCAGGCCGCACCCGGGTCGTGAGCGAGACGCGCCCGCTGGCGTCGGTGAACGAGTCGATCGACGAGGTGCTGCGCGGCCATGTCAAGGCCCGCATCGTCTTCGACCTCGGAGCGGGGAGGTGAGCGCGATGACGGCCGGCCTGCCGATCGTCGTCGGCGTCGACGGTTCCGAGCCCGCGCTGCGGGCCGTGGACTGGGCGGCGGACGAGGCCGCCCGGCGCGAGCTGCCGCTGCGGCTGGTGTACGCGTCGCTGTGGGAGCGGTACGAGGGCGCCCAGCTGACGGAGAAGCCCGGCAGGCCGTCGGAGCAGGCACGGGCCGAGGACGTCGTGGCGAGCGCCGCCCGGCGCGCCACGGACCGGCGACCCGGCGTGGTGGTCTCCACCGACGTGCAGCCGGAGGAACC
Source organism: Streptomyces sp. 351MFTsu5.1 (assembly GCF_000383655.1). Classification (NCBI taxonomy): domain Bacteria; kingdom Bacillati; phylum Actinomycetota; class Actinomycetes; order Kitasatosporales; family Streptomycetaceae; genus Streptomyces; species Streptomyces sp. 351MFTsu5.1. The sequence goes on along the minus strand of NZ_KB911799.1, from coordinate 32,175 downwards.
CGAGTACACGCTGATCCGGGAGAGCCGCAGCGCCTCCCTGCTGGTGACGGGGACCCGCGGCCGGGGCGGTCTCGCCGAGGCGCTGCTGGGTTCGGTGAGCCTGCTCGTGGCCGGGCACGCCCATTGTCCGGTGGTCGTCGTCCGCGGCCAGTCCGCTCCCCCGGCCCGCGCCCGTGTGGTCGTCGGGGTGGGCGAGCAGCAGGCGGCGGTGCGCTTCGCCGCCGAGGAGGCGCGGCAGCGCGGTGCCGTGTTGGAGGCCGTACGGGCCTGGCGGTGCCCGGCGCACGAGAGCTCCGACCATCCGCTGCTCACCGGCGAGCCCGCCCGGCTGCACGAGCAGCAGGCGTCGGAGGTGCTGGAGAAGGCGCTCCTGGACGTCCCCGACGATGTCGAGGTGCACCGCCGTACGGTCGAGGGTCACGCCCGGACCGTCCTGGTGGACGCCTCGCGGGACGCCGGTCTCCTGGTCCTCGGTGCCCGCCGCCGGCAGCGGCACTTCGGGCTCCAGCTGGGCCGGGTCGCCCATGGCGTGTTGCACCAGGCCGACTGCCCGGTCGTGATCGTGCCCGAGCCGGTGTGAGCGACGACCAGCTGCTCAGAGACTCGCCGCGTGGTCGGGGACGTAGGTCTGCAGATCGCGCGGCGGGCGCTGGTAGCCGGTCGACGGCGGGCGCGCGGGCAGTTCCAGCACCGGCGGCGGAACGTCGTCGTAAGGGACCGAGTCCAGCAGGTGCGCGATCATGTTCAGGCGGGCCCGCCGCTTGTCGTCGCTCTCCACGACGTACCAGGGAGCCTCGGAGATGTCGGTGTGCACCAGCATCTCGTCCTTGGCACGGGAGTACGCCTCCCAGCGGCTGATCGACTCCAGGTCCATCGGGGACAGCTTCCAGCGGCGCAGCGGATCCTCAAGACGCCGCCGGAAGCGCTCCTGCTGCTCGGTGTCGCTCACCGAGAACCAGTACTTGCGCAGCACGATCCCGGCCTCGACAAGCATCCGCTCGAAGATCGGGCACTGGCGCAGGAACAGCCGGTACTCCTCCTGGGTGCAGAAGCCCATCACGTGTTCGACTCCGGCCCTGTTGTACCAGGACCGGTCGAAGAGCACGATCTCCCCGGCCGCCGGCAGATGCTCGACGTACCGCTGGAAGTACCACTGCGTGCGCTCGCGCTCGGTCGGCTTCGGGAGCGCCGCGATCCGGGCGACACGGGGGTTGAGGTGTTCGGCGACCCGCTTGATGGTGCCGCCCTTGCCCGCCGCGTCCCGGCCCTCGAAGACCACCACGAGCCGGGAGCCCGTCGCCCGCACCCACTCCTGGAGCTTCACCAACTCCGTCTGAAGGCGCAGCAGTTCGTTCTCGTACGCGTTGCGCGGCAGCTTTGCCGCGTCCTTGCCGGCCATGCCGCCTCCGCCCACCGACGACCTGTTCAGGGAGCACACCCGTGCCCCAGGTCGAACACCTGGACGCCACCGTACTTTCCGACGAGGAACTGCGCACCCCGGACTTCGCTTGGTCTTCCCGTCATGAAGGGACCACGGCGACGGGACACCGGGACCTGGCCACGAGGCCGCGCACCACTGCCGAGAAGGCACTCCCCGGCCTCCTGCCGACGACCACCAGACCGGCGTTCGCGGACTGCCGCACCAGGGCCTGGACGGGGGTCAGCAGCCGGACGTCCTCCAGCACCTCCACCTCCGGGTACTTCTCCCGCCACGGCCGCAGTGCGCCGGAGAGCAGGTGCACCTCGTCGTCCTCCCAGATGGCGCGATCCTCCTCCGGTATCCCAAAGCGCAGTTCGGCGGCGACGGCGGGAAGCCGCCAGGCGTGCACGGCCCGCAGCCGTACGCCCCAGCGTCGGGCGGTGTCGAAGGCGAAGGCCACGGCCTCCGGCGCGGGGTCGCGGGCGTCCACTCCGAGGACGGTCTCCGCGGCGACGGGCTGCCCGGCCTTCTCGGGGACCAGCACGCACGGGGACGGGGACCGGGACAGGTCGTCCACGTCCCGCGCGCAGGCCACGACCAGCTCCGTCTCCTCGGAGGCGGGCGGCGTCCCGTCACGGTGCGCCTGGAGCGGAAGCCCACGTCGGGCTGCTTCCCAGGAGGCCCAGCGGGAGGCGGCCTCGCAGTCCGCGCTGCCGTCGTGAACGACGATGACACGTTCCATGTGATCTGCCTTCTTCCTGCCGTCCGGCCGGATCAGCCGAACCCTGAGCCATGCACGCAGTACGGAATTCGCCCCTCGGACCTCAGCCGGTGCGGTGCCCCCACTTCGGCCCGACCAGATCCCACTCCCGGTCCCAGCCCGCCATGCGCCGCTGGTCGAGCCGGCGGCGGACGACGGCGCCCGCCGCACCCACGGAACCGGCCAGGGCCAGAGCCGCGAGGCCGCCCATCACGGCTGCCTCGAGGGTGGCCTCCGCGGGGCTCGGCGGTTCGGTGACCAGCGTGCCCCGGCCGTCCTCCCAGACCAGGACCCGGGTGCCTGCCCTCAGACCGACGGTGACCAGAGTGCGGTCCACGCGAGTCGAGCCGTCGGGAGCCCTCCAGCGCACCTGAGCGAGGTCCTTGTCGCCCGACGACCACTTCCCCGACACGGGCCTCGGTACATCGGCGAGAAGCACGGCACTGACGGAGTGCCGGTCCGTGCGCTGCCGGTCGAGTGTGGTCGCGGTGGCCTGTGCCGCGACCAGGCCCACGGTCGTGCCGCCCACCACGACCAGGACCCACACGGCCAGGACGACCCAGGCCTCGGCGACGTCGTCGCGTCGCCGAAGCGGATTGCTCCGCCAGCGCCAGAAGCGCCTTCTCCCCTGCCGCCCACGTCCCATGGTTCCGCACCTCCTCCGGCCCGTGGTCCCACCTCGAAGGTCTCAGGCCCGCCGGGTGCCCGACACGGGCTGACCGGGTGCCGTCATGGGACCGCGCGGCACTTGTCGGCGCCGGGACACGGGGCCGAACGGCCTAGCTCGCCCGGGCACCGGGGAGAACCCCGGACGCATCCGTGCGGATCCCGACTGCGGGGTGAACATCGAAGACCCCGTCGAGCCCGGTGGCGCGCAGGATCCTCGAGAAGCCCTTGTCGGCGTTGACCAGGCGCAGGCGTCCGTGGCGGGCCAGTACCCGGTTGCGCGCCCGGCACAGGGCCGCCAGACCCGCGCAGTCGATGAAGGTCACCTCGGTCAGGTCGACCACGAGGTCGGGGTCCGGGCCGCACGTCAGTGAGTCGAGGAGTGACACCAGTGGTGTCGCCGTCACGAGGTCGATCTCGCCGTACGGCATCACAACGGTCGTTCCGGCGACCGTGCGGACCGTGTGGGGTGCTTCGGGCCTCGTGAGCTTGTCGGACATGATCCGATCCAAGCCGCGTCGGCAAGCGCTACGGAAGGGCCGAACGGTCCCCTTCACCCTGGTCCGGTCAGCCCTGGTCCGGTCGGCCCCGGGCCGGACCGGGCAACGGGCCCCCGACGCTGCGGCTGGCCTCGGGGCCTGATCCGCTCTCCCCCCAACAGCCCCGTGAGTGGTCCGTTGCGGTCCTGACCTGGGGGCTCCGTTCCGCTTCCGGCGCCCGCGTCGCCGCCCGGCGAACCACCACTCCGGTCCCGTACCGTCCCGCACCGCAGGCCGGTAGCCGGAGGGGCCGGTGCCAGCCCGCCCGAGCGACCGAGGAGAGGCAGGCGGGAAGCCTCGAGGAGCCCCGGGACGTGCATTAGGCCCTGCCCCGAGCGCGTCGGATTCGGCTGCTCCGGCCTCTCCCTGAACCGCTCATTGACGGCCCGAGTTAACGTCGATAACTTAACGGCACTAACCTGAACGGGAGCAGCCGTGACCCCACTCGCAGCCGACGACGTCTACGCCCTCGCGCCGTACGCCAGAACGCTGGGCGTCGTGTTCGACGAGATGACCCCCGCCGGCGTCCGGGCCACACTGGCGCACGATCACTCCCTCTCCACGGTGGGCGGCGGTCTGCACGGCGGAGCGTTGATGGGGCTCGCCGATGTGTGCGGTGCCGTGTGCGCCGCGCTCAACGGTCCGGCCGGTGCCGCTCCGGCCACCGTGGAGTCGACCACGCACTTCCTCCGGCCCGCCCGCACGGACGTCGTCGCGACGGCGCGTCCCCTGCGGGTGGGGCGCAACACCGTCGTCGAGGTCGACGTGCACGATGCCGAGGGCGAGTTGTGCGCCAGGGTGACGCAGGTGGTCACCGCCGTCGGCCGGAAGGACTCCTGATGACGACCTCTCTCCGGGGCTCGTTTCCGTGACCGCCTCCCGAACTCGCGCCGCCAAAGGACAGGGCGGCCTGCTGCGCGACCAACTGCTCGACATCGCCGGCCGGATGCTCGAGGACGGTGGCTCCGACGCGCTGACGATCCGCGCGGTGGCGACCAGCGCCGGAGTCACGCCGCCGTCGGTCTATCTCCACTTCGCCTCGAAGCGGGAACTCGTCCACGCCACGTGTCTGCGGGTGTGGAGTTCGCTGTTCGTCGAACTCGAAGCGGTGTCCGAGGGGATCCCGGACCCGGTGACAGCGCTCCACGAGACCTGCGTCGCCTATATCGCCTTCGGGCTTCGCCATCCCGCCCAGTACCGGCTGGTGATGGACGGCGAAGCAACCGAGGCGAGCCGCCACAACGAGGACGCGTGCTTCCGCTACTTCCGGGACAAGGTCATCGCCTGCCGTGAGGCCGGCGTGCCGATGCGGAGCCCGACCGAAACGGCCAGAGTGCTGTGTTCCGCCGTGCACGGCGCGGTGTCCCTCCTCATCCACCAGGAACGTGACACCTGGCCCTCGGACACCGCCCGTTACCTGGCCCGCGCCGCGTCCTCAGCCGTCCACGGTGCGCTGCTCACCGCCTCGCACCCTCCCCCACCGTCGCTGTCCGCGGTGACACGGCCGGACTGAACCGCGCGACGGCCTCCCCGGGGGCACCGTCGGCATGACGGTGCCCCCGGGGAGGCCTGCATGGTGCTGCTGAACGAGTCAGGTGCGGGTCCAGCGCTGGTTGCTGCCGCCCGAGCAGGCGTACAGCTGGATCTGGGTGCCGTTCGCGGTGCCGTTCCCGACGGCGTCGAGGCAGAGACCCGACTGGACTCCGACGATGGATCCGTCGGAGTTGAGGCGCCACTGCTGGTTGGCGCCGCCCCAGCAGCTGTAGATCTGGACCTTGGCGCCGTTGCCGGTGCCGGCGGCGTCCAGGCACTTGTTGCCGTAGACCCTGAGCTCACCGGCGCTGGTGGACGTCCACTGCTGGTTGGTGCCGTTGTTGCAGTCGTACAGCTGGACCTGGGTGCCGTCGGCCGTGCCGGCGTTGGGAACGTCCACGCAGCGGCCCGAGCCGACGCCCTTGATCTGTCCGCCGCCGCCCGACGGAGGAGGCGTGGTGGTGCCGCCGTTGAGCGCGTTGAGGACGGAGGTGTAGGCGGCCTTCTTGCTGCCGTCGCCGTTGAACAGCAGCGGCGTCTGCTCCGATCGCCAGGAGTCGCTGTCGCGCACGCCCCAGACGGTGACGCCGAGGCAGCGCGAGACGGCCAGGCAGTCGTTCACCACGTTGGCGTACGTCGTCGCCGAGGCGCCCTGGATGTCGAGCTCGGTGACGGCCACGTCGACGCCGAGAGCGGCGAAACTCTGCAGGGTGGTGCGGTAGTTGCTGTTGTACGGGCTGTCGTTGTTGAAGTGCGACTGGAAGCCGACGCAGTCGATCGGTACGCCGCGCTGCTTGAAGTCCTTGACCATGTTGTACACGGCCTGGGTCTTGGCCCAGGTCCAGTTGTCGGTGTTGTAGTCGTTGTAGCAGAGCTTGGCGGCGGGGTCGGCGGCGCGCGCGGTGCGGAAGGCGACCTCGATCCAGTCGTTGCCGGTGCGCTGCAGGTTGGAGTCGCGACGGGCACCCGAGTTGCCGTCGGCGTAGGCCTCGTTCACGACGTCCCACTGGGCGATCTTGCCTTTGTAGTGGGCCATCACGCCGTTGATGTGGTCGATCATCGCCTGGCGCAGGCTGCTGCCGCTGAGGCTCTGCATCCAGCCGGGCTGCTGGGAGTGCCAGGCCAGGGTGTGTCCGCGGACCTTCTTGCCGTTCTGCACGGCCCAGTTGTATACGCGGTCGCCGGCGGTGAAGTTGAACTGGCCCCGCTGCGGCTCGGTGGCGTCGATCTTCATCTCGTTCTCGGGCGTGACCATGTTGAACTCACGGCTCGCGATCGAGGTGTACGCCGAGTCGCCCAGTCTGCCCGAGGCGATGGCGGTGCCGAAGTAGCGGCCGCTCTGGGCCGCGGCCGCACCGAGGGTGCTTTCGGCGGCGTGTGCGGACGGTGACGAGACCAGCGCGGTGCTTGCGCCGAGGACGGGGATGATCAGTGCGAGCAGCGCACCGCGGATCCTCCGGCCGACACCGGATCTGGGTAGGGCGTACGAACCCATGGGCGTACCTCCAAATGGACGTCACGGACTGGCTGAAGCGCAGGCTGAAACCCCGGCCGCTCCCCCGCGACGGCAGGCGGGACGGGCCGGGCCCCGGGCAGCACGGGGAGACCGGACGAGGGGCTCGGCTCAGCTCGGCCGGGAAGTCCCCGAAGCCTGGTCGCCCCTCGGAGAAGGATGATTGAGGCGTTGACGGTGGATCGTCAATACATCCACGGAGAAAGTTTCCAATCTTCCTTCGAAACATTCGAAGCCCACAACCCCTTCGGATGAACCGTTTGCAGACAGAACCGCCAAAGACCTTGACCAATGGGGCCCGTATTTCTAACTTGTGGCGTCGAAGTATCCGTGGACGGCGTCGAATGTTTCGAAGAAACGACCATCCCCACTCGACCGCTCCACGGTTCGCCGACGCAGCGCCACCCCGCACCGCACCGCCCTGCCCCGTCCCCAAGGAGGCCCTCAGATGCGGTTACGCTCCCCGTCCACGGTCCCGCTCAGACGCCTGCTCGCCGTCCTGGCGCCCCTGCTGCTGGTGGCCGCTTTCCTCGGCGCGCAGCCCGCCAGCGCGGCGACCGTCGACACCAACGCCTCGTACGTACTGGTCAACCGCAACAGCGGCAAAGCCCTCGACGTCTACAACCTGGCCACCACCGACGGTGCCCGCATCACCCAGTGGACCAGGAACGACCAGAGCCAGCAGCAATGGCAGTTCGTCGATTCCGGCGACGGCTACTACCGCGTCAAGTCCCGTCTCTCGGGCAAGGTGCTGGACATCTACAACCAGTCCACCGTCAACGGCGGCTCCATCGTCCAGTGGGCCGACCTGAACGGCGCCAACCAGCAGTGGCGGCTGGCCGACAGCTCCGACGGTTACGTGAGGCTCATCTCGCGCCACAGCGGCAAGGCCCTCGAAGTGCAGGGCGCCTCCACCGCCGACAACGCGAACGTCGTCCAGTACGACGACTGGGGCGGCACCAACCAGCAGTGGCAGCTCGTGAAGGTCGGCGCCGACACCCCCGGAGCGTGTGATCTTCCGTCGTCCTACCGCTGGACCTCGACGGGCGCGCTGGCACAGCCCAGGTCCGGTTGGGTCTCGCTCAAGGACTTCACCGTCGCCCCGTACCAGGGCAAGCAGCTCGTCTACGCGACGACGCACGACAACGGGTCGACTTGGGGTTCGATGAACTTCAACCTGTTCACCAACTGGTCGGACATGGCCTCGGCCGGCCAGAACGCGATGTCCAGCGCCGCCGTCGCGCCCTCGCTCTTCTACTTCGCGCCGAAGAACATCTGGGTGCTCACCTACCAGTGGGGCGGGAGCGCGTTCTCCTACCGGACGTCGACCAATCCCACCAACGCCAACGGCTGGTCGGCTCCGCAGGCGCTGTTCACCGGAAGCATCTCGGGCTCCGGGACGGGGCCCATCGACCAGACGCTGATCGGTGACAGCCAGAACATGTACCTGTTCTTCGCCGGTGACAACGGCAAGATCTACCGGGCCAGCATGCCGATCGGGAACTTCCCGGGGAACTTCGGATCGTCGTACACGACGGTCATGAGCGACACGGAGAAGAACCTGTTCGAGGCACCGCAGGTCTACAAGCTCCAGGGCCAGAACCGCTACCTCATGATCGTCGAGGCCCGGGGCGCCAGTGAGCAGCGGTTCTTCCGTTCGTTCACCGCCACCAGCCTGAACGGCTCGTGGACCCCGCAGGCCGCCACCGAGTCCAACCCCTTCGCGGGCAAGGCCAACAGCGGCGCCACCTGGACCAACGACATCAGCCACGGCGAACTGCTCCGCACCAGCGCCGACCAGACCATGACCATCGACCCCTGCAACCTCCAACTCCTCTACCAGGGGCACAGCCCCAACTCGGGCGGCGACTACGGCCTCCTCCCCTACCGTCCGGGGCTGCTGACACTGCAGCGCTGACGGGATGACGAGAAGGGGGCGGGCTCGGCACGGCGCCGAGCCCGCTCCTTCCCTTCCACAGGTGTGCGGACCCGGTGGTTTCCGCGTCGGTCAGTCGAACAGGGCGACCAATCCGTTCACCCAGATCGCGAGAAAGGCGAGGACCGCCACCAGGCAGCCGACGCCTGCGAGCACGCCGCCGACCGCCCACGGCCCGGATGGCTCGTCCTCGTCCTGCTCCCGGCCCTCCCCGTAGGTTGCGGGGTCGTCCCAGTCGACGGGCCGCCCCAACTCCTCGGCGCAGACGCTCCGCAGAGCGACCAGCTCCCGCTCCGCGAAGGAGGTGGCCGCCAAGGCCTCCGGGCCGCGCCACGCGAGGGCCTTCATCCGCCGGCCGGCAGACCCGTACCGCGCCTCGAAGGCGGTGGTCTCGTCGGCGGTGCGGTCCTCTTCGAGAAACATCCAGCGTCCGGCCTCGGCGGCGTCGCCGTAGAGCCGGTACACCCCGGCCAGACGCCGACGGAGCGTCAGATCCCAGGGGAAGGACGAGACAAGGCCGCGCAGCCGCTGGCGTGCGACCGGAACCCGGCCGGCAGCCAGGTCCGCGTCGACTCGGGCGAGGGTCTCACTCAGGGGCATGAACGCATGATCGAGTACGGCGCCGACCGACGTCGACCTGGTTTTCCTCAGCCCCGCCGTCGACCGGCTGAGCCACCGGGGTGCCGGGGTGGCCCGACTCCCGGCGCCCTGCTTCCACACCCGGCTGGGCGCCACCGCGCTCACTGTGGCGCCCAGCCGGTCATTCGCCGAGGGTCAGCTGTCGACTCCCAGGGTCAGGGTGCCCTGGTAGCCGGAAGAGGTGGAACTCCCCAGGGCGGTGAGGGTCAGCAGTCCGGACGCGGCGCCCCCGCCGTCGTAGATCGGATCCCGGTCGAGGGTGGTGCGGGGCACCGTGTTGCTCGTGTACGGGGCGACCCGCGCGACCGCCGCCGTGATCGTCTCGTTGAAGTAAAGCTGACCCGTGTGGATCTCCCGGCCTCCGGTGAAGTGGCCGTCGGACGTGACCGTGACACCGGTGTGGACCTTGACGTGGATGTGGATGCAGCGGCCGCGGTACCAGCCGGGATAGATCGTCGTGAGGGCAGCGACTCCCCCGGCGTCGGTGAGGACTCCACCGCGCAGGAAGGTGCCGTCGTCCGGTTCGTCGTGACCGTTCTCCCCGACGAAGCCGGAGTACTCCCCGAGCACGTCCGCCTGCCAGACCTCGACCAGGGCGTTCCGCAGCGGTGCGCAGCTGTCGGCGTCGACGACGGTCAGCTTCAGCTTCAGCGGAACGCCGGTCTTGCCTTCGGTGATGTCGGTGCGGACGTACTGCCGATCCAGGTAGTAGGGACCCTCGGTCATCTCGCGGGTGAGGGTGCAGACGGCCGCGGCGGCGACAGGAGCGGTGTCGAGCGCCTCGGTTGTGGGGGCCTCGTTCACGGCCGCCGACCCCAAGGCCAGGGCGGCGGCCGTGGCTCCGGTGGCCATGAGCACGGTACGGCGCGCTACAGGGGTGCGCGCATCTGAGGTGTCTGTCATGACCACGACAATAGAAGAGGCCGACGGAGAATATCTGATGAGTCAGGAAACACAATGCTCGTCAAGCGACCGGCAGGACAAGGCGGTATCGGACCGGAAACCAGCCGGAAGAAGCAGCAGCGCAGGGGCAGGTCTCGGGCTACGGCAGCTGGATTCCGGACCAGGCTCCGACTTCGCACTGGCTGTCTGCGTTGTTCCCGGCAGCCACGACTGTGCCGTCGCCCCGCAGACCCAGGGTGTGCGTCGACCCGGCCGCGACCGCGACGACATCGCGCCAACCGCCGACGTCGCATTGCCCGTGGGTGTTGTCCCCCACCGCGAGGACCCGCCCGGACGCCGTGACCCCGACGGTGTGGTGACTGCCCGCGTCGACCGCCACGACGTTCTCCCACGCGCTGACCTCACACGCCCCGGTCGCCCGCTCTCCGGTCGCCGCGGCGCGCCCGTCGGCTCTCAGGCCGACGGTATGGAGATACCCGGCCGAGATCGCGACCAGACCGGACCACCCTGCCACGTCACACTGGCCTCGCCTGTTGTTCCCCGAGGCCAGCGCGGAACCGTCCGAGCGAACGCCCACCGAGTGCCAGTCACCGCACGAGAGAACGACCATCTCGCGCCAGGACCGCACGTCACACTGCCCTTCCGAGCCCCGGCCGACTGCCAGAACGCGGCCGTCCGCAAGCAGCCCGAGCGTGCGACGCCAGCCTGCCGCCAGGGCCGTGACGTCGCGCCATCCGCCGACCTCGCACTGACCGTCGCCGTTCCACCCGGTCGCCACCACCGTGCCGTCCGACCGGAGTCCCACGGTATGGGACCTGCCCGTGTTCGGCGCCGTATGGACATTGCCGGCTGCCACCGCGACGACGTCCTCCCACCGCTCGACCTGACCTTCGCCGGCTGTCGTCCTGCCCACGGCGAGAACGGTTCCGTCCCAGCGCCGTGCGACCGAATGACGCCTTCCGGCTGCCAGAACCGAGGAGTGGGCGAGCAAGGGCGCATCCTTCTGCTCAGGCCCGGCTGACGGACGGGCGGATGGCCGGATGGGTGGATGGGATTCCACCCTATGCCGGCCCGGATTCGGCTGGTTCTCTGTCGTCTGCGGCGGGTGGCGGGTGGCGGGACGTTCGAGCGGACGGCCGCTACAGGTGCTCGACGATCGCGTCCGCCACAGCGTTCATTCCGGCGTCGTTGGGATGGAAGGCTCCGGCGACGGTGGAAGGGCGGAGTCGTTCGGGGAGGCCGTTCACCCACGGTTCGAGCGAGCCGAGACCGTGCTCGCGGCTGCGCCGCCCCATCGCGACGAGTTCCGCCCCGGAGCGGGCGGCGGCTCGGCTGAAGACATCGGCGACCAGGTCACCCAGTCCGCGGAAATCATCCAGGGTCACCGCGTCGAAGGGGGTCGCGCGGCTGTCGTGTGTGTCGGGTCCGACGACCGTGAGGTAGTCGACCAGGAGCACCCGCGCGTGCGCGGCTCTGCGTCGCGTCTCCTCCACGACACGGGCGAGACCGGCCGCCGCCCGGTCGACATCGGCCTGCGACGGCCGCGGCACACCCTTTCGCCTCAAGGCGGCACCGAGGGGCCGGGTGAGGGCACGCGACGAGAACCGGCCCGCCGTCCCGAGCCGCACCATGCTGCCGATGTAGCCGAGGTCGTTGCCGCCCGCGGTGATCGTCACCAGGTCGGCGTCTTCCGGCAGTCCGGCCACCTGGGGCGGAAACGTGTGGAGCAGCACGCGCTGGGGCGTGGTGGTGATCGTGTCCGTGGTCGCGCCGCTCACGGTGAGGTCCGTGAGGTCGGCACCGAGCCGTTCGGCCAGCAGGTGCGGGTAGTTCCGTGCCGAACGGTTCGCCCGGCGGTCGGCGACCGGTTCGATGCCGGGACCCGCGGCGAACGAGCTGCCCAGCGCCGCGATCCGCCGGATCGGTGTGTCCGTCACCTTGAGTGCCTCCTTGTACGACTGAGGTGGTCCGTCCTGCCCCGGGACCGCAACCTCCCTTACGGGGAGGCCACTTGAGCACGAAAAACGCAACGTGGACATGGTCTGCCGGAGAGGCTAGCTTCACCTGGTCCTCGGCGATCGCCCACGGTCGCACAGGAGTTCCTTCCGGCTGAGCCGCCATCGATGACACCCTGACCAGGGAGAGACGCATGCCCCATCTTGCTCTGTACACCTTCGGTGTCCTGACGTCACCACTGGCTGATCCCGCACCGCTCACCCGCGAGTTCCACGACAGCGCCGGGCCCGTCTACCAGCAGATCAGTCAGCACCCTGGATATCTGGCGCACGCCGAAGTCGCCGAAGGCGGAACCGGCTCGCACTTCGACCTGGACTGGGGTGTGTGGGGAGAGTTCGCCGTGCCGAACTGGTACAGCAAGGGCCGTACCGTGGAGGACATCGCCCTGGCCGCGACGCTCTCGCTCTGGACCGACCTGCGGTCCGCCTGTGACGCCGTCTACAGCGGCCTGCACCGCGCGGCGCTGAACCGGCGTCGCGACTGGTTCGCCAGGACGGGGCATCCGAGTCACGTGTTCTGGTGGGTCTCGGACGAGGTGACACCCACCTGGCAGGACGGGGTTTCCAGGCTGGAACACCTCCACGACCACGGCTCCGCGCCGCACGGCTTCGCCTACCCTCACGCCTTCGCCCCGGACGGAACGCCCGGCGGGAGCAAGGGCATCGGGCCACAGGCCGTAGGTCCGGGGGCGTGACTCCGCAGCACCGCCCTCACCTGCGTGGCGACGATCTCCCGGTCCGCCGCGTCAGCGGGACGCAGTCCACCCCGTCAGCGGGACGCAGTCCACCGCGGCGCGGTCCGAGCCCAAGCTGCGTCCCACCGCGCCAGGTTGTGCCGTTCGAGCCGGTGGTCGGCGTACGCGTAGGCGGCCGCGCCGAGAAGGCCCACGGTCATGGCTGCCAGGACGGCACATCCCGTGGCGCGATCACGGATCTGTTCGGGGGTCAGGGGAGCGTCCGTGAGCTCTCCCCCGGCGGTGACCCACACGCGAACGACACTCCCCGCGGCGAGGCCGGGTTGGACGTCGGTCTCGGCCGTGCGGGTGTGTCCCCGAGGGTCGGTGAAGCGGACGGTGGCCGGGTACAGGGCCTTCTCCGCCTCGTCCGAACCCGGCTCCGGGTGACGGGGGGCGTCGTGAACCAGGACGGCGGAGATGTCGTGCCGCGTCGCCATCTGGTGCCGGGCGGTCTTCGTCCAGTGGGCGTGAGCCGTGTCGCCGACCAGGATCATGGCGGCCGGAAGGGCTGCCAGCACGGCCAGGAACAGACCGAGGCCGATCCATGCCTGGGCGAGATCCGTGCCCCGGCGCAGGGGGTTGCGCCGCCATCGCCACAGCAGGACCCGAGGGAGTTCCTCGGGAGGGTGTTCTGGAGGTGTGGCGCGAGCCACGGTGTTTCTCCTTTCGTCCTCGGCGCGAGCGCGTGCCGACCTCGTCGCGTGCTTACAGCGCTCTGTTGCTTACAGCCCTCCCCTGCTTACAGCGCTCCGTGCAGGCGACGGCGTTGCGGGGAGCCGGAGGCTCGGGTGGAGGAGGGGTGGGCGTGTGCCGCTTGGAGGAGTCTCGCGGCACCGCGGACCGCCGCGGTGTGCGGGGCGCGGACCGGCTGGACCGGAGTCCGCAGCCCTTCGCCGAGAGAGCCGGTGATGTCGGCTCGCAGGGCACCCCCTCCGGCGAGAAGTGTCCCTCGGCGCAGGGCGTGGCGTGTGTGGGGTGTGTGGTCCTGGTCCAGCATGCCGGTCACCATGGCGACCACCGCTTCGGCGATCCGGGTGGGCGGGGTGAAGTCGTCCAGGTCGCTGGTGCCCAGGGCGGTGCGGCGGGCGTCGGTCACCGCGCCGTCGACGAGGAGTGTCACCTCGGTGAGGTGGGCGCCGAGGTCCACGACGAGCAGCGGGCGGGCCAAGTCGGCTTCCGCGGCCACGGCCACCGCACGTGCGGTGGGGACGGTCAGGACGGTGCGGGGGCGCAGGACGTCGACCGCGGTACGGGCTTCGGCACGGTAGGCGACACCGCCGAGGACGGGCGTGGTCAGGATGAGCAGGGGGTGACCGTGGCGGGGCAGGCGTGGGGCGAGCAGCCGGTCGAGCATCCGCGCCGTTCCCGGCGTGTCCACGATGGTCCCGCGCTGGACGGGGCAGGTGGCGCCCTCGCCCGGGGATGCCGGGAAGGTGACCGTGGGTACGTCGAGGATCGTGCGCCGTCCGGACGTCCAGGCGCGGGTGCGGGTGCTGCCCAGGTCGAGGGCGATGCCGGAACAGTGCCGGCACCAGGGCCATGAGCGGTGCCGGGGCGGCGTGGCGCGGCGCTTGGCCAGGGTGGTCATCGTCCTGCCTCCTTGACCTGTTGGCAGCGCGCGCAGAACCGGGCCTGCGGCACGATCAGCAGTCGTACGCGGGCGATCGGCCCGCGGCACAGGTGGCACGTGCCGTAGTGACCCAGGTCCATGCGGGTGAGGGCGGCTTCCACGTCGGCCAGGACCAGACGCGCGGAGGCCGCGAGCTTGACCCTCACTTCGAGTTGGGCGGCCGAGCGGCGGGCGGGCAGCGCGTCGGCGCGGGACACGGCGGCGGCTGAGAGCTGGTGCAGTTGCTCCTGGCGGAAGCGGCGTTGTTCGTGCAGGTTCTCGCGGAGTGCGGCGAGGTCCTCGGCCGACAGCTCGGTGTTCTGGTCGTCGATGATCTGGTGGTTCACCAAGTCACCCCCTCAGCAGAGCGGAACAGGAAAGTCCAACGGGCCCTCGTCAGCCGGCCTTCCGCTGGCAGGGCACGCAGAACCGCGTGTAGGGCAGGATCTCCAGGCGCTCCACCGGGATCGGCCTGGAACAGCCGCCGCAGATGCCGTAGCTGCCGTTGTCCAGGCGGGTGAAGGCGGCCTCCACCTCGGCGAGGACCCGCCGGACGGTGTCCTTCTGCGTGGCGATCACCTGGTCCTCCGCGTCGGCCCGGCCCTCCTCGATCGCCCGCAGCTGGGTGAGCCGGGAGGTGCGTTCGTGTTCGAGACGCTGGAGGGCCTCGTGGGCCGTCAACCGCTCACGGCGGGTTTCGGCACGGGGCATGTCGAGGGGCATGGCAGATCCTTCCTTCCGTGAGGAGGCGGCCGAACGGCGGGCTCCGTCCGGGCGTCCTGTTCGCTCCGCAGGGGCGCCGGGTTGGTGTCTCCACCGTGGCCGAGATGCCGCGCGAATCCCATCGGGCGCGATACCCATCTCCGGCGCAGCACGGGGTCCGTCGGCACGGGGGCGGGCGGGACCCGGGAAATGGGGACTGGCACCCATCGACAGCCCGAGCGGCAGCGGGCAGCCTGGGCAGTTGGACGGGCAGGAAGCAGCTGACACGGCTCACGCCCGGATCGTTCGGTGACCGTCGGTGCGGACAGACCGCGTCACACGGAGAAAGGCGATGTCGCGGTGTCCCTGTTCTGGCGGATCTTCGCCCTCAACGCGGTCGTGCTCGGAAGCGCGACCGCGCTGCTGCTGTGGGCTCCGGTCACCGTCTCCGTCCCGGTGTTGCTCACCGAGGCGGTCATCCTCGTGGGCGGTCTGGTCGTCATGCTGGTGGCCAACGCGGCCCTGCTGCGGATCGGTCTGGCACCGCTCGACCGGCTCACGCGGCTCATGGCCACGGTCGATCTGCTGCGGCCCGGGCAGCGTCTGCCGGAAGGCGGCCACGGTCAGACCGCCGAGCTGATCCGCACCTTCAACGCCATGCTCGAACGCCTCGAACACGAACGGGCGTCCAGCAGCGCCCGCGCCCTCTCCGCCCAGGAGGCGGAGCGGCGTCGCATCGCGCAGGAACTCCACGACGAGGTGGGCCAGAGCATGACGGCGATCCTCCTGTCGCTGGAGCGGGCCGCCGACGAGGCGGACGAGCCGTTGCGCGGTGAGCTGCGGCAGATGCAGGAGATCACCCGGGGCAGTCTGGACGAGGTGCGCCGACTGGTGCGCCGGCTGCGGCCGGGCGTGCTCGAGGACCTCGGCCTGGTCAGCGCCCTGACCTCGCTGACCGGCGAGTTCGCCACGCATGTGGCACTGCGGGTGGTGCGCCGCTTCGACACCGGCCTGCCCCCGCTGGACCAGCAGACGGAACTGGTCCTCTACCGCGTCGCCCAGGAGGCCCTGACCAACGCGGCTCGCCACGCCGAGGCCGAGAAGGTCGAGGTGAGCCTGCGGCACAACGGGGACACGGTGGCGCTGGCCGTCGTCGACGACGGCCGCGGAACCCGGGCCGCCCCCGAAGGCGCGGGGATGCGCGGCATGCGGGAGCGGGCTCTGCTCGTCGGAGCCGTGCTCGACGTCACCTCCCAGCCGCAGGCCGGTACCGAGGTCCGGCTCACCGTGCCCCTCAGGAAGCAGCCATGACCACGCCCCACACCCCTGTGATCCGTATCCTCCTCGCTGACGACCACGCGCTGGTACGGCGCGGTGTGCGGCTCATCCTCGACCGGGAACCCGACCTCGAGGTCGTCGCCGAGGCGGGCGACGGGGCGGAGGCCGTCGAACTGGCCCGCACCCACCCGATCGACCTGGCGGTGATGGACATCGCCATGCCCCGGATGACCGGTCTCCAGGCCACCCGCGAACTCGTCGCACGCCGGCCCGGCCTGCGCGTACTCATGCTGACGATGCACGACAACGAGCAGTACTTCTTCCAGGCACTCAAGGCCGGAGCCGACGGATACGTGCTGAAGTCGGTGGCCGACCGCGATCTGGTGGCGGCCTGCCGGGCTGCCATGCGTGACGAGCCCTTCCTGTATCCGGGCGCGGTCACCGCCCTGATCCGCACCCACCTCGACCGGGTCCGCGACGGCGAGGAACCGCCCGAGCAGGTGCTGACCCCGCGCGAGGAGGAGGTCCTCAAGCTGGTGGCCGAGGGCCACTCCTCCAAGGAGATCGCCGAACTGCTCTTCATCAGCATCAAGACCGTCCACCGGCACCGCGAGAATTTGCTGCACAAGCTCGGCATGCGTGACCGTCTGCAACTCACCCGCTATGCCATCCGCGCCGGGCTCATCGAGGCCTGAACGGACCGGACGGCAGGGGCAGTTCTTCCGTTACGACACCTCGGACAGGGAGGGAGGAGCAGGGATGCCCCGTTCCGCGTACGCCGTTTCGCGCATGCGGAACCCGGTGGCAGATGCCGTATGGGCCGTCCTGCTCGCTGCCGTCCTCACCCTGCTCGGCCCGGTCCTCCTGGGCGGTGAGCAGTGCCCTACGGCAGGCGGCCCGAACCTCACGGCCGGAGCCGGACCGGCCTCCGCCCAGGCCCGCGTCGAAGCCGCGGAGCCGGCGGTCTCCCCCGCCGCCGTACGCAGTCAAGGGGATGTCACCGGCGAACGACACGCACCACCGGGTGCCGCCCCGTGCCCGACGCCCCTTGCGGCCCCCGTTCTGCTCCAGCCCGTGCGGCCCGTGGCACCGACGGAAGGCACGCCCGCACGTCCGGCGTTCCGTCACGAGGGACGGGCGCCGCCTTCCCCCTCCGGCATCTGAGCTCTGCCCTTTCCTTCCCCGGCCGTGGCCACCGTCTCGGCCGCGGTGTGCTCGCCGGAGGCCCCTGTGCACCGTCCCGTGAACCGATCCGCACGCGTCAGAGGACTGATCGCCCTCGCCGCTGTCGCCCTTTCCCTGTACGTCGCGCTCACCGTGCCCGTCCACCTCGGACTCGATCTGCGAGGCGGCACCCAGATCGTGCTGGAGACCCGGCCCACGACTGCCGCCGAGGCCGACGGCGAGGCCACGGACCGCACGCTGGAGGTGCTGCGCGGCCGGGTCGACGCCCTGGGCGTCGCCGAACCCTCCCTCACCCGCTCCGGCAGCGACCGGATCATCGTCGAACTCCCCGGACTCCAGGATCCCCGCAAGGCGGCCGACGTCCTCGGCCGCACCGCCCAACTCTCCTTTCACCCGGTAGACGGCACCGACGACTCCGCCGAACCACTGCCTAAACGCCCCCGCGGGGAGGTGCTGCCGGACGAGTCCGGCCAGTCGTTGCGCCTGGGGCCTGCCGCGCTGACCGGCAAGGACGTCGAGAAGGCGGCCGCCCGGTTCGATCCCCAGGGCGGCGGATGGCACGTGACCGTCGACTTCAAGGGCGCGGGCGAGAGGGGATGGGCCCGGCTGACCGGCGAAGCGGCCTGCCACCCTGCGGGGGACCCGGGTCGCCGGGTCGCCATCGTCCTGGACGGCAAGGTCATCTCCTCCCCGCAGGTCGACCCGTCCGTCGCCTGCCGCGCCGGCATCGGCGGCGGCTCCACGCAGATCACCGGCACCTTCGACGACAGCGAGGCCAAGGAGCTCGCCCTGCTCATCAGCGGCGGCGCACTGCCGGTGCCGGTGGACACCGTCGAACAGCGCACCGTCGGCCCCACGCTGGGCGCCGAAGCCATCACGGCCAGCGCGTGGGCGGCCGTCATCGGCACCGCGCTGACCTCGCTGTTCATCATCGTCGTCTACCGGCTCATGGGGTTCCTGGCGATGGTGGCGCTCCTCTCCTACGGCCTCATCTCCTACGCCGCCCTCGCCGCCCTCGGAGCCACCCTCACGCTGCCCGGCCTCGCCGGATTCGTGCTGGCCATCGGTATGGCCGTCGACGCCAACGTGCTCGTGTTCGAACGTGCCCGTGAGGAGTACGCCTCGGGCCCCCACCGCACCCCGCGGTCGTCGCTGACCGCCGGGTTCCGCAAAGCCTTCAGCGCGATCGCCGACTCCAACATCACCACCCTCATCGCGGCCGGTCTGCTGTTCTTCCTGGCATCCGGGCCCGTGCGGGGGTTCGGCGTCACGCTGGGCATCGGGGTCCTGGCGTCCATGGTGAGCGCTCTGGTCGTCACCCGTGCCCTGGCCGAGTTCGCCGTCGCCCGTCCCTGTCTGCGGCAACGCCCCCGGCTGACGGGCATCGCGCACACCGGCGCCGTCCGCGACCGCCTCAGCCGCAGGAACCCGGACCTGATGCGGCACCCGCGCCGCTGGCTGGCCGTCTCCGCGGCCGTGCTCGTCCTGGCCGCCTCCGGCATCGCCGCGCGAGGCCTCGACTTCGGCGTCGAGTTCACCGGCGGCCGGCTCGGCGAATACAGCACGGACACGCCTGTCGACCCCGGCCGGGCCCGCGCCGCGCTCGCCGACGCGGGGTTCCCGCAAGCCGTCGTCCAGACCTCGGGTGAGAACCGGCTCACCGTCCGCACGCACCACCTGGACAACACACAGGCGGCCGCCGTCACCGACACCGTCGCCGGTCTGACGGAGCGAGCCGACAAGGTCCGTGACGAAGCCATCGGTCCCAGTCTCGGCGAGGAACTGCGCCGAGGCGCCGTGGTGGCCCTGGTCGTCGCCCTCGGCGCCCAACTCGTCTATCTCGCGGCCCGTTTCCGCTGGCTGCTGGGCACTTCCGCGGTCGCCGCCCTGGCCCACGACGTCGTGATCCTCGTCGGTGTCTTCGCCTGGCTCGGCAAGAGCATCGACGGCGTCTTCCTGGCCGCGCTGCTGACCGTCATCGGCTACTCGGTCAACGACTCCGTCGTCGTCTTCGACCGGGTCAGGGAACTCGGCCGCAGTGACCGGAGACTGCCCTTCGCCCGGGTCGCCAACCTGGCACTGCTGCAGACCCTGCCCCGCACCGTCAACACCGGAATGGGCGCCGCGTTCATCCTCACCTCGCTGGCGGTCCTCGGCGGCGACACCCTGACCGACTTCGCCCTGGCCCTCCTCATCGGTCTCGCGGTGGGCACCTACTCCTCGATGTTCACCGCCACACCGCTGGCCGTGGAACTGCACCGGCGGACGTCCGCGCAACCACCCCCGTCCCCACGGTCGCGATGAGCGTCCCCGAGCGCAGGACTCCTGGGACCCGGCCCGAACCCGGCTCCGGCTCCCAGGAGTTCGGCGAACCTCCTCCCTACCCGTCCCACGACGTGAGACATCCTGCTCATGCCGGTGCCACGGAACCGTCGGTGTGGTTGTCTGGCTCCATGACCGTGCTTGTGACCCGCCGCCACGTGGACTACGTGCGTGTCACCACCACGGGTTGTCACGCCGCGAGCTGACGCCGCGCTCCGGCTTCTGAGCAGCACCTCTCTCCTTCTCACCGCTTCGCGCTGACCGCAGCCCCTCCTCGGGCGCGGCCCGCAGCGCCGCGGTTCCCGCACGCCTTCCCGTCCTCACCCTCTGCACCGGGAGCACCACCATGAGCCAGCCTCTCGACTCCGTCACCGCCGGCCACACCCCCGACGAGACACCCGCAGGACCCGACACCTCCGCCTGGTCGTTCGAGACCAAGCAGATCCACGCCGGAGCGGCACCCGATCCGACGACCGGCGCCCGCGCCACGCCCATCTACCAGACGACCTCGTTCGTCTTCCGCGACACCCAGCACGCCGCTGACCTGTTCTCGCTGGCGGAGCCCGGCAACATCTACACCCGTATCCACAACCCCACGCAGGACGTCTTCGAGCAGCGGATCGCAGCCCTGGAGGGCGGGGTCGCAGCCGTGGCGCTGTCGTCCGGGCAGGCCGCGGAGACGCTCGCGATCCTGACGCTCGCGAGCGCGGGTGACCACATCGTCTCCAGCACCTCGCTGTACGGCGGCACCTACAACCTGTTCCGGCACACGCTGCCCAAGTTCGGCATCGAGGTCTCCTTCGTCGACGACCCGGACGACGCCGGCGCCTGGCGGGCGGCGATCCGGCCGAACACCAAGGCGCTGTTCGCGGAGACGCTGGGCAACCCGCGCGGCAACGTGCTCGACGTGCGGGCGGTCGCGGACGTGGCGCACGGGGCCGGGGTGCCGCTGATCGTGGACAACACGGTCCCGACCCCGTACCTGCTGCGGCCCATCGAGCACGGCGCCGACATCGTCGTGCACTCGGCGACCAAGTTCCTCGGCGGTCACGGCACCGCGATCGCGGGTGTCGTGGTGGACGGCGGCACCTTCGACTTCGGCGCCCACGCCGACCGCTTCCCCGACTTCACCGAGCCCGACCCCAGCTACCACGGCCTGCGGTACTGGCCCGCCCTCGGGCCGGGCGCCTTCGCCGTCAAGCTCCGGGTGCAGCTGCTGCGCGACCTCGGCCCGGCGCTCTCCCCGCACTCCGCGTTCCTGCTGCTCCAGGGCGTGGAGACGCTGAGCCTGCGCATCGAGCGGCACTCCTCGAACGCCCTGGCGCTGGCCCAGTGGCTGGAGCAGCGGGACGAGGTCGCGGCCGTCCACTATCCGGGTCTCGAGTCCAACCGCTGGTACGAGGCGGGGCAGAAGTACCTGCCGCGGGGTGCCGGTGCCATCGTCTCGTTCGAGCTGCGGGACGGCGTCGAGGCGGGCAGGCGGTTCGTGGACGCCGTCGAGCTGTTCAGCCACCTCGCCAACATCGGTGACGTCCGCAGCCTCATCATCCATCCGGCGTCCACCACCCACAGCCAGCTCGACGAGGCGCAGTTGGCGGCCACCGGCACCTCCCCCGGACTGGTGCGGCTGTCGGTCGGCATCGAGAACCTCGCCGACCTGAAGGCCGATCTGGAGGCGGGGTTCCGCGCGGCCAAGGGCGCGTCCTGAACACCGTACCGACGCCTTCCGAGGTCCCCCTCCCGCCGGCCACCGGGGCCTGGCGGGAGGGGGACCCGCCCGGGCGGCGCCAGTGGTACGCCGGCGAGAAGCCGCTCGTGTTGGAAGCGGGGGGTGAACTGCCCGCCGTACGGCTGGCGTTCGAGACGTGGGGGCGGCTGTTGCCGGACGCCTCCAACGCCGTTCTCGTCCTGCACGCCCTCACCGGGGACAGCCACGTCGCCGGCCCCGCCGGTCCGGGGCACCCGACGCCCGGCTGGTGGGACGCTCTTGTCGGGCAGGGGCGGGCGCTGGACACGGACCGCTGGTTCGTCGTGGCACCGAACGTGCTCGGCGGCTGCCAGGGCAGTACGGGGCCGTCGTCCCTCGCCGCGGGCGGCCGCCCCTGGGGCGGGGGCTTCCCCTTCCTGACCCAGCGCGACCAGGTCGCGGCCGAGACCGGCCTGGCCGACGCGCTGGGGATCGACCGTTGGGCGCTGGTGGTCGGCGGCTCGATGGGCGGTATGCGGGCACTGGAGTGGGCCGTCGCGCATCCGCAGCGCACGGGTGCTCTCCTGCTGCTCGCGACGACGGCAGCGGCGAGCGCCGAGCAGATCGCCCTGGCCGGCATCCAGGTGCACGCCATCCGTTCCGATCCTCACTGGCAGGGCGGCGACTACCACGACACCGGCCGCGGGCCCCACACGGGGCTCGGCCTCGCCCGACGGCTCGCGCACGTCAGCTACCGCAGCGAGCCCGAACTCGCCGTCCGCTTCGGCCGTACGACCCAGGCCTCGGAGGATCCCTGGAGCGGCGGCCGGTACCAGGTCGAGTCCTATCTCGACCACCACGCGGCCAAGTTGGTGCGCCGCTTCGACGCCGGCAGTTACGTCGTCCTGTCCGAGGCCATGAACAGTCACGACGTCGGCAGGGACCGCGGCGGCCTGCGCGCCGCGCTGCGCCGGGTGACCGCCCCCACGCTGGTGGCCGGAGTCGACTCCGACCGCCTCTATCCGCCCTCGCAGCAGGCGGAGTTGGCCGCGGGCATTCCCTCGGCCGATGACCTCCGGCTGATCGAATCCCCCTACGGCCACGACGGCTTCCTGATCGAGGTGGAGCAAGTCGCTTCGCTCGTGCGGGAGTTGCTGGCGACTACGACTACCGGCATCGCGTGAGGCACCGGATCACCTTGAGCGGAATCACGTGATCGTGAACGCTGCGGTTCGCCCTCCACGGGCGGCACGGGCGATCCCCCGTTCGTGCGGCGAGGAGCTCCAACACGCCTGGTTATGCTGTCGGTTCGGTTCCGGGGCTGGGGGGTTCAGCGTGACTGGTGGCTACGACGTCGTTCGCGAAGTGGCGGTGCCGTCCGGCCTGGGAGTGGTGGCCGACCTGGCACCGGTGCACGACGGTGAGCGGCCCGCGTGGCTGGCGCTGGGCGAAGACGGCACGATCAGCCGTTGGGACGTGGCGACCGGCCGTCACGAGGCCGTCGCGACCACCACCGTCCCGGACGAACCCGACGACGACCCGTTCGACGGCCGTCAGCTGCGCAGGCACCTGCACGCCTCCCACGACGGCAGGTTCGCCGCGGTGGTCAACGACTACGGCCGGTTCGGGGAGGTGCTCGACCTGCGGACCGGTGAGATCACGCTGGACCTGGAGAACGACGGCTACCACCAGGAGACGGTGCCGTTCTCGCTGGCGTTCGGGCAGAGCCGTGGGCGCTGCGTGGTGGTCCACCGCACGGCATGGAACCGGCTGGACGTGTCGGACGCGCGAACGGGGTCGCTGCTGACCGACCGGTCCCTCCCCGAGCTGCCGGAGCAGGGGCCCGCGCCGGAGCATCACCTCGACTACTTCCACGGCGCCCTGTATGTGAGCCCCGACGGCAGGCGGATCCTGGACGACGGTTGGGTGTGGCATCCGTTCGGCTTCCCTTCCGTGTGGAACCTCGACGACTGGATCGAGGACAACGTGTGGGAGTCCGAGAACGGCCCGAGCCGGGTCGACGTGTGCGACCGTGCGTACTACTGGGACCACGCCATGACCTGGATCGACTCCGCCCGGATCGCCGTCGAGGGAATCGGCACCGACGACGAGGACATGCTGCCCGGCGCGCGGATCTTCGACACGACCCGGACCGGCGAGCACCGGATGGCCGTGGAACTCCTGGCGTTCGAGGGCCCGGTCGGCCCGTTCTTCAGCGACGGCACGCGTCTCTTCAGCGGCGGGGCGAGCGGCCTGTCGATCTGGGATCCGGCCCGGGGGGACCTCCTGGGGGCTGTTCCCGGGATCTCCCCCACCCATCATCACGCGAGCGCCGGGCAGTTCCTCGAGCTCGCGGACGGCGTGGTCCGACTGTGGAGTGCGTGACCGGCTGGAACGCCGGGTTCGACGTCCCAGCGGCGTGACGGGGTGTGCCGGATCCCTCGAACGGTCCGTCCAGTCGCGACAGGTGTCCGTGAGGGGGATTTCATGGACGCCATGTCCCCCATCGAGAGCGCATGCCGCCGGCCCCTTCGCTCCGCCGCGGCACTGGGCCTGGTGGCGGCGCTGGCCGTCGGCTGTACCCAGTCGGATGCCGGCACCACCGCCGCCCTCGCCCGCCCGGCCGCCAGGACGTCGCCGCTGCCCACGGTCCCACCCGCCCAGCCGCCGTCGCAGCTGACCCGGGCCAAGGTCGAGACCGCGGTGGGCCGGCTGGACGGCGTCGTACAGGACGCCATGCGCCGCACCGGTGTGCCCGGAGTCGCCGTGGGCGTGGTGTACGACGACAAGGTGATGTACCTCAAGGGGTTCGGCACGCGGAAGGTGGGCACGAAGGACCGGGTCGGAGCGGACACGGTCTTCCAGCTCGCCTCGGTCTCCAAGCCCGTCGCCTCCACCGTGGTCGCCGCCGCCGTGGGTGAGAAGACCGTCGGCTGGGACGACCCGGTCGTCAAGTACACGCCCGGCTTCGCGCTCAAGGACCCGTGGGTCAGCCGCCATGTCACGCTGGCCGACCTGTTCGCGCATCGCAGCGGACTGCCCGACCACGCCGGAGATCTGCTCGAAGACCTCGGCTACGACCGCTCCTACATCCTGGACCACCTGCGCTACGAACCGCTGGCCCCCTTCCGGGCCCACTACGCGTACACCAACTTCGGCCTGACCGAGGCCGCCGTCGCCACCGCGCGGGCGGCGGGGACCAGCTGGGAGAAGCTGTCCGCCGACAAGGTGTACAAGCCGCTCGGGATGGACTCCACCAGCTCTCTCTTCGCCGACTACGAGAAGGCGGGCAACAAGGCCTCCTTGCATGTGAAGGACGGGGACACCTGGAGTGCCTCGTACGTGCGCAACCCGGATGCCCAGAGCCCGGCGGGCGGGGCCAGTTCCACGGTCCGCGACATGACGAAGTGGCTGCGCCTGCAACTGGGCAACGGGAAGTTCGAGGGGCAGCAGGTCGTCGACGCCGCCGCGCTGGAGCAGACCCACCTGCCGTACATGCTCTCCGCGCCGCCTCACACACCCGCGGGCCGGGCCGGGTTCTACGGGCTCGGCTGGAACGTGAGCTACGACGACGAGGGCAGGCTGAAGCTCGGCCACTCCGGTGGCTTCGCGCTGGGGGCGGCCACCAACGTCGCCTTGCTGCCCTCGGAGAAGCTCGGCATCGTCGTCCTGACCAACGGCGAGCCGATCGGTGTGCCCGAGGCGATCTCCAGCACGTTCCTCGACACCGCGCAGACGGGCGGGCCGACCGTCGACTGGCTGACGTTCCTCGGGCCGGTCTTCCAGCAGACCCTGCAGGGGGAACGCTCGAAGGTCGACTACAGCAAGCCCCCGGCCTCGCCCGCACCCGCCAAGGCGAACAGCGCCTACACCGGGACGTACACCAATCAGTACTACGGCCCGTTGACCGTCAGCGCCCAGGACAACAAGCTCACCATGCAGCTCGGGCCCAAGAAGCAACGGTTCGTCCTGACCCACTACGACGGCGACACCTTCAGCTATCGCACCACCGGCGAGAACGCCGTCGGCTTGTCCGGCGTGACATTCACCGTCGGGTCCGGCGGACGCGCCGACAAGGTCCGGGTCGAAAATCTCGACACGAACGGTATCGGCACTTTCACCAGGAACGACTGAGACGGGGCTGTGCGGCCGGTACCCATCACCCGGCCCGCACCTCTACGCTCCGGACATGGTGACTCAGCCCGAGGACCAGGGCAGGGACGTCGTCGAGAACGCCGGCGCGGACCGTCCGCTGCTTGCGGAGCGCTGGCGGGCATTGTCACGGCCCGCCCAGGTGACGATCGCGGTGTCGTCGACCGCTGTCGCCCTGGGCGCGGCCCTCGGATACGTGGCCGCCACGCGCCCTCCGCCCCCACCGCCCGACCCGGTCGCCGCCACCACCGTCCGGATCACTTCCGTGCAGATGCCCCAGGGCTCCGGCCTCGATTTCGGCGTCACCGTCCGCATCGCATCCGCCTCCGCCGTGACGCTCACGGGAACCAGACAGGGCTACGACGGCTTCCTGCAGACCCGGCCCGTACCGGTCGCCGTCCTCCCGCCAGGCAGCGTCCTCGTCCTGCACACGCGCCTCAACGTGTACTGCCAGCTGCCGCTCCCGCCCCCTGGGACGCCACTGCTCTTCGTGACCGTGCGCAACGCCCGCCGGGAAGGCCGGGCTCCGGTCGTCCCCACCGCGGCCCAGACCGCCGCCATCGACGACGCCGTGCAGCGGATCTGCCTCCACTGAGCAGCGCGCAGACCGTGGGCGTACGACAACGGGGCGCCCCCAGCGGCGCCCCGTCTCGTGTCGTCGTCGCCGGTCAGTCGGCCGGGGTCAGGGCGACCTCGGCGCTGCCCGAGAGGGACGGCAGGCCGGCCGGGGGCGTGTCGGTGTAGGTGGCGTTGAAGACGGCCTTGAGGTTGTCCGAACCGGAGTGGCCGCCGTCCACGAAGGTCTTGAACGATCCGGAGCAGCCGTTGCTCGTCGACAGCGGGTGCCCGTGCGAGTCGTGGCCGAGGATGAACGAGACGCTGACCTTCGCGCAGTCCACCGGCTGGTCGTCGGTTACGGTGACCTGCCAGGTGACCGTGTCACCCCAGTGGAACGGGGTGCCGCCGTGCGGGGCCGGGTCGGTGGTGAGCGCGACGACCGGCGCCTTGTTGCCGACGACGACGGGAACCGACGCGGAGGCCGAACGCCCGGTGCTGTCGGTGACCTTCAGTGTGGCGTCGTAGACGGCGTTCTCGGTGAACGTGTGCTTCGGGTTCGCCTCCCTGGAGTCGACCGTGCCGTTCGCGTCGAAGTCCCAGGCGTAGCGCAGGGCGTCACCGTCGGCGTCCGTCGTGCCGGCGCTGGAGAACTGGACGGTCAACGGGGTGGTGCCGTTGACCACGTCGGCTGCCACCTTGGGCTCCGGGGTGCGGTTGCCGCGGGTGAAGTCGATGCGGGAGAGCTGGGCCTCGGGCAGTTCCGCGAAGTACCCGGTGCCGTATTCGAGGACGTACAGGGCGCCGTCGGGGCCGAACTCGGCGTCGATCGGGCCGTCCGTCTTGATCGTGGGGATCGCGTCCTCGATCTTGAGGACCTCGTTCTTCTTGCCGAGGGTGATGGCCTTCATCTGGTCGCGGGTCCACTCGTAGAAGAGCGGCTTGCCGTCGAAGTACTGGGGCCAGCGGTTCTGGGCCTTGTTGCCCTTGTCGTACTGGTAGACCGGGCCGCCCATGGGGCCGATGCCGCCCGTGCCGAGTTCGGGGAAGTCCGGGGTGGCGCCGTAACCGTAGACGATCTCCGCGTTCTCGACCGGAGGCAGCTCGCTGCGGCCGGTGTTGTGGCGCGAGTCGTTGACGGGCTTGGCGCAGTCGAAGGCGCCGCTCGACTTCTGGGTGGCGAAGTCGTAGTCCTGGTACGGCATTTCCTGGGTCACGCAGAAGGGCCAGCCGTAGTTCGCGGGGCGGTCGATGACCATCCAGCGGCCCTGGCCGGCGGGGCCGCGGTTCGGGTTGGCGGTGTTGGCGTCGGGCGAGTAGTCGCCGACGTAGACCTCGCCGGTCCTGTCGTCGACGCCGAAGCGGAACGGGTTGCGCAGGCCCATGGCGTAGATCTCGGGGCGGGTCTTCGGGGTGCCCGGGGCGAAGAGGTTGCCGTGCGGTATCCGGTATCCGCCGCCGGGCTTGACCTGGATGCGCAGGACCTTGCCGCGCAGGTCGTTGGTGTTGCCGGCGGTGCGCCGCGCGTCGTAGGCCGGGTTGCGGTCGGCGCGGTCGTCGAGCGGGGCGTAGCCGTCGGAGGAGAACGGGTTGGAGTCGTCGCCGGTCGACAGGAACAGGGTGCCCTTGCGGTCGAAGTCGATCTTTCCGCCGACGTGACAGCAGATGCCGCGGTCGGCGGGTACCTCGATGACCTTCTGCTCGGTGGCGAAGTCGAGCTTGTTGCCCACGAGTTTGAACCGTGACAGACGGGTGACGCCCTTGTACTTCGCGAAGTCCGCGTCCGTGCCGAACTCGGGTGCGTCCCCTTCGTTGACGCCGGGGGTGGCCGGGTCGTCCATGGGGGTGTCCAGGCGGGGCGAGTAGTAGAGGTACACCCAGTGGTTCTTGGCGAAGCCGGGGTCGACGGCGATGCCCTGCACGCCCTCTTCGTCGTGCTGGTAGAGGCCCGCGGGGCTCTTCTTCATGTCGGCGGCGAGGAAGTTCACGCCGCTCTTGGGGTCGTGGATGCGGACCTCGCCGGTGCGTGCCGTGTGCAGCACCCGCCGGTCGGGGAGGACGGCGAGGGCCATGGGCTCGCCGGGGCGGTCGTTGAGGGTGACCTTCTGGAAGTCCGACGCGGCCGGCGGAGCGGGGTCCGGCTTGGCGGCCTGCGCCGGGGTGAGGGGCAGGAGCCCTACGGCTCCGGCCAAGGCAGCCGCCCCCACGAGGGTGACGATCCGTCTGTTGCGCACTCGGAACTCCTTTGGTCTGGCCTGCGGGTGAGAGGAAATGCCAGGCGGAATGCGTGAGTTGGACGCCAAGGCGCCCACTTCCGGCACCTGCCCGACGCCAGCACGCCGGGCAGGCACCATGGGTGACACGTCGTCAGTGGCGGGCGCGCAGGGCCGCGAGGTTCTGGTAGCCGATGCGGGCGAAGTCCAGGGACTGGCCGGGCACGGTCGTGCTGGGCGCGTTGTCCTGCTCGACCATCGGGTTGCGGTAGTTCTTCGCCCCCACCCGGGTGAAGAAGCGCCGGTAGTCGATGTCGCCCGTGCCGAACGGCACCATGTCGTAGCCCATGCCGTTCTGCAGGTTGACGACACCGTCCTTGGCGTGGAACAGCGGGAAGCGGGCGCTGTTGCGCTGGACGAGGGCGGCCGGGTCGAAGACGTCCTCGCGCTGGGAGCCGTCGTGGGCGGTGTAGGTGTGGAACTTGTACTGGGCCACGTGCGCCCAGAAGACGTCCAGCTCCAGGTAGACGCTCTTGCGGTCGGTCACCTTCAGGAAGTACTCCAGCTTGCGGATGCCGGAGCTGCGCGTCGGCCGGCCCTGGGCGTCGAGCGGGCCCCCGTCGAGCAGGAAGTCGTAGGCGGCGTCGTGGTTGTGGGTGTACAGCTTGATGCCCTCACGGCGGGCGATGGCGCCCAGCGTGTTCCACTTCTCCGCGGCGACGTCCCAGTCGGCCCGGTAGGGCGTGTTGGTGGGGTCGGCGCCGGTGCCCATGTGGTCCATGCCGATGATGTTGGCGATCTCCAGCCAGCGCTTGAAGGTGTCCCGGTCCGCCGCCGTGAGCGGCCAGGACGGCGGGATGTACCCGTGGCTGCCCTGTGCCCGCAGGCCGTACTCGTCGAGCCAGGAGCGCAGGAGCTTCGCGCCCTGGACCGTGCCCAGGTCGGCGCCACCGGCCGCGTTGGCGTGCTGGCCGTATCCGGCGAACTCCACCTGGCGGTAGCCGAAGCGCGACAGCTGCTTGAACACCTCGCGGAAGCCGGAGGGCAGGTCGGAGGCGAGCGGGTCGCGGGCTGTCGCGTCCCTGACGGTGTAGAGGATGATGCCGCGCTTGTGCGGCGGGACCAGGGCGGAACGGCCGTGGTCGTGGCCGCCGGCCTGGGCTCTGTCCTGCGCCAGGGCGGGGCCGGCGCCGAAGACCGGGGCCGCGATCGCCGCCCCGGTGACGGCCGTGCAGGTGCTGAGGAAGCGGCGTCGGCTGACGCCGAGGGTGCGGCGCAGGGCGTCGCCGGTGACGGCTTCGTCGTTGAACGCGGTCACAGGGGTCTCACTTTCGTCGTCGCGGTGCTGCGGGTGCCTCGCGGCTTCCGTCTCCGCCTCGGGCGGGGACGGCGAACCGCGGGAGAAGGGACTTCACTTCGGTGGCCGCTGCACGGCCGGGTACTGCGCGGGGGGTGGGGCAGCGGGGGATGGAGAACAGGACGAGCGGACGGGAGTCGACGCCCGGAGGAGGGGTTGCATCGAGGGGGTGCCGGGCCGAGGGGGCCATCGCTCTACGGCGACGCAGTCGGCGCTTGTCGCGGGGCGGCCGGTGGCCGGAAGGGGCCCATCACGGTGCCTCCCGCAGGCGGTCGGCGAAGGACAGCAGGGCGGTGAACTGCTCCGAGAGACCCGCCGGTCCCCCGTCGGGATCCTTGAAGTAGAAGCCCAGTTGCGGCAGCGGCCCGGACAGACCCGCCTCGTGGGCGCGGGCGACGAGGCGGGCCAGGTCGAGTACGAGGGGCGCGGCCAGGGCCGAGTCACAGCCCTGCCAGGTCGTCTGGAGGATCATCCGCGTGCCGAGAAAGCCGTCGAAGGCGATGTGGTCCCAGGCGGTCTTCCAGTCGCCGAGCGCGGGTACGTCGTCGATGTGCACCTCGCCCTGCGGTGCGTGCCCGAGCGTGTCGGCCAGTACGCGTTCCTTGCCGGCGTTCTTCGCCGCTGCGGCGGCCGGGTCGGCCAGGGCGGCCCCGTCACCGCCGCCCAGCAGATTGGTGCCGGACCAGGCGCGCACGGCAAGGGCCCGCTGGACGAACATCGGCGCGAGCACGGCGCGCAGCAGGGTCTGGCCGGTCTTGCCGTCCCGGCCCGCGTGCGGCAGCGCCCGGGCAGCGGCGGCTTCCGTGAGGGCCGGGGTGCGCAGTCCGGTGGACGGCGTGAAGTTGACGTAGGGGCAGCCGGCTCGCACGGCGGCGGCCGCGTACAGGGAGCTGGGTGGCAGCCGCACGGCGTCCGGCGCCGGGAGCGGCTCGGTGGACGAGACGTTGACGACGACCACCCGGGCCAGCGCGTTGCGCACACGGAACGAGGTGAGGTCGGCCGCGAAGTCCGCGACGAGTTCCTCGTCGCTTCGCGGGTCGTCGGGAAGCGGGCCGCCGAGCCGTATCTCCTCGTCCGCGGCCTGGAGTTCGGCGCGTACGGCGGGTGCGAGTCCGTGCGGCAGGACGCCCGCTTCGGTGAGGTGTTCGGCCCGCTTCGGCAGCGGGGAGTGAACGGTGTCGTGGCCGCCGAAGACGAGTGAGGTCAGGGGCGGCAGACCGGTGCCGTCGAAGGGCGCCGTCTCGGTGACCATGCCGGTCGGAGGGTGCAGTCCGGCGGCGACGGCCGCACATCCGGCGACAGCGGTGGTGGCGACCGATCCGCGGGCTCCGACGAACCAGACACCGGTACGTGCGGTGGTCCCGGCGGTCCCGGGCTTCGATGCGTTCCCGTCGTTGTTCACGGGCTGCCTCCCTGCCATGTCGATGGTCCGGTGCGGTTGGAGGACGGTCGGCGAAGGCTCGGGGCCTCTCACCACCGTCGGCATGGGGACGGCTTCGGCCGCGGTCCGGAGGGCTGCTCCGTGGCGGTGGACGCGGCTGCGGCGTGGGGGGGGGCGGCCAGGGGCCGCCGGTCCGAGGTGCGGGGTCTGCGGGGTCGTCCTTCGTCGGTCGGTCGAACGAGGGTGCGCCGTACGGCCTCAACGCGTCGTCAGTTGCGAACCACTGTGTGGTTCCTGTACTCGAAGGGACCGTAGCCCCGTTCGTCCTTGGCCGGAACCCCTTGCGCAGCGAAACGGCGAACTTCTTCCAGAATCAGGACAAAGACGGTTCAGAGCAGCCCGGATGGGCCCGGCGGCCGCGTTGTGACGGTTTGTCAGCGGCACGCCAGGTTCGCGTTCGCGTGATGGACGGCCTAGTTCTCGCCGCCTCCGAATGCGGCGTCGAAGGAGGCCGAGGGGGCCTCGAAGTCGTATCGCCTGAGACTCTTCAGCGCTTCCGGGGCGCCCTGGAGCCGGTCCATCCCGGCGTCCTCCCACTCGACCGAGATAGGCCCCTGGTAGTCGATGGAGCGCAGCATGCGGAAGACGTCTTCCCAGGGGACGTCGCCGTGGCCGGCGGAGACGAAGTCCCAGCCGCGGCGGGGATCGCCCCAGGCCAGGTGGGAGCCCAGGCGGCCGTTGCGGCCGTCCAGACGTGTGCGGGCCTCTTTGCAGTCCACGTGGTAGATCCGCTCGCGGAAGTCGTAGAGGAAGCCGACCGGGTCCAGGTCCTGCCACACGAAATGGGAGGGGTCGAAGTTCAGGCCGAACGCGGGCCGGTGACCCACGGCCTCCAGGGCGCGCTGGGTGGTCCAGTAGTCGTAGGCGATCTCGCTGGGATGGACCTCGTGGGCGAACCGCACGCCCTCGGCGTCGAAGACGTCCAGGATCGGGTTCCAGCGCTCGGCGAAGTCCTCGTAACCGCGGTCGATCATCGCCTGGGGTGCGGGCGGGAACATCGCGACCAGGTGCCA
>NZ_KB911798.1:0-161975 GCF_000383655.1 Streptomyces sp. 351MFTsu5.1 | reverse complement strand
CGTCCTTCCAGTGCGGAAATCCTGTAGCTGTCCAGAGGTACGGCCGCTCGGCGTCCCCTGTTCAGACGATGTCGAGATCTGAACATCTTCGAGATCAGGCGTCCGTAAGCTGGAGCTGTCGCTTCGCTGTCGGCCAGTAACCTGGGGCGATGCTCAAGGAAGCCATCGCGACCCGCTACATCACGCCCCTGCGTGAGGGCGGCTCGCTGCCGGGACTCGTCGAGGCCGACGACCGCGGGACGTACGTCATCAAGTTCACCGGCGCCGGCCAGGGCCGCAAGACGCTGGTCGCCGAAGTGGTGGCCGGAGAGCTCGCCCGGCGGCTCGGCTTCCGGGTGCCGCGGCTGCTGACCCTCGACCTCGACCCCGACCTGGGGCTCGGCGAACCCGACGAGCGGGTGCAGGAACTGCTCAGGTCCAGCGGCGGCACCAACCTCGGCATGGACTTCCTCTCCGGGGCCCTCGGCTTCGACCCGCTCGCCTTCCCGGTGGACCCCGAGGAGGCGGGCCGGATCGTCTGGTTCGACGCGCTCGTCAACAACGTCGACCGCTCCTGGCGCAACCCCAACCTGCTGTGGTGGCGCAGCGAGGTGTGGCTCATCGACCACGGCGCGACCATGATCTGGCACCACAACTGGCCCGGCGCCGAGAAGTCCGCCGCGCGCCCCTACGACGCCTCGGACCACGTCCTGAGGCCCTTCGCCCCGGACATCGCCGCGGCCGCCGCCGCACTGGCCCCCCAGGTCACCGAGGACCTGCTCGCCGAGGTCACCGCCGAGATCCCGGACGCCTGGCTGGCCGACGAGCCGGGCTTCGACACCCCGGACGACCTGAGACGGGCCTACGCCCGGCCCCTGCTCCAGCGGGCCGCCACCGTCCACGAACGCATCACGGGAACCGAGGGGGACAAGTGAGCGAGCGGCACATCCACATGGCCGGCAGCGTGGTCGAGCGGCACGTCATCAAGGGCGGACGGGTCAGCGAACGGGACGTCTTCGAGTACGTCCTGCTGAAGGTCGTACCCCGCGTCGAGCGCGGCGAGTGCATCAACGCCGGCGTGCTCGTCTACTGCCGGGCGAAGGCGTACGTCGGGGTGCGCACCCACCTCGACGAGGACCGGCTGCGCGCGCTCGATCCCGCCGCGGACGTGGCCGGCGTCCGGGCCGCTCTCCAGGCCGTCGAGGCGGTCTGCGCGGGCGGCGAGGCGGCCGGGCCGGCCGCACGCGACGACGCCGGTCGCCGCTTCCGCTGGCTGGTCGCACCCCGCTCCACGGTCGTCCAGCCGGGCCCCGTGCACACCGGACTCACCCTGGATCCGGCGGCCGAGGCGGAGCGCCTGCTCGACCTGCTGGTGAGGTAATGGATCACACCGGTCCCGTGGGACGTTGACACCGCGTGCCAGGGCTTCTAGCGTCACGTCTGCCGAAGGTACTAAGCGGTCGCTCACCGACCGGGTCGGGCCGAACGTTCTCAAGGGCGAGGAGAAACAGCAATGTCCACCACTGAGCAGCGGGTAGCCGTCGTCACCGGTGCCGCGCGCGGCATCGGCGCCGCCACCGCCGTCCGACTGGCGGCCGAGGGCCGCGCGGTCGCCGTCATCGACCTCGACGAGGCCGCCTGCAAGGACACCGTCGAGAAGATCACCGCAGCGGGTGGCAAGGCCATCGCCGTCGGCGCCGACGTCTCCGACGAGGCCCAGGTCGAGGCTGCCGTCGCGCGGGTCGTCGCCGAGCTCGGCGCCCCGACGATCCTCGTCAACAACGCGGGTGTGCTCCGCGACAACCTGCTGTTCAAGATGAGCGTCTCGGACTGGGACACCGTCCTGAACGTCCACCTGCGCGGCTCCTTCCTGATGACGAAGGCCGTCCAGAAGCACATGGTCGACGCCGGCTTCGGCCGCGTGGTCAACCTGTCCTCCTCCTCGGCGCTCGGCAACCGCGGCCAGGCCAACTACTCCGCCGCCAAGGCCGGTCTCCAGGGCTTCACCAAGACCCTCGCCATCGAGCTCGGCAAATTCGGCATCACCGCCAACGCCGTCGCCCCCGGCTTCATCGCCACCGACATGACCGCCGCGACCGCCGCGCGCGTCGGCATGGGCTTCGAGGAGTTCAAGGCCGCCGCCGCCACTCAGATCCCGGTCGCGCGCGTGGGCGAGCCCGACGACATCGCCAACGCCATCGCCTTCTTCACCGGCGAGGCGGCCGGGTTCGTATCCGGCCAGGTGCTGTACGTCGCCGGCGGACCGCTCGACTAGGGAAACGGAACCATGACTTCGCAACTCCCCGAGCTTTCGGGCAAGGTCGCGCTCATCACGGGCGCCAGCCGCGGTATCGGTTACGGCGTCGCCGAGGCGCTCGTCGCCCGCGGTGACCGGGTGGTCATCACCGGCCGCAACGAGGACGCCCTCAAGGAGGCCGTCGAGCAGCTCGGCTCCGACCGGGCCGTCGGCGTCGCGGGCAAGGCGCACGACGAGGCCCACCAGGCCGTCGCCGTCGAGCGCGCCATGGAGGCCTTCGGGCGCGTCGACTACCTGGTCAACAACGCCGGCACCAACCCGGTGTTCGGGCCGATCGCCGACCTCGACCTCGATGTGGCCCGCAAGGTCTTCGAGACCAACGTGATCTCCGCGCTCGGCTTCGCCCAGAAGACCTGGCACGCCTGGCAGAAGGACAACGGCGGCGCGATCGTCAACATCGCCTCCGTCGCGGGCATCACGCCCTCGCCCTTCATCGCCGCCTACGGCATCAGCAAGGCCGCGATGATCAACCTCACCCAGCAGCTCGCCCACGAGTTCGCGCCCAAGGTGCGAGTCAACGCGATCGCCCCGGCCGTTGTGAAGACCAAGTTCGCGCAGGCCCTGTACGAGGGCCGCGAGGCCGAGGCCGCCGCGGCCTACCCGCTGGCCCGGCTCGGTGTCCCCTCCGACATCGGCGGCGCCGCGGCCTTCCTCACCTCCGGGCAGTCCGACTGGGTCACCGGCCAGACGCTCGTCGTCGACGGCGGCATCTTCCTCAACGCCGGCGTGGGCTGACCTTCCCGGTTTCGGCACGGGCGTCCGTTGACAGCGACGGCGCCCGTGTCGACGCACAAAAGCCGCACAACGGCATCACAGGGTCATCACCGAGACGGTGATCAAACAGCCTGTGGACGAACCGGTTGAGTGTGCGCGGCCCTGCGGTATGTTTTGCCGACTCTCGGCACGGCATTTCGAGGAGCGAGCGCGTGTTCATGCGGAACCGATACCTGCCGCCTTTCGCGGCCCTCGTGTCCCTTTCCACGGTGGCCGGATGCGGTGTGTTCTCCTCGGGCTCCTCCGACGACGGCAAGGCGATCGTCGTGGGGACCACCAGTGCCCCGGCCACACTGGACCCGGCGGCCTCCTGGGACAACTCCTGGGAGCTGTTCCGCAACGTCTACCAGACGCTCCTGAACTACTCGCCCGGCGGCTCCGACCCCGAACCCGACGCCGCCGAGCACTGCGAGTTCACCGACGCGTCGAGCACCGTGTACAGCTGCACGCTGCGCGAGGGGCTGAAGTTCTCCGACGGTCACCCGCTGGACGCCCAGGCGGTCAAGTACTCCTTCGACCGCATCAAGAGGATCAACGTCAACGGCGGCCCCGCGGGCCTGCTGGGCACCCTCTCCCGGGTCCAGACCAAGGGCGACCGCGAGATCGTCTTCCACCTCAGCCAGCCCGACGCCACCTTCCCCCTGGTGCTCACCACGCCCGCCATGTCGATCGTGGACCCCGAGGAGTACTCCGCGACCGCGATCCGCAAGGACGGCAAGATCAACGGCTCCGGGCCGTACCGCCTCGACTCCTACCAGGAGGGCGAGAAGGCCGAGCTGGTCCGCAACGACAATTACAAGGGCATAGCGGACCTCCAGAACAACGCCGTCACCATCCGCTACTTCTCGCGGTCCGACGAGATGGTCAAGGCCCTCAAGGACAAGCAGATCGCGGTCGTCTACCGGGGGCTCGGCGCCTCCGACACCGTGGACATCGAGGTCAACCAGCAGAAGGAGGGGCTCCAGCTCATCGAGAACCCCACCACCGAGATCAGCTACCTGGTGTTCAACCCGAAGGACCCGTGGTCCGCGAAGCCCGCCGTCCGCAAGGCCGTCGCCCAGGTCGTCGACCGCCCGGCCCTCGTCCACTACGTCTACAAGGACACCGTCGAACCGCTGTACTCGATGGTCCCGGCCGGACTGACCGGCCACACCACGGGCTTCTTCGACGACTTCGGGGACCCCAGCGTGCCCAAGGCCAAAAAGCTCCTCAGGGACGCGGGGATCACCGAGCGCGTGCCGCTGACCCTCTGGTACACCAGCGACCGCTACGGCTCCACGACCAAGCCCGCCTTCGAGGAGCTGAAGAAGCAGCTGGAGTCCTCCGGCCTGTTCACCATCACCCTCAAGAGCCGGCCGTGGAAGACCTATGTCCAGGGCTACCAGAACGGCGAGTACCCGGTGTTCGGGCGCGGCTGGTTCCCCGACTTCCACGACGCCGACAACTTCATCTCCCCCTTCGTCGGCAAGCAGAACGCCCTCGGCACCCCGTACGACGCCCCCGAGATCACCGGCAAGCTGCTGCCGCAGTCCCGTGCGGAGAGCGACCGCGGGGCCGTGGGGCCGCAGATCGAGGAGGCCCAGCAGGTCTTCGTGAACGACGCGCGGCTGGTGCCGCTGTGGCAGGGCAAGCAGTACGTGGCCGCGAGCGAGGAGATCGCCGGCCTCGAGAAGGTCATCGACCCGGCGACCATGATGACGATGTGGGAGCTGTACTGGAAGACCAGCTGGTAGGTCCCGGATTCCGGGACGATCGCGGATTCCGGGGCGGCTGCGGATTCCGGGGCGGGCGGCGATTGTCAGTGGTCGGTTGTAGGTTCTGAAGCCTGCAGGAAGGCTTTCGAGCCCGTAAGTGACCGCACACCGTGAGGAATTGACGTGACCGACATCGCCATGCTGCCCGAGTCCTGGCGCGGGGTTCTGGGCGACGAGCTCCAGCAGCCGTACTTCAAGGAGCTGACGGAGTTCGTCGAGGACGAGCGGGCGAAGGGTCCCGTCTATCCGCCGCGCGAGGAGGTCTTCGCCGCGCTGGACGCCACGCCGTACGACCGGGTGAAGGTGCTGATCCTCGGCCAGGACCCGTACCACGGCGAGGGCCAGGGCCACGGGCTGTGCTTCTCGGTCCGGCCCGGTGTGAAGACCCCGCCCTCCCTCCGGAACATCTACAAGGAGATGAAGGAGGAGCTGGGCACCGAGATCCCGGACAACGGCTACCTCATGCCGTGGGCCCAGCAGGGTGTCCTGCTGCTCAACGCGGTGCTCACGGTCCGTTCCGGTGAGGCCAACTCCCACAAGGGCAAGGGCTGGGAGAAGTTCACCGACGCGGTGATCCGGGCGGTGGCCGAGCGGCCCGACCCGGCGGTCTTCGTGCTGTGGGGCAACTACGCGCAGAAGAAGCTCCCCCTGATCGACGAGAGCCGGCACGTGGTGGTCAAGGGCGCGCATCCCTCCCCGCTGTCGGCGAAGAAGTTCTTCGGCTCCCGCCCCTTCACCCAGATCAACGAGGCGGTCGCGGCCCAGGGCCACGAGCCGATCGACTGGACCATCCCCAACCTGGGCTGACGTTCGTCACCGGGTCGGTGGGACGGGGGCGACCCGGGGCGGTTGTTCGGCGGGGGAGTGCGGTGGGTGTGGGCTCGGGCTGTCGGGTGGGACCGTGGCGGGGGCCGAGTCCGGGCGTGCGGTGATGTCCGACCCGTGGGGCGACCCGATCGGGGTGTCTCCGCGGGCGCGGTCGATCCTGGGGAGGGGGCGTGGGGAGTGGCGTTGCCGGGCCGAGGGGGGCTTGGCCCTGGAAGCGCGTGTGCGGTGACGCCGGGCCCAAGGGGCGGACGTGGGAGCGGGTGCGGGTCAGCGTGTGGCGGTGGGCGTGAGGGAGTCGTGACGTCGCAGATGGGCGTACCTGCGTACGCGTCGTCGGCGTGAACCCTCTCGCAGGGCCTAGCGTCGGCAGGGACAGCGAGACAGTCGTACAAGGCCCGGAGGACTCTTTGACGGAGCGACAGGAGCAGGCGGTGCCGGATGCCGTGATGACGCGGATCGGGCAGGTCGTCATGCTGTGTCACGCGGGGGACCGCGAGGAGGCCCGGAACCGTTACCTCGCCCTGTGGGCGGAGATCGGCGAGGACGGCGACCCGCTGCACCGCTGCACCCTCGCGCACTACATGGCCGACGCCCAGGACGACCCCTGCGACGAACTCGCCTGGGACCTCCGAGCACTGACGGCCGCCGAGGAACTCACCGACGACCGGCTCATCCGTCAGGAGGGTGCGCTCGCGGTGCGCGCCCTGTACCCCTCGCTGCATCTGAACCTGGCCGCGGACTACGTGCGCCTCGGCCGCAGCGACGCCGCCCGCTCCCACCTCCGCCGCGCCCGCAGAGCCTCGGCCGAGCTGGGGGAGGACAGCTACAGCGACGGGGTGCGGGCGGCCATCAGCAGACTCGAGCTGCGGCTCGGCGAGGGCGGAGCCGCCGGCGACGGGTGGGGGCCGCCGCGACAGCGGCCCTGACCCGCCGACGGACCGACCGTCCGCGCCTCAGCCGCAGCCCCGTTCCTCAGTGGTGGTACGTCTGGTTGCAGATGACCGACTCCGCGCTGCCCTCCTGCCAGCGCCCGTACTTCCTGCCCAGCGCGCAGACGTCCTTCTGGCTCCTGGGGACCGACTTGGGGATCGACGTGGTCACGTCCGGGATCTCGACGCGCGGCGGCCGGGGGTGGCGTACGTCCGAGTGCCGCCGCTCGGGGGGCGCCGCGTGCACGGGGTGCTCCGGGCGCGGGTGTTCCGGCTGCCGGTGCTCCGGTCGTACGGGGGCCGCCGCGCTCCCCGGGGTCGTGCGCGGCGCGCCTCCGCCCGGCTTCGCCGGCCTGGACGGGTCGATCATGGACAGGGCCTCCTGGGCCGGAGCCTGCACGATCTGCGGCTCCGCCTGACCGTCCGGCCGGGCGCCCCCGGGACCCGGCAGCTGGGAGGGCGCCGTGCTGGGCGGCGGCGGCCCGGTCACCGGTGGACGCTGGATCGTCACACAGCCGGTGAGGGCCGAGACAGCCACGGTGACCAGGAGCGTTGCGGTAGTCGAGGTTCGATGCACCCGCGTCACTCTGCTGGTTCGGACGACCCGGGCGACAGCGGACAAGCGGAGGTTGCCCCGCACGGGTGATCTCCGTGCCCGTACGGCGTGCTCATGCCTCCCGGTGCTGACGGCCCTCGCCTCCCGGTGGTGAGGGCCCTCGCCACCCAGTGCTGACCGCCCTCGCCTCCCGGCACCGACCTCAGTCGCCGGTCGAGCCGTCGATGCGCTCGCGGATCAGGTCGGCGTGCCCGTTGTGACGGGCGTACTCCTCGATCATGTGGGTGTAGAGCCAGCGGAGGTTGAAGCGCTCGCCGGTCCTGCGGTGCTTGCCCACGGTGACGTCGTCCAGGCCGAAGCGGGCCGTGTTCTCGCGGGCCTTGTCGATCTCGGCCTGCCAGGTGCCGTACGCCTCCTGCCAGGTGTCGGCCTCGGTGAGACGGAACTCGCCGTCCGGGTCGGCCTCGCTGTAGTAGATCGGTCCCGCGTCCTCGTCGGTCAGGACCCGGCGGAACCAGCTGCGCTCCACCTCGGCCATGTGCCGCACCAGGCCCATCAGGGACAGCGTGGACGGCTCCACCGAGGCGGTTCGGAGCTGAGCATCGGTGAGTCCTTCGCATTTCCAGGCGAGAGTGCGCCGGTGGTAGTCCAGCCAGCCTTCCAGCATGGTGCGTTCGTCGGCGGTCGTCGCGGGTTCGGTGCGCTCGCTGCTCATGGCCGCATCCTCCCCCGGAGAAGCACCGGCCACCAACGATTTCCCGGCCGCCCGTATGCTTCCGGCAAGGCCCCGCAGACAACCGTTGGAGGAGTCCACGTGAAGGTCGGCTGCATCGGACTCGGTGACATCGCGCGGA
This sequence comes from Streptomyces sp. 351MFTsu5.1, assembly GCF_000383655.1. Taxonomy (NCBI): domain Bacteria; kingdom Bacillati; phylum Actinomycetota; class Actinomycetes; order Kitasatosporales; family Streptomycetaceae; genus Streptomyces; species Streptomyces sp. 351MFTsu5.1. The sequence continues at coordinate 153,984 of NZ_KB911798.1, read as the reverse complement.
AGGCCTACCTCCCGGTGCTCGGCGGCCGGCCCGACGTCGAACTGCACCTCCAGACACGCACCCCGGCCACCCTCACCAGCGTCGCGGACGGTCTGCACCTCCCGGAGCACCAGAGGCACGCCGACCTGGACGCGTTGCTCGCCCAGGATCTCGACGCGGCCTTCGTGCACGCTCCGACGAACGTGCACCCCGACATCGTCGAACGGCTCCTCGACGCGGGCGTGCCGACCTACGTCGACAAGCCGCTCGCCTACGAACTCGCCGACTCCGCGCGGCTGGTGGCGCTCGCCGAGGAGCGGAACGTCTCGCTGGCGGTCGGGTTCAACCGGCGGTTCGCGCCCGGGTACACGCAGTGCGCCGAGCACCCGCGCGAGCTGATCCTCCTGCAGAAGAACCGGATCGGGCTCCCCGAGGAGCCGCGTGCGATGATCCTCGACGACTTCATCCACGTCGTCGACACCCTGCGCTTCCTGGTGCCAGGCCCGGTCGACGACGTGACGGTACGCGCGCGCGTGCGGGACGGACTGCTGCACCACGTCGTGCTCCAGCTCGCCGGGGACGGCTTCACCGCGCTCGGTGTGATGAACCGGCTCAGCGGCTCCGCCGAGGAGATCCTGGAGGTGTCCGGGCAGGACACCAAGCGCCAGGTGCTCAATCTCGCCGAGGTGATCGACCACAAGGGCCAGCCGACGGTGCGGCGGCGCGGCGACTGGGTGCCGGTGGCCCGGCAGCGCGGCATCGAGCAGGCCGTGTTCGCCTTCCTCGACGCCGTGCGCGCGGGAAAGGTGCTCAGCGCCCGGGACGCGCTGGCGAGCCATGAGCTGTGCGAGCGGGTGGTACTCGCGGTTCAGGAGCGGTCCGCCTGAGCCGGAGCGTGCGCAGGCCGTCGGTCGCGCACCACACCAGCAGGACGAGCAGGGCCAGGTGCACGGTCCAGTCCCCGAAGCGGACGTACGGCGTGGTGCCGTCGGCCAGCGGCACGTCGTACACGCGCGCCGTACTGGCGTCGGTGCCGACCCACTGCCCGACGCGCCGGCCGCTCGCGTCGTAGACCGCGGAGACCCCGGTCAGGGTCGCGTGCACCATCGGGCGGCCCGTCTCGGCGGCGCGCAGGGCGGCGAGCGAGGCGTGCTGCTCGGGGGCCCAGCTCTGCTGGAAGGTGGAGGTCGCCGACTGGGCGATCAGCACCTGGGCGCCGTCCTCGGCGAGATGGCGGCTCATGTCGGGGAACGCCGACTCGAAGCACACCATCGGACCGACCTTCAGGCTGTGGCCGACGTCCATGACGACCTGCTCGGAGCCGTGCCTGCGGTTCTCGCCGGCCGCCTTGCCGACCGAGGTGACCCAACCGAGCAGCGAGCGGGCCGGGATGTACTCGCCGAAGGGGACGAGCCGCATCTTGTCGTAGCGGTCGCCGGTGAGCCCGTCGGGGCCGACGAGGACCGAGCTCTTGTAGATGCCGGGTTTGTCGGAGCGGCGGGCGTCGACGTTGACCAGGATGTCGGCGCCCGTCTCCTGGGAGAGCCCGGCGATCCGCTGCGCGAGGTCGGGGCGGTCCCCGAGGTCGAAGCCGACGCTGCTCTCGCCCCAGACGATCAGGTCGACGTCCTTCCCGGCGAGGTCGCGGGTGAGCTGCTCCTCGCGGGCGAAGCGCTGGTCGGGGCCGCTGATGACACCGGGCTGGACGACCGCGATCCGTGTCGTGCCCCCGCTGTCGGGGCGGGGTGACCCCACCCAGGCCGCCGAGGTCACGGCGGCCGTGGCGACGAGGCCCGCCACCGCGGGGACCCGGGAGGCACGGATCGTCACCAGCACGGCGACACACACGTTGAGGGCCACGATCAGGAAGCTGATCAGCCACACCCCGCCGACCGACGCCAGCCGCAGCGCCGGTTCGACCTCCCACTGGCTGGCGCCGAGCACCCCCCACGGGCCGCCGAGGCCCTGCCAGGAACGGACGAGTTCGATGCCGAGCCAGCCGGACGGCAGCACGACGACGGCCGCGGCCGTCCGGCCACGCGAGGGCGTCCCGGCCAGGAAGTGCCGTACCAGCGCGCCCCAGGGGGCCCACAGCGCGCCCAGCAGGGCGCCGATGACGAAGATGAACACGCTCAGGCTCGGCAGCAGCCAGTGGTGCATCCCCACCATGAAGCCGAAGCCGCCGGCCCAGCCGTCGTAGGCCGCCCGTTTCGCCGTCGGAGCCGAGCGGATCAGCGCGATCCACGGGACAAGGGCGACGTAGGCGAACCACCACAGGGACGGGGCGGGGAACGCGAGCAGGGGCAGGGCGCCCGCCAGCACGGCGACGGTCGTGCGCCGCCACGGGGAGGCGAGCCAGTGGCCGAACGTCTTCATACGGCGCCTCCTACCCCGTGAGTGTCATCGGTGATCGTGGGGTTGACGATCCGACGGGCGTCGGCTCAGTTGATCACAGGTGCCGGGCGCGGGCCGGGCAGACGCCGCCATTTCTCCTCGACGACGACCTCGCGCACCCGCCAGCCGTCGTCGGTGCGCCGCAGGTCGAAGGCGTAGCGGCCCCCGCAGACGAAGTCCGGGGCGGTGGCGTCCGTGCCTGCCAGGCGCATCGGGTTGAGGTAGTCGGCGCGGACGCGGGCCGTGTCGCCGGTGTCCTGCTCCAGGGTGCCGAAGCGGACCTGGCGGTTGACGATCAGGTGCTGTCGCATCGAGAACAGCCCCAGGCTGTCCGCGAGCCAGGCGGCGACGCCGTCCGCGTCGCCCTCGACCCCGCCCGCCGAGCGGTAGTCGGCCCGTCCGTCGGGGGTGAAGAGTCCTCGGTACGCCTCCCAGTCGCCGTCGTCCACGGCGGCGGCGTAGTCGGTGACGAGTGCGTCCACGGCCAGCCGGTCCATCACGGTCGCGAGCTCCACACGCTGCGTCATCGGCTCAGTGTTGGGCATGGGGCGAGCGGCGGCTAGGGGCGTGCGGGGACATTCGGCGGGCGGGGTGGGGTGGGGCGGCGGCCCGGGTCCGCCGCGGGTGGGACGGTGGCGAGGGTCGGCCGCGGGTGGGCCGGTGGCCCGGGATCGCCGTGGGCGGGTTGGTGGCTGCGGTCGGCCGGGTCGGCTCTGGGGGCGGGGTCCTCCGTGGACGGCAGGCCGGGGGGCCGGCGTGGGCGGCTCGGGGCCCGGGTGCTGGCGTTGGTGGTCTGGTGGGCCGGGGTCAGTCCTCGGACAGGACGTCGACCGGCCAGGCGGCCGAGTGCGGGCCGAATCTGTTCTCGGCGGCGAGGGCGACCAGGCGGGCGTTGCGGGCGTCCGCCTCGGGGCCGTCGGGGAGGTGGTAGTCGTGGCCCGCGCGGGCGGAACTGCTCTGCACGGCCGTGGCGGCCGGAAGGCGCCTGCGGACGTAACGGTCGAGGGCGTCGGGGACCTCGTCGGGTGCCGTGCCGGTGAGGCAGTCGCCGAGGACGGCAGCGTCCATGACGGCCTGGGCGGCGCCCTGGGCCTGGAACGGCACCATCGCGTGGGCGCTGTCGCCGAGCAGGGTGACCCGGCCGAGGTTCCAGCGGCTGAGCGGTGCGCGGGTGTGGATGCCGTAGCGGAAGACCTGGCCCGCCCGTTCGAGGACGGTCAGCAGGCGGGGGTCCCAGCCGGCGAACGTGCGCAGTTGCTCACCGGGTTCCGCCGGCGCCGTCCACGACTCCTCGGCGGGCCGGTGCGTGCCGAACACGGCGACGACGTTGAGGAGTTCACCGCGGCGCAGCCAGTAGTGGACGACATGGCCGCCCGGCCCGAGCCAGCCGGCGTACTCGGGCAGGTCCAGGTCGGCGACCGCGGCGGCGGGGAGCAGGACCCGGTAGGCGGCGGTGTGCGAGAACAGCACCTCGTCCGCGCCGAAGAGCCACTGGCGGGCGGCGGAGCGGATGCCGTCGGCGGCCACGACGAGCTCGGCCTCCAGACGGTCACCGTCCGCCGTGGTCACCCGGGCCGACCTGTCGTCCTGTTCGATCGCCACGACGGCGGTGGCCAGGCGCAGGGATCCGGGTGGCAGGGCGGCGACCATGGCGTGTTGGAGATCGGCCCGGTGGACCTGGAGGTAGGGCGCCCCGAACTCCTCCTCCGCCTCCGGGCCGATGACATAGCGGCAGATCTTGGAGCCGTCGGACCAGGTGCGGAAGCTGACCTGGGTGGGGCGGGTGGACCGCCGCGCGACGGCGTCCAGGAGGTCCAACCGGCGCAGAACGCGGGTGGCGTTGGGGGCGAGCTGGATGCCGGCGCCGATCTCGGTGAGCCGCCGCGCCCGCTCAAGGAGGGTCACGTCATGGCCGGACCGACGCAGGCTCAGGGTCGCCGTCAGTCCTCCGATGCCGGCGCCCACGACGATCGCTCTCATGAGAGAACCTCACTTCGAGGGGGCTCGGGGGCGGGGCCGGCCAGGGCAGCGGAGCGAACTGTGAGGCTGGGCACGGCATTTGAGCCTGTGCTCAGGGCTCGGCTCAGGCCGCTTCGATGATGTCGGCGCGGATCGCGGCCGCCCACTCGACCACCAACAGCTCGTACTCCGCGCGCTCCTCGGACGACAGGGTGCCGCCGGCACGCATCCAGAGCGCCCGGATCTGCTCGTTCACTTCGGCAGCAGACCGCACGGAACCAGGGATCACGGAATCGGGGGACATGCGGACCAGCCTAGGCGCAAGAACTGACAGTCCGCTACCGGACGGCTACGCAGAACGCGTGCGATAGGTCACGGGAACCGGGTCGGACGCCCCGCGATCCAGCCGCCGTTCAGTCGACCCAGGTGACGACAAACTGCGCGTGGAGCGCGGCTTCGCGGTAGAACTCCCGCATCGCGGCGAGGTGTTCGAGGAGATGTGCGCGCACGTCGCCGTCGAACCGCGGGCCGAAGCCGCACAGGGCTGACGCCGCGTCGGGGGAGTCCGGCAGGTCGGCGAGCAGGGCGCCGGGGTCGAGGGCGTCGAGCCCGCTCGCGATGTCGGCCACGGCATCGAACGTCAACAGGCGCGGCGGGTCCGTGAAGCCGTCGTGGACGCCGTCGTGGTCGAGGAAGCCGGTGTCACCGTCCGGATCGCCGGAGACCGCGCGATCCAGCAGGGCCACGGTGTCGGGGGCCGCTCCGGACGCGCGGCAGAAAAGGATGAGCCCCCACACCGCCCAGCCCGTGTCCAGGACGTTCTCGGCGCCCGGATCCCACTCCTCGGCCCCGGCGCGGAGCCGTTCCAGGTACTCCGGTGCGACGCGCGCGAACTGCTGAGTGAGGGCCACGGCTGTGTCAGCCCGCGGACTCCGCCGCGTGGGGGCTCAGGACTCCCGCCGTGACCAGGGCGATGATGACGATGCCGAGGGCGATGCGGTACCAGACGAAGGGCATGAAGCTCTTGTTGGAGATCCACTTCATGAACCACGCGATGACCGCGTACCCGCTCGCGAACGCGATCACCGTGGCGAAGATCGTGGGGCCCCAGGACACGTGGTCGCTCTCCATCGCGTCCTTCAACTCGAAGAGACCGGAGGCGAGCACGGCCGGGATCGCGAGGAGGAAGGAGTAGCGGGCCGCCGACTCCCGCTTGTAGCCCATGAAGAGGCCGCCGCTGATGGTGGCGCCGGAGCGGGAGACTCCGGGGACGAGGGCCATGGACTGGCAGAAGCCGAAGATCAGGCCGTCCTTGACGCCGAGGTCCTCAAGTCCCTTGCGCTGCTTGGGCGCCCGGTGCTTGCCTCCGGTCTCGTCACGCGCCGCGAGCCGGTCCGCGATGCCGATGACGATGCCCACGACGATCAACATCGTGGCGGTGATGCGCAGATCGCGGAACGGCCCCTCGATGTGGTCCTTGAACAGCAGCCCCAGCACACCGATCGGAATCGAGCCGACGATGACCAGCCAGCCCATCTGGGCGTCGTGGTCGCTGCGCAGCTCCTTCTTCACCAGCGAACGGCTCCACGTCGAGAGGATCCGCCCGATGTCCTTGCGGAAGTAGATCAGCACGGCGGCCTCGGTGCCGATCTGGGTGATCGCGGTGAAGGCCGCCCCGGGGTCCTCCCAGCCCGAGAAGGCCGCGGTCAGACGCAGGTGCGCGCTGGACGAGACGGGAAGGAACTCGGTCAGCCCCTGGACGAGTCCGAGGATGAGTGATTCAAACCAAGACATGAAGTTACGGCGTCCAAGTGCTGGTCGAGTGAAGGGAGTCGGGCAGGCCGGATCACCGGGAGCGGTGATCGGGGTACGGGGGAAGCGTAGCGTCCCGGGGTGACAGCTCCGGCACAGGGGCGGTCAGGCGGCGGCCGTGGGGCCGCTCACCGTCCAGCCGGGGGACTGCGGGTGGGCCGTCAGGTCCTCGTGGGCCACCGCGCTCCCGCAGACGGAGCAGGAGACGACCGGCAGCAGTTCGTTGCCGCAGCTGTGCTCGACGACCATGGGCCGGTCGTCGTCCCCCCGCAGATGCCGGTCGCCCCACGCCATGAGCGTCAGCAGCACCGGCTCCAGCTCCAGACCCGCCCGTGTGGGCCGGTACTCGAAGCGCTGCGGCCGCTCGCTGTAGACCCGCTTGGTCAGGATCCCGGCGTCCACGAGCCGGCGTAGCCGGGTGGCCAGGATGTCGCGCGGGGCCCCGATGTTGCGCACCAGCTGGTCGAAGCGGCCGTTGCCCAGGCAGACCTCCCGCAGCACGAGCAGGGAGTACTTCTCGCCGACGAGCGTCAGGGTGTCGGCGATCGAGCAGGGGCGCGGGTCCTTGGTGGCGGCCATGCGCCCAGTCTAGGGGAGAGTTTGCTTTTCCAACTCGCGGAGTTATGGTGAGTTTGGATTTCCTACTCGCTGGTAGCCCGTGGAGGCCCGCACCATGCGTGACGCAGTGATCGTCGAAGCCGTACGCACTCCCATCGGCAAGGGCAAGTCGAACGGCGCCCTCGCCCATGTGCATCCCGTCGAACTCCTCGCCCACACCCTGCGCACCCTCGTGGAGCGCTCCGGCGTCGACCCGGCGCTCATCGACGACGTCATCGGCGGCACCGTCGACCAGGTCGGCGAGCAGGCCATGAACACCACCCGCTACGCGGCCCTGTCCGCCGGCTTCCCGGAGAGCGTCCCGGCCACCACCGTGGACCGCCAGTGCGGCTCCTCCCAGCAGGCCGTGCACTTCGCCGCCCAAGGGGTGATCGCGGGCGCCTACGACATCGTCGTGGCCTGCGGGGTCGAGTCGATGAGCCGCGTGCCGATGTGGTCGAACGTGCCCGAGGGCAAGGACCCCTTCGGCCCCGGAATCGCCGCGCGCTACGAGGAGGGACTGGTGCCGCAGGGCATCAGCGCCGAGCTCATCGCCGCCAAGTGGTCGATCACCCGCGAGCAGATGGACGCGTTCGCCGTCTCCTCCCACCACAAGGCCGCCGCTGCCTGGGAGAAGGGCCTCTTCGACGCCGAGCTGGCACCCCTGGACGGGGTCTCGCGCGACGAGTGCGTCCGCCCGGGCAGCACCCCCGAGATCCTCGCCGGCCTCAAGCCCGCCTACTACGACCCGCACTTCGCCGAACGCTTCCCGCAGATCGAGTGGAACGTCACCGCGGGCAACGCCAGCCCGGTCAACGACGGCGCCTCGGCGGTGCTCATCATGTCCGGCGAGACCGCCGAACGGCTGGGCCTGCGGCCCCTGGCCCGGCTGCACTCGTTCGCCGTCACCGGCTCCGACCCCGTCCTCATGCTCACGGGAGTCGTCCCGGCCACGGAGAAGGTCCTGCGCAGGGCGCACCTCACCCTCGACGACATCGACCTGTTCGAGGTCAACGAGGCCTTCTCCAGTGTGGTCCTGGCCTGGCGGCAGGAGACGGGCGCGGACCTCACCAAGGTCAATGTGCACGGCGGCGCGATAGCGCTGGGCCACCCCCTGGGCGCGAGCGGCACCCGCCTCACCACGACCCTGGTGCACGCCATGCGGGAGCGCGGGGCGCGCTACGGGCTCCAGACCATGTGCGAAGCGGGCGGCCTGGCCAACGCGATGATCCTGGAGCGGGTCTGAAGGCACATCGTGTGTCTGTTGCGCCGTCGTGGCTGGTCGCGCAGTTCCCCGCGCCCCTGAAGGGGCGCTCAGCGCCCACGCAGATGGTGCCGCTTGCGCCAGGCCACCACGGCCCCGGCCAGCCCCGGCAGGGCAATCGCCGCCATGGCGATCAGAAACGCCGGTGACGTGGGCGCCGAGGCCCGCGCGCCCGCGACGACATACGCGGCGGTGTTCGGAATCGACCCGAGCGCCGTCGCGACCAGGAACGGCACGTACCCCATCCGGGAGACGGCGGCACAGTAGTTCGCCGCCCAGAACGGAACCCCGGGAAACAGCCGGGCCGCCAGCATCGACCGGAACCCGTGCCGGCTGAGCTGCCCGTCCGCGGCCTTCAGCCACCGGCCCCGCAGCAGCGGCCGCAGCGCGTCCTGCCCGAGCACCCGGCCGAGACCGAAGGCGACCCCCGCCCCGAGCACCGTCCCGGCGAGCGCCGAGGCGAGCCCGAGCTGTGAGCCGAAGAGCGCGCCCGCGGCGAGGTTCAGCAGCGGCCGCGGCACGAACGCCACCGTGCACAGCCCGTACGCCACCCCGAACACGATCGCGGCCGCGACCCCGCCGAGCTGGGGCGGCCAGCCGTCCGAGAGCAGTCTCTGCGGCTCGAAGAGCAGGACCGCGGTGGCGGCCCCCGCGAGCAGGGCGATCAGCAGGGAGAGCCGGGCCCACGGCGACAGCAGCACTCTCGTGCAGCGGGTGGTGAGACCCACCGGAGCCGGGACGGGGAGAGCGAGCTCCGTGGCGATGGCCGGGGGAGTGGCCGTGGCGGTGCCCCCAGAGCGGGTGGTGGCATCGAGCATCCTGTGACGGTAACCGACCCGGACGGGTGATCGCCCTGCGGATGCCGCAGGTTGTGCGCGGGAACGGCGACGGGCGGCCGTGAAAAACCGTTCGACGTGGGACGACGGGTGGGACATGATCTGCGTCATGTTCCGGTACGCCTTCGCTCTCGCAGCATCCGCAGTCGCGGATGCGCCGAAGGCTGCCGTTCCCTTTTTCCCGGCCGCCGCAGACGGCGCCCGAAGCTGACCCTTCCCGGATCGTCCGGCGGACCCCGCAGGGGGAGGGTCGGCGAGTCCTTGGGGTCCCCGTTCTTCCACGAACACGAAGAGGCTTCGAGGTACAGCCATGTCCAAGACCGCTTACGTGCGCACCAAGCCGCACCTGAACATCGGCACGATGGGTCACGTCGACCACGGCAAGACCACCCTGACCGCCGCCATCACCAAGGTCCTCGCCGACCGCGGCAGCGGCACCTTCGTGCCGTTCGACCGCATCGACCGGGCCCCGGAGGAGGCCGCGCGCGGGATCACCATCAACATCGCGCACGTCGAGTACGAGACCGACACCCGGCACTACGCGCACGTGGACATGCCGGGCCACGCCGACTACGTCAAGAACATGGTCACCGGGGCCGCGCAGCTCGACGGGGCGATCCTCGTCGTCTCCGCGCTCGACGGGATCATGCCGCAGACGGCCGAACACGTGCTGCTCGCCCGCCAGGTGGGCGTCGACCACGTGGTGGTCGCCCTCAACAAGGCGGACGCGGCCGACGAGGAGCTGGTCGAGCTCGTCGAACTGGAGGTCCGTGAACTGCTCACCGCGCACGGCTACGGCGGCGACGCCGTGCCCGTCGTACGGGTCTCGGGGCTGAAGGCCCTGGAGGGGGACCCGCGCTGGACGGCGTCGATCGAGGCGCTGCTCGACGCGGTGGACACCTATGTGCCCATCCCCGAGCGGTATCTGGACGCGCCCTTCCTGCTGCCCGTCGAGAACGTGCTGACCATCACCGGCCGGGGGACCGTGGTGACCGGTGCGGTCGAGCGCGGCACCGTGCGGGTGGGCGACCGCGTCGAAGTCCTCGGGGCCGCCGTGGAGACGGTGGTGACCGGGGTCGAGACCTTCGGCAAGCCGATGGAGGAGGCGCAGGCCGGGGACAACGTGGCGCTGCTGCTGCGGGGCGTGCCGCGGGACGCGGTCCGGCGGGGCCATGTCGTGGCCGAGCCCGGCAGTGTGGTGCCGAGCCGTCGCTTCACCGCGCAGGTGTACGTGCTGTCGGCGCGGGAGGGCGGGCGTACGACGCCCGTCTCCACGGGGTACCGGCCGCAGTTCTACATCCGTACGGCGGATGTGGTGGGCGATGTCGACCTCGGTACGGTCGCCGTCGCCCGGCCCGGGGAGAAGGTCGTCATGACCGTCGAGCTGGGACGGGACGTGCCGCTGGAGGCGGGACTCGGGTTCGCCATCCGTGAGGGTGGGCGGACTGTCGGGGCGGGGACCGTGACAGCCGTTCCGTAGGGGGGGCTGGTGTGCGTGGGGGACTGCGGGCCGGTTTGTGGCTGGTCGCGCAGTGCCCCGCGCCCCCGGGTTGGCACACTGAGCCTGTGAATGACTCGATACCCGTCGCCGTGGCCACCGACTTCGGCTTTGCCAAGCTCATGCCCGATGTCGACCGTGCGCGGGCCTGGTTGCTGACCGTGGACGGGGCTCCGCAGTCGTACGTCGATCTGGACGAGCCGACACATCTCGAGTTCGAGTACGTGCGGCGGCTCGGGCATGTGCTGGATCTCGTCGGGGAGGCGGGGCGGGCGCTGGACGTCGTACACCTCGGTGGGGGTGCGCTGACGCTGCCGCGGTATCTGGCCGCCACCCGGCCCGGATCGCGGCAGGACGTCGTCGAGTTCGACCAGGGGCTGCTGGAGCTGGTCGTCGAGCATCTGCCGCTTCCGGACGGGGCGGGAATCGCGGTGCACGCCGCCGACGCCCGGAGGTGGCTGGAAAAGGCTCCGGTGGACTCCGCCGACGTGCTCGTCGCCGACGTCTTCGGAGGCTCGCGGGTCCCCGCGCACCTGACGTCCCTGGAGTACGCCAGGGAGGCCGCACGGGTGCTCCGCGGCGACGGGGTCTACCTCGCGAACCTCGCCGACTCCGCGCCCTTCGCCTTCCTGCGGTCCCAACTCGCCACGTTCGCCGAGGTCTTCGAGGAGCTCGTGCTGATCGCCGAACCCGCGGTGCTGCGGGGGCGGCGGTTCGGGAACGCGGTGCTCGTCGCGGCGCACCAGCCGTTCGACACGGTGGCGCTGGCCCGGCGTACGGCGGCCGACGCGTTTCCCGCGCGGGTCGAACACGGGGACGGGTTGCGGAAGTTCACCGGCGGGGCGCGACCGGTGCCGGACGCGGACGCCGTGGCGTCACCCGAGCCCCCCGACGGGGCGTTCGGTATCGGCTGACTCCAGCGGCGTGACCTGGGTGACCAGCTTGGTGCTCCGGCGCAGGTTGCGCACGTCCGGCACGCACAGGACGGCCGCCGTCACGGCCACGACCAGTCCGGCGCAGCCCCACAGGGCCGTACCGCGTCCGAACGCCGACTCCGCGGGGCCCGCCAGCGCAGCCGCGAGCGGCATGAGGGCGACCGAGCCGAACCAGTCGTAGGCAGAGACCCGGGAGAGCTTGTCCTCCGCTATCTCCTGGTGCAGGGCGGTCATCCAGGAGACGCCGAACACCTCGACGGTCGCGCCGGCCACGAACATCGCCGTGCACAGCAGGGGCACCGGGACCGGTACGGCCAGTGCGGCGGACGGCAACGCCATCGGGAACACGCACAGAATGCCCACGAACAGCAGCCGCTGCGGCTTCCAGCGGGTCATCAGGAGGGCGCCGACGACCGTGCCCGCGCCGAAGAAGGCGAGGGCCACGCCCCAGGGGCCCGCCCCGCCCAGGTGGTCCCGGGCGACGAGCGGGCCGTAGACCGCGTCGGCGGCGCCCACGACCGCGTTGGCCAGGGAGAACTGCACGACGATGCCCAACAGCCACGGCCGTCCCGACACCTCGCGCCAGCCGTCCCGCAGGTCGGCGAGGATTCCGGAACCCGGTTCACGGGCCGGGATGTGGCTGACGTCCAGGAAGGCCCGCAGGGAGCCGGCCAGCGCGAACGCGACGGCGTCCGCCGCGAGGACCCAGCCCGGGCCGACCGCGGCGACCAGCGCGCCCCCGAGCGCGGCGCCGCCGAGCGCCGCGCCCTGCATCGCCATCCGGAACACCGCGAAGGCGCGGCCGGCCTGTTCGCCGCGCACCGAGGACAGCAGCATGCCCTCGGCCGCCGGGCTGAAGAACGCCTGCCCGGTGCCGCCCAGCGCGGTCAGCAGCATCATCTGCCAGAGCCGGGGCTCGCCGGTCAGGACCAGGACGGCGAACGCGCCCTGGGAGAGGAAGTTGAGGGTGTTGGCCGCGACCATCACCCGGTGCCGGGGCAGGCGGTCGGCCACCGCGCCGCCGATCAGCAGGAACACCACCAGCGGCAGGGTGCGGGCGGCGGCCACAAGGCCCACGTCGCCGCTGTCGCCGCCCGCACCCAGCACGGCGAACGCGGCGGCGATGAGGGCGCCGTTGCTGCCGAGGTTCGTCACGAACGCGGCGGCGGTCAGCAGGCTGTAGTTGCGGCTCGCCCAGGCGGGACCGCGGGTGCGGGAGGAGGTGGCGGAGGGGGTCACCGGCCGACTATCGCCGTCGGGGACCCGGCTTGCCAAACCATTTGCCGGCCGAGTACGGGGTGCCGGGCGAGAAGAGACGGCGATCACGGGGACCGACTCTGTCCGGGTTGGCTACCCATGGGTAACATCGCGGCATGAGCGCAGACCAGATGTCCGTCGGCGAGATGCTCGCCGCGACCGTGCCCATGGTGCGGACCCTGAACCTCGAGTTCCTGGAGACCGGCCCGGAGAAGGTCGTGGTGGCCCTGCCCGACCAGGGCGAGTTCCACAACCACGTCGGCGGACCGCACGCCGGAGCGATGTTCACGCTCGCCGAGTCCGCCAGCGGGGCCGTCGTGCTGGCCGCGTTCGGCGACCAGCTCTCGCGCGCGGTGCCGCTCGCCGTCAACGCCGAGATCGCCTACCGCAAGCTCGCGATGGGCGCGGTGACCGCCACGGCGACCCTGGGCCGCCCGGCCGGCGAGGTCATCGCCGAACTGGACGCCGGGCAGCGCCCCGAGTTCCCGGTCACGATCGAGATCCGCCGCGCGGACGGGGCGGTCACGGGCGAGATGACGGTGGTGTGGACGCTTCGGCCCAACGGCTGAGTCCCGAGGTGAGCGTGTCGGTGGGGCGGTGAGGGCGGCTGCCGGCCTGGGCGGCGTGGTGAGCGCCGCCGGCATGCAGTGGCGTCGGGGCCGGGATGCGACCGCCACACGGCGGGACCGGAGGTGACCGTGGCCGGGATGCAGTCCGTCGCTCGCCCGGATCGGGATTCAGGCCGTCGCACGCCGGGACCCGGATGCAACCCGTCGGCCCTGGGTGCTTGTGCGCTCCCAGGGCCGCCCGGCAGGCCGTGAACCCGCCGGCGCCGTACAGCCCGCTCCTCAGGCCGCCGACCGCCGCCGCTCGACCCCTCCCTTCTCATCCAGTTCGTCCAGCCCCGCCACGAACCCCTTCAGCCAGGTGATGAACTCCGGGCCCAGGTCGTCCCGGGCGCAGGCCAGGCGGACCACGGTGCGCAGGTAGTCCGCCTTGTCGCCGGTGTCGTAGCGCAGGCCGTCGAAGACGACGCCGTGGACCGAGCCGGTGACCGCGAGGGACTGGAGGGCGTCGGTGAGCTGGATCTCGCCGCCGCGGCCCGGTGGGGTGCGGTCGAGGGCGTCGAAGACCGCGGGGTCCAGGACGTAGCGGCCGATGACCGCGTAGGTGCTGGGCGCGGTCCCGGGGGGCGGCTTCTCCACCAGCCCGGTCACCCGGACCACGCCCTCCTCTTCCGTGGGCGCCACCGCCGCGCAGCCGTAGAGGTGGATCTGCTCGCGTGGAACCTCCATCAGCGCGACCACGCTCCCGGCGTACCGCTCGCGGACCTCGAGCATCGTGCTGAGCAGCGTCTCGCGCGGGTCGATCAGGTCGTCGCCGAGCAGGACGGCGAAGGGCTCGTGGCCCACGTGCCGGCGGGCGCACAGGACCGCGTGTCCGAGGCCGAGCGGTTCGCCCTGGCGGATGTGGTGGATGTTGGCCAGGCGTGCCGGGTCACGCACCGCGTCGAGGCGTACCGCGTCGCCCTTGGCCGCGAGGGCCTGCTCCAGTTCGACGGCGTGGTCGAAGTGGTCCTCGATGGCCCGCTTGTGGCGGCCGGTGACCATCAGGACGTCGTCGAGCCCGGCCGCCGCGGCCTCCTCCACGACGTACTGGATGGCCGGCTTGTCGACGACCGGGAGCATCTCCTTCGGTGTCGCCTTGGTCGCGGGCAGGAACCGGGTGCCGAGGCCGGCGGCCGGGACGACCGCCTTGCGGACCGTGCGGGCGAGGGCGGGCGTCGTGGGGGCGGGCGCTGCGGCCCGGTGGGGGGCGATCATGCGGATCACGCTGGGGCACCGAGATGAGAGCTCGCCGGGAGCCGCCTCGGAGTTCCCTGTGGACCCGTACGTGGCGCGTGGCCACTTGGAGATTTCGTGTGCCAAGCATCCGGCGGCGTACACAACTTGAGGCCGTCGTCCCGCTTAATTTCGAAAGCCGGTGCGGATACCGCCGGTAACTTTTCTGAAGCGGACTCGTTTTGAACATAGGTCACTCGAACTTCTTGTTACCTGAACATCAATTGTGCGAAGGTGATCGCCCCTCCGAAGGCCGGGGCGCATCTGACCCGGCATAGGTATGCACCAATCAGGCACCTGCTTTCCGAGGACTGGCATATTCCATGCCGTCCTGCGGATTGGAAGGAATTGGTCCCGTGCAATCCGCTCACCCTCCCCGCCCCCCTTACCCCCCACGCCCCGGATCGAGCCCGGGAGAGTCCGACCGCACGCTTCTCGCCCGGCTGGGCGTGAACGGTTCGGACAGTCATGCCGTCGCGCTGTTGATGGCACGGCACTGGCAGGCGACGTACGCATACTCGGTCATCTGTCTTGCCACCTGGTCGCCTTCGGCCTCCATGGCGGCTGCCGCGGCATTCGACCGAGTGCTCGGCCGGGCGGCTGAAGGCGCGCTGCGTCCTCAACTTCTCGTCGCGGTAAGGGAGTTCGTCAAGGAGTGGGCCGCGGACGACGAAATCTCCGGTGCGCTGCCGGAACTTCGCAAGACCATCGGCGGTCGTGGTCTACGCGCGGCGAGGTCCGTCACCCCGGAAAGGCGACTGCTTGCCGAGCGGGCATTCCGGGCTCTTCCCCATGCCTCTCAATGCCTGTTGTGGCATGCCGAGGTCGAGGCCGAACCCATATCCGTACCGGCCGGTCTGCTGGGCGTGGACACGACCCGTGCGGCGGCCGCCCTGGAGCAGGCACGCGAGCAATTCCGGGCCGGCTGCGTCCGGGCCCACCGGGAACTCGCGCCCAGCAGCGAATGCCGTTTCTACAACCGTCTCCTGGATGTCCCGATTCGCCGGGGCGGGGACCTTCTGCCCGATGTCCGTGAACATCTGGCGGACTGCCGCTACTGCCGGCACGCCGCCGAACAGCTCAGCCATTTCGAGGGCGGTCTGGAGGTGCTGCTCGCCGAGACGGTGCTCGGCTGGGGCGCCCACCGGTACCTCGACTCCCGACCCGCCCGCGCCGCCGGCCGTCCGGCACCCGACCTGCACGGGGCGGCCCGGCCACGGCCCGGCGGACGCCACCGCCCCGCGAACAGCGGACTGTTCGGCCGTCCGCGGCGGCACTCCAGGGCCGTCCTCGTGGGGGCCGGCGTGACCGCCCTCGCCCTCCTTGCGACGGTGCTCGTCACCAAGGGCTGGTCCGACGAAGGCGTGCCCTCGTCCGACGTCACCTGGGGCGCGGCGGCCGGGAACACCGTGCGGCCGAGCCCGGTGGAGGCCTCGCGTTCCGAAGGCTCCCCGTCACCCGCCTCGGTGGGCGAACCCGTCGAGGTCGGACACGGCCGGCTCCGCAACCTCGACGCCGGACTGTGCCTCGACACCTCCGACGGCCGGACCGCCGCCGGAGCCGAGGCCGTGCTCGACGAGTGCTCGGCCGCCGGGTCCCAGCAGTGGTCGTACCAGGAGGACGGTCTGCTGCGCAGCGGCGTCGACCCGCGGCTCTGCCTCGACTCGGACGCCCGGAAGGGCTCGGTCCTCGTCGCGGACTGCCAGGAGTCGGCGGGTGAGGTCCGCTACGACCTCACCGTGCGCGGCGAACTGCTGCTGCGCCGGGGCAAGGGCCTGCTGGTCGCGCCCGGCAAGGGTGACACCGTGGTCGTCGCCGCACGGGACGGCTCGGAACGGCAGCGCTGGTCCCTGGAGTTCGCCGACGGGAGCGCGCCGACGGGGCAGGGCACCCCGCCCCCGAAGGGCGCGCAGACCGACGGCCCGTCCGAGGCCCCGGACGGGAACCCGCTCGCCCCGCACCTCGCCACGCCACCCGGGGCCGACGGGCACCCCGACAGGGACTCGGGCCAGGCGCCGCCGTCGGACCGGCACGGAACGCAGTCGAGGCAGTACGAGACCCGGGTGGCGCCGGTCGGCGACAGCCACTCCGGCCCGGGCTCCGGGAGTGACGGGGGCTCCGGGCTCACGACGCCGGTCGTCGAGGCGGGGGCGGCAGCCGGGGCCGCGGCGGGCGCGGTCGTGGACACCGTGACCGTGACGCCGGTGACGGCACCCCTCTCGTCCGCGGCGACGGCCGTCACCTCGACGCTGCAGGGCGCGCTGCCGTAGCGAGCGGCTGGGGGGACGGGACGGCGGGAGGTGGTGGGCCGTTGTCCCGGACGGTCGTTCACGCGACCCGGTAGGCTGCCACGGCGCGCGCCGGTACGTGGCGCGCGCCGGAACGCGACTCAGGAGGAACCGGCGTTGCACGTCCAGGAATGGCTCGACACCGTGCCCCCGGCCGCCGTCTACGCCCTGGTGGGCCTGGTCATCGGCCTGGAAAGCCTGGGCATTCCGCTGCCCGGAGAGATCATCCTGGTCTCGGCCGCGCTGCTGTCCTCACAGCACGCCGGGATCAACCCGGTGGTGCTCGGCGCGTGCGCCAGCGTCGGGGCGGTCGTCGGCGACTCCATCGGCTACGCCATCGGGCGCAAGGGCGGACGGCCGCTGCTCGCCTGGCTCGGCAACAAGTTCCCCAGGCACTTCAGCGAGGGCCATGTCGCCACGGCGGAGCGGTCCTTCGAGAAGTGGGGCATGTGGGCGGTGTTCTTCGGCCGCTTCGTCGCCCTGCTGCGGATCTTCGCGGGCCCGCTCGCCGGGGTGCTGCGGATGCCGTACTGGAAGTTCCTGATCGCCAACGTGCTCGGCGGGATCGTCTGGGCGGGCGGCACGACGGCCGTCATCTACTACGTCGGGATCGTCGCGGAGTCCTGGCTGAAGAAGTTCTCGTGGCTGGGGCTGGTGCTGGCCGTGCTGATCGGACTCACCTCGATGCTCGTGCTCAGGCGCAAGGCGGCCAAGGCCACGGCGACGGCGGCGGCCCAGAAGCAGGCGGCCGAGCCGGAGGCCGTCCCGGCGGCGGACTGACCCGACACCGCACCGACGCCTGCCGCCGCACCGACGCCTGCCGCCGCACCGACGCCTGCCGCCGCACCGGCCCTGCCCGATCCACCCGATCCTTAAGGCGTCCCGTGCACCTCGTCGTGGGCCTTGGCCAGGTCGGCGTAGAGCGTCCCGTTCAGGGTGACCCCCTGGCGCTCCTCCTCCGTCAGCTCCCGCCGGACCTTCGCGGGCACGCCCGCCACCAGTGAGCCCGGCGGCACCTGCATGCCCTGCGGCACCAGGGCCTGGGCCGCCACCAGGGAACCCGCGCCGATCACCGCGCCGTTGAGGACCGTGGCGCCCATGCCGATCAGGCAGTCGTCCCCGACCGTCGCGCCGTGGACGACGGCGTTGTGGCCGACGGACACCCGCTCGCCGATGGTGACGGGGAAGCCGGGGTCGGCGTGGAGCGTGCAGTTGTCCTGGATGTTGCTCTGGGCGCCGACTGAGATGCGTTCTACGTCGCCGCGGGCCACCGCGCCGTACCAGAGGCTGGCCCCGGCCCGGAGCGTCACGTCCCCGATCACCGACGCCGTGGGCGCCACGAAGGCCGCTTCGTCGATCGCCGGTTCCTTTCCGCCGATGCCCGTGATCAAAGCCCTGTGCGCCATGTCGCCTCCTGGTTCGGGATATCCCGAACCGTACGCCACCCGGTGGGGCGAAGATCACAAGCCCCGCCTCTCATCCGGACAGCGTGCGCTCAGTACGGTGACCTCGTGCCGAAAAGCAAGAACACGTTCTCATCCTGGCGGGGCCGCCTCGCACAGCGCGCTGTCCACGCGGGCTGGGCCTGGGTGCAGCGCACCGGCTCTGTCACCGCCGAGCGCCCGGGACGCCTCCGCTTCGGCGCGCTGGGGGCGCACAGCCGGCTGGCCTTTCCGCTCGGCACGGTCTTCGGTGAGCCGTGGATCCATGTCGGCTCCCACTGCATCGTCGGCGAGCAGGTCACCCTGACCGCGGGCCTCATGCCCGACCTCGACCTCGGCCCGGAGCCGATCCTGCGCATCGGCGACGGGGTCGTGCTGGGGCGCGGCAGCCATGTCATCGCCGACACCACGGTGACCATCGGCAGCGACTGCTACTTCGGGCCCTACGTCTACGTGACCTCGACGAATCACTCCTACGACGATCCCCACGAGCCCATCGGCAAGCAGTGGCCGCGGATGGAGCCGGTCGAGATCGGGCCGGGGTGCTGGATCGGGACCGGGGCGGTGATCCTGCCGGGCGCGCGGATCGGACGGAACGTCGTGGTCGCCGCCGGGGCGGTGGTCCGGGGTGTGGTGCCGGACCACGCCGTGGTGGCGGGGGCGCCCGCCCGGGTCGTACGGCGGTGGACCGCGGAGGAGGGCTGGCAGCCGCCGCTGCGCACGCCGGCGCCGGTGCCGATTCCTCCGGGGGTCACGGCGGAGGGGTTGAGCGCGTTGGCGGGGTTGGACGAGGCGGCTGTGGCGAGGTTGGCTGAGCTGGACTGAGGGTGCCCAAGGGGGTGGTGGGTGCCGTTGTCTGGCGGCTGCGGGTGAGTGGGGGCTTGTCGCGCCCACGCGGCGGAGCCGCACATGGACACAGCCCCGCGCCCCCAAAAGGCGTGTTGCAGCGTTACCCCGTTGGTAAGCGCAGCGTGCCCCAGCAGGGGTGCTTCCCTGCTCCTACCCCGTCGCCAGGAGCACCGTGCCCACCAGGGCCAGACCCGCTCCCATCGCCTGGAGGGACCTCAGTCGTTCCCTGAGGAAACCCCGGGCCGCCAGGGCCGTCACCACCGGGTAGAGGGAGGCCAGTACCGCGGCCACGGTCACCGGGCCGTGCTGGGCGGCGACCGCGTAGGTGCCGTTGGCCGCCACGTCCGCCAGGCCGACGAAGGCCAGTGCGGGGAGGGACCGCCAGGGGAAACCGGTGTCCGGGAGGGCGGGGGCGCCCCGGCGGACCGAGACGTACAGTGCGGCGCCGCCCACTCCCACATTGACCACACGCTGCACGAACAGGGCCAGGAACAGGCCGGTGACGGTGGCGGACGCCTCCGCGATCAGGGCGAACACCGTGCCGAAGCCCAGGGCCGCGACCAGCGACAGGACGATCGCCCGGCGCTGCACCGGAGCGCCCCGCAGCTGGGGGCCGCCGGCCAGGACGACCCCGGTGACGGCTACGGCGATCCCCGCGGCCTGCACCAGTCCGGGCCGTTCGCCGAGGAAGAGGCCGACGCCGACCGGGACCGCCACGCCCAGTGTGCCCAGCGGGGAGACGACCCCCATCGGACCCAGCGCGAGCGCCTTGTAGAAGCAGATCAGCGCGACCGGTCCCACCAGGCCCGCGGCGAAGGCGAACCAGAGGCGTGGTCCGGCCTCGCTCCAGCCGCCCGTGGCCACCACGATCGCCCCGAGCACGACCGCGGCGACCGCCTGCGAGACGACCACCACCGTGAGCGCCGGGAGCCGTCGGGTCAGCACCCCGCCGCCGAAGTCGGCCAGGCCCCACAGCAGGCTGGTGGCCAGGGCGAAGAATGCCGTCACGGGGTGCCTCGCAGTACAGTTCGGTGAACGATCGGGTGCACCCCACCGTAGTTCATTCAATTGCACTGTGTCATACACAATATTGGACGTGACGTGTCGGACCTCGACCTGCTGACCCAGTCCCTCGCGCGCAACGTCAAGCGCTGGCGGACCGACCGCGGCTTCACCCTGGACACGCTCGCCGCCCGGGCCGGAGTCAGCCGCGGCATGCTGATCCAGATCGAGCAGGCCCGCACCAACCCCAGCCTCGGCACCGTCGTGAAGATCGGCGACGCGCTCGGCATCAGCATCACCACTCTGCTCGACTACGAACAAGGCCCCAGGGTGCGGGTCGTCCCGCCCGAGCAGGTGGTCCGGCTGTGGAGCACCGAGGCGGGCAGCTGGAGCCGGCTCCTCGCGGGCGCGGAGGCCCCGGGGCCGCTGGAGATGTGGGAGTGGCTGATGATGCCGGGCGAGAGCAGCCGGTCGGATCCGCACCCCGTCGGCACCGTGGAGATCCTGCACGTCACGGAGGGCGAGATGACCCTGACCGTCGACGGTGTCGAACACCGGGTCCCCGCCGGGGCGAGTGTCACCTTCGAGGCCAACGCAGAGCACATGTACGCCAACCAGGGCGACGTCCCCGCCCGGTGGATGCTGGCGGTCTCCGTGCCCGGGGTGTCCTGAGCGGCTGTTAGCGTGCCGCCATGGACGCGCCCCTCGGACACTTCGACCACGCCACCCCTGCCCCCGACGCCCTCGACGTACTGACCGGCCCGGTCGCCGACGCCGTACGTCACTGGAGCGGCAGCGTCCCCGCCGAGCAGATCGTGTACGTCGACACCGACCCCCGCTGGGCCGACACGGCCGTCTTCGTGGAGCACTACGGCCGCGAGCTCCTGGAGCGGTCGGCGAACTGCGTGGTCGTCGCGGGCAGGCGCGGCAGCGAGACCACGCTCGCGGCGTGCGTGGTGCTGTCCACCGCCCGGGTCGACGTGAACGGTGCCGTCCGCCGCCAACTGGGCGCCCGCAAGGCGTCGTTCGCCTCGATGGACACGGCGACCGGGGAGACCGGCATGGAGTACGGCGGCATCACCCCGCTCGGACTCCCGGCCGACTGGCCGCTGTTGGTCGACCCTGCCGTCGTGGACCTGCCCTATGTCCTCGTCGGCAGCGGGCGTCGACGCGGAAAGCTGCTGGTGCCGGGGAAGGCGTTCGCCGAACTGCCGGGCGCGGTGGTGCTGGAGGGGCTGGGCGTGGCTTGACGCCTCACGGGGCCTGACGCCTCGCAGGGCCTGACCCGCGCTGGACCTGCCCCGTTACGGGGCTGGAGCGCGGGTCTTCCTCGTCACCGTGGGGCCTTCTCCGTCACAGCGCCGGAGTGCGGGCCCGCCCCGTCACCGGGCCGGAGCGTGGTGGGCCAGGGCATGGTGCGGGTCCGTCCCGCCAGGCACCGGGGCCGGATCCGCGTGCACCAGTGCGGCGGTCAGGCGGGGTACGGCGTGCAGCAGGGCGTGCTCGGCCTCGACGGCGACGGCGTGCGACTGACGTACCGTCATCTCGCCGTCCACCACGACCGCCACCTCCGCGCGCAGCCGGTGCCCGATCCAGCGCAGCCTCAACTCCCCGACCTCGCACACGCCTTCGACTGTCCGCAGCGCGCTCTCGGCACGGTCGACCAGGGCCGGATCGACGGCGTCCATCACCCGCCGGAACACCTCGCGTGCCGCGTCCCGCAGGACGAGGGCGATCGCGGTCGTGATCGCCAACCCCACGATCGGGTCGGCGAGTTGCCAGCCGAGGGCGGAGCCGCCGGCCCCGACGAGCACGGCCAGTGAGGTGAACCCGTCGGTGCGGGCGTGCAGTCCGTCCGCGACCAGCGCCGCCGAGCCGATGTCCCGGCCCACCCGGATGCGGTACCGGGCCACCCATTCGTTGCCCGCGAAGCCCAGCAGCGCGGCTACCGCGACCGCCGGGACATGGGCGACCGGACGCGGGTCCAGCAGCCGGTCGACCGCCGCCCAGCCCGCGAAGGCCGCGCTCGCCGCGATGGTCAGCACGATCGCGATGCCCGCGAGATCCTCGGCGCGGCCGTAGCCGTAGGTGAAGCGGCGGGTGGCCGCGCGCCGGCCCAGCACGAAGGCGATGCCCAGCGGGACGGCGGTCAGCGCGTCCGCCGCGTTGTGCACGGTGTCGCCGAGGAGGGCGACGGACCCGGACACGACCACCACGACCGCCTGCGCCAGGGCCGTCACGCCGAGCACGGCGAGGGAGACCCACAGGGCGCGCATGCCGCGGGCGGAGGACTCCAGCGCGGAGTCGAGCTTGTCGGCGGTCTCGTGGGAGTGGGGGGTGAGGAGGTGGGCGAGACGGTGGCGCAGGCCGTGCCGGGGGTGTTCGTGCGGATGGTCGTGGGCGTGTCCGTCGTCGTGCCCGTGGTGATGGCCGTGGTCGCTCACGTGGTGCTCCTTCCGGTGCGCGCGGGAGTGGACGTGCCGTGCCCACGGAGCCATTATGTGCGTATGAGCGCACGCATGCACCTATCACCTGCGCACGATGCGCATCCGCGCAGCCCCGGCGAGGAACAGTTCGCCCTGGCCGCCGAGATCCTCGCCCTGCTCGGCGACCGGACTCGGCTGACCCTGCTGCACGCCCTGACCGGGGGAGAGGCCGATGTCACGACTCTCACGGAGGCGTGCGGGGCGGCGCGGCCGGCCGTCAGCCAGCATCTGGCGCGGCTCCGGCTGGCCGGTCTCGTGACCACGCGCAAGGAGGGGCGCCGGGTGATCTACGCGCTGCCCGACGGCCATCTGCGCCGGCTCGTCGACGAGGCGCTGAACGTGGCCGACCACCGGCTCAGCGACCGGCCGGTGCACGACTGACGGCCCGGCGGGGGCCGGGGTCGGGATCGGGGTCGGGGCCGGGATCGGGGCCGGCGGTTCAGTACGCGGACGCCGTACCGAGGTACTGCTCCGCGAACGCGGCGGCCGCCGCGGGGGAGGTGAACAGGCGGCGGAGGCGGGCGAAGGTGGTGCCCGCGCGGTACTCGTCGCCCGAGGAGGTGCCGTGGTAGACCTCCGAGAGCCACTGCGAGAACTCCTGGTAGTCCCACACGCGCCGCAGACAGGTCTCCGAGTAGCCGTCGAGGCCGCTGCCGTCGTCCTTGCCGAGGTAGGCGACGAGCGCGTCGCCGAGCAGGAAGGCGTCGTGCAGGGCGAGGTTCATGCCCTTCGCCGCGATCGGCGCGGTCAGGTGGGCGGCGTCGCCGGCGAGGAAGAGCCGGCCGAATGTCATGGGTTCCACCACGTAGTTGTGCATGTCGAGGACGCGCTTCTCGATCAGCCGTCCCTCGGTGAGCGGCGGGGTGCCGTCCGCGCGCAGACGTGACTGGAGCTCGCTCCACACGCGTTCGTGGGACCAGTTCTCCGGGTCGTCGCCGGGCGGGCACTCCAGGTAGTAGCGGGTGACCTCGGGGCTGCGGGCCATGTGCCCGGCGAAGCCGTGCGGATGGATGCCGAACAGGACGCAGTCGGAGGACGGCGGCGCCTCGGCGAGCAACGCCAGCCAGCCGACGCCGTAGTCGTGCCGTGAGACGGTCGCGGTCGGCGGCAGGACCGTACGGGTCACCCCGCGCGCCCCGTCGCAGCCCGCCACGAACTCGCACTCCACCAGGTGTCGTTGACCGCTCTGCGCATCGGTGTACGACACGGAGGGCCGGGGCGATTCCAGGTCGTGGAGCTCGATGTCCTGGACGCCGAAGCGGATCTCGCCGCCCCGCTCGTCGGCGTACTCGCGCACCAGGTCCGTCACCAACAGGGGCTGCGGATAGACGAAGTGGTGCTGTCCCGTCAGTTCGCCGTAGGAGAAGCGGAAGCGGTCGCCGGCGAAGCGGAACTCGCACTCGGTGTGCAACTGGGCCCGCTCCAGCAGGGTGTCGGCGAGACCGCGCCGCTCCAGACCGCGGACGGCCCACTCCTCGATGACCCCCGCGCGCGGCCGCTGTTCGATGAACGCGCGGGTCTCCGCCTCGAGGACGAGGCAGTCCACGCCCGCGGCCCGCAGGATGTTGCCGACCGTCAGTCCGGCGGGTCCGGCACCGACGATGACGACAGGAAAACGCTGTGCGGCACCGGAGTTGGGGTGGGAGGTCACCCGGCCATTATGTCGGCGCCCCGGTGGGACGGGTACGCGGGCCGGATGCCTCCACGCGCGGAGGCATCCGGCCCGCTCCCTCCGGGTGTCAGTGCGCGGGCGCGTCCGTGACGACGACCTCCTGGATGCTGCGCTCGATCTGGGCCGCCGGGGACGCGGTGGCGCGGGCCCAGTAGTAGATCGCCAGGGAGAACACCGCGATCAGCAGGATGTCCCACCACAGCGCGATCCGGCCCGAGCCGCCGAAACCGCCCTGCCAGGAGATCAGGCCCATGCCCACCAGGTAGACCGGCAGCCACTGGGCGGCCTTCCAGTCCATGCGGGGCGCGTCCGGCAGCCGCTTGGCGATCGCGTAGAGGGCATAGCCGCCGAGCAGCACATAGCCCAGGACGATCGCGATGCCGAGCCGCCACAGGGTGTTCCAACCGGCCCAGTAGATGATGAGGTTGGCGACCACGAACGACACGGGGGACAGGACCGAGCCCGCGGGCAGCCGGTAGGGCCGCTCGTGCCGGGGCAGCCGGTCGCTGAAGACGCCGTACGCCAGCGGGGCGCCCGCGTACATCAGAACGCTCGCCGAGGTGATGAAGCTGACCAGCTGCTGCCAGCTCGGGAAGGGCAGGAAGCAGACCACGCCGGTCACGAAGGAGATGGCGAGGCCGAACCACGGCACGCCCCGGTCGTCGGTGCGCTCGAACAGTTTGGGCGCGTAACCGTTCTTGGACAGGCCGTAGGAGACCCGGGAGGTGGCGGTCGTGTAGATGAGACCGGTGCCGCCCGGTGAGATCACGGCGTCCAGGTAGAGGATCCAGCCGAGCCAGCCGAGGCCCACGAGGGTCGCGAGACCGGCCCAGGGGCCGCTGATGCCGGCGTAGTCGAGCTTCGCCCAGCCGTGGGCGAAGGAGCTGTGCGGCAGCGCGCCGATGAACACGACCTGGAGCAGCACGTAGATGACCGCGCCGATGGCGACCGAGCCGATGGTCGCGCGCGGCAGGTCGCGCTTGGGGTTGCGGCTCTCGCCCGCCAGCTGGATCGCCTGCTCGAAGCCCAGCAGCGCGAAGATGATGCCGCTGGTGCTGATCGCGCTCAGCACGCCCTTGGCGCCGAACGGGGCGAAGCCCTCGGAGTGGAAGTTGCCCGGGTGGAAGTTGCCGACCGCGATGATGAAGATGGTCGCCAGGGGCACGGCGATCTTCCACCAGGTGGCGGCGCTGTTGGTGTGCGCGAGCACCCTCACACCGAGGAAGTTGACGATCACGAAGACGGCCATGAGGACGATGGCGACGAGGAATCCGCTCGTGGTGAGCGTCTTGTCGGCGTGCTGGAATCCCTGCGCCCACGACCAGTGACCGGCATAACCGATCATCGCCTCGACCTCGATCGGTGCGACGGTCGCGGCCTGGAGCCAGGAGAACCAGCCGAACGACATTCCGGCGAGACCGCCGAAGGCATAGTGGGGATATCGGGCGGTGCCACCCGCCACCGGGAACATTCCACCGAGTTCGGCGTGGACCAGGGCGAGCAGCACGATGGCGACAGCGCCGATGACCCACGAGATCACGGCGGCGGGGCCGGCCACGACGACCGCCTCCTGCGCGCCGTACAGCCAGCCCGAGCCGATGATGGAACCGACCGAGGCCCACATGAGCCCGATCAGCCCTATGTCCCGCCGCAGGCTGCTGCCCGGCGTCCCCTTTATTCCAGGTGCTGAATCGACGCTTACCATAATTTAGGGGGCCTCTCACGAAATACACACAATTGCTGTGTGAGGGGCCTCAGATTACGAATCAACAGCCTTTGGATTAAAGGAGGTTGTCGTATATTTGACTGGCTTACGGGGAATTAATTGCGAGCGTTTCAGGAATTCGAGAGGGAGAGCGGAGAGGGATCGGAATCAGCCCAGGCGGGGGATCTCGATGGCCGGGCACTTGTCCATGACCATCTCCAGACCGGCGGCGCGGGTACGGGCGTACGCGGACTCGTCGATGACGTCCAGTTGGAACCACACGGCCCTCGCGCCCTTGGCGACCGCCTCGTCGGCGACCGCTCCCGCGAGGTCGCTGTTGACGAACACGTCGACCACGTCGACGTCGAACGGGATCGCCGTCAGGGAGGGGTAGCCCTGCTCGCCGTGCACCGTCTCCGCCTTCGGGTGCACCGGCACGATGCGCTTCCCGTAGCGCTGGAGGACGCCGGCCACGCCGTACGCCGCGCGCCGCTGGTTCGAGGACAGGCCCACGACGGCCCAGGTGTCACCGAGCTCGGTGAGGATCTTGCGGATCGTTGCGGGGTCGCCGTACACGCTCGGTCTCCTTGAAGTCGGTGCGGTCGCTGTGGCGGACAACAGTGCGCGGGGCGCGGTGATTCCTCGGCCGTTCGGCCCGGCCTCTCGGTCGATCCCGGCCCGGCCCCTCGGCTGATCCCGGCCCGGCCGAATGACGTCCCGTGTCAGCAATCCGCGCCAGTCGCCCGCGCCGGGCCCGCCGTCGGCCTACGCTCGCCACGTGCTGCGCATCATCGACGCCCGAACCGGCGAGCCCGTCGACGCCGTCCCCGCCCGCAGGGGCCTGACCCGAGTCGAGGCCCATGTGCCGGGCTACGACGGCTCCGGGCTCCGCGTCCTGCTCGTCGCCGACGTCCTCCTGCGGGCCCTGGAACTCGGCGGCACGCCCGTGTGGGCGCTGCTCACCGCGGACCGCGACCGGGCCGAACTGCACACCGGAGCCGCCGAGCTCGGCGTCCGGCCCTTCGAGGACGTGGAGGACGTCGGCCCCGCGTGGGGCGAGTCGCAGGTCATCCATGTGGTGGGGGAAGGCGGTGCGACGCCGGACGGCGTACGGGTCGCCGTCGCGCCCGTCGAGACCCTGAGCGATGTGGCGGGCACGGACCCCTCCGTCGTACGGCTCGCGCTGCTCACCCCGCCCCGGAACGCACCCGTGCGGCTCGACGAGAGCGCCCTGGGCCGGGCCCAGGAGACCCTCGTACGCTGGCGTCGGGCCGTCGCCGCGTGGGCGCGGCAGCCGTCCCGGCCCGTCCCCGACGAGGTACGCGGACGGCTCCGTACCGCCTGGGAGGACGACTTGGACGTACCCGGAGTGCTGCGCGTGCTGACGTGGGTCGAGGGGTCGGAGCTGCCGGAAGGTGCCCGCTTCGAGACGTACGCCTACGCGGACCGGCTGCTCGGCCTCGAACTCACCCGTGACCTGGGGTGCCCGTCATGATCGAGCGCGCCGGAGCGGGCCCGCTGCGCCGACTGGTCGTCCTCAGGCACGCCAAGTCCGCCTGGCCCGAGGGGGTCGCCGACCACGAGCGACCGCTCGGGCCGCGCGGACACCGGGACGCGCCGGAGGCGGGCCGGGTCCTCGCCGCGTCCGACCTGCTCCCCGACCTCGCCCTGTGCTCCACCGCCGTCCGTGCCCGGCACACCTGGGAACTGGCGTCCGCGCAGTGGGGGAGCCCGCCGCCGGTCCGCTTCGACCCGGAGCTGTACGGGGCCGACGTGCCCGAGCTGCTGGCGGCGGTGCGCGGTACACCGCCCGAGGTGGTGACGCTGCTGCTCGTCGGGCACAACCCCGGCCTGGAGGAGCTGATCCTGACTCTGGCCGGCGACGGCCTCGACGACTCGCTGGAGCAGCTACGCCTGAAGTTCCCGACCGC
This sequence comes from Streptomyces sp. 351MFTsu5.1, assembly GCF_000383655.1. Lineage (NCBI taxonomy): Bacteria > Bacillati > Actinomycetota > Actinomycetes > Kitasatosporales > Streptomycetaceae > Streptomyces > Streptomyces sp. 351MFTsu5.1. The sequence continues at coordinate 126,237 of NZ_KB911798.1, read as the reverse complement.
GGCGATCGCGGTACTGGCCTGGCACGGGCCAACCTGGCGCTCCCTGGACCCGGGCGCGGCGCTGCTCACGTCCGTGATGGTGGCGCGGGGGCGGAAAGGGTGAGGGGTGTGTCGTACGGCGCTCGGTCCGCGGACCGAGCCCCCGCGCACGGCTCGGCCATGGAGTCGCCGGTGCCATTCGCAGGCGTCCGGTGCGGGGTCGGTAGCCCGGTCCCCGACCGAACCGCCCCGCGCCGGGCTCTGCCCCCGGCCCCACCCCCCCTCACCACGGACTACGCTGGCCCGATGCAGGACGAGTACCGCACAGTGGCCCGCGTGGGTGTGCATGAGGTCGAGGTCAATCGGTCGCGTTTTGTGTGTGCGCTCGCCCCCGTGGCCACCGAGCAGGAGGCGCAGGACTTCATCGCCGGGGTCCGCAAGGAGCACGCCGACGCCAGTCACCACTGCTACGCGTACGTCATCGGCGCCGACGCCGCGATCCAGAAGGCGAGCGACGACGGCGAACCCGGCGGCACCGCCGGTGTGCCCATGCTCCAGATGCTGCTCCGCCGCGACATGCGCTACGTCGTCGCCGTCGTCACCCGCTACTACGGCGGCGTCAAGCTCGGCGCGGGCGGCCTCATCAGGGCGTACGGCGGCGCGGTCGGCGCGGCCCTGGACACCCTCGGCACCCTCACCCGCCGCCGCTTCCGCCTCGCGACCGTCACCGTCGACCACCAGCGCGCCGGCAAGGTGGAGAACGACCTGCGCTCGACCGGCCGCACCGTCCGCGACGTCCGCTACGGCGAGGCGGTCACCATCGAGATCGGACTGCCGGACGCAGACGTGGAGGCGTTCCGGGCGTGGCTCGCGGACGCGACCGCGGGGACGGCGGGGCTCGAGCTCGGTGGAGAGGCGTACGGGGACGCCTAGTTGTGCTTTTCGGGCATAACGGGCCTGTCGGAGTGTGGTCATGACGGGTCGATACGGGAGTAACCGCACGTGATGTCAGACCCGGCCGTTAGGGTCGGGGATCATGAGGCTGCTGCACACTTCCGACTGGCATCTCGGCCGGGCCTTCCACCGGGTCTCCATGCTCGGGGCCCAGGCCGAGTTCATCGGTCACCTCGTCACGACCGTGCGGGAGCGCGCGGTGGACGCGGTGGTGGTGTCGGGAGACGTGTACGACCGCGCGGTCCCGCCGCTCGCCGCGGTCGAGCTGTTCGACGACGCGCTGCACCGCCTCGCCGACCTCGGCGTGCCCACCGTGATGATCTCCGGGAACCACGACTCGGCCCGCCGCCTGGGGGTCGGCGCGGGACTGATCGGGCGCGCCGGTGTCCACCTGCGGACCGAGCCCGCCGCGTGCGGCACACCGGTGGTGCTCGACGACGCCCACGGAGCTGTGGCGTTCTACGGGCTCCCCTATCTCGAACCTGCCCTCGTGAAAGACGAGTTCGGCGTGGCGAAGGCCGGGCACGAGACCGTGCTCGCCGCCGCCATGGACCGCGTCCGCGCCGATCTCGCCACCCGCGCGCCGGGCACCCGGTCCGTCGTCCTGGCCCACGCCTTCGTCACCGGCGGCGAGGCCAGCGACAGTGAGCGGGACATCACGGTGGGGGGAGTGGCCGCCGTCCCCTCCGGCGTCTTCGACGGGGTGGACTACACCGCCCTCGGCCACCTGCACGGCAGCCAGACCATCACCGAGCGCGTGCGCTACTCCGGCTCCCCGCTACCGTACTCCTTCTCGGAGGCCGACCACCGCAAGAGCATGTGGCTGATCGACCTGGACGCCGAGGGCGCGATCAGCGCCGAGCGCGTCGACTGCCCCGTACCGCGCGCGCTGGCCCGCATCCGCGGGACGCTGGAGGAACTGCTCGCCGATCCCCGGCTCGTGCACCAGGAGGAGGCCTGGGTCGAGGCCACCCTCACCGACCCGGTCCGCCCGGCCGAACCGATGGCCCGGCTCACCGAGCGGTTCCCGCACACCCTCAGCCTGGTCTTCGACCCCGAGCGGGCGCCCGACGACCCCGACGTGTCGTACGCCCGGCGGCTGGCCGGACGCAGCGACCAGGAGATCGCGGAGGACTTCGTGGCCCATGTGCGCGGCGCCGGACCCGACGAGCGTGAACAGGCCGTGCTGCGGGACGCGTTCGACACCGTGCGAGCCGATGAGTCCGTCCGGGAGGTGGCGCGATGAGGCTGCACCGGCTCGACATCACCGCCTTCGGCCCCTTCGGCGGCTCCCAGACGGTCGACTTCGACGAACTCTCGGCCGCGGGACTGTTCCTGCTGCACGGCCCGACGGGCGCGGGCAAGACCTCCGTGCTCGACGGGGTCTGCTACGCGCTCTACGGCGCGGTACCGGGCGCCCGGCAGAGCGGCCAGGGACTGACACTGCGCAGCGACCACGCCGCCGCGGGCACCCGCACCTCCGTGACGCTGGAACTCACCGTGGCCGGACGGCGGTTGGAGATCACCCGGCAGCCGCCCTGGGAGCGCCCCAAGAAGCGCGGCTCCGGTTCGACGCTCGACAAGGCGCAGAGCTGGCTGCGCGAGTACGACGGCACGGCCGGGAGCTGGAAGGACCTGAGCCGGTCCCACCAGGAGATCGGCGAGGAGATCACCCAGCTGCTCGGCATGAGCCGTGAGCAGTTCTGCCAGGTCGTGCTGTTGCCTCAGGGTGACTTCGCGCGCTTCCTGCGGGCCGACGCCGAAGCCCGCGGCAAGCTGCTGGGCCGGCTCTTCGACACCCACCGCTTCGCCGAGGTCGAGAAGCGGCTGGCGGAGCGCCGCCGCACCGCCGAGGCGCAGGTGCGGGAAGGTGACGCCGCCCTGCTGGCCGACGCGCACCGTATGCAGCAGGCCGCCGGTGACGCCATGGAGCTGCCCGAGCTCGCCCCGGGAGAGCCGGGGCTGGCCGAGGCCGTCCTGAGCGCTGCCGCCGTCGCTCGTGCCACCGCCCGTGAGCAGCTGACGATCGCCCACTGCGGGCTCGCCGCCGCCGAGTCAGGTCAGGCCGCCGCCGAGCGCGACCTGGCCGACGTGCGCGAACTCGACCGGTTGCAGAGGCGGTTCGCCCAGGCACGCGAGCGTGCCACCCTGCTGGAGGAGCGCGCCGACGGCTATCACCAGGCGCAGGCCCGGATGGAGCGGGCGCGCAAGGCGGAGGCGGTGGCGCCCGCGCTGGAGCTGCGGGAGGCCGCCGAGGCCGAGCACCGGCGGGCCGCCTCGGCCGAGGCACGCGCGCGGGGGCTGCTGCCGGAGACGTTCGCGGAAGCCGGAGCCGCCGGACTCGCGAGCGCCGCACGCCGGTCCGCCGAGGAGCTGGGCGGGCTGGACTCCGCCCGGCGCGCCGAGCAGCGGCTCGGTCGACTCGTCGCCGAGCGGGCCGATCTGGAGCACGAGGAGCGGTCCGACGAGGACGTCCTTCAGGAAGCCGAGACCTGGCTCGCCGGCTGGGAGGAGTCCCGCGCGGGACTCCAACAGGGCGTGGAGTCGGCGCAGGAGGCGGCCACCCGAGCCGAACAGCTTGCCGTGCAGCAGGAGCCCGCCCGCAAGCGGCTCGCCGCCGCCCAGCAGCGCGACGAGTTCGCCCGGGACACCGACGACGCCCAGCGGCAGGTGATCGAGGCCACCGAGCGCGCCCTGAAGGCCCGCGCCGAGTGGCTGGAGGTGAAGGAACAGCGGCTGAACGGCATCGCCGCCGAACTGGCCGCACAGCTCACCGAGGGCGAACCGTGCGCGGTCTGCGGGGCCACCGAGCATCCCGCGCCCGCCCGCAAGGACGCCGGGCACGTCGACCGGGAGACCGAGGAGCGCGCCCTGGCCGCTTCCCAGCGCGCCGACGAACAGCGCGCCGAGGCCGAGCGGCGCCTCGCCTTCGTGCAGCGGGCCCTGGCCGCCGCCCAGGGCGAGGCCGGTGACACCTCCACCGGGGAACTCGCCGTCCAGGTGGAGGAGTTGGAGCGCGAGTACACCCGGGCGCGCGGCCTCGCCTCGGCGCTGCACACCGCGACGGAACAGCTGCGCCAGGCCGAGCGGGAACGCGAGCGACGCCTGACCGCCCAGCGCGAGGCCGCCGTACGCACCGCCTCGCGCGGCGCCCGCCGGGACGCGCTGGACCGGGAACGGACCGCCCTGGAAGCGGAGTTGGCCGAGGCGCGCGGCGATGCCGGCAGCGTGGCCGTGCGCGCCGCGCAGCTGGAGCGGCAGACCGCACTGCTCACCGACGCCGCCGACACCGCGCGCGTCGCCGAGGACACCGCCCAGCGGCTCAAGGACGCCGACGCCCGGCTCGCCGACGCCGCCTTCCGGGCCGGTTTCGACACCCCGGGGGCCGCGGCCGCCGCCCTCCTCGACGACGCGGCCCATCGCGACCTCCAGCAGCGGCTGGACGCCTGGCAGGCGGAGGAGGCCGCCGTCCGGGCCGTACTCGCCGAGACCGACTCCGCCGAGGCGTCCCGGCAGCCCGACGCCGACGTGACCGGGGCCGAGCGGGCCGCTGCCGACGCGGCCGGCCGGGTCCGGGAGGCCGCCTCCGCGCGGGACGCCGCCGCCCGGCGCTGCGCCGAGCTCGACCGGCTCTCCGCCCGTGCCGCCACCGGCCTCCGGCGGCTGGCTCCCCTGCGTGAGGAGTACGACCGGGTGGCCCGGCTCTCCGCGCTCGCCGCCGGCACCTCCGCGGACAACGAACGCAAGATGCGCCTGGAGTCCTATGTGCTCGCGGCCCGCCTGGAGCAGGTGGCGGCCGCCGCGACCGTACGCCTCCAGCGCATGTCGTCCGGCCGCTACACCCTCGTCCACTCCGACGACCGCAGCGGGCGCGGGCGCAGCGGTCTGGGACTGCACGTGGTCGACGCCTGGACCGGGCGGGAGCGGGACACGTCCACGCTGTCGGGCGGCGAGACGTTCTTCGCCTCGCTCGCCCTGGCCCTCGGTCTCGCGGACGTCGTCACCGACGAGGCGGGTGGGGTCCGGCTCGACACCCTCTTCATCGACGAGGGCTTCGGCAGCCTCGACGACCAGACGCTGGACGAGGTCCTCGACGTCCTGGACGCACTGCGGGAACGCGACCGCAGCGTCGGCATCGTGAGCCACGTGGCGGATCTGCGGCGGCGCATCCATGCGCAGCTGGAGGTCGTGAAGGGGCGGTCGGGGTCGGTGCTGAGACAGCGGGGCGGCGGCTGAGGCCGGCGCCGGCGGGTCGAGGCTGGGCTCAGGGGCTCAGGGGCTCAGGGGCCCAAGGGCTCAGTGGCCCAAGGGCCGTCGCGGAAGAGGCGAGGAGTAGACCACGCTCGTGGTCACCGAGCCCAGCGTGCCGATCCGGCCCGACACCTCCTCCAGATGACGCATCGAGCGGGCCGCGACCTTGATGACGAAACAGTCGTCCCCGGTCACGTGATGCGCCTCCAGGATCTCGGGCGTCACCGCGACCAGGTCGTGGAAGGGCTTGTAGTTGCCGGTCGGGTAGCGCAGCCGGACGAACGCCAGGATCGGCAGGCCGAGCCGTTCCGGGTCCACGACGGCCGCGTACCCCTGGATGACGCCCGCCTCCTCCAGCCGCCGCACCCGCTCGGTGACCGCGCTCGCGGACATCGATACGGCCCGGGCGAGCTCGGCGAAACTGGCCCGGCCCTCCCGCTGGAGGACATCGAGGATCCGCCAGTCGGTGGCGTCCGGGGAATACGTGGTCATGCCCGACAGATAGCAGGGGTTTCCCCGGCGGAGCAAGGTTCACGCCGGGGAATCCCACTTCCCGGCCGTGATCATGGACCGTAGATTTCCTGTCATGACGACAACCGAGACCCTCACCGCCAACCCCGTCCTGCGCGTCGCCCCCGCGGCCCCGGCCGAGGCCGCCGCCCACTTCCGCGCGAGCCTCGCCTTCCACGCGGACGTCTCCGACGTCGCCGCCGCGCTCGGGGCCGGCGGGGACCCGGGCTTCGTCGTCCTCGACTCCCGCTCCACCGCCGCCTGGGACCAGGGCCACGTCCCCGGCGCGGTCCACCTGCCCACCGCCCTCATCCCCGACCAGGCCGGCCAACTCCTCGACAGGGCGGTGCCGGTGGTGACGTACTGCTGGGGTCCGGGCTGCAACGGCGCCACCCGCGCGGCGCTCGCCCTCGCCGAACTCGGCTACCAGGTCAAGGAGATGCTCGGCGGCTTCGAGTACTGGGTGCGCGAGGGCTTCGAGTTCGAGACCTGGGAGGGCCGCGAGCGGCGTCCCGCCGACCCGTTGACCGCACCCTCCGGCGCCGGTGACTGCGGCTGCTGAACCCTGCGCTGCGGCTGCTGAGCCTCGCCGAATTCAGTGGGGTTCCTGTGCAGGTGCAACCCCGGGATTCCGCTGCGTGTAGGTTCTGGCCCATGGTGCGATACGCGGAGCCGGGCGCGGTGGAGTGGGTGGAGTCGGGCGGCGGTCCGCTCATAGCGGTGCCGGAGACCGTGCTCCCGTTCTGGGCGGGCGCCGACGGCGACGAGACGGCCTCCGACTACGACCGGGCCTGTGAAGTCGACGGCTGGGTGGGCCTGTTGCCGGTCGGGGACTCCGCCGCCCTGGTCCTCGGCGAGGAACCCGCCTCGACCTCCTACCTCCCCGACCACGACACGTTCGTACGGTGGTGCGCCGCCGACTCCGAGGACGAACTCCTCGCCGAGGTCCCGGCCGCCCTGGCGACTGCGGTCTGGGAGGAGGAGGTGAGCTGGGCGGTGCCCGGCCCGGTCGTCCTCTTCGACGCTGCCTGGCCCGGCAACGACTCGGTCACCACCGACCACCTCAAGATCTCGCTCGCCCCCGGCCGGTACTCGGTCCGCGCGGCCGACGTGCGCCCCGGTCCCGAGACCTGGCTCGGGCTCGTTCAGCTGCGGCGACTGCCCGACTGACGGTCCGGTCACCCACGCTGTCGAGGCGCGCCCCGGACCACCGGCCCGGGACGCGCCTCGACAGGTGTGTCAGAGCTGCGACAGCTCGTCCACCAGGTCGTCCAGGCCGAGGGAGCCCTGCGACAGCGCCGCCATGTGCCAGGCCTTGAGGTCGAACGCGTCGCCGTGCCGCTCCCGCGCCTTCTCCCGGCCGAGCAGCCAGGCCCGCTCACCGAGCTTGTAGCCGATCGCCTGGCCGGGGATCGTGAGGTAGCGGGTCAGCTCGCTCTCCACGAAGTCCGCCGGGCGGCTGCTGTGCGCGCCGAAGAACTCCTGCGCCAGCTCGGGCGTCCAGCGCTCGCCGGGGTGGAAGGGGGAGTCCGCCGGGATCTCCAGTTCCAGGTGCATGCCGATGTCGACGATGACCCGGGCGGCCCGCATCATCTGCGCGTCGAGATACCCCAGCCGCTGCTCCGGGTCGGTGAGGAAGCCCAGCTCGTCCATCAGCCGCTCCGCGTACAGCGCCCAGCCCTCGGCGTTGGCGCTCACCCCGCCCACCGAGGCCTGGTAGCGGGAGAGGTTCTCGGCGACGTGCGTCCACTGTGCGAGCTGGAGGTGGTGGCCCGGCACGCCCTCGTGGTACCAGGTCGAGACCAGGTCGTAGACCGGGAACCGGGTCTGTCCCATCGTCGGCAGCCAGGTGCGGCCGGGGCGGGAGAAGTCCGGCGACGGGGCCGTGTAGTAGGGAGCCGCCGCGCCACCGGGCGGGGCGATGCAGGACTCCACCTTCCGCACCCGCTCGGCGAGTTCGAAGTGGGTGCCGTCGAGCGAGTCGATCGCCTGGTCCATCAGGCCCTGGAGCCAGTCGCGGACCTCGTCGACGCCGTCGATGTGCTTGCCGTGCTCGTCGAGGTGGGCGAGCGCCACCCACGGCGTCTCGGCCCCGGGCAGGATCTTCTCCGCCTCCTGCTTCATCTCGCCGAGCAGCCGGTGGTACTCGGACCAGCCGTACGCGTACGCCTCGTCCAGGTCGAGGTCGGTGCCGTTGAAGTAGCGCGCCCAGCGGGCGTACCGCTCCCGGCCCACGGTGTTCGGGGCGCCCTCGATCGTCGGCGCGTACACGTCCCGCATCCAGTCGCGCAGCTCCACCACCGCGCCGGTCGCGATGCGGGCGGCCTCGTCCAGCTCCGTACGCAGCGACTCGGGGCCTGCCGCGGCGAAGTCCTCGAACCAGCCACGGCCGTTGCCGTCGGTGTCCGCCCACTCGGTGAGCTGTTCGACGAAGGTGGCGGTCGGGCGCGGCGCCGCGTACAGCTTGCGCTCCAGACCGAGCGCGAGGGACTCGCGGTAGCCGGCGAACGCGGCCGGTACGGCCCGCAGCCGCTCGGCGATCGCGGCCCAGTCCTCGTCGGACTGGTTCGGGGTGAGGGTGAAGACGTCCCGGATGGAGTGCGGCGGCGTGGACAGATTGCCGACCGCGCGCAGGCCCTCGTCGGCCTCGTGCACCGCGAGTTCGGCCGTCAGCCGCTCCCGCAGCAGCCGGGCGCACCGGCGTTCGATGTCACTGTCCGCGCCGGGCTGCCGCTCGGCCTCGTCGAGCCTGGCGAGGGTGGCCCGCAGCAGCTGGGCGAGCGCTTCCTGGCCCGCCGGCGAGGTGTCGGGCAGCTTGCTCGAACTCTCCTTCACTCCGAGATAGGTACCGGTGACCGGATCGAGGGCGATGAGCTCGTCGACGTAGGCGTCGGCGACCTGACGGGGCAGCGGGATCTGGGTCTCAGACATGCGGTCCATCCTCATACGTGGACCGCGTGGGAGTCACCCCGATTCAGCTGTCGGCGTGGCAGGCGGCAGCAGCGGCCCGCAGTCCCACTGCTGGAAGATCAACCGTGTCTCCACCCGGGCCACTTCGCGATGGGCCGTGAACTCGTCGAGGACCAGCCGCTGCAGATCCGTCATGTCCGCGACGGCCACATGGACGAGGTAGTCGTCGGGGCCGGTCAGATGGAATACGGTCCGTGATTCCGGCAGCGCCCGGATCCGCTCCACGAACGGCCCCACCAGCTCCCGCCGATGCGGCCTGACCTGCACCGACAGCAGAGCTTCGAGACCTCGGCCGAGCTTCGCCGGATCCAGCCGCAGCTGATGGCCCAGGATCACCCCGCAGCGGCGCAGCCGGGCCACCCGGTCCAGACAGGTCGACGGGGCGACGCCGACCTGCGCGGCGAGATCGCGATAGGTGGTCCGTGCGTCGTTCTGCAGCAACCGCAGCAGATGCAGGTCCACCGGATCCAGTACGACGGATTCAGCCATCGGCCGAACGTAGCACGGGATTACACCGATGTACGCCGGTGAGTGTTCACCCTGGCGGGCATGGACTCAGCGCGCACACCCACCGCGTCCCGTACCCCGCTGCGAGCACTGGCCACCGAGGCCGTCCACGCCGGCCGCGACGACCTCGCCCGGCAGGGACTGCACGCCCCGCCCATCGACCTGTCGACGACCTACCCGTCCTACGACAGCCGCGACGAGGCCGCCCGCATCGACGCCTTCGCCGGCACCGGCGCCGAACCGGACGGGCCGCCCGTGTACGGCCGCCTCGGCAACCCGACCGTCGCCCGCTTCGAGACCGCGCTCGCCCGACTGGAGGGCACCGAGGCCGCGGTCGCCTTCGCCAGCGGCATGGCCGCGCTCACGGCGGTCCTTCTCGTACGGGCCTCCCTGGGCCTGCGCCACGTCGTCGCCGTACGTCCCCTCTACGGTTGCAGCGACCATCTCCTCGACTCCGGACTCCTCGGCACGGAGGTCACCTGGACCGACCCGGCGGGGGTCGCCGACGCGCTGCGCCCGGACACCGGGCTCGTCCTGGTGGAGTCCCCGGCCAACCCGACCCTGGCGGAGATCGACCTGCGGGCCCTGGCGCACTCCTGCGGCTCCGTGCCCCTCCTCGCCGACAACACCTTCGCCACCCCGGTGCTCCAGCGCCCCGCGGAACTCGGCGCCCGTCTGGTCCTGCACAGCGCCACCAAGTACCTCGGCGGACACGGGGACGTGATGGCGGGCGTGGTGGCCTGCGACGAGGAGTTCGCGGGCCGGCTCCGGCAGATCCGCTTCGCCACGGGCGGGGTGCTGCACCCGCTGGCCGGCTACCTGCTGCTGCGCGGCCTCGCCACCCTCCCCGTCCGGGTGCGGGCGGCCTCCGCGAACGCCGCCGCCCTGGTCCGGCGCCTCGCGGCCGACCCCCGCGTCACCCGGGTCCACTACCCGCGCATCGGCGGGGCCATGATCGGCTTCGAGGTGGCCGGAGACCCGCACGAGGTGATCGCGGGCGTCCGGCTGATCACCCCGGCGGTGAGCCTCGGCAGCGTCGACACCCTCATCCAGCACCCGGCGTCGATCAGCCACCGCATCGTGGACGCGGACGACCGGAGGAACGCCGGGGTCAGCGACCGCCTGCTGCGTCTTTCGGTGGGCCTGGAGGACGCCGAGGACCTCTGGAGGGATCTGGACGCGGCGCTGGACTGCTCCGTCAGGGGCGCGGAGCTGTATTGACCTGCGGTTCCGCGGCGGGGACGGGCTCGGCGTCCACCGGGGCGTCCAGGCGGGCAGTGATCACCAGGGTGCCCTCCTCGATCTGGTAGTCGAGGGGGAGCCCCAGCCCGCGCATGGCCGCGACCATCCCGGTGTTGGACGACTGCGTCACCGCGTACACGCTCTCGCACCCGGCCTCCGCCGCCATGGCGACCAGCCGCTCCAGCAACTCGCCCCCGATGCCCCGACGCTGCCACGCGTCCTCGACGAGCAGCGCGACCTCCGTCTCGTCCCCGTCCCACAGCAGATGCCCGAGCCCCACGATCCGCCCCGACGCGGTCTGTACGGCGAGGGTGCGGCCGTAGCGGGGACTGAGCAGGTGGTTGAGATACCGGTCGGCGTCACCGACGGGTCCGTGGTACCGCGTGCTCAACGTCCGCGGGGAGCACCGCTCGTGCATCTCCCGCGCGGCCTCCAGATCACCGGTGCCGGCCCGCCGCACGGTGATGTCGTGGCCCTCGGGCAGCGTCAGCATGTCCTGGCCGTGCGGGATCCGCGGCCCGAGCCGGGCATCCAGCTCGACCAGGGCGCGGGCCCGGGCGAACTCGGTCGGTGTGAACGGCAGATACGGCCGCTCCACAGTGATGACTCCGCCTTCGGGGGCCCGCAACCGCATCACCGTCTCCTCGAGAACTCCCTCGACCGGCACGCCCTCCGGTCCGCGGCCACCGCCCACCGGCATGGCCGGCAGCGAGCGGATCGTGCACCGGCCGAGCAACTGCCTGAGCGCCAGCGGCAGTTCCGCCGCGTCCAGCGCGGTACGGGTGGCCAGGCCCAGCACCCTGGTCGGCGCGTCCACCAGGTCATGGGCGTCGGCCCGCTCGATCCAGGTGTCCGCACCGCCCGCTCCCGAGACGGCCCGGGTGAGCTCGGAGCCCTCGAGTGCCCCGGGGGCGCGCAGCAGGAACTCGTCGACGGTGCCCTGCGCCAGCGGATGGGTCTGGAGGCTCAGGATGTCCACCCGGTGCCCGGCGAGTGCCGCGCAGAGGGCGGCCAGCGAGCCCGGCTCGTCCTTCACCGTGGTCCGCATCCGCCACAGCGTGCTCTCCCCGGCCACGGGGTCCGCGCCCGCCGACTGGTCGGACGGCCCGGCGGACGCGCCCTCCAGCGGCCGGGCGCCGGTATCGCTCGTCGGCGGCGCGTGGCCGTGGCGGCGTGCCCACCAGGTGTGGAAGCCGGCCGTGGCCGCCAGGGCGACCGCCGAGATCACCAGCAACGCCGTACCGTCGGGGCCGTGCCCGATCAGGTTCGCCACGGTGTCCGCCACCGCCACGGCCGTGAACAGGGCCGCGAGTTCGATCAGGTCGCGCCGCCAGTGGTGCACGGGGCGACCGTGCTGCGCACGGGTCACATCAGACATGTTTCGAGTCATGCAGCCACTGTGAAGGAGTGGTGTTGCGTGATCACGAACGCATTGTGACTGGGCGGTAAAGTGTGGGTCCGTACGCTTTGTCCCCTTTTCAACCGTTCATGGGTCGCGCACCGGGGGATGACGCCGGTGCGCGACCCGCCGTCGAGGGTACGGGAGTTACTGGCCCACGCGGCCCGGCTGGAGCACCTGGGTGAACAGCACCGCGCCGTCCGCCTCGCGCAGCCGTACCGTCAGCTCGCCGCTGTGGCCGTCGATGTCGACCTCGCCGAAGAACTGGTAGCCGCCGGCGGGGGAGACGTTCGAGGCGGTCGGCGCCTTCACGAAAACCCGCTCCGGGCCGAAGGTGCCGTCGAGCGCGCTGGCCGGGAAGGCGCCCGCGTTCAGCGGACCCGAGACGAACTCCCAGAACGGCTCGAAGTCCGTGAACGCGGCCCGCGAGGGCTGGTAGTGCTGGGCCGAGGTGTGGTGCACGTCCGCGGTCAGCCACACCGTGCCAGTGATCCGGCGGTGCTTGACGTACCGCAGCAACTCGGCGATCTGGAGCTCACGCCCGAGCGGCGCACCCGGGTCGCCCTGCGCCACCGCCTCGATGTTCGGCTTGCCCTCCGTGGCGTCGGGCACGACCAGGCCGAGCGGCATGTCGGAGGCGATCACCTTCCACACCGCCCGCGAGCACGACAGCTCGCGCTTGAGCCACTCCAGCTGCTCCCGGCCCAGGATGCCCTGCGGGTCCACGGTCTGGTCGTCGGGGGAGTTGGCGTTGCGGTACGTCCGCATGTCCAGCACGAACACGTCGAGCAGCGGGCCCTGGTGCAGCACCCGGTAGACCCGGCCGTCCCGCGCGCCCGGGCGGAGCGTGGAGATCGGGAAGTACTCGCTGAACGCGCGCCGGGCCCGGCCCGCCAGTACGTCGACCCGCTTCTCGGTGTAGCGGGTGTCGGAGTCCAGGATCGTCTGGCCGGGGTACCAGTTGTTGCGGACCTCGTGGTCGTCCCACTGGATGACGGACGGGACCTGGGCGTTGAACGCCCTGAGGTTGTGGTCGAGCAGGTTGTAGCGGAAGTTCCCGCGGAACTCGGCCAGGGTCTCGGCGACCTTGGACTTCTCCTCGGTGGTGATGTTCCGCCAGGTGCTGCCGTCGGGCAGGGCGGCGGTCGACGGGATCGGGCCGTCGGCGTAGATGTTGTCGCCGCTGCACAGGAAGAAGTCCGGGTCGAGCTTCGCCATCGCCTGGTAGATGGTGTAACCGCCGACGTCGGGGTTGATGCCCCAGCCCTGTCCCGCGAGGTCACCGGACCACAGGAACCGCACTCCGTCCCTGCGCTTGCCGGACACCGTACGGAAGGTGCCTGCGACCGGCTCTCCGGTGCGGCGGGGGTCGTCCGGGTCGGCCAGCAGCACCCGGTAGTGGATCTGCTCGCCCGACGGCAGCCCGTGCAGCCGGGTCGTACCGGTGAAGTCGGTGTCCGCGCCGAGGAGCGGGCCGTGCCACCGACGTACGTTGCGGAACGACTCGGTCGCGGACGTCTCCACGATCATCCGGGCCGGGCGGTCGGAACGCACCCACACCAGACCGGAGTCGGAGGTCACGTCTCCCGTCTGCACGCCCCAGCCCGCTCCGGGGCGCCCGGAGAGCGCGAAGGCCGGGGCGGCTCCGGCCGCCGCGGGCAGGGTGAGAGCCGCCGAGGCGGCCAGGGAGCCGCGCAGAACGCTGCGGCGTCCGGGGAACGGACGGTGGGACATGGAGGCGCCTCCAGGGACGGGATCCAGCCGGCAGTGTGCGTTGCCACAACTACTGGGGCGCCGCAGCGCACACGGAAACCGCACGTGAACATCTGGCCCCGGGAACAGGTGAACCCCTGTGCGGAATGCCGATGCCGTCCCTGATCGGCCCGGTGTCCCGGTGAGCCGTCAGCGGCTGCCGTCCAGGATCACGCGCGCGACCAGGGCCGGGTCGTCGTTCATCGGGCAGTGGCCGCAGCCGGGCAGCCGGACGAGCCGGGCCTTGGGGATGATCCGCTTGGCCCGCACGCCCTGGCGGCGCACGAGCAGCATGTCCCGGGTGCCCCAGGCCACGGTCACCGGCAGTCCGGGCACGTCCTCGGTGAACTGGACCGCGGTACCGGACCTGAGCGTCTCGTCGAAGCCCGTGGCCCGTACGAGGGCGAGGGTCTCGGCGACCACGGCCTCGGGAGCGCGCAGGCCCGGGCGTGCGTAGATCGTGCTCGTCAGCATCGTGCGACCGGCCGCGCTGCGTGACAGCCGTTCGACCAGCGGCAGCGGCATCCGGCGGGCGATCTGCCGCATCGTGAGCAGGACGCCGAACGCGTACCGCCGCTCGGCCGGCGACCAGAACCCCGCGGGCGACAGCGCGGTGACGGACCGTACGAGCTTCTCGCGGCCCAGTTCCAGGGCCAGCAGACCGCCCAGGGAGTTGCCCGCCACATGCGGCCGGTCCAGTTCCAGCGCCTCGCAGAACGCCCCGAACACGAATGTCGTCGTGGCCAGGTCGTAGGCGAGCCCCTCGGGCAGCCCCGGCGAGGCGCCGAAGCCGGGCAGGTCCACGGCGATCACGTCCCGCTCCGTGGCCAGGATGTCCACCACCGGATCCCAGGCCTGCCGGTGGTGACCGATGCCGTGCAGCAGGAGCAGCGGCTCACCGCGGCCCACGCGCGCGTACGAGACGGTCACGGGCTGCGGCCCCTTTGGGGAGGGGACCTTGAAGGAGACGGTTTCGGACATGAAGGCTCCTTGGCGGTGGCTCAGGGGGCTACCGGGACGCTGGGCATGCTGGCCGTAGACAGCTTGTCAGCAATTGCTACTCACGGGTAGACCCGCCGGAGTGCCGCTTGGATATCGCCTGGACACCGACCGGCGGGTGGGTTGGGATGAACCGGTGGCCACCGACACCGAGACCGACGTATTCGAAGAACACCGTCCCGTGCTCCAGGGCGTCGCCTACCGCATGCTCGGACGCGTCAGCGACGCCGAGGACGTGGTGCAGGACGCCTGGCTGCGCTGGTCGGCCGCGGACCGCAGCGAGGTGCGCGAGCCGCGCGCCTATCTGGTCCGCGTCACCACGCGCCTGGCGATCGACCGGCTGCGGCAGGTCAAGGCGCGGGGGGAGACGTACGTCGGCCCGTGGCTGCCCGAGCCGTACGTCACCGACTTCGGGGACACCGTGCCCGACACCGCCGAGCAGGCCGTCCTCGCGGACTCGGTCTCCCTCGCCGTCATGGTCGTGCTGGAGTCGCTGTCACCGCTGGAGCGGGCGGTGTTCGTCCTGCGCGAGGCCTTCGGCTACCCCTACGCCGAGATCGCCGCCATGCTCGACCGCGGCGAGCCCGCCGTACGCCAGCTCGCCGGGCGGGCCCGCAAGCACGTCGACGAGCGACGGCCGCGCTACGAGGTCGACCCGGTCCGGCGCCGGGATCTGACGGAGCGTTTCCTCGTCGCCGCGGGCGGCGGCGACCTGGAGGCCCTGATGTCGCTGCTGGCGCCGGACGTGCGGCTCGTCGGGGACAGCGGCGGCAAGACCAAGGCGCCGCTGCGGGTACTGGAGTCCGCGGACCACGTGGGCCGCTTCATCGTCGGCGTCGCCGAGAAGGGCGCCCAGGACCTCACCTGGCGCTTCCTGGAGCTCAACGGAGGACCGGCCGCGCTCGCCCTGTCCGGCGGCAAGCCCGACTCGGTGTTCCAGCTCGACATCGTCGACGGCCGTGTCCAGTCCGTTTACATCATGCGCAACCCCGACAAGCTGCGCTCCCTGCTGAACCTCTGACATTCCGTATACGAGCAGGTCCCCGTTCATGACGGGGCCTTGCCGTCGTGTTGCGCACTCGGTCGAGCGCGAACGCGACGTGAACGTTCACGGCAACGTGCCCGGGAGTTGCTCCGAGGATCGAGGATTGGTCTTGACCAAGGGTGGGGGCCGCCCTATGGTCGCAGAGAAGTGCAACAACCTTTAATAAACAAGGGCGCTAAAACGCCGCCGGACCACGGCGATTGCGGAGGCAAGGGTGGGGACCACGCAGCTCGAAACGGTGCCGGAACCGAAGTACTGGCACCTCAAGACCGTGCTCAGTGAGGCATTGGACTCCGAATTCTCCGTGGGCGAGATCCTGCCCAACGAGCGCGACCTCGCCGCCCGCTTCGGCGTCGCCCGCGCGACGCTCCGTCAGGCCCTGGAGCAACTGGAGCTGGAGGGCAGGCTCCAACGCCGCCGCGGTGTCGGTACGACCGTCGCGCCGCCCCGCGTGGGTGTGGCCGTCGGCACCGAGCAGCAGGCGTGGCCCGGGTCGGCCGGTGACGACTGGCAGACCGTCGACTGCGCCGTGGCGGTGCCGCCCGCCGCCGTCGCCGACGCCCTGGAGACCGGCCGCGAGCAGCCGGTGCACATCGTCCGCCGCTCCCGGGTGACTCACGGTCAGCCCGTCGCCGCCGAACTGCTCTACGTCCCCGAGGCCTCCGTGCCGGAACTCTCCGCCATAGACGCGCCGTCGGGGGCCGCACGCGCGCGTGCCGTGCTGCGCGAACTCCAGCGCCTGGAGCTGGAGAGCCGGGAGAACGCCGTCGAACTCGGCTCGGCCCGCGCGGACGACGCCAAGGAACTCGACCGCCTGCCCGGCGCCCCGGTCCTCGTCGTCACCACCCGCTATCTGGCCGCGGGCCGCACCGCCGCCCTCTCGGTGGCCACCTACCGCGCCGACACCTGCCGGCTGACCTTCGGCGACTCCGGCACGGTCGAGATCCACGAGGGACCGGAACGCCAGGCCTCCTGAAGGCCACGCTCGTGAACACCGCGGCGGCGCCCCGGACCCGGACCCGGATCGGACCCGGGGCACCGCCGCGGGTCATCCGTCGACCGCGCAGGACCGCTCACCGCCGGACCGTTCACCGCCGCGCCGTCACCGTGCCCTCCACCGCGAACAGCTGTGCCTCCACATGGTCGAGGGCGAGGCGCAGCGCACCGGTCGCCACGGCGGCCTCGCCGAGGAGCGACAGGGTCACCTTCGGCGGGCGCAGACAATAGCGGGCCAACTCGCCCCGCAGCGGCTCCAGTACGTCGTCGAGCCCGGTCGCCCAGCCGCCGACCACGACCAGTTCCGGATCGACCGCCAGGACGAGCGCGGCCACGTCGTGGACGAGCCGCTGGATGAAGCGGTCCACGGCCGCCCGGGCCCGCTGGTCGCCCTCACGGGCCTGCGCGAAGACCTCGGCGACCGCCTGCTCGTCGAGCGGGTGCAGGGGTTCGTCCGTGGTCGACAGCAGGGTCTCCGGGGTGACCTCACGCCCCAGCAGGTGCAGCGCGCCGATCTCGCCGGCCGCCCCGCCGTACCCCCGGTGCAGCCGGCCGCCGATCAGCGAGCCCGCACCCGGGCTCAGCCCGGCCAGCACGAACACCACGTCGTCGGACTCGGTGGCGGCGCCCTTCCAGTGCTCGGCGACGGCGGCCGCGTTGGCGTCGTTCTCCACCAGCACCGGGCACTTGAAGGAGCGGCTGAGCCGCTCGCCGAGGCGCAGCCCCGTCCACTCCGGCAGCGCGGCGCACAGCCGTATCGTGCCGTCCGCCTCCACGATGCCCGGAGACGCGACTCCCACGGCCCACAGCGAGTCGCGCGCGACACCGGCCCTGCGCAGCAGTTCGGCGACCGCGGTGCGCAGCCGCTCCAGGCGTTCGTCGGCGGACGCCGTCTCGTCGACGTCCTTGGCCACGGCGCCGAGCACCCGGCCGTCCAGGTCGGACAGGAGCGCGGCCACCCGGTGCGGTCCGATGTCCAGGCCCAGCAGATGGCCCGTCTCGGCCCGGAACCGGAACCGTCGCGCGGGCCGCCCCTGGCGCCGGGCGACGCTCTCGTCGGCGGCCTTCTCGACCACCAGGCCGCCCTCGATGAGCCCTTCGACGACCCCCTCGACCGTCGGCCGGGACAGGCCCGTCACCCGGGTGATCTCCGTGAGCGTGGCACAGTCCGTGGCACGCAGCGCGTGCAGCACCACCGCGGAATTGATCCTCCGCAGCAGCGAGGGGTCCCCGCCGGTCAGCCGCCCCAACGTCCGTCCTCCCAGCTCGTGCGCGTGTTGGGGCGGATCGTACAGGTCGCTGTGACAGGTTGCGCCGGGCGCTCGGCCGTTTTTCGACCGCGACGCCGTGGTGACCCGGTCGCACACCACGGCGGAGCCCCCTGTCGATCTGTGGTCACCCCGGCGCCACGAACCCCGATTCGTACGCCGCGATCACGGCCTGCGTACGGTCCCGCGCCCCCAGCTTCGCCAGCACCCCGCTCACATGCGACTTCACGGTCTCCGTGCCCACGACCAGCCGCTCGGCGATCTCCGCGTTCGACAGTCCGCGCGCCATCAGCCGCAGCACCTCCGCCTCCCGATCGGTCAGCCGGGCCCGCTCCATCGCCGCGCGGGCCGCCAGGTTGCCGCCGTCCTCCCCGTACCGCGCGGCGAGCTGCCGTACGGACGCCGGGAACAGCAGGGACTCGCCCTCGGCGACCAGCCGCACCGCATGCACGATCTCGGCCGGCCGTGCCCGCTTCAGCAGGAACCCGTCGGCACCGGCCCGCAGCGCCTCGTACACGTACTCGTCGTTCTCGAACGTCGTCACCACGAGGATCTTCGGCGGCCGGTCCACCGTCCGCAGCACCGCGCGCGTGGCCTCGATCCCGTCCAGCAGCGGCATCCGTACGTCCATGGCGACCACGTCGGGCCGCAGCTGCCGTACGAGGGGGATCACCGCCGCCCCGTCCGCCGCCTCACCGGCCACCTCGATGTCGGGCTGGGCCTCCAGGACGGCCCGCAGACCGGCGCGGACCAGGGGTTCGTCGTCGACGAGGAGAACGGTGACCGGCATCGGGCCAGCCTAGATCAGCGCAACGGCAGCTCGGCGTGCACCTGCCAGTCGCCCTGGTCGGGGCCGGTGTGCGCGCGGCCACCGAGCAGGGCCGCGCGCTCGCGTATGCCCCGCAGACCGCTGCCCCGGCCGGGGCCGGGAACGCCCGCCGGGGCGGGATTGCGGACCTCGAGGGCGAGTGTCTCCCGCGAGACCTCGACGCGGACCCGGACCGGGACGGCACCCGCGTGCCGCAGCACGTTGGTCAGCGACTCCTGGAGAATGCGGTAGCCCTCGCGCGAGACCGGGCCCTGCACGGTGTCCAGAGGCCCCGTGAACTCGGCGTCCACCTTCGCCCCCGACGCACGGGCGGACTCCAGGAGCCGGTCCGACTCGGCCAGCGTCGGACGGCCGCTCACCGGACCCCCGGACTCGCGCAGGACAGCCAGCACCCGCTCCAGGTCCTCCAGCGCGGCCCGCCCGGTCTCCTCGATGGCGTCCAGGGCGCGGTCGGTGAAGTCGGGGTCGCCCGCCGCGCGGGCCGCTCCCGCCTGGACCACGGCGACGGTCAGCGCGTGCCCGATGGAGTCGTGCAGCTCGCGTGCGATCCGGGTGCGTTCCAGCAGCTGCTCGGTGCGCTCCTCCAAGGCGGCGAGACGGTCGCCCGGGGAGGGGCCAAGCAGCCGCAGCGCGAGCGCGGTGACGAGACGGCCCGCCCCGAACACGGTCGCCGCCAGTGCGGCCAGGGAGAGCGGCGCGAGCAGGATGTGCCACCACCGGTGGCCGCCGAGCAGGACGAGCACGCCTTCGTCCACATCCCGCCCGAACGCCGAGGCCACCAGGTCCACCGTGCTGACCAGCAACTGGACGGAGAGCCACGCCGTCGAGAAGCCGAGCAGCAGCCGCGCCTCCAGCCACAGCACGAGCCGGCCCCGGTCGCCCCAGGACGCGGACGGCGCGACCACGACGGCACTGCTCTCGCTGTCGTGCCGATGCCCCGTCAGCAGCAGCCTGGCCTGCAGTCCCTCCACCGTGCGCATCGCCGGAACGAGGGCGGCCGGGGCGAGCGTCGCCGCCGCCACCAGCCAGGTCCACCACGCCTCCTCGACGAACATCCACATGGCGGGCCACACGGTGGCGATGAACAGATGCAGCCACCGTGTGTACGTCACCGCCCGACCGAACGGGCGCAGCAAGCGGACCATGCGGTCATCGTGCCAGCCGCCACCGACAACGGCCCTCCCCCGCACGGGGGAGACGATCTCCACGCGCGGGGGAGGCCCCGCCCCGCGGCACCGGCGAGGCTGCTGCCATGACCAGCATCGAAGTCCAGTCCCTCACCAAGGAGTTCGGCACCCGACGCGCCGTGGACGACCTCACCTTCCGGGTCCTGCCGGGCCGGGTGACCGGTTTCCTCGGCCCCAACGGCGCCGGAAAGTCCACCACCATGCGGCTCGTCCTCGGCCTCGACCGGCCCACCTCCGGCACGGCGACGATCGGCGGACGCCCCTACACCGCTCTCGCCGAACCCCTGCGCCACGTGGGCGCCCTGCTCGACGCCCGGGCCGCGCACGGCGCCCGCACCGGCCGCGACCACCTGCGCACGCTGGCCACGAGCAACCGCATCCCCGGCCGCCGGGTCGACGAGGTGCTGGAGGCGACGGGGCTGGCATCGGTGGCCCGGCGCCGGGTGCGGACGTACTCCCTGGGCATGCGGCAGCGGCTCGGCATCGCGGCCGCCCTGCTCGGCGACCCCCCGGTGGTCCTCCTCGACGAGCCCTCGAACGGACTCGACGCCGAAGGCATCATCTGGATCCGTGGGCTGCTGCGCCGACTGGCCGGCGAGGGACGCACCGTCCTGGTCTCCAGCCACCTCATGAACGAGACCGCGTCCTTCGCCGACCATCTCGTCGTCCTGGGCCGGGGACGCCTCCTCGCCGACACACCCCTGCGGGAGTTCATCCACGCACGCGTGCAGCCGAGCGTGCTGATCCGCACGCCCGACCCCGGCGCGCTCAGGACGGCCCTGGCCCGGCACGGCCACGACGCCGTGGAACACGAGGACGGGCACTGGAGCGTGCAGCACGCACGCGTGGACGAGATCGGCGCCGTCGTCTCGGCGGCGGGCGTGCCCATCCTCGAACTGGCCTCCCAGGAGGGCACCCTGGAAGACGCCTACCTGGATCTCACGTCGGCCGAGACCGAGTTCATCGCACACCCCCAGGAGGCCTGACATGCCCTTCGCCCCCGTCCTCCACTCCGAGTGGCTGAAGATCCGTACGCTCCGCTCGCTTCTCGGCACCCTGCTCGCCCTGTTCGCCGCGACCACCGCGTTCTCCGCGCTCGCCGGTGTCTCCGACCCCTCCGACCCCGAGTTCGACCCGCTGTTCACGGCACTGTCCGGGGTCATGCCGGGCCAGATCGCGGCCATGTGCTTCGGCGCCATGACGGTGTCCTCGGAGTTCCACGGGGGTGGGCTGCGGATGTCACTGGCCGCGGTGCCGCGGCGCGGGCACTGGTTCGCGGCGAAGGTCACGGCCATCGCCGGGCCCACGCTCGTGGTCGGCCTGGTCACCGCCGTCGCCGCGCTAGTCGTGGCACGTGCCGGTCTCGGCGAGGCGGCGAGTGGCCTCAGCACCGGTGACCAGGTGCGCGCGGTCGTCGGCTGCGGGATCTACCTCACCCTGATGGCGCTGCTGGCGGCCGGTCTCGCGGCGGTGCTGCGCAGTGGGGTGGGGGCGCTCTCGCTCCTGATCCCGTTCGTCCTGGTCGTCTCGTTCGTGATCGGGGACGTGGCCGGCGGGGCCACCGACTTCATGCCGGACCGGGCGGGCCAGATCGTCCTGTACGAGACGCACGACGGACCTCTGGGACCGTGGACGGGACTCGCCGTGACGGCGGCTTGGGCGGCCGCCGCCCTGGCCGCGGGTGCCTGGAGCGTGCGGCACCGGGACGCCTGACCCCGCGGATCGCCTGACGCCCCGCCAAATGTCAGTGGCGGCCGCTTTACTGGATCACATGGACAGCGCGAAGTACCTCGCCGCCATCGACTCGCTGTGCGCCCGCGACCTGACCGCGGCGGACGGCGGGTCGGGCGTGTACCTGTCGGGGCCCGGTTACCGCATCGAGTCGTTAGAGGTGAGCCACGGTCTGCGGGACGGTGACGCGGCGCCGCGCAGGGCCGCCGTGGGGGATTTCCATGCCCTCAAGAGCCGAATAGCCCAGGAGTTGGACCACCGCTGGGGCAGACAGCACCAGCTCTGGGGGATGTGCACGCTGACGGTGCGTCTGGAACGCGGCGAGGCGATACCCGAGCCGTGGAGGCTGACGAGCATCGTGACGGACGATCTGAGCCTGTGGCAGCCCCCGGGATCGGACCGCTGGATCGCCCTCGGAGTGGCCTGCAAGGACGAGTCCGACGAGATCCACGTGCTCGCGGTGGCCTCCGACATCGACCCGGTGTGAGCGACGGCTAGGCGTCCTCCGCCGCCACCCGAAGCCGCGCGAACTCCTCCGCCATCGTCGCCGCGGTCCAGTGCGCGTTGAGGCCGCTCGGATTGGGCAGCACCCACACCCGTGTGTCGCCGATGATCCGTTCCTGCGGCCCGACCTGCGCCTTGCGGTCGTCGAAAGCGGCGCGATAGGCGGTCACCCCCACCACGGCCAGCCACCGCGGCTTCAACCTGGCCACCTTCTCCGCCAGCAGCCGCCCGCCCTCGCGGTACTCCTCGGCGCTCAGCTCGTCCGCCCGCGCCGACGCCCGGGCCACGACATTGGTGATCCCGAGCCCGTACGACAGCAACTCGCCCTGCTCCGAAGGCTTCAGGAGCCTCGGAGTGAACCCGGACAGATGCAGCACCGGCCAGAAGCGGTTTCCGGGACGGGCGAAGTGATGGCCGGTGGCCGCCGTCATCAGCCCGGGATTGATGCCGCAGAACAGAACACGGAGGCCGTCCGCGACGACATCCGGCACGAGCCGGTCGCGGGCGGCCTCCAGGTCCGCGGGGGTGAACCGGGTCAGAGGATCGCCCCCGGCGTGTAGCCCGCGGCCGCCGGGTGCTGCTTGACGATCTCCTCGATCCGGCCGACCACGACGGCGACCTGGTCGGCCGCGGCGCCCGTGAAGGACAGCTTGTCGGCCATCAGCTCGTCGAGCTGGGCACGGTCGAGCGGGATGCGCTCGTCTGCGGCCAGCTTGTCGAGGAGTTCGTTGCGCTCGGCACCCTGCTCGCGCATCGCCAGCGCGGAGGCGACGGCGTTCTCCTTGATCGCCTCGTGCGCCACCTCACGGCCGACGCCCGCGCGCACCGCGCCCATCAGCACCTTGGTGGTGGCGAGGAACGGCAGGTAGCGGTCCAGCTCACGGGCCACGACAGCCGGGAAGGCGCCGAACTCGTCGAGCACGGTCAGGAAGGTCTCCAGGAGGCCGTCGAGCGCGAAGAACGCGTCCGGCAGCGCGACCCGGCGCACCACCGAGCAGGACACGTCGCCCTCGTTCCACTGGTCGCCCGCCAGCTCACCGGTCATCGAGGCGTAGCCGCGCAGGATGACCATGAGGCCGTTGACGCGCTCGCAGGACCGCGTGTTCATCTTGTGCGGCATCGCGGAGGAGCCGACCTGGCCCGGCTTGAAGCCCTCGGTGACCAGCTCGTGCCCGGCCATCAGCCGGATCGTCTTGGCGAGCGAGGACGGGGCCGCCGCCAGCTGCACCAGCGCGGTGACGACCTCGTAGTCCAGCGAGCGCGGGTAGACCTGGCCGACCGAGGTGAAAGCCTGCGAGAAGCCCAGGTGACCGGCGATCCGGTCCTCAAGGTCGGCCAGCTTGGCGGCGTCCCCGCCCAGCAGGTCCAGCATGTCCTGCGCGGTGCCGACCGGGCCCTTGATGCCGCGCAGCGGGTAGCGGCCGAGCAGCTCCTCCACGCGCGCGTAGGCCACGAGCAGCTCGTCGGCGGCGGTCGCGAAACGCTTGCCGAGGGTGGTGGCCTGCGCGGCCACGTTGTGCGAGCGGCCGGCCATGACCAGCTCGCCGTACTCGCCCGCGAGCTTGCCCAGACGCGCCAGGACGGCCACCGCGCGGTCGCGGATCAGCTCCAGGGAGAGCCGGATCTGGAGCTGCTCGACGTTCTCGGTGAGGTCGCGGGAGGTCATGCCCTTGTGGACCTGCTCGTGCCCGG
The DNA here is from genome assembly GCF_000383655.1 of Streptomyces sp. 351MFTsu5.1. NCBI lineage: Bacteria > Bacillati > Actinomycetota > Actinomycetes > Kitasatosporales > Streptomycetaceae > Streptomyces > Streptomyces sp. 351MFTsu5.1. Next base: position 102,422 of record NZ_KB911798.1, on the reverse strand, counting down.
CGAGGTCGTTGAACTCCTCGATCCGCGCCTTCACGTCGTGCCGCGTGACCTTCTCGCGCTCGGCGATCGAGGCCAGGTCGACGGTGTCCAGGACCCGCTCGTAGTCGGCGAGCGCCTGCTCCGGCACCTCGATCCCGAGGTCCTTCTGCGCCCGCAGCACGGCGAGCCAGAGCTGACGCTCCAGCTTCACCTTCTGCTCGGGCGACCAGAGCGTGGCGAGCTCGGCGGAGGCGTAGCGGCCGGCGAGAACGTTCGGGATGCGGGGCTTGGCGGGAGCAGTCACGTGTACGGAGTTTACCGGGCGTCCGTACAGGCTCCGAACCGTCCTTCTGATGTAGGAACGTACAGGTCAGAGGCCGCAGGGCGGTTCTGGCTGCGTCCTGTCGCGAGAGGTTTGTGAGACGGGTGCGAGATGGCGGCACTGGATCACGGCGCCGGCAGAGGCTCCAGGGGGCGTTTGTGAAGGCGCGGGCGCTAGGGGCATCCGTGGGCAAGGACGGCCTTCACGTCGACACATCGGATCTTTCGGATCTTGGTGTGGGTGGTGTCGTGACGGCGCTGCCACCGCTTGAGGTGGCGTGCCTTGAACAGAACCTGCGCGTCGAGCGTCGGTGCGAGGGCGGCCAGCACGCCGATCGCCTCGCGGACGTAGCTTCGTCAGGTTGCGGGGCCTTCAACTACCGCACGTCACCGGCAGGTTGGAAGAAGCTCAGTGTCTTCGCGAGTGGCGAGTGGCGAGTGGCGAGCGGTCGTCAGCGGACGTCTCCGGTTTTGCTGCGTACGGGCGTGATGATCTCGTCGGTGAGCCATCGCGTGACCTGTGGGGGATAGGGGCTGCGCAGGCTCAGCACGATGTGCGTCACGCCGGCGGCGATGAGTTCCGTTATGGCCTTGCGGTCGGCTGCCGGGTCGTCGTAGGAGACGATGTACTGAACGGAGCGGGTGATCGTCCGCGGATCACGGCCGATGGCCGCGCAGTGGTCATCCAGGACGGCGCTGCGGTCGGTGATGTAGTCAAGTGTGTTGTGCGGTGGGCCGGGGATGTTCCAGATGTCGGCGTGTTCGGCGACGAGGCGGAGTGTTCGGTTTCCCCAGCCTCCGATCAGCAGGGGCGGGCCTGGTTGCTGGACGGGCTTGGGCTCGTTGCGGTTGCCGGTGAGGGTGTAGTAGCGGCCATGGAAGTCGAAGACGTCCCGGGTCCACATGCCGCGAAGGATGGCGATGGTCTCCTCCAGGCGGGCGATGCCTCCGGCGGGCGGGACGAGTGTGAGTCCGTAGGCGGCGTACTCCGCGGCGGCCGGGTTCTCGCCGGCGATCCCGCCCGCGTCGGGCGGCTGTACGGTGCCGCCCACGCCGAGGCCCATGATCAGGCGGCCGCCGGAGATCACGTCGACGGTGGTGGCGATTTTGCCGAGGACGGCGGGCGGCCGGATCCGATTGCTCGTCACGAGCAGGCCCAGGCGCAGCCGCTGGGTTCGGGCGGCCAGGGCGCTCAGCAACGTCCATCCTTCGAGGACCTGGCCGTCCCTGGGGCCGACGATCGGCATGAGGTGGTCCCACAACCAGGCGTCCGCGATCTCCGGCAGCTCGTCGGCCTCCTCCCACACGCGCAGGATGTCTTGGTAGGGGACCCGCATCGGGGTGGTCTTGATACCGAACGTCACGGAGGTATCGGAGGAGTGGAACTGGTCGGACATGGTTGCCACGCGCCCTTCGAGTCGACGCGTCACCGGTGACGGCGACGGCACAGTACCGTCACCGTAGCGGATCATCAGCGATGCTGACTATCAGTCTTCGATACGATGCGGCCATGACGCACCACGCACCGCCCGAGGTCCTCACCTCCCGCCTCGGTTATCTGCTCAAGCACGCGTACCTGCGGCTGACCGAGGAGTCCTCACTGGCCTTGGCTCCGTATGGGATCGATGGCCGCGAACTGGCCGTTCTCGTCGTCCTCGACGCACATGACGAGCTGTCCCAACTGGACGTGGCGGGGAAACTGGGCATCGACCGCACGACGATGGTGGCTCTCGTGGATGCCCTGCAGGACAAGGAACTCGTCGAGCGGCGCCGCAGTCCCCAGGATCGGCGCAAGAACATCGTGCAGCTGACGACCGCGGGCCAAAAGCGCCTGCAGAACGCCGAATCTGCCCGCCAGGAGATGGAACGCCGCTTCCTCGCCCCACTCTCCAGCGCAGACGCCGCGCGCCTGGTCCGCTCCTTGCAGTCCCTGGTCGGTGCCCCGCTGGGCACCGACCGGACGCCTGGCTCGACATGACGAGCCTGCTGTGGCCCCCTGGCCCCTCCGGGACGAGTCCAGCCGAACCAGCGACGCCGCAGCCGGCCGTCACGGTCCCGGCGGCCCGCCTGTGAGCTTGCCGCGTAATGACGTGGAAACGCCTGCCTGCGCGGCAAGAACTCGAACTGCGGCAGGGTTGCCGTGCTTCACGAACGAACCCCAGTAGCGCACCATCCCCGGACAACTGCTGCTGTTCGGGAGTGAGCAGCTTCGAGTGCGCCGAGGGCAACAGGTAGGCCATGTCGCCGGCATGCGAAGCCCCGGGTCATACCTGGTCGAGGGCCCGCCGGTAGGCGGGTGTGGGTCGTTGAACTCGTAGTAGAAGGTGCGCGGTGGCGCTTCAAGGGCTGGGCCGTGAGGCGCTGGTACTGGCAGCCCCCGAGACCGTGGAAGGCGCTGCTGTCGCCCCACAGGGGACGGAAGGCGTAGGCGCCCGTGAACATCCGCCGCACCCCGGGGTCGCGCATCTCGCCGCGCAGTCCGGTGAGCGAACCGATCACGGTGGTCCCGCGCGGGCCAGGTGGTGCACTGTGCGGCGCACCTGCTTCTCGTACATCCCGCGGACCTTCTCAAGAAGAGGACGACATGCTGGGTTTCTTCAGAGGCGGAACCACACAAAAACGGCGGACAACCCTGCGCGGGGGCCTGGTGGCGCTGGCCACCGCGTGCCTCGCGGTGGCGTTGACCACGCCGGTCACTGCCGCACCGGCGGGCAGCGGCGGACTCGTCGTCGCGACCGACACCGGCAAGCTCCAGGGCAAGCACGCCGACTCGGCCGACCAGTACCTCGGTGTCCCCTACGCCGCCGCACCTGTCGGCACGTTGCGCTGGCAGCCTCCGCGACGGGCCACATCGTGGTCGGGGGTACGAAAGGCGACCGAGTACGCGGCCCAGTGCCTGCAGTCGGGCGGGCGTGGCACCACGTCCGCCACCATGGACAGTGAGGACTGCCTGTACCTCAACGTCTACACACCGACGGGCGCAAACACCGGGCACAAGCGCCTCCCGGTGCTCCTCTGGATCCACGGCGGTTCGCTCAAGAACGGCTCCGGCAACGAGTACGACGGCTCGCAGATCGCCGACAGCCAGAACGCCGTGGTCGTCTCCATCAACTACCGGCTCGGTGTGTTCGGATACCTCAACGTGCCCGGCCTCAGCGCCGACGGCGACGGAAACTACGGCATGCTCGACCAGATCGCTGCCCTGGAATGGACCCAGCGCAACATCGCCTCGTTCGGCGGCGACCCCGGCCAGGTGACCATCGCCGGCGAGTCCGCCGGCGCCATTTCGGTGTGTGGACTGGTCGCCTCGCCGAAGGCCGGCCGTCTGTTCAGCAAAGCGATCATGGAGAGCGGCGTCTGCGAGAGCCTCACGCGGACCGAGGCCACCGCGCGGAGCACGGCCTACGCGAACGCGGTCGGCTGCACCGGCCCCGCGACACTGGCCGCCTGTCTGCGCACCCGGTCGGCCGACGAGCTCCTGGCAGCGTCCGGCAGCCTCGCCGACAGTTCCGGCACCCTGCTGCCCACCTCGGGAACAGCGGAACTCCCACTCCCCCCGGGCACGGCACTCAGCTCCGGACGCTTCAACCACGTCCCGGTGCTGATCGGCGTCAACCATGACGAAGCGCGCATGTTCGCTCTCTCCTACTCGGCGGCCACCGAGGCCCAGTACGAACAGGCCATGCGTGACCAGTACGGCACCGCCGCCGACGCGGTCCTCGCCCGCTACCCCTACCGGTCCTACCCGAGTCCGTACACCGCAACGTATGCGGTGGGCGACGTGTGGACGGACAGCGGCTACATGATCGGCCTCGGCGGTTGCCCTGCGGAGCAGTTGGGACAGGACTTCGCCGACGAACAGGCTCGTACGTACTTCTACGAGTTCGACGACCAGGACGCCCCGTCAGCGCTGTCCGCCGCGCTGCCGGGCTTCGACGCCGGTGCCGCGCACGCTACGGAACTCCCCTACCTCTGGGCCCACTTCGGTGGCGATGAGCCCCTGTCGGCGCAGTTCACCACGACACAGCGCCGACTCGCGAAGGAGATGACCGACTACTGGGGATCCTTCATCCGCACCGGCTCCCCGAACACGCATGCGCCCCATCAGGCCGCCTGGCCCTCCTATCGCAGCGGCCACCTGATGTCGCTGCGTCCCGGCGGCAGCGCGGCGATCACGAGTGCCGCGTACAAGACCGACCACCAGTGCGGCTTCTGGAACAGCATCGACGCACAGTCCGGCCGTTGACACGTAGGCATGTGAGGTCTGCTCCGCCGTTCCTGGGACGCCGCTGACGTCCAGGCAGGAGCAGCCGGTGCGGGGTGACCAGCGGCCACCGTTGATCCGTCAGTGCCCTTCCGCCGACTGACGATCAACGGTGGCCGAGGCCCTGGATACCAGCCAGGCATGCCGCCGACGGTTGAGGCGCGGCTCGCGGGAACCGCGGACGGGTGACCGGTTCGGTCAGCGTCCGGTGATGTTCACCTGCCGGCTGAGCGCGATGTCGCGGGCGGATGCGCCGACCAGCACGTCACGGGGGCCGGTGGCGAGGGTCCAGCCGGTTTTGTCGCTCCAGTACCGGAGCTGCCGCGGCGCGATGTGCAGGGTGACTCTGCGGCCCCGTCCGGGCTTCACCGTGACCCTCTCGTACGCGGCCAGCGCCTTGGGTGCGAACTGTACGCCGCTGGGCGCCTGTCGGGGTGCGCCGAGGTAGACCTGCACCACGTCGGTTCCCTCGGTGCGGCCGGTGTTGGTGACCGTGACGGTGACGTCGAGTCCGCCGTCGCGGGAGTGTGCGACCCGCAGGTCGTCGTGGCGGAACGTGGTGTAGGACAGGCCGTACCCGAAGGGGAAGAGCGGTGTTTGCCCGGTGGCTTCGAAGTGGCGGTAGCCGATGTTGATGCCTTCGGAGTAGGTGGTCACCCCGTCGACCCCCTTGCTGGACCGCTCCGGGTGGGCGGGGTCGTGGGCGACCTCCTGGGAGATGTCCTTGGGCCAGGTGAAGGGGAGCCGGCCGCTGGGGTTGACCGCGCCGAGCAGGATGTCCGCGGCCGCGACACCGGCCTGGTCACCGCCGAAGTAGGTGTCCAGGACCGCGTTCACCTTGTCCAGCCAGGGCAGCGCTACCGGCTGGTTGGCCTGGAGCACCACGATGGTGTTCGTGTTGACGGCGGCGATGTCGGCGACCAACTGGTCCTGGTCGTCCGGGAGCGCGGCCGACAGGTCCCCGGACCCGGTGTTCCACACGAAGACCACGGCTGTTCTCGCCTTTCGCGCGGCGGCGACGGCGGCGTCGTGGTCTGCCTTGGCCTGCTCGGGGGTGACCCAGTTGAGACGTATCTGGACGGGGGCCCCGGAGACGTCGGGGGCGGCGGTGACGGACACCGTGTGCGGCCCGGCCTTGAGATGCACCTTGGTACGGCCGTTGGCGAGGCCGTCCGTGGTCGCGGTGGGCGCGTTGCCGTCGGTGGCGTGGACGACGCCGTAACGGGGCGCGGCGCCGAATCCCGCGCCCACCGTGGTGAGCGTCCTGCCGTCGACGACGAGCTTGCCGGTGGCGCCGAGGGCCTGGATGTTGAGCCAGTAGTCGCCCTCGGTGGGGACGGTCAGGGTGCCGGTCCAGGTGGCGGCGGTGCCCGGGGGCAGGGCGTCGCCGCCCGCGGTGGTGAAGTCGAGGACGCTGTCGGTACGGGTGGCGCCGTCGGTGGTGCGCACCAGTCCCGCCGCGCCGTCGTGGCCGAGCGCGGAGGCGGGCACGGGGGAGCCGGTGAGGTCGCCGCCGACCGCGTAGGTGATCCGGGCGTTCTTGGCCCGGGCGCGCAACGCGTTGAGGGCACTGGTCTGTTCGCCCAGCAGACCTCCGGCCGCCTCACCGCCGCTGTTGGTGGCGATGGTCTGTCCGGCGCCGGCGCCGATGAGGGCGAGCGAGCCCAGGTCGGAGGCGTTCAGCGGCAGGGCACCGTTCTTGTTCTTCAGCAGCGTGGCCGACCGCTGCGCCGTCCGGAGCAGGACTGCCTGGTTCCGGGCGGTCTTCAGGGGGGTGACGGTGTGTTTGGAGGCGCCGGTCAGCAGGCCGAAGCGGTCCATCTGGTACAGGATGCGCCCCACGGCGCGAGTGACGGTGGCTTCCGTCACCGTCCCGTCCGCGAGGGCCGCCTTCATCTTCTCCTTGGTGAAGTAGGGGGTGATCGAGACGCCACTGGGGCCGCCACCGCCCGGCATCTCCATGTCCAGGCCCGCGTTGATGGACGTGGTGCCGTGGTTGGCGCCCCAGTCGGAGGTCACGAAGCCCTTGAACCCGAGTTCCCCGCGCAGCACGGTGGTGAGCAGGTACGCGTTGTGGCTCGCGTACTCGCCGTTGACCTTGTTGTACGACGACATCACCGAGGTGACACCGGCCTTGACGGCGGCGTCGAACGGCTGGAGATACACCTCGTGCAGGGTCTGCGAGTCCACTACGACGTCGTTGCCGCCGTCGTATGCGATGTAGTGCTTGACCTGCGCCATGGTGCCCTGGCTCTGGATGCCGGTGATCACCGCGGCGCCGGTCCGGGCGGTCAACAGGGGATCCTCGCCGTACGTGTTGAAGCCCCGGCTCCAGCTGGTGTCCCGGTCCAGATTGACGAAGGGCTCCAGGACGAGGTCCTGCCCCAGCGACCTCGCGTCGCGCCCGATGACCTTGCCGTTCTCCTCGGCGTCCGCGGTGCTGAAGGTGGCTGCCAGAGCCATGGTGGACGTCATGCCGGTGGAGTCCCGGCGGGTGATGACTCCGGGCGGACCGTCGCTCAGCCGCAGTGGCGGGATGCCGAGCCGGGGCACACCGGCGAGGTAGCCGGCCTCGTACTCGTTGGTCGCGGCATTCTCCGGCTGCCCCTCGATCATGGACAGCTTCTCGTCGAGCGTCATCACGGCGAGCAGGCGGTCGACCCTGCTGTTCCCGGTCACCCGGGCCACGCCACCGCGTGCCTCCGCGGGCCCGGCCCCGGCGGCCACACCGGTGGCGGCGGCAGCGGTCGCGACCGCCGCCGCGACGAAACTTCTGCGCGAAATACTTGGTCTCATGCGGCACCTCGGCAGTGTTGGCGAACACGAGGCGAATCGGCTCGGCCTTCGTGTTCAAGGAGTGAAATCAAAGAAGGCCGGATCCCTGTGCCCGGCTCGGAGAGCTTTCCTCTGGCCATCAATCGAACGTCATCGGCGGGAGGACGGTAGGCGCCAGGTTTCCGGCACGTCAACGATCCGGACAGGAACGAGAAAGGTGAATTGACCCGACGGTCGGGGAATCGGCAGGTCACGCAGCTGGCCACGGAGCTCCGTTACTCCCTCTTGAATTCGGCCTGGATCGGGCCTAATCCCTTCGCTGTATGAAGCATTGACGGTCGTGTTCGGCCGTTCTACCTTCATTCCGTTACGGCTTTTACGTCACCGGCCGGCGGCGGCAGCGCGTTCTCGATATCGCGGCTCGGCACGTGGCCGCCCGACCAATGGATTTACGATCTGGCGATGAATCGCGAAACGGCCGCACTGCGCCCGGGTGAGCAAAGCGTTCTTCTTGCCCTTCAGTCCCTCGGCAGGGCGAGCCGGCGACAGCTCTCGCTGGTGACGGGACTGCCCCGCACCACTCTCACGGCCGCCGTCAGCGGCCTGCTCGAGCGCGGGCTGCTGGTCGAGGACGAGGACACAGCGCCCCGTGCGGGCGCAGGCCGGCCCGCCACCGTGCTGCACATCGCACTCGCCAACCGCACCGTCGCCGTCGTCGAGTTCGGCCACCACGTGCAGGCGACGACCCTGGTGAGTTACGACGGACGCGTACTGGGCCGGGCCGACCTGCCGGCCCGAGCCGAACGGTCGATGTCCGCGGTCATCACGGGTATCACGGAGAACATCAAGCGCATGACGGCGACACCGCCCGACTCGATGGTCGTCGCACTGGGCATGCCGGTGCTCAGGGACGGCCGGGGGCTCTGGCACGCCCGCCCGCACGGGCCTGGCGGCCCTTCGCGAGCCGCGCCCGTACCGGCCTGGAGGCCTGCCGGTCCCGTACCGGCCTGGATGCGGGCCGATCCCGTACTGGCCCTCGAAGCAGCATTCATGCTGCCCCTTCAGGTGGCCAACGACGCGAATCTCGCCGCACTCGGTGAGGCCGAGCACGGTGCTGCCCGAGGTGCCAGAGCGGCCGTCTGCCTCAGCGTACTGAGAGGCTACGGCGCCGGAATCGTGATCAACGGCCGTCTCTTCAACGGCGCCGCAGGTGTTGCCGGGGAACTGGCCCATGTCAGCGTCAGCGAGGACGGCACCCTCTGCGCGTGCGGCGGCCGCGGCTGCCTCGCCACCACCCCTCGTGGCCATCTGGCCCACCCGGGCGACCTGTTGGCCTTCTTCGACGAGGCCACGGGCATGCATGACGTGCTCGGCCGAGCACAGCACGATCCGCGGGCACAGCACTATCTCATCGACATCGGCCGCACCCTCGCCGAGCCCCTCGCGGGTTTCCTCACCCTGCTCAACCCCGACACCCTCGTCGTCGACGCCGACCTCGGAGCGGGCGCCACCTTCGTGATCTCAGGGCTGCAGGCGGCCCTGCGACGGCGGGTCGCGCCGCCCGCCTTCCAGGCTCTTCGCATCGTGCCTGGGGAACTCGCCCGGCATGCCATTGCCGTGGGCGGGGCGGTACTTGCCCGCCAGCGCTACATCGAGGCACTGGTGAGTCCCCAACGAAGGTTGAGGACAGGGGAGTCGCAGACGCGACAGCGGCAGGGCGGTTCAGGTGCAGGGGCGGAAAGGACCGGTTCAGCCGGCGGACTGACTGCCCTATGAGGAGTGGGAGTGTTCGCGATGGTGGCCGTGCACCTACCCAACCGCCCCAGGCCGTGCAACCGTCGCTTTCTCCGCCACTGTGACCGAGACGACCCTCAACCGGGCACTGGTCTCCGCGTGAGCGCCGGTGAGTGTGCGGGTTCTACTGGCGATCCGTGCAGGCCGGCGCCGGGGCCCCGTTCGTCGGAACCTACGAGAGCGTTTCCGCGAGCTCCGCCAGGACACCGGCGTGGCACAGTTCGGGTGCGCACCAGCAGGCCAGCGCCCTGCCCCGCAGCTCGGGCACCAGGGCGAGCAGATCCGGCCGCTCCAGCAGGTACGCCCGGTACTTCGCCATCACCTCGGCCCGCGTGCCGTCCCTGCGGCGCGTGGGGGTGTCGTAGGCGAAGGGGTTGTAGAGGGGGTGTCTCGGCAGGTCCCAGCCGCCCATTGTCCAGCGGCGGCCGACGTAGACGAGGTCGGCGGGCGCGTGTTCCAGCCGGGGGCCGTACTCGTGGAGCCGGCCCCGGACGTTCACCACGCGCGTGTGCACGGTGTCCTAGCGGTCGTAGGGCAGGAGGTCGGGGCGCTTGGGCGGCATGCCGTCCCCCGAGGAGCGGCCCGTCAGGCGGCGGCCGATCCAGGGCAGAAGGTGCTGCCGGGTGAAGCGGACGTCAGCGATCCGGCGGGCCAGCCACTTCGGCGGCACGGTGGCCGGCAGCGGAGTACGCCACTCCGTGTCCTCGGGGTCGTAGCCGAGGGTCTGCCACACCGCTTCGGCGACGCGGCGGTGGCCCTCGGCCGTCAGGTGCAGCCGGTCCACGTCCCACATGCGCTGGTCGGAGAGCGAGGGCGCGCCGTACAGATCGACGACCAGAGCGCCGTGCCGGGCGGCGAGCTCGTCGACGACCGTGAACAGCTCCTCCATGCGCGGCCGGAAACGCACCTGGACCGGCCCCTCACGGCCGGGGCTGCGCATCAGCACCAGCTGCTTGCAGGACGGGGCGAGTCGCTCCACCGCCTCCGTCAGCAGGTCGCGCACCCGGACCATGTCGACCTTGGGCCGCAGGGTGTCGTTGAGACCGCCCACCAGCGTGATCACGTCCGCCTGCATCGCCGCGGCCACATCGACCTGCTCGTCGACGATCTGCTGGATCAGCTTGCCGCGCACCGCGAGGTTCGCGTAGCGGAAGCCGGGCGTCACGGCGGCCATCCGGCCGGCGAGGAGATCGGCCCAGCCCCGGTAGGTGCCGTCCGGGAGCAGGTCCGACATGCCCTCGGTGAAGGAGTCGCCGACCGCGACCAGGCTGGAGTAAGTGGGATTCGTCTGCATGGCGGAAGAAATCGTATCCCGTGCACATACCCGACGGTCGGTCGCCCCTGGATCACTCGGAGCCACCGCTCACACCCGTCGACCGAACAGCTCGCGCAGCACGTCCTCCATCGTCACCAGGCCCGCGAGGCGCCCGTCCGCTCCCAGGACCGCCGCCAGATGGGTACGGCTGCGCCGCATCGCCGTCAGGACGTCGTCCAGGGGTGTGCTCTCCCGGATCCGGGCGATCGGCCGCATGTCGCGCACCGAGAACGGCAGGTCCCGCGGCGAGGCGTCCAGCGCGTCCTTGACGTGCAGATAGCCGACGATCCGCCGCCCCTCGTCCACCACCGGGAAGCGCGAGAACCCGGACTCGGCCGACAGCGCCTCCAACTGCTCCGGGGTGACGCCCACGCGCGCGTACACGACCCGCTCCAGCGGCATCACCACGTCCCGCACCGGCCGGCGGCCCAGTTCCAGCGCGTCGTGCAGCCGCTCCCGTGCCCGCTCGTCGATCAGGCCCGCCTCACCGGAGTCCCGGACGATCCGGGCCAGCTCGGCGTCCGAGAAGGTGGCCGTGACCTCGTCCTTCGTCTCCACCCGCAGGAGTTTCAGCAGGGCGTTGGCGAAGGCGTTGATCGCGAAGATCACCGGGCGCAGCCCGCGCGCCAGGGTGACCAGGGGCGGTCCCAGCATCAGCGCGCTGCGCACCGGTTCCGCGAGCGCGATGTTCTTCGGGACCATCTCGCCGAGCAGCATGTGCAGATAGGTCGCCAGGGCCAGCGCGATGACGAAGGACACCGCGTGCCCCGCGCCCTCCGGCACGCCCACCGCGTGGAACACCGGCTCCAGCAGATGCGCGATGGCCGGCTCCGCGACCACACCCAGGACCAGCGTGCACAACGTGATCCCGAGCTGAGCGGCCGCCATCAGCGCGGAGACGTGCTCCAGGCCCCACAGCACGCTCTTCGCCCGCCGGTCGCCCTGTTCGGCGTAGGTCTCGACCTGGCTGCGCCGCACCGAGATCAGTGCGAACTCCGCGCCCACGAAGAAGGCGTTGACGACGAGGGTCGCCAGACCGATCAGCAGCTGGACGACGGTCATTCGGCCCCCTCCCCGGACTTCCGTACGGCCCCTTCGGACTCCCCGGAGCTGTCGATCGGCGGCGCGTGCAGCAGCACCCGCGCGGCCCGGCGCCCCTGCGCGTCCACCACGTCCAGCCGCCAGCCGGCGACCTCCACCGAGTCGCCGACGGCCGGGATCCGCCCGAGCTCCGTCGCCACCAGGCCTGCCAGCGTCTCGTACGGCCCCTCGGGCGGCCGCAGGCCCACTCGGGCGAGCTGGTCCGTCCGTGCCGAACCGTCGGCGTGGAACAGCTGCCTGCCCTCGTCGTCGGTGCCGGCGGGGGCCAGGTCGGGGGTCTCGTGCGGGTCGTGCTCGTCCCGCACCTCGCCGACCACCTCCTCGACGATGTCCTCCAGCGTGGCCACGCCCGCGGTTCCGCCGTACTCGTCGATGACTACCGCCATCGTCCGTTTGCCGGACAGCCGGTCCAGCAGCCGGTCCACGGTGAGGGACTCCGGCACCAGCAGCGGCTCACGCAGCAGCTCGGCGACCGAGGCCCGGGGCCGCCGTTCGGCCGGTACCGCGAGCACGTCCTTGATGTGCGCGATGCCCACCACCGAGTCGAGGCTGCCGCGGTAGACGGGGAACCGGGACAGCCCGGTCGCGCGCGTCACGTTCGCCACGTCCTCGCAGGTCGCCTGGACGTCGAGGGCGACCACCTGCACGCGCGGGGTCATCACGTTCTCCGCCGTCAGGTCGGCGAGGTTGAGCGTGCGCACGAACAGTTCGGCGGTGTCCGCCTCCAGCGCGCCCTCGCGCGCGGAGTGCCGGGCGAGCGCGGCCAGCTCCTGCGGCCCGCGCGCCGAGGCCAGCTCCTCCGCGGGCTCCACGCCGAAGCGCCGTACGACCCGGTTGGCGGTGTTGTTGAGATGCGTGATGAAGGGGCGGAAGGCCGCGCTGAACCAGCTCTGCGCGGTGCCCACCCGCTTGGCCACCGCCAGCGGCGAGGAGATCGCCCAGTTCTTCGGCACCAGCTCGCCCACCACCATCAGGAACACGGTGGACAGCGCGGTGCCGAGCACCAGCGCCAGCGACCTCGACGTGGACGCCGGGATCCCGAGCGACTCCAGCGGCCCGGCGATCAGCGCCGCGATCGACGGTTCGGCGAGCATGCCGACGACCAGGTTGGTGACGGTGATCCCGAGCTGCGCCCCGGACAGCTGGAACGTCAGGTTCCGTACGGCCTTCAGGGCGCCGGACGCACCCCGCTCGCCGCGCTCCGCCGCACGCTCCAGCTGTCCGCGCTCGACCGTCGTCAGCGAGAACTCCGCGGCCACGAAGGCACCGCAGGCCAGCGACAGCAGGATCGCGACCAGCAGAAGGAGCACTTCGGTCATCGGGTCACCTCCGTCCCATGATCGGACAGGGTCCCCAGGATCGCCCGTCCTAGCCGGCGAAGGGCTTCACCCAGCGCCGCCACTTCTCCTCGGGCGCATACCCAGCGGCGCGCCACGCGTGCTGTGCGGTTTCGTTGCGCACCAGCACCATCGCGTCCCCGCGCCGCCCGCCCAGCCGTACGAAATGCTCCTCGGCGGCCGTGAGCAGCGCGGCCCCGATGCCCCGCCGCCTGCGCTCGGGGTGCACCGCGAGCCGGTACAGATGGCACCGCCAGCCGTCGAAGCCCGCGATCACCGTCCCCACCAGCTCACCGTCGAGCTCCGCGAGGATCAGCGCCTCGGGGTCGCGGGACACCAGGCGCTCCACGCCGTCCCGGTCGTCGCTGATGCTCGTGCCTTCGGCGGCCTGCTTCCAGAAGGCCAGCACGGTGTCCAGGTCGTCGGGCACGGCGGCCCGTATGCGCAGGTCGGTCATACGGCGATCCCATCACGCGAGACGGCACGGCACCCGGAATTCCACCATCCGGACGTCTGCCGCCCGGCGGCTCCGCCGGTACCGCCCCGCAGGACCCGGCCTCGGCGACTAGCGCCCCCGCAGCTCCGCCATCACCGGTGCGAACGCCTCCATGGACGCCTCCAGCACCGTCAGGTACGTGAAGCCGTACCGCTCGCGCTGGGCCAGCACCTGGGCGACGATCTCCTCGACCGTGCCGATCAGCATGATGGGCAGGTCGAGGGCCTGCTGAAGGGTGAGGTCCGGGAACCGGTGCAGGAACGGGGTGGCGACGGCCTCCCGGTCGTCGGTGACGACCACCGTCTGGACGAGCAGGTTCAGTTCGGCCGGTTCCTTGCGGCCCTCGGCCAGCCGCCGGTAGTGCGCGACGCGTTCGTCGAGCTGCTCGGCGGTGGTCGGGATCAGCTTGCCGGTCGTGTTCCCCGGCACCAGCGTCGCCCCGGTGAAGGCCGTGATGTCGGCGTGCTCGGCGGACAGCCGCAGCATCCGGTTGCCGATCCCGCCGATCAGCAGGGGCACCCGGGGCCGCTGCACCGGCCGCGGCACGTGGTCCTCGGCGGACAGCAGCCGTTCCAACTCCTCGACCGTGTGCCGGAGATGGTCCACCCGCTCGCCCGCCGACCCGAAGGGCAGCCCGGCCCGGTCGTGCTCGGACTGCACATAGCCGGTGCCCAGGCCCAGTTCGAGGCGGCCCCCGGTGAGGACGTCCACCGTGGCGGCCTCGCGGGCGAGCAGCGCCGGGTTCCAGAAGCCGGCGTTGAGCACGAACGTGCCGAGCCGTGGCCGCTCGGTGACCTCCGCCGCCGCGACCAGCGCCGGGAAGGGCGCGACCTTGCCGAGATGGTCGGGGACCAGGATGACGTCGTACCCGAGCTCCTCGGCCTGCCGGCACCTGGAGCGCCAGACCTCGTCGGTGGCGGCGGCGGTCAGATTGACGGCGAAGCGGAAGGGGCGCGGCCGAAGGGGGTGGGGGTGATCTTGCCGGGACCTATCGGGGCGGGGCTCATCGGGGCTGGACCCGTCACGGCGGGTGTGATCGGGCCGGGGTTCGTCAGGGCGGGTCTGATCGGGGCGCGGCTCATCCAGGCGAGGCTGATCGGCGTGGGGCATGAACTCTCCTCAGCGGTAAGCGACTTGAGTTTCCTGCCCCGCGATGCCGTCATTCGTGCGCGATGGCCGCCAGTACGTTCATGCGCGAGGCACGCAGGGCCGGAAGCAGCGCCGCCACGACGCCCACCACCGCCGAGCCGACGACGACCGCCACGAGCGTGCCCCAGGGGATCGCCAGCGCGTTCAGGCCCTGGAGCGCCAGCACCTGCTGGGTGCACACCCCCCACACCAGCCCCAGTGCCAGCCCCAGCACCGCGCCGAACACCGCGATGACCACCGACTCCAGACGGATCATCCGGCGCAGCTGACGCCGGGCCAGCCCGATCGCACGCAGCAGCCCGATCTCCCGGGTGCGCTCCACGACCGACAGGGCGAGGGTGTTGACCACCCCGAGCACCGCGATGACGATCGCCAGCCCCAGCAGCGCGTAGACGAGATAGAGCAGAACCGCGATCTGGTCGTGCACCAGGTCCTTGTAGTCGGCCAGATCGCGCACCTGGACCTGCGGATACCGGTCCAGCGTCCGCTCCAGTGCGGTGCGCAGCCGGTCCGCGCTCGTGCCGGGTGCGGCGTTGACGTAGAGCGCGGACTCCTGGCCGCCCGGCGCGAACCGCTCCAGCGTGTCCAGGCCGAAGTAGATCCCGCCCTGCGTCCCGAACCCGTCCGCGGAGTCCTGGTCGGTGAGGGCGCCGACGGTCAGCTCGGTCCGGCGGCCGCCCTGGAACTCGACGGGGATCCCGCTGCCGACCTTCACGTCGTGGTCGCGCGCGAAGTCCAGGTCCATGGCCAGGTGCCCGGGTGCGAGCGCGGCCGCGGTGTCGCCCCGCGCGTAGGTGATGTGGGCGACCTCGTCGAGCTGAGGGTCGTAGCCCGCGGCGGTCGTCTCGACGCGCTTGCCGTCGGGCAGCGTCACGGCGACGGGCGCGAACCTCGACCGTACGACGAGACCGGCGCCCTCGGTCTTCCGCACCGCGTCCGTGACCTCCTGCGGGAAGGGCAGGAAGTTGCCGTTCTGCACGACGAAGTCGGCGCCCAGGGTCTTGTCGATCTGGTCGTCGAACGACTTCGACATCGAGGCGCTGGCCACCGACATGCCGCCGACCAGGGCGAGTCCGACCATGAGGGCGGCCGCGGTGGCGCCGGTGCGGCGGGGGTTCCGCAGGGCGTTGCGCTGGCTCATCCGCCCGACCGGGCCGAAGAGCGCCGGGAAGGCGCCGCCCAGGACCCGGATCACCGGCCGCACCAGCAGTGGCCCCGCGATCACGGTCGCGAGCAGCGTCAGGACCACACCGAGGCCGAGCAGCGAGGCCGCCGTCGCCGTCCTCGACGCGAGCACGCACCCCACGAGCGCGCCGGCGCCCGCCGCGCCCACCAGGCCGCCCACGATCCCGCGGACCTTCAACGGCCGTCCGATCCCGGCGATCTCTGCGTCCGCGAGGGCCGCCATGGGGGAGACACCGGCCGCCCGCCGGGCCGGGAGGTAGGCCGCGACGAAGGTGACGCCCACGCCGACGACGTACGCCGCGACGGGCGTGCCCCAGCCGACGACCATCTCCCCGGTGTCGATGTTCATGCCGAAGGCGTTCATCAGGGCGATGAGCCCGACCGCCAGCCCGATGCCCGCGCCCAGGCCGACCGTCGAGGCGACCACCCCGAGCAGGGTCGCCTCGGTGAGCACCGAGCGCCGGACCTGCCGCCGGTCGGCGCCGAGGGCGCGCAACAGGCCCAGTTCACGGGTGCGTTGGGCGATCAGCATCGAGAAGGTGTTGACGATGAGGAAGACACCGACCAGGACGGCGATCCCGGCGAATCCGAGCATCACGTACTTGATGACGTCGAGAAATCCGCCCAGTTGGTCGATGTCCGACTTCGCCTGTTCGGCGGCGGTCCGGTACTCGTAGCTGCCCGCGCCGAGCGCCGCGGCCACCCGCTGCTTGAGCTGGTCGTTGCTCACCCCGTCGGCGGCGTCCACGGAGATGCTGGTGGCGGCGGTTGCGGAGCCGAGCAGCTTGGTCTGCGCGGTCGGCGGGTCCAGGTAGACCAGCGAGGCACCGGGGTTGGTGGTGGTGAAGGTGACGATGCCGACGATCCGCACCTTGAACGAGCCGGGACCCGCGATCACGGTCAGCGGGTCACCGATCCGCAGGTTCTTGCGGTCGGCGGTCTCCGAGTCGAGCAGGGCCTCGTCGGCGCCGTGCGGGGCGTGCCCCGAGGTGAGCTTCACCGGGCTGCGCGAGGTCGGGTTCCAGTCGGTGCCGATGGTGGGGGCGCCGGTGGTCGAGCCCACCGACTTGTTCCGCGAGTCGACGACGGTGATCCCGTCGGCCTCGGCGTCGAAGCGGGCCGCCCCGACGCCGTCGACCCGGGCCACCCGGTCGGCGAGCGCGGCCGGCAGGGTGGCTGTGGCCCCGGAGGGGACGGCCTCCTTGAGGTCTTCCTTCGGGCTGACGGTGAGGTCGGGCGCCGACGAGGCGAAGAGCCGGTCGAAGGTACGGCTCAGCGTGTCGGAGAAGATCAGGCTGCCCGAGACGAAGGCCACGGACAGGACGACGGCCAGAGCGGAGAGAACCAGCCGCCCCTTGTGGGCGAGGAAACTGCGCAGGGTCGCCTTCAGCACGGGGTCAGTCCTTGTCGGGGGTCACGTCGTCGGGGGTGCCGTCGCTACCTGGGGAAGAGCCGTCGCTCCCGGGGGAGGAGCCGCCGTTGCCGGGGGAGGAGCTGCCGCTCACGAGGGACGAGCCGCCGTCCCCGGGCGAGGACTGCCCCCGGATCACGTCGAACCGCTTCATGCGCTCCAGCACCGCCTCGGCCGTGGGCCGCTCCATGCTGTCCACGATCCGTCCGTCGCCGAGGAAGAGCACCTGGTCGGAGTGGGCGGCGGCGCCCGGGTCGTGGGTGACCATGACGACGGTCTGGCCCAGCTGGTCGACCGCCTCGCGCAGAAAGCCGAGCACCTCCAGGCCGGCCCGCGAGTCGAGGTTGCCGGTCGGTTCGTCCGCGAAGATCAGTTCGGGCCGGGAGGCCAGCGCCCGGGCGCACGCGACCCGCTGCTGCTGACCGCCGGACAGCTGCGCGGGCCGATGCTTGAGGCGGTCCCGCAGTCCCAGGGTGTCGATCACCTGGTCCAGCCACGTCTCGTCGGGCTTCTTGCCCGCGATGTCCATGGGCAGGGTGATGTTCTCGGCCGCGTTCAGCGTCGGGATCAGATTGAACGACTGGAACATGAACCCGATCCGGTCCCGGCGCAGCCGGGTCAGCTCGCGATCCTTCAGCCCGGTGATCTCGGTGTCGCCGAGCCACACCTGGCCACCCGAGACGGTGTCGAGGCCCGCCAGACAGTGCATCAACGTGGACTTCCCGGAGCCCGAGGGTCCCATGACGGCGGTGAAGCGACCGCGCGCGATGTCCACGTCCACGGCGTCCAGCGCGAGCACGGCCGTCTCGCCGCCGCCGTACGCCTTGGTCAGACCGCGGGCGCGGGCCGCGATCCCGTCGGTCGGAGCGGTCTCGGGGGCGTCCTCCGCAGCAGTGGCCATGGGCCGAGGGTAATGTGACCCGCCCCACACCCGATATCCCCCTTGCGGCCGAGGCGCCCTCCCTCCCAGGTCGGGCCCCTGACACGGGTGTAAGGGGCACCCCGTGCACGGGCCATCCTTCCGCTCTGTCCTGGGCACCCCTTGCCGGTGCTAGCGGATCGGCGCTAGCTTCTAGGTATGGCGAAGACTCAGTTGAACGTGCGGGTGGACGAGGGCACCGCCCGCGCCGCCCGTGAACGTGCCCTCGCCCGTGGCGTGAGCGTCAACCGCTACATCGAGGAGCTGGTCATGAAGGACACCGGAGAGGCAGGGCAGGCCTTCGTCGAGGCCGCCGCCGACTTCATGAAGCAGTACGAATCCGTCTTCGCGGAGGAGTTCGGCAGGGACAGCAAGGAAAACGAGGGTCGTTGAGCGATCTGCACATCGATCTCGCCTGGCTGCTGATGCTCGCCGAGCAGAAGACCCCCGGCGATCCCCAGGTCACCGACTGGGGTGCCCTGGTCGCCGCCGTGGCGCGGCACGAGGCAGAGATCTTCGACATCCCCGTCTACGACAACCCGCATCTGCGCGCCGCCGCGCTGCTGCAACTCCTCATCCATGTCCCGGCGTTGGAGCGCACGAACGCACTCTTCGCCTGTGCGGTCGCCTACGCCTACCTCGTCGCCAGCGGCCTCAGGGTCGTCACCTCGCCGGTCCTCGTCCGTGATCTCGCCAAGGTGGCCAAGAAGGGCGACGCCTCGGTGCACGACATCGCGCGCGAGCTGCGGAAGTGGACGTTGTGACCAGTCGTCCTGCAGGACGGCGGCCCTGAGATCAGCCGTTCGCCGGTGAGGGACGCCACGCGGTGCCGAGCACGCAGAAGGACGGGGGCAGCTTCGGCCCCTTCTCCGGCAGCAACATCCGCCGATAGGGACCGAGTTCGAACCCGGCCCCGCGCAGTGCCCCGACCGGGTCGCGGGACAGATGGCAGCCGCCGCTCAGCAGCGGCCACACCGTCCGGTCCAGAGCGCGCTGGGTGAAGCGCATCGCGGGCCCGCCGCCGCTGCCGTGCTCGAAGAACCGCACGGTCCCGCCCGGCCGCAGCACCCGCCGTGCCTCGCTCAGCGCGCGCGGCACATCGCGCACACTGCACAGCACCAGCGAGACGACCACGGCGTCGAAGGCCTCGCTCTTGACCGGCAGCGCCTCCGCGGTGCCCGGCACCACATCGACCGGCACCTCGGAGCGCAGGGCGGACTCCAGGGCCGACTGCCGCAGCCGGCGCTCCGGTTCGATCGCCACGACCTCGGAGACCGTGCCCGGATAGTGCGCGAAGTTCAGACCGTTGCCCGCGCCGATCTCGATCACCCGCCCCGACAGCCCGGCGAGCAGCCGCTGACGCACACCGGCCATGCCCAGCCCTGTCTCGGCGGCGACGCTGGCCCGCTCGTAGCACCGGGCGAAGAGCGGGTGGTGGACGGGATCCCGGGACACCTTGCCGGTGCCGGCGGACCGTAGCGGCATGACAGCCTCCCTCGCCGAGGACGGGTCGTACCGCGATTGTCCCCCGTGGGACCCCGTCGCACCCCCTCGCGCGCCTACTGCACGAAGGCGCGCACCTGCTGGTAGACGCCGTAGTCGTTGTTCATGTCGGTGTGCGAAATGCATCCGACCTCGACGTTCGTCGCTCCGTTCAGGATCGCCGTGGTGTCCGGGGTGAGGGCGTCGTCGCAGTTGGACCAGTAACTGGCGTAGGAGACGCTGCCCGGCGTCTCGTCACCCGAGTTGAGTGCGGTGAGGAAGGAGCTGCCGGTGCTCATCTCCGCGCACGAGGTGTACAGCCACGCGCACAAGGAGGCCGTGGTCGTCCCGTGGTTGACGCCGGCCGCCGACACGAAGTCGTCCACGTACGCCGTGCCGCCCAGGTTCTTCAGGTAGTAGCGGGCGCTCAGCGCACCCATGGAGTGGGTGACCAGGTCGACCTTGGAGGCGCCGGTCGCCTTGAGGACCCGCTGGACCTCGGTGGCCAGCTGCTGCGCGGTGGTCACGTTCGACTGGGACCAGCTGTACGTCCAGGCGTCAAGCTCGGACGCGCTGTAGCCGTCCGCCTTGAAGTCGGCGATCCAGTCGTCCCAGCTGCTCGCATCGCTGCTGAGACCGTGCACGAACACGATCGGGTTGTGGCTCGCCGCCTGCGCGGGGACCGCGGCGAGGGAGAGTGCCAGAAGGAGCGATGAGACCACGGCCGTGCCGGCCGCGGCGATGCGACGCCCGAAGCGCTGCATGATGCCTCCTGAAACGGGTGGGGTTGCCAGGAGTGTCGGGCCGGGTCCACGCGCGTGGCATCGGTGAAATCGCCGGTCTTTACGGGTCAATTAACTCGCCAGTAACGTGAGTTGCGTGGTGACTCCGGTGAACCCTCCGCATCCCAGCCGCACTTCGCCACCGAGACGCGTGATCCAGGCGCTTCCCGAGGGCGTGCGGGTACGGCTGCTGCATTCCGTTTACGGCGATCCGCGTGCCGCCGCCGAGCTCGTGACGCTGCTGAGCGACCGCCAGTCGGCCGGCTTCGACCCGCTCCCTGCCGAACCGGCCTCGCTCGCACCGCAGTTGCTGCGCGCACTACGCGCGGAGATCCGGTCCCTGCCCGACGACACCCGCCTGCTGCTGCTCCTCGCGGCGGCCGACCAGTACCCGGTCGCCACCCACGCCTTCTCCCGGGCCGTCACCGCCGTCGGCCTCGACACCCGCCCGCTGGAGCGAGCGGAGACCGCGGGCGTGGCGCACTTCGGCACCGGGGGTGTGGTCTTCCGGGACACCTGGACGAGGATCGCCGCGTACGAGTCCGGGTCCCCGGCCGACCGCCGTGACGTCCACCGGCTGCTGGCCAGGGTGCTGCACGGGGACGGCGAGTCACCCCGGCGTTCCTGGCACCGCGGCGCGGGCGCGCTGGGCCCGAGCGCACGGCTGGTGGCGGAGCTGCGGGGCGCGGCCGACAAGGCTCGCCGCACCGGGCAACCCGCCCTGGCGCGCGCTCTGTCGGAGCGCGCCGCCGCGCTCTGTCCGGATCCCGCGGAGCGCTCACGTCTGGTGACACGTGCCGCCGCCGACGCCTGGCAGGCCGGCGACGGCGACCGGGCCCGCCGCCTGGTGGCCGAGGGCACGGCGGACGACGCCCTCTCGGGCCTGATCGCGCTCCGCGCGGGCAACGCCACGGAGGCGTTCGACGCGCTCCTCGGCGCGGCCGCGCACCGCGCGAGACCAGGAAGACGGAACGATTCTCCGGACGGGGGCGGGACGTCAGGCGACACGGGGAGGTCAGGCGACGCGGGGAGGTCAGGAGACGCGGGGACGTCAGGCGACACGCGGAGGTCAGGAGACGCGGGGACGTCAGAAGACAAAGGCGTGCCCCTCGACCCCGCCGCCCACCTCCTCGCCCGCGCCACCGAAGCCGCCGTCTACACCGGCGACCTGCGGCGCTGCCGGGAGGCGGCCCGGGTGGCCGAGCGGCTCGGGGTCGCGTCGCCCGGCACCCTCGGGGGACTCGCCGCCGCCTTCGAGGGACGCTACGAGGACGCCCGCGACCTCCTCCAGGCGGCCGCCGGGCGCTGCGGGCCGGGCGGGGACCCCACCCTCCTCGTCCACGCCGGCATCGCCGCGCTGATGCTCGGCGACCACACCCGCGCCGCCACCGCGACCCTGCGCGCCGCAGCCTCCGCCCGTGCCCGGGGCGCGACCGGCGTTCTGGCGCAGGCCATGGAGTTCCGCGCCTACGCCGACTTCTGGACGGGCCGCCCGCAAGCCGGCCGCGCCGCTGCGACGGAGGCCCTGCACCAGGCGTACGCCACCGGCCAGGACAACGGGGCCTGCCACCTCCAGGCCGCCCTGGCCATGTTCGCGGCGATCACCGGAGACGCCGACGTCTGCCGTGAACGGGCCGCCGCCGCACGGTCGTACGCCCTCGCCCGGGGCCTCGGCCTGCCCGCCGCCCTCGCCCAGTGGGCGCTCGCCTTCCTCGACCTCACGGACGGCCGCTTCGCCGGTGCGGCGGCCCGGCTGCGGGCCCTCGCCGGGTTCGGCCCCGGCCACGGGCACCGGGCCATCCGGCACCTGGCCACCCCGCACTACGTCGAGGCCGCCGTCCGCACCGGCGACACCCGCATCGCGCGCGCCGCCCACGCCGACTACCACCGCTGGGCGACGGCCGTCCGCAGCCCCGACGACCTCGCCCTGAGCGCCCGCTGCCGGGCCCTGCTGGCGCCGGGGGAGGAGGCCGTCGAGCACTACCGCACGGCCCTCGCACTGCACGCCCGCGGCACGAGGGACTTCGAACGCGCCCGCACCGAGCTCCTGTTCGGCAGCGCCCTGCGCCGTCTGCGGCACCGCACGGAGGCCCGCGACCGGCTCCACAGTGCCCTCGAAGCCTTCGACCACTTCGGCGCACCGCACTGTGCCGCCCGGGCGAGGGCCGAACTCCGTGCCCTGGGCGCCCCCGCCGCCCCGGCCCACTCCGTTGATCCGGCCGCCCGCCTCACCGCCCAGCAACTGCTGGTCGCCCGCATGGTCACCGAGGGCGCCACCAACCGCGAGATCGCCGCCCGCCTGGCCCTCAGCCCCCGCACGATCGACCACCATCTGCGGGGCGTGTTCACCCGGTTGGGCATCCGCTCCCGCATCGAACTGGTACGCCTCATCGCCGGCAGCGAGGTGCCCTGACGGCCTGCGCCGAGGGCGGGGCCCCGCAACGCCCCTCGACGGCTCAGGCCGCCTCGCGCACCCCGAACGCCTCCGCGTCCCACGTCCCGTCCAGCCGCGGTGCCAGCCAACTCGGCGCCGCCGCGCGGAAGTCGGCGGGCGCGAGCCGCCCCGCCCCGGCCGGCAGGGCGCCGAGCAGCGGGGCCCCGGACACCTCCGGCAGGTCCGCGACATTGCACCGCGAGGCGAGGTCGGGGGAGTCGGGCCAACTGCCGATCACCACACCCGCCAAGTCCAGTCGGCGGCGGCGCAGTTCACGGGCCGTCAGTTCCGTGGTGTTGAGCGTGCCCAGGCCCGCCGACGCCACCACCAGGACCGGAGCCCCCAGCAGCTCCGCCGCGTCGGCCAGTGTCCCGCCCGCCTCGTCGAAGCGGACGAGCA
This sequence comes from Streptomyces sp. 351MFTsu5.1, assembly GCF_000383655.1. Lineage (NCBI taxonomy): Bacteria > Bacillati > Actinomycetota > Actinomycetes > Kitasatosporales > Streptomycetaceae > Streptomyces > Streptomyces sp. 351MFTsu5.1. The sequence goes on along the minus strand of NZ_KB911798.1, from coordinate 79,279 downwards.
GCCCGCCCGCCCCCTCCACCAGCACCAGGTCGTGCTCGGTGGCCAGCTTGGCGGCGGCCTCGGCGATCCCGGCGGGGCGGACCGGTGCGAGAGCGGCCCGGCGCGCGGCCGTCGCCGGGGCCAACGGCTCGGGAAAACGGGCCAGTTCGGCCTTGGTCACGGCACCCGCGAGCCGGGCCGCCTCCTCGACGTCCCCGGCCTGGTCCGGCCGTACGCCGGTCTGCGCGGCCTTCAGGACGGCGACCGTCCGCCCCGCCGCGAGCGCCGCCGCGGCGACGGCGGCCGTGGTCACCGTCTTGCCGACCTCCGTGCCCGTGCCCGTGATCACCAGGACCGGCATGTCATCCCTCCTTCGCCGCCGCGCACACCGCGCGCGCGATCCGTGCCACGTCCCCGTCACCGGTGACGTACGGCGGCATCGTGTAGACGAGGTCGCGGAACGGCCGCAGCCACACGCCCTCGCGCACGGCGGCCTCCGTCGCGGCCCTCATGTCGACCTCGTGGTCCAGCTGCACGACCCCGATGGCGCCGAGCACCCGTACGTCCTTCACGCCCGGGAGCTCGCCGACCGGTGCCAGCCCCTCCCGCAGCCCCGCCTCGATCCGCTTGACCTCCGCGAGCCAGTCCTGCCCGAGCAGCAGCCCGATCGAGGCGCAGGCCACCGAAGCGGCCAGCGGATTGCCCATGAAGGTCGGGCCGTGCGCGAGCACCGGGACCTCGCCCCGCGAGATCCCCTCGGCCACCCGGGGCGTGCACAAAGTCGCGGCCATGGTCAGGTAGCCGCCGGTCAGCGCCTTGCCCACGCACATCACGTCCGGCGTCACCGCCGCGTGCTCCGCAGCGAACAGCGCGCCCGTGCGCCCGAACCCGGTCGCGATCTCGTCGAACACCAGCAGCACGTCGTGCGCGTCGCACGCCTCGCGCAGCACCCGCAGATACGCGGGGGAGTGGAACCGCATCCCGCCCGCGCCCTGCACCACCGGCTCCACGATCACCGCGGCCAGCTCGTCCGCGTGCCGCTCGACCGCCGCCCGCAGCTGCTCGGCGTACGCCTCCTCGTACCCGGCCGGGGGCGCGTCCACGAACACCTGGCGGGGCAGCACCCCGGACCACAGCTCGTGCATCCCGCCCTCGGGGTCGCACACCGACATCGGCTGCCAGGTGTCCCCGTGGTAGCCGCCGCGCCAGGTCAGCAGGCGCTGCTTGCCGCTGCGGCCCAGCGAACGCCAGTACTGGAGGCACATCTTCACCGCGACCTCGACCGACACCGATCCCGAGTCGGCCAGGAAGACATGCTCGAGGCCGTCGGGAGACATGTCGACAAGGAGCTTCGCCAGCCGGACGGCGGGCTCGTGGGTGAGCCCGCCGAACATCACATGGCTCATCCGCCCGAGCTGCTCACGCGCGGCCTCGTTGAGCACCGGGTGGTTGTAGCCGTGGATCGCCGACCACCAGGAGGACATGCCGTCCACCAGCTCCGGCCCCTCCGCCAGCCTCAACCGCACCCCGCTCGCCGACTCCACGACGAGCGGGTCCACCCGGCCGGGCATCGGACCGTACGGATGCCACACGTGCCGCCGGTCGAGCGCGAGCAGTTCCGGCACCGGCAGGCCGGGCAGATCAGGCATTGGGCGCGAGATCCGTACCGGCACCACGGCGGCGTACCGCGACCAGGTCCGTCCGGGGCTCGCCCACCGCCGGCGCCGGGGCGGCCGTACCGCAGACGCCACCGCCCGCGTGCGACCCGCACCCGGCACTCTCGGCCGCCTCCGAGCCGCAGCCGCCGCCCTCGTGCGAGCCGCAGCCGCCCCCGGCCGTCACCCGGTGCTCCGGCAGCGTCACCTCGCCCGCGCCCTCCACCTCGAACCCGGCGTCGGCGATCATCTCCAGGTCGGCCTTGCCGGCCTGGCCCTCGGTGGTGAGGTAGTCGCCGAGGAAGATCGAGTTGGCGAGGTGCAGGGCGAGGGGCTGCATGGTGCGCAGATGGACCTCGCGGCCGCCCGCGATGCGGACCTCCACGTCCGGGCAGACGAAGCGGACCATCGCGAGGATCCGCAGGCAGCGCTGCGGGGTGAGGTTCCACTCCTTGGCCAGCGGGGTGCCCTCGACCGGGATCAGGAAGTTGACCGGAACCGAGTCGGGGTCCAGCTCGCGCAGCGAGTAGACGACGTCCACGAGGTCCTCGTCGGACTCGCCCATGCCGGCGATCAGGCCGGAGCAGGCGGACAGACCGGCCGCGTGCGCCTTGTTCACGGTGTCGACCCGGTCGGCGTAGGTGTGGGTGGTCGTGATGTCGCCGTAGGTCGACTCGGACGTGTTCAGGTTGTGGTTGTAGGCGTCCGCGCCCGCCTCGCGCAGCCGCTCGGCCTGGCCGTCGGAGAGCAGGCCGAGACAGGCGCACACCTCGACGCCCTCGTTCTGCTCCTTGATCGCCTTGATGGTGCCGGCGACCCGGTCCACGTCCCGGTCGGTCGGGCCGCGCCCGGACGCCACCAGGCAGACCCGCTTGGCGCCGCCGGCCAGCCCGGCCGCGGCGGCCTGGGAGGCCTGCTCGGGCTTGAGCCAGGTGTACTTCAGGATGCCCGTCGAAGAGCCCAGCCGCTGGGAGCAGTAGGAGCAGTCCTCGGGGCACAGCCCGGACTTCAGGTTGACGAGATAGTTGAGTTTCACCCGCCGTCCGAACCAGTGCCGGCGCACCTTCCCGGCCGCGGCCACCACGTCGAGCAGCTCGTCGTCGGACGTGGCCAGTACGGCCAGCGCCTCCTCGCGGGTCGGCAGCTCGCGCCGAAGCCCCTTGTCCACCAGCGTGTTCAGCAGGTCCATGAGAGCCGATCCTGTCCTAAGGACCCGCCCCCGGCCAAGGTAGGGATCGAACAACTCACCCGCTTTGACGTGTGGGTATTGCCACACCGTGGGTAGCGTTTGCTGCCGCTAGGGTCTGTTCGTTGTCTACAAAAGCACCGGAGGACCCATGGCGTTCGGCTGGATCGACGAGCAGGCGGCGGCACGCCGGCGGGCCGGACTCGTACGGACCCTGCGGCCCCGCCCGGCCGACTCGCCGCTGCTCGATCTCGCCAGCAACGACTACCTGGGCCTGGCCCGCCACCCCGAAGTCGTGGCGGGGGCGCAGGAGGCCGCCCGGACCTGGGGCGCCGGCGCGACCGGGTCCCGGCTCGTCACCGGCACCACCGAGCTGCACACCGCACTCGAACGCGAACTGGCCGCCTTCTGCGGCTTCGAGGCCGCGCTCGTGTTCTCCTCCGGCTACGCGGCCAACCTCGCCGCCGTCACCGCGCTCGCCCCGCACGGCTCGCTGATCGTCTCCGACGCGGGCAACCACGCCTCCCTCATCGACGGCTGCCGACTGGCCCGCGGTACGACCCAGGTGGTCGCGCACGCCGACCCGGACGCCGTCCGCAAGACGCTCGCTACGCATGACGGCCCCGCCCTCGCCGTCTCCGACACCGTCTTCTCCGTCGACGGCGACGCCGCGCCCCTGGCCGGCCTCGCCGAGGCATGCCGGGAGCACGGCGCTGGCCTGGTCGTCGACGATGCCCACGGCCTGGGCGTGCTCGGCGCCGGCGGCCGCGGGGCCCCGCACGCGGCGGGACTCGCGGGCGCCGACGACGTGGTCGTCACGGTCACGCTGTCCAAGTCGCTCGGCAGCCAGGGCGGTGCCGTGCTCGGCCCCGCACGGGTCGTCGAGCACCTGGTCAACGCGGCGCGGACGTTCATCTTCGACACCGGTCTGGCCCCCGCGGCGGCGGGAGCCGCCCTCGCGGCCCTGCGGCTGCTCGGCCGTGAACCCGAACGGGCCGCACGCGCGCGTGAGGTGGCGACCGGACTGCACGCACGCCTGACCGCCGCGGGTCTGGAAGCGGTACGTCCGGACGCCGCGGTGGTCTCGGTGCGGGCACCCTCCCCGGAGGAGGCCGTGCGGTGGGCGGCCGACTGCCGTGCGGCCGGGCTGTTCGTGGGCTGTTTCCGGCCCCCGTCCGTGCCCGACGGGATCTCACGGCTCAGGCTGACCGCCCGCGCCGACCTCACCGAGGAGCAGATCGAACGCGCTGTACAGGTGATCGGCGGGACACGACCATGAGTCGGCGTGACACGGCCGTGCGCCGGACGGACTGACGGTCAGAACGCGGCTGTGAAGCCCGCCCAGCTCTCGGGGGAGAAGAGCAGCGCGGGTCCGTCCGGGTTCTTGGAGTCGCGGACGGCGAGCAGCCCGGCCCAGGGCCCGGCCGACGGCCTCGCCGTCTCGACGCAGTTGTTCGCTCCGGTGCTGCGACTGCTGCGCAGCCACCGCACTTCACGCAGATCGGTACTGGAAGGAACGTGCCGAGGCAGTGCAGACATGGTGCCTCCTTACGCGCCGTCACCTATCCCGGCGATGTAATCCAACGATTCCTCGGGCGAAAGGGCGTGGCCCTGAAGGGTGTTGAAGGCCTCGGTGTAGGCCTCCAGGTCTTCTTTCCGTTCGAGGTAGAGGCTACTCGTCAAGTGGTCGAGAACAACCACGTCCAGATCAGAAGTGCTCGAAAATGAGAAGATTACGAAAGGCCCGGTGATACCCACATGCGCCCCGGCCGTGAACGGCAGTACCTGTAGGCACACTTGTGGCAACCGGGCCGCCTCCAGGAGCCTGCGCAGCTGCCGGGTCATCACCTCCGGCCCGCCGACCTCCCGCCGCAGCACCGCCTCGTCCAGGACGGCGCTCAGCTCCAGCGGCCGCTCGGCGCGCAGCACGTCCTGACGGGCCAGCCGCACCTCGACCAGTGTGTCGAGCCGCTCGTCGTCCAGCCCGTCCACCGCGGCCCTGGTCACCGCGCGGGCGTACTCGGGCGTCTGGAGCAGCCCGGGCACCACCGAGGTCTCCAGGGTGCGCATCGTGTTCGCCTGGGACTCCAGACTGATGAAGTCCCGGTAGGTCGGCGGCAGTACGCCCCGATAGGCGTGCCACCAGTGGTGCCGGCCACCGCCGCTCCCGTCGGTGCCCGCCAATACCAGCAGCAGCTCCCGCAGATCCGCGTCCGTCACACCGAAGGCGTCCAGGAGTAACCGCACATCGGCCGGTTTCACCCCGCTGGCGCCGGTCTCGATCCGGCTCACCTTCGACTGGTGCCAGCCCACGAGCCGGGCGGCCTCACCGCTGGTGAGCCCCGCACTCGCGCGCAGCGCACGCAGTTCGGCGCCCAGCTTTCGACGGCGCACCGCGGGACCGTGCTGCATGCGCTACTCCTTACTCCTTACGAGCCGCCCAAATACGGTCTCGCGTCGCAGAGTTCACCGCTTCGAGCGACAGATATATGCATATCTTGGTGGATCGGCACCCGTCACCGCCCCGGTAATGGCACTCTGACGAAGAACCACCAGTCCGGGACCGTACTCGAACCATCCGCACCATGTCGGACTCCGGTCCCGTGGGAAAGGGACGACGTCGCCATGGCAGATCACCTGGAAGCATCCGTCACTCTGCCGAGCGAACCCGCTTCGGTCTCCGCGGCCCGCACCTACGTCCTGAGCACTCTCGCGGAGTGGGGGCTGCCCTCGGCCACGGACACCGCCGAGACCGTCCGCCTCATCGTCTCCGAACTCGCCACCAACGCCGTACAGCACACCTTCGGGCAGTCGCCCACGTTCACGGTGGACATCGAGCTGGACCGTGACGAACATCTGCGCATCGGGGTCACCGACAGCCATCCCCGCTTCCCCAAGCGCCTGCCGGCCGCGGTCCAGCAGGACAACGGGCGCGGGATGGTGATCGTGCGCTGGCTCGCCGCGGAGTGCGGCGGCAAACTGAGAGTCAGGCCCACTCGGGAGGGCGGCAAGACCGTCTCCATCGAACTTCCGTGGACGGTACCGGCACAGCCGGTCAGCGCCGCGGGACAGCAGGAGCCGTAAAACACCAAAGGGACCGCGCGCGGCCGTAGCCTTGCCGGTCCGGTGGACGACCGAAATCGTACGGCGCACTGCGCCGGCCCTCAGCCGCCGTGACCGCCTGAGCGTGTGTCAGGGGTGCCGGGAGTCCCGAGGGACCGGCGGCAGGTCAGGGCGCCGCCGGTCCCTCGGGGCGTCACTTGACCCGGCCGTACCAGACGCTCTTCGTCCAGATCTTCTGGAGTCGCACCACGTCCCCGGTCTTGGGGGCGTGCCAGATCTTTCCCTTCCCGGCGTAGATGCCGACGTGGTAGACGTTCGAGCCCGAGTGGAAGAACACCAGGTCACCGGCCTTGCGGCTGCCGGCTCCGATGTGGCGGGTCTTGTTGTACTGCTGGGCCGCCGTGCGCGGGAGCTTCTTGCCCACCTTCTTGAACGAGTACTGCGTCAGCCCTGAGCAGTCGAAGCGGCGGGGTCCCGTGGCGCCGTACTTGTACGGCGAGCCCTTCTTGGAGGCCGCGACCTTGAGTGCCTTCGTCGCCGGCGTCGCGGCGGCGGCGTCGGCTGCGACACCCGGAACCACGACGGAGCCGCCCACGGCGGCCATGGCGAACGCCGAGACCGTACCGGCCCGGACCATCAGCGACGGGACACGATTGAGCGCAGTCATGCGCAACCCTTCGTCAGCCGCCTGTGAAGGATGACCTGTCGGATTCGGGCTGGCGAAGTTGCCCGGCCGCTGACGCGGCTTCACCCCAAGGGCTGCTCGGCCCGGTCATGGCGTGACCGTTCCGGCGACCCGTCGTGCTTGGGTCCTCCACTCCTGCCGATCCACTTCTGTCGACCGGTCATCCGTGCGGCGGCAGGACTCGGCGTCCGCCCGGATCGCCCCGCCACTGCGGCGGGGTCTTGTCGTCAGACAGGGATCTTGGCGCACGGAAGTGCGAAAAACCCAACGGAACCGGGGATTTGTGGCGTTACTCACCACTCACTCGTTTGGGTGAACACCCCTTCGAACGCAGGCGTGTCGAGGGCCAAAGGAGCCCCGGACCAGCACAGAAACTCCTCACTCCACTCCCGTGTCGGACGTCTTGCGCACCCCTGACGAGCGTGAAAAAGGAGTCGCGCCTCCTCCAATAGGGGGTACGTCTTTTGGTCCGTTTCGACTCAGCTCCGGACGCCTCGTCAACTGTCCTCGGCGGGCGGCACGGTGACCCGGGCCGTGCGCCGCTCACCGTCCAGGACCCGCAGCGCCCGGGCCAGCGTCACGGCGTGCAGCTCGCGCTCGCCGCGCGCGTGCATCAGGACCAGCGCGTCGCGCAGCTCGGCCGCCCTGCTCACCAGGGCCTGCGCCGCGCGCAGTCCGCCGTAGGTGTCCTCGTGCCGCGCCGGGTTGATCCGGCCCAGCAGGTCGACCACGTCGAGATAACGGTCGATCAGCTCGCCCTCCGCGCGCGTGAGCGCGGGCAGCGGTGGCAGGTCGGGGACCATCCGCGGCTCACCTCGCGCCCGGCGTGGTGAGCGAGGACCTGCGGCTCGGGACGATCGCGTCCACGAGGCCGTGGTCCAGGGCGCCCTGCGCGTCCAGGATCGTGTCCCGCTCGATGTCCGCGCTCACCTGCTCGGGAGTGCGCCCGGTGTGCCGCACCAGCAGCTCCTCCAGGCGGGCCCGCACCCGGAGCAACTCGTCCGCCTGGATGGCGAGGTCGCTCGCCTGTCCCCGCACCGGCTCGGCCAGGGCGGGCTGGTGGATCACCACCCGGGCGCCGGGGAGCACGGAGCGCTTGCCCGGCGTGCCGGCCGCCAGCAGCACCGCCGCGGAGGAGCCGGCCTGGCCGAGGCAGGTCGTCCCCACGTCGCAACTGACGTACTGCATCGTGTCGTAGATCGCCGACATGGCGCTGAACGAGCCGCCGGGGGAGTTGATGTACAGCGCGATGTCCCGGTCCGGGGCCTGGTGCTCGAGGTGCATGAACTGCGCCATCACGTCGTTCGCCGCGATGTCGTCGATCGGCGTCCCGAGGAAGACGATCCGCTCCTCCAGGAGCTTCGAGTAGGGATCCATCGTCTTCGGGCCCGCGCTCGTGCGCTCGTGGAACTCGGGCAGGACGTGACGGGCGGTCGGTCGGGCCATGGCGTACCCCTCCTCGCGGCAGGCTGTCTGTAAAAAATGTACAGGACGTACGTGACGTTATGATGGGGGTATGGCCTACGAGATTCCGGTGACGCAAGCCAGGGCTGAGCTCGCCGACCTGATCAACCGGGTGGTGTACGGCGGCGAGCGCGTCGTCGTCACACGGCACGGAAAGCCGCTGGTCGCCCTCGTCTCGGCCGCCGACCTCGAACAGCTCGAGGCGCTCCAGGAACCCGCCGAGGACCAGGTGATCAGCGCGGTCTCGACCGTGCGGGAGGTCGCGTCCGCTCCTCGCGAACAGCAGCGGTTCGGCATCGCGGCCCACCACCGGGGCGCCGGGCCGTCGTAGACAGGTGCCTCGGCACCGCGCGGACCCCGGTCGCCGAGGCCGGGGTCCGGTGGAGCCGATTCCTCAGCCGAGCGGCGTGAGTGCGGGCTCCGCGGAGGCGGATCCGGATGCGGACGCGGTGGTCTTGGTCCGCTCCTTCAGGGCGTTCCCCAGGACGACCGCGCCGAGCCCCAGCACCGCCCACCAGGCGAGGGTCAGGGCGGGTCCGGTGGCGGCCGCTCCGTCGAAGAAGGACACCGAGCGCAGCAGGGTCGCGCTCGCGCCCGGCGGCAGCCACTGGCCGATCGTGCCCACCGGGTCGGGCAGCAGCTGCGGGGCCGACGCCGCTGCCGAGAACGGGTTGCCGAGGAACATCACCAGGAAGGCGACGGCACCGATCCCCGCCGGACCGACCAGGGCGGCGAGACCCGCCACGGCAGCGCTCACCGCCAGCGTGGCAAGCCCGAGCGTGCCGGCCTCCGCCCACCAGTCGCCGGTGAGGACCCCGAGCCAGCTGTGCGCGAGCGCGGCCGCGACGATCCCCACCAGGGCGGCGGCGACGGTCAGCGCGGCGACGGCCCGGAACCCGCGCAGTCCGAGCAGGGTCACGAGCGCGCCCGCCACCAGACCGGCCAGCGCCAGCGGCAGCACGGACGAGCTCAGGGCCGCGCCCCTCGGGTCGGACGCGGGGGTGGCGACGACGTCCACGGTCTTCATCCCGCTGCCCTGTGCGGCGGCCTGCTCGGTCACGGCCTGCCGCAGGAGCTGGGCCACGACCGGGCTCGCGGCCGACGCGGTGAGCAGCTCGGGACCCTCGGGGGTGACGACGACCGCGCCGTACACGTCCCGGTTCTCGATGGCGGACCGGGCGGCGGCCTCGTCGGCGAAGCGGTGGATCTCGAAGGCGCCCTCGTGCCGCCCGAACTGCTGCTCCAGCCGGGCCGTCGCGGCGGCCGGGCCGGCCACGCCGAGCGGCAGGTCGCGGGGAGCGGTGCGGGCTGCGGGCCAGGCGAAGGCCCACAGCGCCAGGGCGGCCAGCAGGGGCACGAGGACGACGACCGCGAGCAGGCGGCGGCGGGTGGCCATGGGGACTCCAAAAAGAAGGATCGTTCGTTTTAGGTTCGTCACCACCGTCCCGCCGCTGCCGCTCCTTGTCAAGAAGGAATGTTCGTTTTACGTTGGGGGCATGGCTCGTGTATCCCAGGCGCACCTCGACGCCCGCCGCCGTCAGATCCTCGACGGCGCCGCCCTCTGCTTCGCCCGCAACGGCTTCCACGCCACGTCCATGCAGGACGTACTGAAGGAGGTCGATCTGTCCGCCGGGGCGGTGTACCGCTATTTCAGCGGCAAGGACGAGCTGATCGGCGCGATCGTCACGGAGGTGCTCGGCCAGGTCCGGGAGGGATTCGAGGAGGCGGCCCGCAGCACTCCGCCCCCGCCGCCGGACCGCCTCGTCGCGTCGGTGCTCGGGCGGGTCCTCGCCGACAAGGAGTCCCTGACCGTGGACGGCCGGCCCGCGTTCCCGGGGCTGGTCGTCCAGGTGTGGGCGGAGACGATCCGCAACGAGGAGCTGTCGGCCGTGCTGCGGGAGGGCTACGGCGCTGTGCGCACGGCCTGGACGCGGATCGTCGGGGAGTACCAGGACGCCGGGATGATGCGCGCGGACGTGCCCCCGGAGCAGGTGGCCCGGACCATGATGGCGGCCGCGATGGGCTTCTTCGCGCAGCAGGCACTGTTCGGGCCGGCGTCCGCCGACGATCTTGCCGCGGGTCTACGGGCGTTGATGAGCATGCGCGACGGCCCCGGCACGAGCTGACGGATCACAGCTTGGTTAACGTGCCTGAAACCGGATCCGTCTAGCCTGCGCTCCACGCCACCAGGGACTTTGCCCGGGGCTGAGGCAACCGGACCCCGCACGGTCCGGAGCGAGGACTGTGAGGTGGGACGTGCAACTGACCCCGCACGAGCAAGAACGGCTGCTGATCCATGTGGCGGCCGACGTCGCCGAGAAGCGCCGGGCCCGCGGGCTCAAGCTCAACCACCCCGAGGCGGTCGCGCTCATCACCTCGCACATCCTCGAGGGCGCGCGTGACGGCCGTACCGTCGCCGAACTCATGGCCTCCGGGCGCACCCTGCTGACCCGCGACGACGTCATGGAAGGCATCCCCGAGATGATCCACGACGTGCAGGTCGAGGCCACCTTCCCGGACGGCACCAAGCTCGTCACCGTCCACGACCCGATCGTCTGAGGGGCCCCGATGATCCCCGGAGAGATCCTCTTCGCCGACGGCCCGATTGCCTACAACGTGGGCCGTGAGGTCACCCGTCTGACCGTCCTCAACGCCGCCGACCGGCCCGTCCAGGTCGGCTCCCACTACCACTTCGCCGAGACCAACCCCGGCCTGGAGTTCGACCGGGCCGCGGCCCGCGGCAAGCGGCTGAACGTCGCCGCCGGCACCGCCGTGCGCTTCGAGCCCGGCATCCCGGTCGACGTGGAACTCGTCCCGCTCGCCGGCGCCCGTGTGGTGCCGGGGCTGCGCGGGGAGACCGGAGGTGCCCTCGATGCCTGAGATCTCTCGTGCCGCCTACGCCGACCTGTTCGGCCCCACCACCGGCGACCGCATCCGGCTCGCCGACACCGACCTGCTGATCGAGATCGAGGAGGATCGTTCCGGCGGCCCCGGACTCGCCGGCGACGAGGCCGTGTTCGGTGGCGGCAAGGTCATCCGCGAGTCGATGGGCCAGTCGCGGGCCACCCGCGCGGAAGGCACCCCCGACACCGTCATCACCGGCGCGGTTGTCGTCGACCACTGGGGTGTCGTCAAGGCCGACGTCGGCATCCGCGACGGCCGCATCACCGGCATCGGCAAGGCGGGCAACCCCGACACCATGGACGGCATCCACCCGGACCTGGTGATCGGCCCCGAGACCGAGGTCATCGCGGGCAACGGACGGATCCTGACCGCGGGCGCCATCGACGCGCACGTCCACTTCATCTGCCCGCAGATCGCCGACGAGGCGCTCGCCGCGGGCATCACCACCCTGGTCGGCGGCGGCACCGGGCCCGCCGAGGGCTCCAAGGCCACCACCGTCACCCCAGGCCCGTGGCACCTCGCCCGGATGCTGGAGGCGATGGAGCAGTACCCGCTCAACATCGGCTTCCTCGGCAAGGGCAACACCGTCTCGCACGAGGCGATGCTGTCTCAGATCCGCGGCGGTGCCCTCGGCCTGAAGCTGCACGAGGACTGGGGCTCGACCCCGGCCGTCATCGACGCCTCGCTGACCGTCGCCGACCGCACCGGCATCCAGGTCGCCATCCACACCGACACCCTCAACGAGGCCGGTTTCGTGGGCGACACCCTCGCCGCGATCGGCGGCCGGGGCATCCACGCCTACCACACCGAGGGTGCGGGCGGCGGACACGCGCCGGACATCATGACCGTGGTCTCCCAGCCGCACGTGCTGCCCAGCTCGACCAACCCGACCCGGCCCTTCACCGTCAACACCGCCGAGGAACACCTCGACATGCTGATGGTGTGCCACCACCTGAACGCGGCCGTCCCGGAGGACCTCGCCTTCGCCGAGTCCCGCATCCGCCCCACGACCATCGGCGCCGAGGACATCCTGCACGACCTGGGCGCCATCTCGATCATCTCCTCCGACTCCCAGGCCATGGGCCGCGTCGGCGAGGTCGTCATGCGGACCTGGCAGACCGCGCACGTCATGAAGCGGCGCCGGGGCGCCCTGCCGGGCGACGGCCGCGCGGACAACCATCGCGTCCGGCGCTATGTCGCCAAGTACACGATCAACCCCGCCGTCGCCCAGGGCCTCGCGCACGAGGTGGGCTCGGTCGAGACCGGCAAGCTGGCCGACCTGGTCCTGTGGGAGCCGGCGTTCTTCGGCGTCAAGCCCCATCTCGTGCTGAAGGGCGGCCAGATCGCCTACGCGCAGATGGGCGACGCCAACGCGTCCATCCCGACCCCGCAGCCGATCCTGCCCCGCCCGATGTACGGGGCGATCGGCCGGGCACCGGCCTCGAACTCCTTCAACTTCGTGGCCCCGCTCGCCATCGAGGACGGACTGCCGGAGCGGCTCCAGCTCGGCAAGCGGTTCGTGGCCACCGAGTCGACGCGCGGGACCACCAAGGCCGACATGCGCGAGAACGACGCCCGGCCCGACGTCCGGATCGACCCCGACAGCTTCGCCGTGCACATCGACGGTGAGCTGGTGGAGGCCACCCCGGCGGCCGAACTGCCCATGGCCCAGCGCTACTTCCTCTTCTGATGGCGGGGCTGTGATGTCACGGGCCGCACTGCTCGTCCTGGCCGACGGCCGCTTCCCCGCCGGAGGCCACGCGCACTCCGGCGGGGCGGAGGCGGCGGTCAAGGCGGGGCGGATCACGGACGCGGAGAGCCTGGAGACGTTCTGCCGGGGCCGGCTGCACACGGCGGGCCTGGTGTCGGCGGCGCTGGCCGCGGCCGCCGTACTCGGCGTGCCACCAGGGGAGTTGGACGCGGCGGCGGACGCCCGCACCCCGTCCCCGGCGCTACGGCTCGCCGCGCGCAAGCTGGGCCGACAGCTGATGAGAGCGGCCCGGGCGACCTGGCCGTCCGCCGAACTCGAGGCGTTGGCGACGGAGTTCCCGAAGGGCGCCCACCAGCCGGTCGTGTTGGGTCTGGCGGCCCGGTCGGCGGGCCTGGAGGCCGTGGACGCGGCGTACTGCGCGGTGTACGAGAGCGTCAGCGGCCCGGCGAGCGCGACGGTCCGCCTGCTGAGCCTGGACCCCTTCGACGCGACAGCCGTACTGGCAAGGCTGGCACCGGAGTTGGACCGGGTCGCGGATCAGGCGGTGGAGGCGGCGCGGCGGGTTGTCGCCGAAGGGGTCGGCGTACTGCCCTCGGCGTCAGCGCCACTGCTGGAAATCGGAGCGGAACTGCACGCGGCGTGGCCAGTACGCCTCTTCGCGTCCTAAGAGGCGCCCAGATGACCAAGTCAGGGGCGCGGGGAACTGCGCGACCAGCCCCCACACACCTGCACCCGACCATGAACCGAAGGAGCCGTACATGCACCTGGACCATCACCACAACGGCCCCGCCGCAGTAAGCGCCGACGCCCACCGCCCCGACGGCTCCCACCGAGCCCTGCGCATCGGCCTAGGCGGCCCCGTAGGCTCCGGCAAGACCGCCACCGTCGCCGCGCTCTGCCGCGCCCTGCGCGACGAACTGTCCCTCGCCGTCGTGACGAACGACATCTACACCCGCGAGGACGCCGAGTTCCTCCTCAGGGAAGCCGTCCTGCCTCCCGAGCGCATCACCGCCGTGGAGACCGGCGCCTGCCCCCACACCGCGATCCGGGACGACATCTCCGCCAACCTGGAAGCCGTCGAGGACCTGGAGGACGAGGTCGGCCCCCTGGACCTGATCCTCGTGGAGAGCGGCGGCGACAACCTCACCGCCACCTTCTCCAAGGGCCTGGTCGACGCCCAGATCTTCGTCATCGACGTGGCCGGCGGGGACGACATCCCGAGGAAGGGCGGCCCCGGCGTCACCACCGCCGACCTGCTCATCGTCAACAAGACCGACCTCGCCCCGTACGTCGGATCCGACCTCGCGCGGATGGCCGCCGACGCCAAGGCGCAGCGCGCGGAGCTCCCGGTCGTCCTCCAGTCCCTGCGGAGCGAGACCGGCGTCGAGGACACCGCCGCCTGGGTCCGGTCGCGGCTCGCCGCGTGGACGGCGGCGTGACCACGGCCCTGACCGGAGTGCGGGCCACCGCGCGGCTGGTCGCCCGGGACGACGGGCGCGGCGGCACCGCCCTGCCTGTACTGGAGAGCGACGGACCGCTGGCCCTGCGGCGCACCCGGGGGAGCGGCACCGAGGCACGGGTCATGCTGGTCGGCGCGATGAGCGGCCCCCTCGGCGGTGACCACTTCACCGTGCGGGCCGATGTCCAGGAGGGCGCCAGGCTGCACGTCGGCTCGGCCGCCGCCACCATCGCACTGCCGGGACAGGCCAAGGGCGAGGCGCACTACGACGTACGCCTGACCCTCTCCGAGGGAGCCGAACTGCACTGGCTGCCCGAGCAGTTGATCTCCGCGGGCGGCAGCGACCTGTACGTCACCACGCGCGTCGACCTCGCGAGGACCAGCCGGTTCGTGCTGCGCGAGGAGCAGGTCCTGGGACGGGTGGGGGAGGAGCCCGGGCGGCTGTGCAGCCGGCTCGTGCTGCGGATCGCCGGCCGGACCGTGCTGGACCAGGAACTGACCTGCGGACCGGGCGCGCCGGGCGGCTGGGACGGACCCGCCGTGCTCTCGGGGCACCGGGCCGTGGGTCAACTCCTCCTCGCGCGGCCGGAGTTCGCCGAGCATCCCGTGGCAGCACGACAGCTCGCCGAGCACGCCGTGGTCGTCCCGCTCGCCGGGCCCGCGGCACTCGTGAGCGCCGTCGCCCCCGACGCGCTGCGGCTGCGCCGGGTGCTGGACGAGGCGTTGGCTGTCCTGAGTGCGTAGTTCGCCCAGCGAACGACCCCATCCGGTTATCGGATTGGCAAAGAAGAGTCACGCCCCTCTGTTCACAGCGTCTCCATAGCAAGGAGGATCCCCCGTACGCATTCGAAACGATGTACGGGGAGGGATCCCTCTTGAGGGAGACGCGACCGAAGTGGCGGACGACCGCGCTCGGTTCGGCTGGAGTACTCATCACGGCCACACTCATATCCGGTGCCGTCGCGGCACCCGCGTCCGGCGCCAACACGTACGACGGGGGCGGCCGGCACGGCAAGGACCGGGAGACCGTCGGCGCCGAGATCGCCGCGGCCCGGGCCGCGAAGGCCGGTATCGACTGGGCGGACTGCCCGGCCGACTGGGGGATCGCCAAGCCGGTCCAGTGCGGCTGGGTCAGCGTCCCGCTGGACTACGCCAAGCCGAACGGCAAGCAGATCAAGCTCGCCGTCGACCGCATCGGCAACACCGGCACCCCGGCGGAGCGCCAGGGCGCCCTCGTCTACAACCCGGGCGGACCCGGCGGCTCGGGCATGCGCTTCCCGCTCCGTGTCGTCAACAAGAACCCGATCTGGGCCAACGTGTCCAAGGCGTACGACTTCGTGGGCTTCGACCCGCGCGGCGTCGGCCACTCCGCGCCCATCTCCTGCATCGACCCGCAGGAGTTCGTGAAGGCGCCCAAGGCCGACCCGGTCCCGGACTCCGAGGCCGACAAGCTGGCCCAGCGCAAGCTGGCCCGCGAGTACGCCGAGGGCTGCGCCGAGCGCACCGGCAAGGCGATGCTCCAGCAGATGACCACGCCCAACACCGTGCGCGACCTGGACGTCATCCGCGCCGCGCTCGGCGAGAAGAAGCTCAACTACCTGGGCGTCTCCTACGGCACCTACATCGGCGCCGTCTACGGCACCATGTACCCGGGCCACGTGCGCCGCATGGTCGTCGACAGCGTCGTGAACCCCTCCCGCGAGAAGATCTGGTACGAGGCCAACCTCGACCAGGACATCGCCTTCGAGGGCCGCTGGAAGGACTGGGAGGACTGGGTCGCCGCCAACGACGCCACCTTCCACCTCGGCACCACCCGGGCCGCGGTCGAGGCGAAGTGGCTCGAACTGCGCGCCACCGCCAAGAAGAACCCCATCGGCGGGGTCGTCGGCCCGGCCGAGCTGATCAGCTTCTTCCAGAGCGCCCCGTACTACGACTCCTCGTGGGTGCCGGTCGCCACGGTGTTCGGCAAGTACGTCGCCGGCGACACCCAGGCGCTGGTCGACGCGGCCGCCCCGGACCCGTCCGACACCGCGGGCAACATCTCCTCCGAGAACGGCAACGCCGTCTACACGGCCGTCGAGTGCACCGACGCCAAGTGGCCCACCAGCTGGAAGAAGTGGGACCGCGACAACACCGCGCTCCACAAGAAGTACCCCTTCATGACCTGGGCCAACGCCTGGATGAACCTCCCCTGCGCCACCTGGCCGGTCAAGCAGCAGACCCCGGTGAGCGTCAGGACGGGCAAGGGCCTGCCGGGCGTGCTCATCGTGCAGTCCCAGCGTGACGCGGCCACCCCGTACGCGGGCGGCGTCGAACTGCACAAGCGCTTCAAGGGCTCCCGCCTGATCACCGAGAAGGACGCGGGCTCCCACGGCGTGACCGGTCTGGTCAACCCGTGCATCAACCCGCGGGTGGACGCCTACCTGCTCAGCGGAGAGCTGGACAGGACCGACGTGACCTGCGCCCCGCACGCCACGCCGAAGCCGTAACACCTGCACGGACGGGACAAGGCGGCCGGTGTCACCGGCCGCCTTTCCTCATGCGCCCAGCGAGTCGAGATACGCGTCCTCCGCCGCGTAGTCGAAGAGGTCGCCGTACGTCTGGAACATCTTCGGATACGCCTCCCGCCAGTCCTCTCCCGCGAGGCGCCGTTCGATCCAGGCGACGGTCTCCGGGAGCCGGTCCGCGTACCGTACGACCACCGGGCGGTAGCCCAACTCCCGTTCCGCGGCGGACATGTCGAAGACGACCGGCACCGGCACCGACCACGGAGTGTCCCCCACGGTCGGCGACGGCGGCGGTCCCTCGACCAGCACGGTCTCCGGCTCGACGCCCATCACGGAGTCGATCGCGGCGGCGATCTCCGCCACCGTCGGGGCGTCCGGGTCCACGGCGTTCAGTGCCCTGCTGCCGGGCCGGGCGGCGGCGAGCCGGACCAGTTCGGCGATGTTGTGGACGTTCGCCGGATGGAAGCGGCTCCGGCCGCCGTACGGCAGCAGGCGCCGGGGCCGGCCGTCGAGGTTGCGCTTGACGAAGTACAGCTCGCGCGGAGACCGGCAGTGCGGTCCGTGGATCGCCCCCGCACGCAGCAGCGTGGTGGGCAACCGGTCGCCCGCGGCGAGCAGTTCACGCTCCAGACCTGCCTTGCGGGTGCTGTACGACGACTCGCCCGGTGCGACCGTCCGCTGCTCCTCGCCGGTGGGCACCGGGTACTCCGGGAAGCCGTCCGGCTCGGCCTGGGTGTCGAAGCTGCGGCCCTTGTCGTCCTCGTACACCGAGACGCTGGAGACCACCACGGCGGAGCCCACCCGGTCGGCCAGCGACACCAACTGCCGTGCGTGCTCCGGCCCGTAGGCCACCACGTCCACCAGGACCTCGCAGCCCTCGCCCACCGCGGCGGCCAGCGCCCGGTCGTCCGCGCGGTCGGCCCGCGCGGTACGCACCTCGGCGGGCCAGCCCTCGTCCCGTCCGCCGCCCCGCGAGACGGCGGTCACCTCCCAGCCGTCGCGGGCCAGCGCGCCCACGGCCGCCCGCCCGATCTGTCCGGTCGCTCCGATCACCACAGCACGTCGTGTCATGCCGTGACCCTACGGTCGGAGGTCGGGCGGGCACAGGCGGCTCTGCCGACAGCAGAGGTCGAAGCGCTCTGCCGAGAGCAGGGGTTGACTCGGTCAACTGAGCGGCAGGCGCGGGAACTTGCGCTCCTTGGCGGCAGCGGCCTCCGCCGCCTTCACCACGGCCGCGTACTCGTCGACGTACTCCTGGTCGGACAGCTTCAGGATGGCGTACATGATCTCGTCGGTGATCGCCCGCAGGATCGCCTTCTCGTTCTCCATCCCGGCGTAGCGGGAGAAGTCGAGGGGCTTGCCGAAACGGATCACCACGGGGTGGATGTTGGGGATGACCTTGCCGGGCGGCTGGGCCTCGAAGGTGCCGATCATCGCGCAGGGGATCACCGGGACCTGGGCCCTGAGGGCCATCACCGCGACGCCGACCTTGCCCTTGTAGAGGCGGCCGTCATGGGAGCGCGTGCCCTCCGGGTAGATGCCCAGCAGCTCGTCCTTGCGCAGCACGCCGAGGCCCTCGCGGATGGCGGCCTGGCCCGCCTCCTTGCCGGAGCGGTCCACCGGGATCTGTCCGGCACTGCGGAAGAAGAACGCGGTCAGCCGGCCTTTGACGCCGGGGCCGGTGAAGTACTCGGCCTTCGCCAGGAAGGTGATGCGGCGCTTGAGCACCGCGGGCATCAGGAAGTGGTCGGAGAAGGACAGGTGGTTGCCGGCCACGATGGCCGCACCCGAGTCCGGGATGTGCTCCAGGCCTTCTATTCGAGGCCGGAAGACCAGTCTCAGCAACGGCCCCAACAGCACATATTTGAGCAGGTAGTAGAACAAGAGGGGGCGCTCCTCGGTCGGGCGGACGGCTCAACTCCGCGTTCTGGCTGGTCAACCGGCGTGAGATGGGGCTGTCAGTGTAGGCGCAGGCGGCGGGGCCCGGAACAGCCCCGACCGCCGCTCCAGCTTGATCCCGTCACGCGGCCGACGGCAACTCGACGAGCGCGGGTGACGCGATACGCGCCGCAGACAGGCCGGGGACTGCCTCTTGCCTTCCACTGCCTTCCACCGTGCGCCCCGGTCCGGCGAGCCCCCTGCGGCACTCCGCCCCACCCGCCCTCACAACCGCACGATCACCAGCGCCGTGTCGTCCGTCGCGCCGCTGGTGGGCAGGAGTTCCGCGAGGACGGCGTCGGCCAGGGTCTCGGGGTCCTCCTTGCGGTGGCGGGTGAGGGCGTCGGCGAGGCGGGTGAGGCCGGTGTCGACGTCCTCGCGGCGACGCTCCACGAGACCGTCGGTGTAGAGGGCGAGCGTGGCGCCCGGAGCGAACGTGGTGGTCGCCTGTGGCCGCGGGATCGGGTCGGGGCTGGCGTCCAGCGGCGGGTCGGTGGCCCTGTCGAGGCACTCCACGCGGCCGTCGGCGTGCACCAGCATCGGCGGCGGGTGTCCCGCGCTGCTGTAGGTGATCGTGCCGTGGTCGAAGTCGATGAAGGTGGTGACCGCGGTCGCCGACTCGGCGCCCTCGATCACATGGGCGTACCGGCCCAGCACGTCCAGCGCCTGCGCCGGGCCCTCGGCCACCCGCGAGGCCGCGCTCAGGGCGCTCCGCAGCTGGCCCATGACACAGGCCGCCCCGAGCCCGTGCCCCACCACGTCGCCCACGGAGACCCCGACACCGCGCCCGCCCACCAGGTCGACCAGGTCGTACCAGTCCCCGCAGACGTTGAGCGCGCCGACCGCCGGCCGGTAGCGGACGGCCGCCCGGTCGTGCAGGGACTGCCGGCTGACCGGCAGCATCGCCTCCTGGAGGGCCAGCGCGACCTCGCGCTCACGCGCGTGTGCCTGCCGCAGCCGTTCGTTGAACTCCTGGAGTTCGCGGGCCCGGGTGTACAGCTCCGCCTCCAGGACCCGGGACCGGCCGCCGCGCGGCCCACCGCGGGCCCGTATCAGCTCGGTGACCTCCTCCACCCGGTGCACCAGCAGCGCGACCTTGCCGTCCGGGCCGAGCACCGGGGCGTTGACGGGGCTCCAGTAGCGCACCTCCCACTCGCCGGGCCGCTCGGGGTCCTCCACGTCGTACCGCTGGAGCGCCATGGCGTCGCGTTCGCCGGTGTCCAGGACCCGCCGCAGCGAGGCGGCCAGATTGCGCATGCCGGTGGCCCCGGGGTCGTTCGGGTTGTCCGGGAAGACGTCGAAGAGGTAGCGGCCCACGACAGCCTCGCGCGACCGGCCGGACCCGCTCAGGAACTCCTCGTTGACATCCGTGAACACCAGCTCGGGTGTCAGCAGCGCGACCATGCCCGGCAGTGCCTGGAACACCGCCGCGTAGTCGATGGATGTGTCGCTCATTGCAGCCGCCTCGCCGCTGGGATCACCCATTTTCCCACGATATGAGGGTTTCCTGGGGGGATCGTCGAGATGGATGGTGGGTACGGTGCGGTTGCCGGTGTTCAGTCGCCGGGCTCCCGCAGGGACTGCTCGGCCCAGATGACCTTTCCCTCGGGCACGAACCGGGTGCCCCAGCGCTGGGCGAACTGGGAGACCAGGAGCAGCCCCCGGCCGCCCTCGTCGGTGGTCCGCGGATGGCGGAGGTGGGGGGCGGTGGAGCCGCTGTCCAGCACCTCGCACATCAGGGTGCGGGCCCGGATCAGACGCAGCCGGATCGGTCCCACGGCGTGCCGGATGGCATTGGTGACGAGTTCGCTGACGACCAGTTCCGTGGTGAACGCGAGCTCCTCCAGACCCCACTCCGTCAGCTGCCGGGACGCCGCCTTGCGGGCTTCGGCGACCTGCGCAGGGTCCACGGGCACGTCCCAGTCCGCGACCTGTTCGGGCCCCAGCAACCGGGTGCGGGCCAGCAGCAGGGCCACGTCGTCGTGCGGCTGGTCGGGGGCCAGCGAGTCGACGACGGCCCGGCAGCGCAGGTCGAGGGTGTCGGCCGACCGCTCCAGGGCCTCGCGCAACCGGTCCCGGCCCGCTTCGGGCGACTGGTCCTCACCGTGGGCGAGCAGCCCGTCGGTGTGCAGCGCGAGAGTGCTGCCCGGGGCCAGGGCCAGCTCCACGGACTCGAAGGGCGGGCCCCCGACACCGAGGGACGGCCCCTGAGGCAGGTCCACGAAGGCGACCGTGCCGTCGGGCAGGATCACGGCGGGCGCGGGGTGCCCGGCGGCGGCCATCGCGCACTGCCCGTCGACGGGGTCGTAGACGACGTACACACACCCGGACCCCACCGCCTGGGCACTGTCGGACTCGTCCGACGGGTCGACGGGGACGGCCAGGGTCCGCGAGCTCCCGGGGGCCGGTGCGTCAGCGGGCGTCCCGGAGCGGCCGGGAGCACGTGGGTCCCCGGGCGCGACATCCGACCCTCCCGCCGGCCATGAGCCCTCCGCGGTCCCTGCTGCGAGCCCGGAGGCCTCCGCGTGCTCCGAGGCCTCCGGGGTCCCTGATCCTCCTGCGAGCCCCGAGCCGTCCGCGAGCGCCGAGCCGTCCGCGAGCCCCGAGCCGTCCGCGAGCCTCGTGGTGTGGTTGAGCCCCGTGCCCTCCGCGAGCTCAGAGGCCTCCGCGGTCCCTGATCCTCCTGCGAGCCCCGAGGCCTCCTCGTGCTCCGAGGCCTCCGCTGTCGGCGATCCTCCCGCGAGCCCCGAGCCGTCCGCTGCCCCCGAGCCGTCCGCTGCCCCCGACCCTCCCGCAGCCCCGCACCCCGCCCCGCCCCCCGGGCCCCCCGCGCCCTCAGGGCCTGCCCCCTCCTCCCGTGCCGCGCGGGCCACCAGGTCGTCCAGGTGGCCCAGTACCTCCTCCGGCGGGAGATCCAGGGCCGCCAGCGTCCGTACCGCGGTCCGCAGCCGGCCCATGGCCGCCGCGGCGGCGATTCCGTGGCCGGGCACCTCGCCGACCACGAGGGCGACCCGTGCGCCGGAGAGCGGGATCAGGTCGTACCAGTCCCCGCCGAGGCCGGTCAGCTCGTCGGCCGGCCGGTAGCAGGCGCTCACCTCCACGGCCTCCTGCTCGGGCAGCCGGTGCGGGAGCAGACTGCGCTGGAGGACGAGCGCAGCCTGACGCTCGCGGGTATAGCGCCGGGCGTTGTCCACACAGACGGCGGCCCGGGAGACGAGGTCCTCGGCGAGGTTGAGATCGTCCTCGTCGAAAGGCTCCTGGCGGCGCCGGCGGAAGAAGGTCGTGACGCCGAGCGTGGCACCCCGCGCGCGGATCGGCACGACCATCACGCTGTGCAGCCCCAGCTCCAGGAAGGTGGCCGTGCGACCGCCGGGTATGCCGGTGGCCCACTCCGCGGCCAGCGGGTCGAGCCGCTCCTCCCGCCAGGGCGTGCCCTCGGCGAGACACCGCAGCGGGGGTGTGCCGGGCAGGTAGGCGGCCACCTCGCCCACCGCGACGACCGCCTCCGGCACCCCCTCGTTCACCGACTGCTGTCCGGCCCGCACCAGCGGCCCCTGCATGCTGGGTTCCGCTCCCCGCAGCACCGACTCCAGCAGGTCCACGGTGATGTAGTCGGCCAGCGCCGGCACGGCCACGTCGGCCAGCTCCTGGGCGGTCTGCCGGATGTCCAGACCGCGCCCGATGTGCTCACCGGCCCGGTCGAGCAGGGCAAGACGCTGCCGTGCGCGGTGTCGCTCGGTGATGTCGACGACCGTGTAGTAGACGCCCATCGGGTTGCCCTGGTCGTCGTCGATCCGGGTGAACGACATGGTGTGCGCGGTCTCCCGGTGCGGGGCGGCACGGACCCGGCCGACGTGCTCGTACTCCACGACCGGCTCCCCGGTCGCCAGCACCCGCCGCATCTGCGTCTCGATCGCCTCCGCGTCCAGGCCCGGCTGGATCTCCCCGAACCGCAGCCCCAGCCGCTCGGGCGCCGGAGCGCTGCCGAACTGCTCCAGGGCCGGGTTGGACCACACACAACGCAGGTCGGTGTCGACGATCGCGATGCCGATGGGGGAGCGGGTGACCATCTGCTCCAGGACCGGACGGCTCATGTCCCAGCCGGGCGCCTCGGCCAGCTCGGACAGCAGGACGAGCCAGCGGGCGGTGCCGCCCGTGTCGGCCGAGGTGATGCGCACCATGAGCCGGGCGGGCCGGCCCCCCTTGCGGACGGCGGTCAGCAACCCCGCCCAGCCGCCGTCGGCGCGGCAGCGCTGGGCGAGCTCGGGCACGCGACCGGCGTCCTCGGCGGTGAGCAGAGCGGCGGCGGTCATGCCCACGGCCTCCGAGGCGCCGTAGTCCAGCAGGCGTTCCGCGTCCCTCGTCCAGCCGGTGACGATTCCGTGGGCGTCGAGCAGCAGCGGCGCGGCATCGGCCACGTCGAACCGGTGCCGCGCGGTGTCATGCCCTTTGTGAGCGCCCACGGACGACCTCTCTGTCGCTGAGAGTGGTCTATCACCTCTTCGTCACATCTTCACCCGGTGAGGTGGGAGTGCACCTCGGGAGAGGGCGGTGCGGTGGGGCGCGGGTGCGGGTTCGTCGTGGCTGGTCACGCCCACGCGGCGGAGCCGCACATCGATACAGCCCCGCGCCCCTATAGGCAGGTCATCGCCTGAGCACCTTTTCCAGGACCCCCAGTGCCGACTCCAGCTCCTCCGCAGTGATCGTCAGCGGGGGTGCCAGCCGGATCGTCGAGCCGTGGGTGTCCTTGACCAGGACTCCCTCGTGCATGAGCAGCTTGCTGACCTCGCGGCCGGTGCCGATCTCCGGGTCGATGTCCACGCCCGCCCACAGGCCACGGGCGCGGAAGCCGACCACGCCCTTGCCGACCAGGCCGGCCAGACCGTCCCGCAGGACCACCCCGAGCTCCGCCGCCCGGCTCTGGAACTCGCCCGTCTCCAGGAGTTCCACCACCGCCGTGCCGACCGCCGCCGCGAGCGGGTTGCCGCCGAAGGTCGAGCCGTGTTCACCCGGGCGCAGGACGCCGAGCACGTCCCGGCGGGCGACCACCGCCGACACCGGGACGATGCCGCCGCCCAGCGCCTTGCCGAGCAGCAGCACGTCCGGGACGACCCCTTCGTGCTCGACCGCGAGGGTGCGGCCGGTGCGGCCGAGGCCCGACTGGATCTCGTCCGCGACGAACAGACAGCCCTTGCGGCGGGTCAGCTCGCGGACCCCGGTCAGATAGCCGTCGTCCGGGACGACCACGCCCGCCTCGCCCTGGATCGGCTCCAGGAGCACCGCGGCCGTCGTCTCGTCGACCGCCTCCTCCAGCGCCGCCAGGTCGTTGTACGGCACGATCCGGAAGCCCGGTGTGAAGGGACCGAAGCCCGCCCGCGCGGTCTCGTCCGTGGAGAACGACACGATCGTCGTCGTACGGCCGTGGAAGTTCTCGGCGGCCACCACGATCGTGGCCCGGTCGGCCGGGACGCCCTTCACCTCGTACGCCCACTTGCGGGCCACCTTGATGCCGCTCTCCACCGCCTCCGCGCCGGTGTTCATCGGCAGCACCATGTCCAGGCCGGTCAGCCCGGCCAGCCGCTCCGCGAACTCGGCGAGCCGGTCGTTGTGGAAGGCGCGGGAGGTGAGGGTCAGCCGGTCCAGCTGCCGGTGGGCCGCCTCGATCAGCGCCGGGTGGCGGTGGCCGAAGTTGAGGGCGGAGTAGCCGGCCAGCATGTCGAGGTAGCGGCGGCCCTCGACGTCCTCGACCCAGGTGCCCTCGGCACGGGCGACGACCACGGGCAGCGGGTGGTAGTTGTGCGCGAGGACCGGCTCCTCGGCGCGGATGAGATCGGCGGAGGAACGCGTGCTTACGGGTGCGGTCATGAGCGGATCTCCTGAGTGCAGCACTTGATGCCGCCGCCGGCCTTGTGGAGCTCGGAGAGGTCGACGGGGACGGGGACGTAGCCGTGCTCGTCGAGACGCACGGCGAGGGCCTCGGCCTGCGGGGCGATGAAGACGTGCCGGCCGTCGGACACGGAGTTCAGACCGAACGCCATCGCGTCGTCGCGGGTCGCGAGCACCGCCTCCGGGTACAGCCGTTCGAGTACCGCGCGACTGCCCGCCGAAAAGGCCTCCGGGTAGTAGACGATGTTGTTGCCCGCCGCCGAGTCGTCGAGCACGAAGAGCGCCGTGTCCAGGTGGTAGAAGTGCGGGTCCACCAGGGTCAGGCTGATCACCGGGTGGCCGAAGAACTCCTGCACCTCGCGGTGCGCCTCCCGGGTCGTGCGGAAACCGGTCCCGGCCAGCACGTACCGGCCGGTCCAGACGAGGTCGCCCTCGCCCTCGCAGACCGACAGGGGGCGCCGGACGTCGTAGCCCGCGGTCTTGAACCACAGGTCGTAGTGCGTGGACTCGGGGCGCCGCTCGGGCGCGTGGAAGAGGGAGCCGAAGACGCGGCCGCCGACGACGACCGCCGAGTTCGCGGCGAAGACCATGTCGGGGAGACCGGGGACCGGCTCCACCGCGTCGATGCGGTGCCCATGGGCCTCGTAGGTGCTGATCAGCGTCCGCCACTGGTCCTGCGCCAGGTCCACGTCGACGTGGGTGTCGGGATGCATCCAGGGATTGATCGCGTACTGCACGGCGAAGTGTCTGGGTTCGCAGACCAGGAATCGCCGCAGGCGCGGCACACGGGAGTCGGACACAGAGGGGTTCCTCCGCTTCCTGCGCTGTCTACTGAGGGTTGACACCACGGTAGGAAGTGACCCGGGGGCCCGACAAGCAACAAGAATTGCGTGTCCGCGCAGGAATGCTGCAAATATCGCCGGTAAAACGCAAGGCTGCTGCGTTTATCCGCTACGCCTCAGGTGCGGGCTGGCTCGCCCCCGCCTCGGGGCTTTCCGGGAGGAGATGGGACAGCACCATCACGCTGATCGTCTTCCGGATGAACGGCTCCACCCGGATGCGCTCCAGCACCTCCTCGAAGTGCTCCACGTCCCGCGCCCGCACATGCAGCAGGGCGTCCGCGCCGCCTGTCACCGTCATCGCCGCGGTGATCTCCGGATGGTTGCGGACCACCTCCGCGAGCCGCCGTGGCGGGGCCGCGCCCTCGCAGTACACCTCGACGTACGCCTCGGTGCGCCAGCCCAGCGCCGACGGCTGCACCGTGGCCGTGAACCCGGTGATCACCCCGGTGTCCCGCAGCCGGTCCACGCGCCGCTTCACCGCCGTGGAGGAGAGTCCGATCGCCGCACCGATCTCCGCGAAGGAGGTCCGCGCGTTGGCCATCAGCGCGGTGATGATCTTCCGGTCGAGCTCGTCGAACGCGGCGGTCCTGCTGTTCATGTCGGCACTGTATCCAGCAGGGGCGTCCACACCACCGCACGTGTCCAGTCGTACGAATTGCTCCTACACTCCGGGTTCATGCTGCGCGCCCTGGCTGTCGACGACGAACGCCCCTCGCTGGAGGAACTGCTCTACCTCCTCGGTGCCGATCCCCGGATCGGCAGTGTGGAAGGGGCCGGTGACGCCACCGAGGCGCTGCGCCGCATCAACCGCGCGCTGGAGTCGGGCCCGCACGGACCCGAGGCGATCGACGTCGTCTTCCTCGACATCAACATGCCGGGGCTCGACGGCCTCGACCTCGCCCGGCTGCTGACCGGCTTCGCCAAGCCGCCGCTGGTGGTCTTCGTCACCGCCCACGAGGACTTCGCCGTCCAGGCCTTCGACCTCAAGGCCGTCGACTACGTCCTCAAACCGGTCCGCAAGGAACGCCTCGCCGAGGCCGTCCGCCGTGCCGCCGAACGCCTCGACAGCGCGCCCCGCATCCCCGTGCACGAACCCGACCCGGACCACATACCCGTCGAACTCGGCGGGGTGACACGGTTCGTGGCCGTCGACGACATCACCCACGTCGAGGCCCAAGGGGACTACGCCCGCCTCCACACCGACAAGGGCAGCCACCTCGTCCGCATCCCGCTGTCCACGCTGGAGGACCGCTGGCGCTCGCGCGGCTTCGTCCGCATCCACCGCCGCCACCTCGTCGCCCTGCGCCACGTCGGCGAACTCCGCCTGGACGCGGGCACGGTGAGCGTCCTCGTCGGCGGCGAGGAGCTCCAGGTCAGCCGCCGCCACACCCGCGAGCTGCGCGACCTGCTGATGAGGAGGCCCTAGCCGTGCCCCAGGACCCCGTCGAGCGGCGCGTCGTCGTCACCGGCCCGCCCCGCCGCAGCCGCCCCGCCTCCGGCTACTACCGGCCGCGCACCGAGATCGACGAACAGACCACCCTCGGACACACCTACGTCCGCTCCCTGATGCGCACCCAACTGCGCGCCGCCCTCGCGGTGTTCGCCTTCCTGGCCCTGCTCGTCGGCCCGCTCCCGCTGCTGTTCGCGGCGATGCCCGACGCCCACCGCCTCGAATGGGCCGTCCTCGGCTTCGGCCTCTACGTCCCCCTGGTCCTGCTCGCCCGCTGGTACGTGCGGCGCGCGGAGCGCAACGAACGGGACTTCGTGCGCCTGGTCGAGGACCGATGAACTCCAGCTACTCCGTCCCGGCCGTCGCCCTGGTCGTCGTCGCCACCGTCCTCGTCGGCGCCTTCGGCCTGCGCATCTCCCGCACCACCTCCGACTTCTACGTCGCCTCCCGCACCGTCGGCCCCCGCCTCAACGCGGCCGCCATCAGCGGCGAGTACCTCTCCGCCGCCTCCTTCCTCGGCATCGCGGGCCTGGTCCTGGTCCAGGGCCCCGACATGCTCTGGTACCCGGTCGGCTACACCGCCGGCTATCTCGTCCTGCTCCTCTTCGTCGCCGCCCCGCTGCGCCGCTCCGGCGCCTACACCCTCCCCGACTTCGCCGAGGCCCGCCTCGCCTCCCAAGCCGTACGACGGCTCGCGGGCGCCTTCGTCGTCGGCGTCGGCTGGCTCTACCTGCTGCCCCAACTCCAGGGCGCCGGACTCACGTTGACCGTCCTCACCGGGGCACCCCAGTGGCTCGGCGGAGTCATCGTCGCCGCCGTCGTGGTCGCCACCGTCGCCGCGGGCGGCATGCGCAGCATCACCTTCGTGCAGGCCTTCCAGTACTGGCTCAAGCTCACCGCGCTGCTCGTCCCCGCCCTCTTCCTCATCCTCGCCTGGCAGGGCGACGGCGCCCCCAGCCACGCCTTCGAGGAACCGGCGACCTTCCGCGAACAGCGCGCGGTGCGCGTCGACTCCACCGTCGACATCGAGCTGGACAGGCCCCTGACGGTCACGGTCACCGGCACGGTCGACGGCCGCCCGCACGAGGACGACACGCTCCGACTCCCCGCCGGCACCCACCACATCGACAAGGGCACCAGCCTCACCTTCGCCCGGGGCACCACCGTCCCGGCCGCCGACCGCGGCACCGGCGACGGCATGTCGACCTCCCTCGCCGCGGGCCGCGAGGACCGGCCCCTGTACGCCACGTACGGACTGATCCTCGCCACCTTCCTCGGCACCATGGGTCTGCCGCACGTCGTCGTCCGCTTCTACACCAGCCCCCACGGCGTCGCCGCCCGCCGCACCACGGTCGCCGTCCTCGGCCTGATCGGCTGCTTCTACCTGCTGCCCCCCGTCTACGGCGCCCTCGGCCGCCTGTACGCCCCCGAACTCACCCTCACCGGAGACGCCGACGCGGCCGTACTCCTCCTC
Organism: Streptomyces sp. 351MFTsu5.1; assembly: GCF_000383655.1. NCBI lineage: Bacteria > Bacillati > Actinomycetota > Actinomycetes > Kitasatosporales > Streptomycetaceae > Streptomyces > Streptomyces sp. 351MFTsu5.1. The sequence continues at coordinate 51,076 of NZ_KB911798.1, read as the reverse complement.
CCGGAGCGGATGATCGGCGGCCTCGGCGGCGACCTGCTGGGCGCACTGGTGGCGGGCGGCGCCTTCGCCGCGTTCCTGTCCACGGCCTCCGGGCTCACCATGGCCGTCGCGGGCGTGCTCACCCAGGACGTCCTGCCCGCGCGCGGCGTACGGCACTTCCGGCTCGGCACGGTCCTCGCGATGTGCGTCCCGCTGGCCGGGAGCGTCCTGGTCGGCGGACTGCCCGTCGCCGACGCGGTCGGCCTCGCCTTCGCCGTCTCCGCGTCCTCCTTCTGCCCCTTGCTCGTGCTCGGCATCTGGTGGCGGCGGCTCACCCCGCCCGGCGCCGCCGCGGGCATGCTGGTCGGCGGCGGCTCGGCCTTCCTCGCCGTGGCCGCGACCATGGCCGGTCTCCCCGCGAGGGGCCCGCTGCACGCCCTGCTCGCCTGGCCCGCGCTCTGGTCGGTGCCGCTCGGCTTCCTCACCATGGTGGTGGTCTCGCTGTCCACCGCGAGCCGGGTTCCGGCGGGCACGGCGGCCATCCTGGCCCGCTTCCATCTGCCGGAGGAACTGCGGGCGGAGGCCAAGGCATGAGCGGATTCCTGGCCGGTCTCTGCGTGGCGATCCTCCCGCTGCTCGCCGCCGGCTTCTGGCTCGGCCGGCGCACGGCCGGCTCGCAGGCCCTCGGCGGTCTCGGCACCCCCGTCGAGCACGCCACCTTCGAGACCCTGCACACCGCCTCCCTGGCCGCGCCCCCGCTGCGGGCAGGGCTGACGGAGGAGACCGCCCGCAAGTCGGCCCGCCGCCTGCGCACCCTGCTGGGCACCGACGCGCTGTGCCTCACCGACCAGAAGCAGGTCCTGGTCTGGGACGGCGTCGGCGGCCACCACCGCACCGAGATCATGGAACGCCTCGCGGCCCCGCTGGAGACCGGCCGCGGCGAGGCCTTCCGGCTCAGCTGCGACACCCCGGACTGCCCGGTCCGCTGGGCGGTCGTGGCCCCCCTCACCGTCGACGACCGCGTCCACGGCGCCCTCGTCGCCTGCGCGCCCCGCGAGTCCGCCGTGCTGGTCCGGGCCGCCGGAGAGGTGGCGCGGTGGGTCAGCGTCCAGCTGGAGTTGGCGGACCTCGACCAGTCCCGCACCCGTCTGATCGAGGCCGAGATCAAGGCACTTCGGGCCCAGATCTCCCCGCACTTCATCTTCAACTCGCTCGCCGTGATCGCGTCCTTCGTTCGCACCGACCCCGAACGCGCCCGCGAACTCCTCCTCGAATTCGCCGACTTCACCCGCTACTCGTTCCGCAGGCACGGCGACTTCACCACCCTCGCCGACGAACTCCACGCCATCGACCACTACCTGGCGCTCGTGCGGGCACGCTTCGGCGATCGCCTCTCCGTCACCCTCCAGATCGCCCCGGAGGTGCTGCCGGTCGCGCTGCCCTTCCTGTGCCTCCAGCCCCTGGTGGAGAACGCCGTCAAGCACGGCCTGGAGGGCAAGACCGAGAAGTGCCACATCCAGATCACCGCCCAGGACGCGGGCGCCGAGGCCCTCGTGGTCATCGAGGACGACGGCGCCGGAATGGACCCGGTCCTGCTCCGCCGTATCCTCGCCGGGGAGGTCAGCCCCTCGGGCGGCATCGGACTGTCCAACGTCGACGACCGGCTCCGCCAGGTGTACGGCGACTCCTACGGCCTCGTCATCGAGACCGCCGTGGGCGCGGGCATGAAGATCACCGCCCGGCTGCCCAAGTACCAGCCGGGCGTGCACTCGGCGGGCCGCCTCACGGGCGGCTGAGTCAACTGCGGGTGGCCACCATGCCGAGGGTGATCAGACCCAGCACGACCCAGCCGAACCACAGCCAGCCGTTGCTGCCGAGCGCCACCGTGTACGCCGTCACCGCGACGAGACCGCCGACGGTGAGCACCCCCATCGTTCTGGTCGAGCCATCCGTGGAACCGGTACCGGGCATCGCGACACCTTCCTCAGGATTCGTCCCCCTCCATGGTGCCTCCGTTCTGCCTGCGGACGGTGCACACGACGAAATGAGTGCCGTTCTTCCAGGGGCCCTCGCTCGTCCAGGACCCCGCCGTGTAGACCGACGGATCGAAGCCGTAGTCGCCCGGCGGCACCTCCCGCGCGCACGCCGTGTCCGACTCGGTGCGCGCCTCGGGCAGGGTGACATCGGGGGCCAATCGGGTGAATCCGAGCACCTGCTCGTCGTAGGAGCCCGCGCAGGACACCAGCCGGGCGTCCCGGTTGGTGCGCACGTCCAGGCAGTCCCGCCGCTGCATGGTCGCCGTGTCCGCGAACGCCGAACCCAGGGCGCGGTGCGTGCCGATCGGCCCGTACACCGGCCCGTTCGCCCCCAGCACCAGGCAGGCCGTGCGCCGCCCCGCGGCCCCGAACCCCTCGCCGGTCGGTACGACGGCCTGGCCGCGGACGTCGGCGAGCCGGTCCCGGAGCTCCCGCGTCCGCTCCTCGCACTTCGCGGGCCCGCTCCGCCGCGCCTCCTCGGCGGAGCCGGCCGGGACGAACGCCATCACCTGGCCGTCCGGCGCCGTACGGCAGGCGGGATCCAGCCGCAGCCGGGGCGTCCCCCGGAACCGCTCCGACCCCGGCCAGTCGGCGATCACGCAGTCACCGTCCCGCAGCGGTTTCACGAGCCCGACGGCCTCGCCGTACGGCTGCCGGGCGGTCCGCTGTCCGCCTCCTCCTCCCTCCGACGACCGGTCGGCCATGGCGTACCAGACCCCGCCCAGGGCCAGCAGCAGCCCCAGACCGCAGGCGAGGAGGGCCCGCAGGGCGTGCGAACGCTCCCGCCGCCGACGGCCGCCCCGCGACGGCGGCGCCTCGGGGGACGGCCGGTGTCCCTGCGGAGCCGGCCCGAACGGCGGTCCCTGCACCCCCGCCCAGGGCGGCTGCGAGCCGAGATCGGTCTGCGTCCGCGGATACGGCTCGACCGACGGCGCCACGACCGCCGACAGCGCGGCCTCCGCCTCCGCCGCGGACAGCCGCTGCCCGGGGTCCTTCGCCAGCAGCGCGTGCAGTACGGGACCGAGCGCGCCCGCACGCTCGGCGGGCCGTGGCTCCTCCATGACCACCGCGGTCACCTCGGCGAGATGCGACTCCCGCTCGAAGGGGCTCACGCCCTCCACGGCGTGGTACAGCGTGCAGCCCAGCGAGAACAGGTCGGCGGCCGGGGTGGGCGCCCCGCCGGTGGCCCGCTCCGGCGCCAGATAGCCCGCCGTCCCCACCAGCACCGACGCCAGCGTGTACCGGGTCTCCCCGGCGTCGGGCTGCACGGAGATGCCGTAGTCAGTGAGCAGGACGCGCCCGTACGGCGAGCCCGAGCGGTCCGGCGCCAGCAGGATGTTCGCCGGTTTCACGTCCCGGTGCATCACGCCCCGCTGGTGCCCGGCGGTCAGCGCGTCCAGCACCGCGAGGCCGACCCGGGCGCACTCCGCGGGGGCGAGCGGTCCACGGGAGGCGACCAGGTCACGCAGGTCCACGGCGTCGGCCACGTACTCCATGACGATCCACGGCAGCCCGTCGTGCTCCAGGACGTCGTGCACGGTCACCACGTGCGGGTGGCCGCGCAGCCCGGCCGCGTGCCGGGCCTCCGCGCGGGCCCGTGCCACCCGTGCCTCCCGCTCGTGGCCGGCCTCCACCGGGTCCCGGAACACGATCTCCTTGAGCGCGACCTCGCAGGCGAGTCTCTGGTCGTGGGCGAGCCACACATGGCCCATGCCGCCGCTGCCGAGCGGGTTCAGCAGCAGATAACGGCCGGCGATGACCCGGCCCACTCCCGACGTCGGTGATCCTGAAGGCATCCGGTGACTCTCCGGTTCTGCGGTTCTCCGGGTTGTTAGGCGGCGACGGTGGTGCTCGGCCCGTCGGTGGCGGGCTCGCTGCTCACGGGCGCGCTGCTCTTCGAGGGAGGCGGAGGTGGGGGTGGCGGCGGTGCGCTGCTGGTCACCGGGGCGCTGGTGGGCGGCGATGTGCTGCTCGACTTCTTGGGCGAGGGCGAGGGCGAGGGCGAGGGCGAGGGCGAGGGCGAGGGCGAGGGCGAGGGCGAGGGCGAGGCCGACGGCGACCCGGGCTTGGGCCTGCCGCTCGACGAGGACGGGGGCGCGGAGGAGGTCCCCTCGGGCTTCCCACGGGACGAGGGCGGCTCACTGGCAGGTGGTGTCCGTGGTCCGGACGACGACGGCGCGGGAGTGGTCGTGGGCCCGGTCCCCGCACCGGAGGTGCTCCCGTCACCCTGGGCCACGGTCAGCATCACGTACCGCCCGAACGCCAGCTCGCTCCCCGCGGGCGGATCCGTCGCCGTGACCCGCGCGTCGTCGGGCGGGGGCTGCTGTCCGGCGTACCCGGCCGCGAGCCCGGCGTCGATCAGCTCCCGTCCGGCCTGCGCGAAGGTCGTCCCGGCGAGCCCCGGTACGACGCGTGGCTCATCGGCGTCGAAGCCGGCGTCCTTCTCACCGGCCGTCCCGACCGGCCGGTAGATGCCGCGGGCAGGCTCATCGACGTCGACCAGAGCGATCCGTGCGGGCTTCCGCGGAGCGGGCTGCACGGCCACGACCGACTTCCGCTCGTATCCGGCCCACTTCTTGTTGCCGTCCTCGAACCGGACGGAAATCCGGCTGGTGTCACCCTGGAAGGGCCGCAGCGGATTCCCACACGAGCATTTCACAGCCGGAAGCCCTTGTTCATCGACGAGAATCGCGATTCCCGCCTGGAGCAAGGAGTTGTACGGGACGGCCTTTCCCTTCTTGTAGTCGTGATTCTGGACGAGCGTGTCGTGACGCAGCAGCACAGGTGTGAGCCGATCCAGGTATTCCGGTATCCCGTCGGTGCGGATGTTCTGCACATCCGCCCACGCCTGGGCCTTGTCGTGATTCCTGGGATCGGTGAGGAATCGTTCGAGTGCGGCGACATCACAGATGGTCGGCTGTTTGCTGCCGCCGTAGAGACCAGGTGTGTCCCCCTGCTGGAGACTGCCCCGCGCGCGCTGCGACCGCACGCCCCCGGCGTCCTTGCCGATCCCGCTGCTCTCGTCGAAGAACGGCGCGAGCGAGGGCGTACCCGCGGCGACCGCCTTGACCGCGGTCAGTGGATTTCCGGACGACAACGTGTCGCAGCCGCTCAGCAGCACCGCGAAAACCGCGAGAACGGCTGTCCTCTGCATCAATGCGCGAAGTGTCACGACCGCTCCCCCCGGTGGCGGTTCCCCCAACGCGCTTCATGCTACTGAATGCTCCGGAAGGACGAAGCGTCTAATTTCCGCGTGCGTTCAGTGAGGCCAAATAGGCGTTGTACTCCTCGAGTTCCTTGTCGCCGTCCCGGTCGGCGGCCCGGTCCTTGCGCTTGGCCTGCCGCTGTTCGGAGCCGTACCACTGGAACAGCAGTGCGATCAGCACCAGCACGGAGGGAATCTCGCTGAACGCCCATGCGATACCGCCCGCGTAGTTCTGGTCGGAGAGCGCGTCGATGTGCAGTGAGGCGGGCGGGTTCTTGAACGTCCCCACCATCGGCTCGGACGCCATCATCAACGCGATGCCGAAGAAGGCGTGGAACGGCATCCCCGCGAACAGCTCCAGCATCCGCATCAGATACCCCGGCCGCTGCGGTCCCGGGTCGACGCCGATGATCGGCCAGAAGAAGACGACACCCACCGCGAGGAAGTGCACCATCATCGCGACGTGCCCGGTCTTCGACCCCATCAGATAGTCGAACAACGGCGTGAAATAGAGCCCGTACAGGCTCGCGATGAACAGCGGGATGGTGAACGCCGGATGCGTGATGATCCGCATGTACCGGCTGTGCAGCAGCGCGAGCAGCAGCTCACGGGGCCCCTTGCGCCCCTTGCCGGCGACGGGCAGCGCCCGCAGAGCGAGCGTGACCGGCGCGCCGAGCAGCAGGAGGATCGGCGACAGCATGCTGATCACCATGTGCTGCACCATGTGCACGCTGAACATGACCATGCCGTAGTCGTTCAGCCCGGTGCACATCATCAGCACGATGGTCAGCACACCGATCACGAAGGAGACGGTCCGCCCCGCCGACCACGAGTCCCCCCGCCGCCGCAGCCGGACGACCCCCCACGCATAGAGGCCGAGCGCGAAGAGGCAGGCGACGAGGAAGAAGGGGTCGGCCGACCACTGCAACCCTCGTCCCAGCGTGAACGGCGGCAGATCCATGGTCATGCCGTGCCCGCTGTGATCCATGCCGGCGGCTCCTGTTTCGTGGGGGTTGTGCAAGTCTGTCCGCCCTACAGACTAGAACCGCCCCCGGTCACATCTCGGACCGGGGGCGGATTGACCTACTCAGGGGCGCGGGGAACTGCGCGACCAGCCACGACGGACCCGCACCCGGCAAGAGACCTAAAGCACGCACTCCGCTTCCGCGTACCGCTCCTCCGGCACCGTCTTCAACGTCTCCACCGCCTCCGCCAGCGGCACCATCACGATGTCGGTGCCCCGCAGAGCCGTCATGTGACCGAACTCCCCCCGGTGCACCGCTTCCACCGCGTGCCACCCGAACCGCGTGGCCAGCACCCGGTCGTAGGCCGTGGGCGTACCGCCCCGCTGCACATGCCCCAGGATGACCGGCCGGGCTTCCTTCCCCAGCCGCCCCTCCAGCTCGATCGACAGCTGACGGGCGATCCCGGCGAACCTCTCGTGGCCGTAGATGTCCTTGCCGCCCTCGTCGAAGGCCATGGAGCCGGGCGCCGGCTTGGCGCCCTCCGCCGCCACGACGATCGCGAAGCGCTTGCCCGCCTCGAACCGCTCGCCGACCCGCCGGGTCAACTCCTCGATGTCGAAGGGCCGTTCCGGCACGACGATGGCGTGGGCGCCCGCCGCCATGCCGGAGTGCAGCGCTATCCACCCGGTGTGCCGCCCCATGACCTCGACGACGAGCACCCGCTGGTGGGACTCGGCGGTGGTCTTGAGCCGGTCGAGCGCCTCGGTGGCGACCCCGACGGCCGTGTCGAACCCGAAGGTCACGTCGGTGACCGCGATGTCGTTGTCGATCGTCTTGGGCACGCCCACGATGGGCAGCCCGGCGTCCGACATCAGCCGGGCCGCCTTGAGGGTGCCCTCGCCGCCGATGGGGATGATCGCGTCGAGGCCGAGCTCCTCGACGTGTCCCCTGGCCCGCTCCACACCGTCCCGCAGATGCGAGGGCTGGACGCGGGAGGAGCCGAGGATCGTGCCGCCGCGGGCGAGGATGCCGCCGACGGCGTCGAGGTCGAGCTTGAGGTAGTCGCACTCCAGGAGGCCGCGCCAGCCGTCCCGGAAGCCGATGACCTCGTCGCCGTGGTCGACGAGGGCACGGTGCACGACGGACCTGATGACGGCGTTCAGGCCGGGACAGTCGCCGCCGGACGTGAGGACACCAATGCGCATAAGCCCGCTACAACCTTCTCGACAGGGGCCGGATCCGGACCTCGTCGTCCGGCTCGAACCCCGCCACCCTAGCGGCAGGAGGGGGCGGGGCCGAAGCACGCGTCCGCCTGCTGGACGACCCCGCTCACCTGTGCGGACACCGCGTCAGACGGGCTGCCGGCGGATGCCCGGAACCGAACGGGATCCCCTGCTCAGGCGGGCTGCTGAGCGGCCGCGATGCGCTCGTTGCGCAGCGCCTCGTACCAGCGGTCGTCGGTCGGCGGCAGCGCGTTCACGTCGAGGGCCAGCTTCAGCAGCAGGTCGGCGATGAGCGGGTTGCGCGCGAGCACGGGCCCGTGCATGTACGTACCGAAGACGGTGTCGTTGTACGCCCCCTCGGTGCCGTCCCCGGTGCCGTTGCCGTTGCCCAGCCTGACGTTGGCGAACGGGCGGGCGGTGGGCCCGAGATGGGTGACGCCCTGGTGGTTCTCGAAGCCGGTCAGTGGGGGCAGACCGAGCCGCGGGTCGATGTCGGCGAGGACGTCGCCGACGCACCGGGCACCCTCGCCGCGCACGGAGACGACGTCCAGGAGCCCGAGGCCCGGCTCGCGCTGGCCGAGGTCGTTGATGAACTCGTGGCCGAGGATCTGGTAGCCGGCGCACACCGAGAAGACGATCGCGCCGTTGCCCACGGCCCGGTGCAGTCCGCCGTCCCGGCGCAGCCGCTCGGCCGCGAGCCGCTGGGGCCGGTCCTCGCCGCCGCCGATCAGGTAGATGTCGCCGGAGGTCGGGATCGCCTGGTCGCTGCGCACGTCGAGACGGGCCACGTCGAGACCGCGCTGGCGGGCCCGGCGCTCGATGACGAGGGCGTTGCCCTGGTCGCCGTAGGTGCTGAGCAGGTCGGGGTAGATCCAGACGATCCGGAGTTGGTTGTCGCTCACAAAAGTCCCCTGTGTCTCAGTTGCCGACGCGGCGGCGCAGGTCCTGGAAGGCGGTGTAGTTCGCGATGACCTCGATACGGCCGTGCGGGCTCATCGAGACGGCCTGGTCGAGGTTGTCGCAGACCTGGAAGTTCTGGTTCGCGACCTCCAGCCGCACCGCGAGGTCCAGCTTGCGGTCGCCGATCACACAGATCGGGTGGCCGGTCAGCCGGGTGTAGTCGACGTCCCACAGCCACGAGGTGTCGGTGCCGTCGGCCCCGCGGGCGTTGACGGAGAGGATCACCGGGGTGGGCGGCGGGTCGATCAGGCTGAACGTTTCGAGCCAGCCCGCCGGGTTCTTCGCGAGCAGCAGCCTGAGGTCGCGCTGCTGGAACTGCACCACGTCGTAGCGTCCGGCGACGGCCTGCACCTGGTACATGCGTTCCAGGGCGACCTGCGGCGGTACGCCGAAGACGGCGGCGACGGCCGCGGAGGAGGCGGCGTTGGCCTTGTTGGCGCGCCCGGGCAGCTGGAGGTGGATGGGCCAGGCCGAGCCGTGCGGGTCGAGCACGTGGTCTCCGGAGAGCGCCCAGCTCGGCGTCGGGCGGCGGAAGCCGCACTCGCCGCAGAACCAGTCGTCGCCGGGCCGCTGCATCACACCGCCGCAGGACGGGCAGGACCAGGCGTCGTCCTTCCACATCTGCCCGGCGGCGACCCAGATGACGTTGGGGGAGGAGGAGGCGGCCCACACGACGAGCGGGTCGTCGGCGTTGGCGACCACGACGGACTTGCTGCCCGCGAGCCCCTCACGCCAGTTCTCGGCGAGCATGCGGGTCTCGGCGGCCCGGTCGAGCTGGTCGCGGGAGAGGTTCAGCAGGGCGATGCACTTGGGGTCGGTGTCCCGGGCCACGCCCGCGAGGTACTTCTCGTCGACCTCGATCACGCCGTAACGGGCGTCCGAGCCGCCCGCGAGGGCGGAGGTGATCCCGGCGGGCATGTTGGCGCCGAGCGCGTTGGAGACGACGGGTCCTGCCGCTCCCAGGGCCTCCGCGATCAACCGGGTGGTGGTGGTCTTTCCGTTGGTCGCCGAGACGAGGACGACGTCCAGGTGCTGGGCGAGCCGGGCGAGGAGGTCGGGGTCGAGTTTGAGGGCCACCTTGCCGCCGATGACCGAACCGCTGCCGCGACCCGCGGCTCGGGATGCCGCCGCGACGGCCTTGCCCGCCGTCACGGCGAGCTTGGCCCGCGGCGAGAGCGGGTCCGAGTTGCCTGTCATCAGTTCTCGATCCTCCTTGCGTACGCGCCGCGCCACAGACTCCGGCCACGTGGTGTGGACCTCAGCCTATCGAGATCCGTAGGCACTCCCGAATCGCCGTACCCTTGCGGCCATGCGAAACGGCTCCATTCCGGGCACCCGTGGCCGGGTCCGGCCCCTCACTCTGCTCGGTGACCCCGTCCTGCACGAACCCTGCGGGGACGTATCGGACTTCGGCCCGGAACTGGCGGGTCTCGTGGAGGACCTGTTCGCGACGATGTACGCGCACGAGGGGGTGGGCCTCGCGGCGAACCAAGTGGGCGTCCCCCTGCGCGTGTTCGTCTACGACTGCCCGGACGACGAGGAGGTCCGCCACCTGGGCCACGTGGTCAACCCCCGCCTGGTGGAGACCGACGGCGTGGTCCTGCGGGGCCCGGAGGGCTGCCTGTCCCTGCCGGGCCTGGAGGCGGGGGTGGAACGCCACGACCACGCGGTGGTGGAGGGGTTCACGATGACGGGCGAGCCGATCACCGTGCACGGAACAGGATTCTTCGCCCGCTGCCTTCAGCACGAGTGCGACCACTTGGACGGCAAGACCTATGCGGACCGAGTGCGTGGCTGGCGCCACCGGAGGTTGCTGCGCCAAGTGGGCCGTGCCTCTTGGCGCAGGACCAGGTGACCAGGTCAGGGGCGCGGGGAACTGCGCGACCAGCCCCCAGGGCGCCGCACCCGACATCCGACCGTCAGAACCCCGGACCTCCGACCTTGTCCCCCGCCGCGGCCAGCCGACCCCACAACAGGTCCGCCATACTCCGCACCAACTCCCCCCGCTCACACGGCCGTTCCCCCAGCCACCAGTCACCCGCGGCGTACATCATCCCGACGATCCCGTGCCCCCACACCCGCGCCAGCAGCTGACTCCCGGGCCCCAGGTCCAGCCGGTCCTCGATGACCTGCGCCAACTCTTCACCCATCCTCCGCAGCAGCGGCGCGGAATGCTGGCCGACGTCGAACCCCTGGTCCGCGCTCTGGCCCCCCTCCGCGGGATGCATCAGGAACCGGTACACCTGGGGCCGCGCCTCGATCGCCGCGAGGTAGGTGTCGAGCGTCGCCTCGACCCGCTCCCGCCGCTCCGCCGGGGCGTCCAGCGCGGCCCGCAGCGAGTCCAGCAGCGCGTCGGTGTGCCGCTTGGCGAGGGCGGCGTAAAGTCCCCCCTTGTCACCGAAGTGGCGGTACAGGATCGGCTTGGTGATGCCCGCCTCGGCGGCGATCGCGTTCATGGAGGCGTGCGGTCCGTCACGCAGCACCACCCGGTCCGCGGCCTCCAACAACTCGCGCCGACGGCGGTCGGCGGACCGCTGCTGATCGGTCCGCTGTGTGGTGTCCATGAGCTCTCCCCACCCGTGCTTAATCGGTGACGCCTGCGCAAACTAACACTCGGCAGGTCGCGCGCATCGAACAGGCTGCTGACCGGTCCTCGGAGTTGACTTTTCCTACCCGTGGGTAACAGACTCGGGTTACCGCTAGTAACATGTATGTGTGCCGCCGCTGGAGGGGACATGGCCGAGTTCACCATGGAGCTCAACGACGAACAGAAGGAGGTGCGGGACTGGCTGCACGGCTTCGCCGCCGATGTCATCCGCCCCGCGGCCGCCGAATGGGACGAGCGTGAGGAGACTCCCTGGCCGGTCATCCAGGAGGCCGCGAAGGTCGGCATCTACTCCCTCGACTTCTACGCCCAGCAGTACTTCGACCCCACCGGGCTCGGTATCCCGATGGCGATGGAGGAGCTGTTCTGGGGCGACGCGGGCATCGCCCTGTCGATCGTAGGCACCGGACTCGCCGCCGTGGGCGTTCTCGCCAACGGAACCGAGGAACAGATCGGCACCTGGATCCCCCAGATGTACGGCGACGCCAACGACGTCAAGGTCGCCGCCTTCTGTTCCTCCGAGCCGGACGCCGGCTCCGACGTGGCCTCCATGCGCACGCGTGCCGTGTACGACGAGGCCAAGGACGAGTGGGTGCTCAACGGCACCAAGACCTGGGCGACCAACGGCGGCATCGCCAACGTCCACGTCGTCGTGGCCGTCGTGGACGCCGAGCTCGGCTCCAAGGGCCACGCGTCCTTCATCGTGCCGCCGAACACCCCGGGCCTGTCCCAGGGCCAGAAGTTCAAGAAGCACGGCATCCGCGCCTCGCACACCGCCGAGGTCGTCCTGGAGAACGTCCGGGTGCCCGGCTCCTGCCTCCTCGGCGGCAAGGAGAAGCTCGACCAGCGCCTCGCCCGGGCCCGGGAGCGGGCGAAGGCGGGCAACGGCGAGCGGGTCAAGAACGCCGCGATGGCCACGTTCGAGGCCAGCCGCCCCGCGGTCGGCGCCATGGCCGTGGGCACCGCGCGGGCCGCCTACGAGGTGGCGCTGGACTACGCGAAGACGCGGACCCAGTTCGGCCGCCCCATCATCGACAACCAGGGCGTGGCCTTCCAGCTCGCCGACATGCGGACGTCCATCGACGCGGCCCGGCTGCTGGTGTGGCGGGCCTCCTGGATGGCCATCAACGGCAAGCAGTTCACCGCGGCCGAGGGCTCCATGTCCAAGCTGTTCGCGAGCGAGACCGCGAAGAAGGTCACCGCGCAGGCCGTCCAGATCCTCGGCGGCAACGGCTACACCCGGGAGTACCCGGTGGAGCGGATGCACCGGGACGCCGCGATCTACACCATCTTCGAAGGGACGAGCGAGATCCAGCGCCTGGTGATCGCCCGGACCCTCTCCGGGATGCCGATCCGCTGACGTCGCGCCAGGGGCGCCAACGGGGGCATCCGGCTGGAACTCGACGAACCAGCGCCCCCTACGGCGCCCCACCGCTACTGCGCGCGACTACGGCGCCCCACCGCTGCTGTGCGCGATGCACGCCACATCGATCCGGTCGGCCAGCTTCGCCAACTCGATGGTCAGTGCGGCAACCGTGTCCTCGTCGAGACCGTCGGCCCCGGCCTCGACCAGGTGCAGCCACCGCCCGCCAAGACTGCGCAGCAGCTTGCTCACATCGGCGGCAGCCACCTGCAGGGTCCCGCGGTCGTCGACGATCAGAGGCAGAGTCACTTCGCGGTTCACACCGGGATCGTAGCCGCGCAAGCGTCACGCTCCGTGCCAAACCGTCGTGATGTTGCAGAACTCCCTGATTCCGTGCCCGGACAGCTCACGGCCGTACCCGGACCGCTTCACCCCGCCGAACGGGAACGCCGGATGCGAGGCGGTCATCCCGTTGACGAACACCCCGCCGGCCTCCAGATCCCGTACGAACCGGTCGATCTCGGCCTCGTCCCGCGTCCACACGTTCGAACTCAGCCCGAACGGCGAGTCGTTGGCGATCAGCACCGCCTCGTCGAGGTCGGCGGCCCGGTACAGCGTGGCCACCGGGCCGAAGGTCTCCTCGCGGTGGATGCGCATCTCGCGGGTGACGTCGGCGACGACGGTCGGCGGGTAGTACCAGCCGGGCCCGTCGGGCCGCTCGCCGCCGCACAGCACGCTCGCCCCGCTGCGCTTCGCGTCGTCGACCAGCTCCTCCAGGTCGTTGCGCCCCTGTTCGCTGGAGAGCGGCCCGACCTCGGTGTCCTCCTCCAGCGGGTCGCCGACCTTGAGCGCCTTCATGCCCGCCACGAACCGCTCGGCGAACCGGTGGTAGACGTCGGTGTGCACGATGAACCGCTTGGCGGCGATGCAGGACTGCCCGTTGTTCTGCACCCGCGCGGTCACCGCGACCTCGGCGGCCCGGTCGATGTCCGCGGACGGCATCACGACATACGGGTCGCTGCCGCCCAGCTCCAGCACCGTCTTCTTCACCATGTCCCCGGCGGTGGACGCGACGGCCCGCCCCGCGGGCTCGCTCCCGGTGAGCGTGGCCGCCTTGACGCGTTCGTCGCGCAGGATGTCGTCGATCGCCCCGGACCCGACGAGCAGCGTCTGGAAACAGCCCTGGGTGTAGCCCGCCTGGTGGAAGAGGTCCTCCAGGAACAGCGCGGTCTGCGGCACGTTCGAGGCGTGCTTGAGCAGACCCACGTTGCCCGCCATCAGCGCGGGCGCGGCGAACCGGATCACCTGCCACAGCGGGAAGTTCCACGGCATCACCGCGAGCACCGGACCCAGCGGCCGGTAGAGCACGCGCGCGCGTGCCCCGCCGGAGTCCTCGACGTCGGCCTGCGAGGGCTCCTCGTCGGCCAGCAGCGCCTCGGCGTGCCCGGCGTACCAGCGCATCGCCTTGGCGCACTTGGCGGCCTCCGCGCGGGCCTGCTTGACCGGCTTGCCCATCTCGGTCGTCATGACCCGGGCGATGTCCTGCTGAGCCTCGTCGAGGACCTCGGCGGCCCGGTTCAGGAGACGGGCGCGCTCCTCGAAGGACGTCGTGCGGTAGGTCCGGAACGTCGCCTCGGCGAGCTGGAGCCTGCGCTCGATCTCCTCCTCGCCCATGGCCTCGTACGTCTTGAGCGTCTCGCCGTTCGCCGGGTTCACCGTCGCGATGGGCATGACCGACCTCCTGAAGAGCTGACTGTGCTTCGACCTTCCCGCGCGGCGGGGGCGACCGCAACGCGTGGACATCAGGCCGAGTGCTCAGCCAGCCGGTCGAGAAACGCGGCCTGCGCCTTCACGATCACGGCCCGGGCCCGCTCCAGCCCGAACCACGCCACCCGGTCCAGCTCCGGGAACTCCTGGGTCCGACCGGACCTGGGCGGCCACTCCATGCTGAACACCCCCGGCACCACGGTCGCCGGATCGAGGTCCGCCTCGATCGCCCACGCCGTGACGACCTTGCCGTTCGTCTGCCGCACCTCGCCCAGGGGTACGGCCGCCCCGTCCGGCGGCGGCAGCCCGAGCTCCTCCTCGAACTCCCGCCGGGCCGCGTCCCAGGCCGACTCCGACTCCGGCTCGTACTCGCCCTTGGGGACCGTCCACGCCCCGGCGTCCCGGCGGGCGAAGAACGGCCCACCCATATGGCCCAGCAACACCTCCGGCCCGTTCTCGGTATGCCGGAACAACAGCAGGCCCGCACTCGTCCTCACGGCTTCACCTCGGGGTGCGCGGCCAGCAGCGTCTCCACGGTGTCGGCCTCCTCGGGCCGCTTGTCCTCCCGGTACCGGACCACGCGTGCGAACCGCAGGGTGACCCCGGCCGGATAGCGGGTCGACCTCTGGAGGCCGTCGTAGGCGATCTCCACGACCAGTTCGGGCCGTACCGTCACCACATAGCCGCTGCTCTCCACCGCCAGCTCCTGGAGGCGCTCGGTCTGCCAGGTGAGCATCGCGTCGGTCATGCCCTTGAAGGTCTTGCCGAGCATCGCGAAGCCGCCGTCCGCCGTGCGGGCGCCGAGGTGCAGGTTGGAGAGCTTGCCGGTGCGGCGGCCGTGCCCCCACTCGGCGGCCAGCACCACCAGGTCCAGGGTGTGCACGGGCTTGACCTTGAGCCAGGACGCGCCGCGCCGGCCCGCGCTGTAGGGCGCGTCGAGGGACTTCACGACCACGCCCTCGTGCCCGCGCTTCAGCGTCTCGGCGAGGAACTCCTCCGCCGCGGGGATCTCGTCCGGTCCCGACACCAGGGCCCGCCGTACCCGCATCGGCTCCGGCACCAGCCGGGCCAGCTCCGCGTGGCGTTCGGCGAAGGGCAGGTCGAGGAGGTCCCGGCCGTCGACGGACAGGGCGTCGAAGAAGACGGGGGAGACGGGGACCGCCTCGGCGGCCGTCGACACGTCCGTGCGCGAGCCGACCCGGCCCGCGGTCTCCTGGAAGGAGCGGGGCCGCCCCGCCTCGTCGAAGGCGATCACCTCACCGTCCAGGATGAACCGATCGCCCCGCAACTCCAGTGCGGCAGCGGTCAGTTCGGGCAGCCGGCCGGTGATGTCGTCGAGGGTGCGGGTGTAGAGCCGTACGGCATCGCCGTCGCGGTGGATCTGGACGCGGATGCCGTCCAGCTTCTCCTCGACCGCGCACACGCCGAGCTTCCCGACCGCCTCGGCCACCGAGGAGGCGCTGTGCGCGAGCATCGGCAGGACCGGGCGGCCCACGGTGAGACGGAAGCGGTCCAGAGCGGGCGGGCCCTCGCCGAGCAGGGCCTCGGCGACCGTCTGGAGGGAGCCTGCCAGCATCACGGCACGGCGGACGTCGGCGGGCGGTGCCTGCGTCGCCCGGGCGAGCCCCTCGATGGCGACCGCGTCCAGCGCGCCCTGCCGTACCTCCCCGCTGATCAGCCCGAACAGGAACCGCTGCTCGTCCTCGGTGGCCGCGCCCAGCAACTCGCCGACGAGCCGCGTCCGTTCGGCCTGCGAGCCCGCGCCCGCGACCTTGCCGAGCGCGGTGAGGCGGTGGTCCACCTCGCGGACGGTCAGGGTCGGTTCGGCGGCGGGTGCGACCGGGCGGCTCAGCACCTTCCAGCCGACGCCGAGCCGGCCCTGCGGGAGCCGTCCCGCGAGGTACGGGATGACGACGGGCACGTCGTCCGGCTCCGCCTCCCGGAACAGCTCCGCGAGCAGCGCGATCTTCTGGGAGCGCGCCGAGGTCGCGGCGACTTCCTGGGACACCTGTGCCAGTCGGGCAAGCAGCATTCCTCCAGGGTGTACCGGAGGCGCCGGGTCCACACCCCGGCGGCCGTGTCGAGCCCGCTGTCAGCCGTCGAGATCCGCCATCAGCAGGTCCCCGTTGATCGCGGCCCCGGCCCGGTAGCCGCCCGCCGCCGCGTTGATCACCTGCTCGCCGAAGCCGACGGCGTTCCCTGCCGCCCACACCCCCGGCACGGAGGTCTGCCCCGTCGCGTCGACGACCGGGTACGCGCCGAACGGAGTCTCGGTCAGTTCGGCCCCGAGCCGCTCCAGCAGGCCGTTGCGCGGGACCGCCCGGGGCGCCGTGAAGACCACCTCACGCGCATGGACGGTCCCGTCCCTCAGACGTACGGCGGTCAGCCGGTCGTCCCTCACCACCAGCTCGGCGACCTCGCCGGGCACCACCGTGACACCCGCCGCGGCGAGCCTGCGCAGGTCGTCGTCCGCCAGGTCGGCCTCGGCGACCTCGTGCAGGAAGAACGTCACGTCCTTCGACCACTGGGACACCATCAGTGCCTGGTGCACGCCGAGCGCACTGGTCGCGAGCACCCCGAAGGCCTGGTCGCGGACCTCCCAGCCATGGCAGTACGGGCAGTGCAGCACGTCCTTGCCGAAGCGCTCGGCGACCCCGGGGACGCCGGGCAGCTCGTCCTTCAGCCCGGTCGCGACCACCAGGCGCCGGGCCCGGAGCACGCGACCGCTCGCCAGGGTCACGGCGAAGCCCTCGGCGACCTCTACGACCCGGTCCCGGACCAGCTCGACGCCGTACCGTTCGATCTCCGCCCGTCCGATCGCCAGGAACTCGGCGGGCGGCATGCCGTCCCGGGTCAGGAAGCCCTGCATGTGCGCGGCGGGCGCGTTGCGCGGCTCGCCCGCGTCGACGACGAGCGTGCGGCGGCGGGAGCGGCCCAGGACGAGTGCGGCGGACAGTCCGGCGGCACCGCCGCCGATGACGATCACCTCGTATGTCTCGGTCATACCGACACCGTCACGCGAGGGTGCGGGATTGACAAACTTCTTTGCCGATTCTGCAATGTCTCGCATGAGTACCGATGACGTTCTCGCGGAGGTCGGGCCCCGACTGCGTCGGCTGCGCAAGGACCGGGAGGTGACGCTCGCGTCGCTGTCCCGGTCGACGGGGATCTCCGTGAGCACCCTGTCCCGGCTGGAGTCCGGCCTGCGCAAGCCCAGCCTGGAGCTGCTGCTGCCGATCGCGCAGGCCCATCAGGTGCCGCTCGACGAACTGGTCGGCGCCCCGGAGGTCGGCGATCCCCGCGTGCGGTCCGCGCCGCTGGAGCGGCACGGGCGCACCTTCTGGCCGCTCACCCGGCAGCCGGGCGGCCTCCAGGCCTTCAAGGTGCTGGTGCCGCGCCGCGAGGAGGTGCCGGAGCCGCGCACCCACGAGGGCTACGAGTGGCTCTATGTGCTGGCGGGGCGGCTGCGGGTGGTGCTGGGGGACCACGACGTGGTGATGACGGCGGGAGAGGCGGCCGAGTTCGACACCCGGGTGCCGCACTGGTTCGGCTCGACGGGGGAGGGGCCCGCGGAGTTCCTCAGCCTCTTCGGACCGCAGGGCGAGCGGATGCACGTCCGCGCGCGTCCCCGGAAGGCGTGAGCGGCCCCCCGCCCGCGACAACTGGCGTGCGGCCCGGGTAGGTTCGCCGGATGGACGAGATATTGCGGCGGCCGCACTCCGCCGCGCGGCAGGGTGCCCGGTGACCAGCGGCCACATGACCCGTTCCCCCCTCGTCGAGGACTCCCGCACCGTGGCAGCGCCCCTGAACTGGCAGGACCGGCTTCGCCGACACGGGTACACGGCGGCCCGCCCGGCGACCGACGTCCGTGAGCGTCTGGTCCCGCGTTTCCCGAAGCCCTCGGTGTGGGACTGGCTGGGCCCGCTGCTCGTGGCCGCCATGGCGGGCGTGATCCGGTTCTGGCATCTCGGCCGGCCGAGGGCCGTGATCTTCGACGAGACCTTCTACGCCAAGGACGCCTGGTCCCTGCTGCGGCTCGGCTACGAGGGCACCTGGCCGGACCGCAAGATCGCCGACCCACAGCTCCTCGCCGATCCGCAGGTGATCTCCCTCTCCGACACCGGCACCTTCGTCGCGCACCCGCCGACCGGCAAGTGGGTCATCGCCCTCGGCGAGTGGATGTTCGGCCTCACCCCCTTCGGCTGGCGCTTCATGACGGCGGCCCTCGGCACCCTGTCGGTGCTCATGCTGTGCCGCGTCGGACGCCGGCTGTTCCGCTCGACGTTCCTGGGCTGCCTGGCCGGGGCGCTCCTCGCGGTGGACGGGCTGCATGTGGTGATGAGCCGGACCGCCCTGCTCGACCTCGTCGTCATGTTCTTCGTCCTGGCGGCCTTCGGCTGTCTGCTGATCGACCGGGACCACGCGCGGGCCCGCCTCGCCGCCGCCCTGCCGGTCGGGGCGGACGGCCGCGCCCGCCCCGACGAGCACGCCGCCGACCGCACCGGGACCGGACCGCGCCCCTGGCGGCTCGCCGCCGGCGTCTTCCTGGGCCTGGCGGCCTCCACCAAGTGGAACGGCCTGTACGTCCTGGTGTTCTTCACGGCCCTGACCGTGCTGTGGGACGTCGGCTCCCGCCGCGTGGCCGGCTCCCGTCGCCCGTACCTGGCGGTGCTGAACAACGGCCTCGGCTGGTCCCTGCTGTCCCTGGTGCCGGTCGCCGTGCTGACCTACCTGACCACCTGGACCGGCTGGTTCCTGTCCGACGACGGCTACGGACGGCACTGGGCCGACGGCCGCGGCGGCACCTGGTCCTGGATCCCGGCCCCGCTGCGCAGCCTCTGGCACTACGAGCACGCCGTGTACGAGTTCAACGTGGGACTGCACACCCCGCACAAGTACCAGTCGAACCCCTGGAGCTGGCTGGTCCAGGGGCGCCCGGTGCTGTTCGACTACCAGTCGCCGAAACCGGGACAGGACGGCTGCCGCACCGCGGTCGACTGCTCCCAGACCGTCCTCGCCCTCGGCACCCCGCTGCTGTGGTGGTCGGCCTGCGGGGCCCTCGCCTACCTGCTCTTCCGCTGGGCGCTGCGCCGCGACTGGCGGGCCGGGGCGATCCTGTGCGGGGTGGGCGCCGGGTATCTGCCCTGGTTCCTGTACCAGGACCGCACGATCTTCTCCTTCTACGCCGTCGTCTTCGTGCCCTACCTGTGCCTGGCGGTCGCGATGACGGTCGGCGCGATGCTGGGCCCGCCCGGCTCGGACCACCGGCGGCGCACCCTGGGCGCGGTCGCCGCGGGCACCCTCGTGCTGCTCATCGCCTGGAACTTCGTGTACTTCTTCCCGCTCTACACCGGGCAGACGATCCCGTACGCCGACTGGCACTCCCGGATGTGGCTGGACACCTGGATCTGAGGACGGGGCCGCCTGGTACGTTACGGAGCTTCCGCCGCCCCACGACAAGAGACCGAGCACAGTGACGACCGTCGCGTACCAAGGTGAACCCGGATCCAACTCGGCAACCGCCGCGCACACCCTGTACCCCGGGTGCGCCGAGCAGCCCTGCACCGGCTTCGAGCAGGCCCTGGACGCGGTGACGCTCGGCACCGCCGACGTGGCGGTGATCCCGGTGGACAACTCCGCGGCCGGACGGGTCGCCGACGTCCACCACCTGCTGCCCGAGTCGGGGCTGTTCATCATCGCCGAGCACTTCCTCGCCATCCGTTTCGACCTGATGGGCGTGGCCGGGGCGACGGTGGACCAGGTGGAATGCGTACGCAGCCATGTGCACGCCCTCGGGCAGTGCCGCAAGGTCCTGCGGGAGGGCGGCTGGCGGACCCTCGTCTCCGACGACACCGCCGGCGCGGCACGCGAGGTGGCCGAGCTGGGGGACCCGCGGCACGCGGCGCTCGCCCCGCCCGCGGCCGCCGCGCGGTACGGCCTCGACGTGCTGCGCGCCGGGGTCGAGGACGACCCGGACAACACCACCCGGTTCGTCGTCCTGTCCCGGGACGCGGTGGTGGCCCCGGACACCGGGCAGCCGACCATGACGAGCCTGTTCTTCTCCGTGCGCAACATCCCGAGCGCGCTGTTCAAGGCGCTGGGCGGGTTCGCCACCAGCGGGGTGAACCTCACGAAGATCGAGAGCTACCAGGTCGGCGCGGGCCTCGACGCGAGCCGTTTCTACGTCGAGATCGAGGGCCACCCCGACGAGCGGCACGTCGCCCTCGCGCTGCACGAGCTGGGGTTCTTCTCCACCGAGGTGCGGATCCTCGGCGTCTACCCGGCCCATCCGCACCGGTCCCGCACGGCGGCGGGTGCCTCAGGACCCGCCCAGGCCGTTCAGGAGGGTGTCGACGACGACGTCCGCGGGCTGCGCGGGGCTCAGCCGGGACAGCTGACGTGACATCAGGTGCATGAGCTGGGGCAGCAGAGCCCCGGCCCATCCGTCGGGGGTGCGCCGGAGTGCAGGAGGCCCACTGCTGCAGCGCGCTCCAGGAAGGCCGTCCGGATCGCCGACGGCTCGGAGTACGGGGCGGTGGGACCGGCGACCTGCACCGAGTACAAGACGATCACGGTGTGAGCGGGGCCGGCTTCCAGTCCCGGGCGAGGAGGCCGAGCAGGACCTCGTCCAGGAACTCGCCCATCACCCAGGCCGAGGAGCGCAGTACGCCCTCGCGGACGAAGCCGTTGCGCTCGGCGGACCGCAGCATCGCCGCGTTGTCCGCCAGGGTCTCGATCTGGAGCCGGTGCAGACCGCGCACGACGAAGCCGTAGTGGCACAGGACCGCGACCACATCGGTGCCGTAGCCCTTGCCGCGGCTGGACGGGAGCAGGCCCAGGCCGATGTGCGCGCAGCGGTTGTGGGTGTCGATGCCCCACAGGGTCGCGGTGCCGACGAGCGTCCCGCCCTCCAGCTCCACCACGGAGAACGGAACGTGTCCCTGCTCCTTGTCGTCCACCACGAGCCGCGGGTCCTTCGAACCCGGCGTGATGGGCCGCCACGGTCCGCCCTCGGCGCGCGAGGAGTTGACCACGTCGTCGTAGAGCTCGGTCCGCAGTACCGGGATGTCGTCATCGTGGCGGGCCCTCAGCCCGACCTTGCCGCCCTTGAGCATGCGAGCTTCCTATAGGACCGCATCGGCCTGCGGCAACCGAATAGCCGGCGGCGGGCTCGGGCTCAGTGGAAGCAGAGGCAGAACGGATGGCCGGCCGGGTCCGCGTAGACCCGCCAGTTGGCCTCGGGGCGGAGCTGGTCGGTGCGTTCCAGCACGGTCGCTCCGAGGGCGAGTGCCCGCTGCTCCTCGCCGTCGAGATCGTCCACGTCGAAGTCGAGGTGGAGTTGCTGGGGGTGCTCCTGGCCCGGCCATTGCGGCGACTGGTAGCCGTCCACCCGCTGGCAGGCCAGCGGGGTGCCCTCGAACCCGTGCACCTCGACCCAGTCCGGATCCTCGGGGTGCTTGACCACCCGGCCGCCGAGCAGTTCCGCGTAGAACTCGGCGAGCCGTACCGGGTCGGCGCAGTCCAGTGCGACCGCTTGCAGCTTTCGAATCATGGAGGGGGCGTACCCACGACCGGGGCGGACATGCTCGGCGGGTACCGGCCCGCCCTCGGAGCTAGTGTCACCGGCTTGACAGGTGACGCACTCCGAGTGCACGCTGGTCACTGTCCAAGGCAGTGAGCCGGACCGGTCCACGAAGTGGAGAACGTCATGAGCAGGAACCTCACCGCGGACGCCGACACGGCGGCCCGGCAGGCGCGCTACGGCAGCCTTCCCGAGCGCATCCGCTTCGAGGACATGACCGAAGAGGTGCAGGCCGCTCCCGGGGGCGGGACGGATGTGTCGTACGACCCCGCGGGGGGCTGGAAGTACTACTCGTGCCTGGCCCTCGACCTGGGCCTGTGAGGGGGCCTGCGGGGGCTCGGCCTGCGGTTCTCGTGGGGGCGTCCTTCTTGCGGGCCCGGTGGGCGGCCGCCTTGATTGCATCGACCGCTCGCGCGGCATGCGACGCCAGTGGTGCGGCATGGAGTCCTGCGGCAACAGGGTGCACTCGGGGTTGCCGCCCTCCTTCATGCGGGGCACGTCCGGGCCACTCGGCAGCTCCACGGCCTGTCGGGCGACGGTCGCGAGGGCCTGCCCGGGCGTCGCGTCGGTGTGCCGGCCCGACACTGTGAGCTGCGGTGTCGTGGGAGTTCTGCGTGCGGCGGCGTTGAGCACGGCGAGCGCCTCCCGGTCGAACCCCTCGCCGAGACGACGGTCGGTGACGAGCCGGTAGACGGCCTCCCGCACCGTGATCGCCGCTCGGACGTCCTCCTCCTGGCCCGGCGTGCTCGCGTCCACGAGCCCGGCTTCCAGGTACCAGGCGTTGAGCCGCTCGGGCGACACGAGCATCTCGAAACGGGTCGAGCGCCGGGCGCGGAGGGTGGCGGCGAAGTCCAGGGCGGGGTGTCCGCGGACGAAGAGAAGTGCCGGCGGGGAACGCCGCGTTCACGGTCGGGTGTAGATCACGTCGAGGTGGTGACGGTCTCGGTGGCGCACGCGATCGTCCCGCCCGGGGAGGCTGAAGACCGCGCAGACTCCGGCCGGTCGGGTCAGGATGCTGGACTGCTCGCCGAACGTCAGGGTGTCGTTGACGCAGTGCTCGCAGCCGGCCGCGTCCAGGGCCGCGACCAGGTCCTCGCGGACCACGGTGGCCTCGAACGACTCCGACTCGGGCAGGAGGAGGGCGGGCAGTCTCACGGTCGAGCCGGGCCGGAGGCGGACCCGGATGCCGCTGACCGCCCGCTGTACGACGTCCAGCTCCAGCCCGTCCCAGGAGTACGGGTAGCCGTCGATGTCGGGCCCCTTCAGGCGGATCGCGGGGTGGGGGCGCCCGGGGCCGAGGAGGTCCTCCGCCTCGCTCAGGGGCATGCCGAGGTGAAGAGGCCCGATCCGGCCGGCGCGGGCGAAGTCGACGAGGAAGTCCAGCAGCGTCACAGGGGTGACTGTGGCAGGCTCCCGGGCCGACGTGCGCTCCGGATTCGGGCCCTGTGGAGTCTCACCGCGCGCGCAGAGGCCCCGCGAACGACTTCCGCGGAGTCCCGAGGGCAACCGCCGGCAGCGGGCCACGTCCCGGCGCGGGTGGGGCCGAAGTCGGTCAGTACCGTGCGTCACCTGTCGAGCCGGTTATGTACCCCCTCTCCCTCGCATTGATGCCGGCACTTTCTGTCGTGGGCTGTTCCCTGATCGGCAAGCGACCGCTTAGTATGCGAGGGACCCCGGTCAGACCCCCTGGAGGCCCCCCATGCAGGCATGGCAAGTGCACGAGAACGGTGAGCCGAGCGAGGTGATGCGCCTCGAGGACGTGGCACGTCCCGTGCCCGGCGACGGCCAGGTCCTGCTGAAGGTGCGCGCCGCGAACATCAACTTCCCGGACGTCCTGATGTGCCGCGGCCACTACCAGGTCCGCCCGCCGCTCCCCTTCACGCCGGGCGTGGAGATCTGTGGCGAGACCGAGGACGGGCGGCGCGTGATCGCCAACCCCGCGCTGCCGCACGGCGGTTTCGCCGAGTACGCCGTCGCGGACGCCGCCGCCCTGCTGCCCGCGCCGGACTCGCTGGACGACGCCGAGGCCGCCGCGCTGCACATCGGCTACCAGACGGGCTGGTTCGGTCTGCACCGACGGGCCCGCCTCGAGGCCGGCGAGACGCTGCTCGTCCACGCTGCCGCTGGAGGGGTCGGCAGCGCGGCCGTGCAGCTCGGGAAGGCGGCCGGGGCCACCGTCATCGGGGTCGTCGGCGGTGCCGACAAGGCCGCCGTGGCCCGGGAACTGGGCTGTGACGTGGTGGTCGACCGGCGCAGCGAGGACGTCGTCGCCGCCGTCAAGGAGGTCACCGGGGGCCGGGGCGCGGATGTGATCTACGACCCCGTGGGCGGCGAGGCCTACACGCAGTCGACCAAGGTCGTCGCCTTCGAGGGCCGGATCGTGATCGTCGGCTTCGCGAGCGGGACCATCCCGAGCCCCGCCCTCAACCACGCCCTGGTGAAGAACTACTCGATCCTCGGCCTGCACTGGGGCCTGTACAACACCAAGAACCCCAAGCTGGTCCAGCACTGCCACGAGCAGCTCACCGAACTGGCCGCCCGTGGCGCCGTCAAGCCGCTGGTGAGCGAGCGGGTGCCGCTGGCGGGGGCCGCGGACGCGGTGCAGCGCCTCGGCGACGGCGTCACCACCGGCCGGATCGCCGTGGTGCCCTCTTCCGAGAACGGAGCCGCCGCATGACGGACGCAGCAGAACTCCAGCGCCGCACCGCCGAGTTGCTGGCCTCCCACCCGCCCGCCGGCACGGACCGCCTGGACTTCCTCAAGGCCCGCTTCGACGCCGGACTCGCCTGGGTGCACTACCCCGAGGGCCTCGGCGGGCTGAACGCGCCCCGCTCCCTCCAGGCCGTCGTGGACGCCGAGCTGGAGGCCGCGGGCGCCCCCGACAACGACCCGCGGCGCAACGGCATCGGCCTCGGCATGGCCGCGCCGACCATCCTCAAGTACGGCACCGAGGACCAGAAGCAGCGCTATCTGCGACCCCTGTGGGTGGGGGAGGAGGTCTGGTGCCAGCTGTTCAGCGAGCCCGGCGCCGGGTCCGACCTCGCCGCGCTCGGCACCCGGGCGGTCCGTGAGGGCGACGAGTGGGTCGTCAACGGGCAGAAGGTGTGGACGTCCGGCGCCCACAACTCCCGCTGGGCCATCCTCATCGCCCGCACCGACCCGGACGTGCCCAAGCACGCAGGAATCACCTACTTCATCTGCGACATGACCGACCCCGGCGTCGACGTCCGCCCGCTGCGGCAGATCACCGGCGAGGCCGAGTTCAACGAGGTCTTCCTCACCGACGTCCGCATCCCCGACGACCGCCGACTCGGCGCGATCGGCGACGGCTGGCGGGTCGCCCAGACCACCCTCAACAACGAGCGCGTCGCCATCGGCGGCATGCGGCTGCCCCGCGAGGGCGGCATGATCGGCCCGGTCTCGAAGACCTGGCGCGAGCGCCCCGAACTGCGCACCCAGGACCTGCACCAGCGGCTGCTGAAGCTCTGGGTCGACTCCGAGGTCGCCCGCCTCACCGCCGAGCGGCTGCGCCAGCAGCTCGTCGCGGGCCAGCCCGGACCCGAGGGCGCCGGCATGAAGCTCGCCTTCGCCCGCCTCAACCAGGAGATCAGCGGCCTGGAGGTCGAACTCCGCGGCGAGGAGGGCCTGTTGTACGACGACTGGACCATGCGCCGCCCCGAGCTGGTGGACTTCACCGGCCGGGACGCCGGCTACCGCTACCTTCGCTCCAAGGGCAACAGCATCGAGGGCGGGACCAGCGAGGTCCTGCTGAACATCGTCGCCGAGCGGGTCCTGGGCCTCCCGGCCGAACCGCGCACCGACAAGGACGTCGCCTGGAAGGACCTGTCTCGATGACCGACCTGCTGTACTCGGAGGAGGAAGAGGCCCTCCGCGCCGCCGTCCGGGACCTGCTCGCCGACCACTGCGACGCGCCGGGCGTGATCGCCCGCACCGAGTCGGACACCCCGCACGACCTCGCGGCCTGGAAAGCCCTCGCCGACGGGATGGGCCTCGCGGGGCTCCTGGTCCCGGAGGACAAGGGCGGCCAGGGCGCCACCCACCGCGAAGCCGCCGTCGTCCTGGAGGAGTTGGGCCGCGCGGTCGCCCCCGTGCCCTACCTCACCAGCGCGGTCGTCGCCACCGAGGCCCTGCTCGCCTGCGACGCCGACGACCTCCTCGCCGAGCTCGCCTCCGGGCGGAGGATCGGCGCCCTCGCCGTTGCCCTGAACGTCGCCCCGGGCGGCGCCTACAAGGTCGTACGCCATGAAGACGGTGCCCTGCACGGGGAGTTGACGGCGATCGCCGACGCCCAGGCGGCCGATGTGCTGCTGGTGCCCGCGGACGACGGCGGACTGTACGCGGTGGACGCCGACGCGGCGACCGTCACCCCGCAGATCACCTTCGACCTGACCCGGCCGCTCGCGACCGTCACCCTCGACGGAGTGCCGGGCCGCCTCCTCGGTGACGCCGAGGCCGCAGTGCACCGGGCGCTCCGGGCCGGGGCCGGGCTGCTCGCCTCCGAGCAGTTCGGGCTCGCCGAATGGACGTTGACCGAGACCGTGCGCTACCTCAAGGAGCGCAAGCAGTTCAACCGGCCCGTCGGTGGCTTCCAGGCGCTCAAGCACCGGCTCGCCCAGCTGTGGCTGGAGGTCGTCAACCTCCGTGCCGCCGCCCGCAACGCGGCCGACGCGCTCGCGACCGGGGCGGACGCGGACGTGGCGGTCGCCGTCGCCCAGGCCTACGCGGCGTCCGTCGCCGTGCACGCCGCCGAGGAGGCGCTCCAGCTGCACGCCGGGATCGGCATGACCTGGGAGCACCCGGTGCACCTGTACCTGAAGCGGGCCAAGTCCGACTCGATCGCGTACGGCACGGCGGGCGCGCACCGCGCCCGGCTGGCCGAACTCGTCGACCTCCAGGCGCCCTGACCCCTGGTCCCACCGCCCGGTGAAGCCCGCCCCACCTGGGGCGGGCTTTCCCGTGCCGTGTGCGCGGGAGGAGTGAACGAGGGGCGGCGGTCCGGCCAACTCCTTTCGCGTACAGGTTCATTGGGGTGCGGATGGCCCCATACTCCCTGTGGTTCCGACCCACTCGCAGGGAGGCAGAACATGGCCCGTATCAGTCGTCGCACCGCCCTCACCGCCTTCGGGGCCACGGCCGCCGCGGTGCTCGCCCCGCCCGCCGGCAGCGCGTGGGCCGCCGACCGCAAGCACCGCGCGCGCCCGCTGTGGCGCGCCCACGCGCACAACGACTACGAGCATCCGCGCCCCCTGCTCGACGCCCTCGACCACCGGTTCGGCAGCGTCGAGGCCGACATCTTCCTCGTCGGCGACCAGCTCCTGGTCGGCCACACCGCGGACGACCTCGATCCGACGCGCACGCTCGAATCCCTGTACCTCGACCCGCTGGCCAGGATCGTGAAGAGCAACCGCGGTGCGGTGTACCGGGGTTGGCGCCGCCCGCTCCAGCTCCTCATCGACATCAAGACCGAGGGCTCCTCGACCTATCTGGAACTCGACCGCCATCTCCGGCGCCACAGGCACCTGTTCACGACCTGTGCCCACGGCAAGGTGGTCCCCGGAGCGGTCACCGCTGTGATCTCCGGCGACCGGGCGGCACGGGTCCCCATGGAGGTCCAGACGGTCCGACGGGCCTTCTACGACGGCCGCCTCGCCGACCTCGGCTCCCCGGCGCCCGCCTCCTTCATCCCGCTGATCAGCGACAACTGGACGCTCAACTTCACCTGGCTCGGCGAAGGCACCTTCCCCGAGGCCGAGCGGCAGAAGCTGCGGAGCATCGTCGGACAGGCCCACGCGCGCGGGCAGAAGGTACGGTTCTGGGCCACCCCCGACCTGCCGGGTCCGGCCCGGGACGCACTGTGGGGCGAACTCCTCGCCGCCGACGTCGACTACTTCAACACGGACGACCTGGCGGGCCTGGAGGCCTTCCTGGACGCCCGTCGATAGTCGTTCTCCCACGGGTGGGACACCACTCGTTCGGAGGACGCTTCCGCCGCACGGACGAACCCTCCGCTACGCCACACTTGCGCCCGAACGCCGCGAAACGGAACCGGCGGTGTGGCGGAGGAGGCTGTCCATGGCGATTTCCATCTCGGTGCTGGTGCTGCTGCTGATCCTGGCGGTGATCTTCCTGCGCAGCGGCGGACTCAAGGTCTCCCACGCGTTGGTGTGCGCGCTCCTCGGCTTCTGCCTCGCGAGCACGAGCATCGCGCCCACCATCCACAGCGGGATGACGGCGACCGCCGACATCGTCGGCAGTCTGCGTCCCTGAGCAGGGCCGGAGATCAACCCGAGAAGACCCCGATACCGTTCGGAACGGGGCGTTCGGCGCCACCGGAGGGGTGGTTGAGGGCGGTGACGGAACTCGTGCCCGGCAACCGGGCGGCCATGGTCGTCGAGCCGCCGCCGTCCAGGCTGAAGGCGTCGACCGAGCCCAACGCCCGCATGGCGCGCGCGACTTCCGCGATCGTCAGCCCGCCGCGGTAGTCGGGCGCTCCGTCCAGTGCGAGGAGATACAGCGTCCGGCCGCCGTCCGCGATGCCCACGGCGGTACGCACCGCCGACGTGGTGTCGTCGAGACCGGGGAGCGCTCGGCCGTCCTCCAGCACCGGATAGCCGCCGAGCGCGAAGCGGTACGGGACCCGCGACGAGGCGGCGACCAGCCGGTGCCGCACCTTCACCGTCGAGCCGACCGCGAGCTTCCGCAGCTCCTGCGCGCCCGCCTCCCGGCCCACGAGGACGGTGGTGTTCGCGGCGATCGGCCCGCTCCCCGGGGTGCCGGCCGCGGCGACGACGTGCCCGGCACGGACTGTCACCTCCCAGGTGTCGGTGCTGCACGGGGCCGCCCGGTCGGTGTCCGTCCCGCAGGTCGCCCGCACCCGGGACACGTTGCCCCAGTCCGAGGTGTACGCCCCCACCGAACCGACAGGCAGCGCGTACTGGTTGAGCCCGCCGAGCGGCAGCGGACCCTGGGGTGTGCGCACCGATCCGTCGAGCGTCAGGTCGTCCAGGCGGGCCCGGCGGTCGGTGCCCACCCCGAACACGTCCTCGGTGCTCGTGCCGGGGGGCAGCGCGGGCCCGAATCGCTGGCCGTCCGGGACCGCCCCCTTCAGCACCCGCCCGTGCGCGATCGCCGGCCCCACGCTCGCGCCGGTCGCCTCCACGCCCGGGTGCTGGGTCTCGGAGATGTTGAAGAAGTCGCCGTTCACGCCCGCGAGGGCGCCCTGCGCGGTCGCCTGCCGGGACACCGGGGCCCGCGCGGCCACCGCCCCCGGATACAGCAGCTCGACCCGCACCCGCGGAGCGCGCAGGTCGACGCTCAGCACATGGGCGTGCGTCGGTCCTGCGGCCCCGGAGATGTCGAACTGGCCGTACCGCACGCCCTTGGCGAGCCGCGTCCACTGCGGGGCGGCACTCGCGGGTGCCGCGCCCACCAGGGCCGAACCGGCCAGTGTGCCGAGGGCCGCGAGAAGCGTCAGTACCGATCTGCCTGCGCCGAAACGTCCTTGACGGTGCGTCACAGCTCTCCCCTGAGGTCTCGTCAACTGTCCCAGAACTCAAGGGAAGTGCACCAGACGACGGGGGTCCGCGTGGCTACTCGGCACCGACCACACGCGAACGGATGAGGAAACGCACTCCCTCGGGTGCCTCCAGGGAGAATCCGCTCCCACGGCCCTCGACGACGTCGACGATCAACCGGGTGTGCGCCCACACCTCGTACTGGCTCCGCGACATCCAGAACGTCACCGGCCTCTCGACCCCGGCGACGTCCAACTCGGCCAGCAACACATCGGAACCACCGGTACGGAACTCGCCCTCCGGGTAGCACATCGGCGCGCTCCCGTCGCAGCAGCCGCCGGACTGGTGGAACATCAACGGCCCGTGCACCGCGTGCAGCCGACGCAGCAACTCACCGGCCGCGGCGGTGAGCTCGACCCGGGGCACCTCGTCGTACCCGGCATGTGCGGAATCCTCGTCCATGGTGGATGAGTGCAGCACGGGGAAGGTTGCGAAGGGGTTGCACCTACCTCAGGACAGGTCGAGGGGCACCGGGTTCCACTTGTACCGGGCGTCGTCCTCGTCCTTCAGGAGAACGCCCGCCTCGGCCATCCGGTCCAGGATGTCCACGAGCATGTCGCCCAACGGGTATCCGTCCTGCCAGAACATCGGCTTGACCCAGTTGAACTTCTGGTCGGGCGGGAAGACGCCGAGGAAGATCCCGAGCCGGAACGCCGCGTCGTCGTAGTCCCGCCAGTCGGCCAGGATCTCCTTGAGCTCCATGCTGTTCTCCGCCTTCATCATGGTTCCTCTCCCTCAGCCTCCGCGAGAAACGCCTGGACGTCTTCCATGGACTGTGCCTGGGTGTTGATCCAGTCGTCCTGGGTCGACTGGATTCTCGCGTTGTAGTCGTCGGGTGAGACACCGTTCTCGTTCGGTCCGAGCACGATATGGAACTTGTTCGTGGGCATCGCTCGCCCGGCGAGCCCACGTGCCGACAGGGCGTCGTCCCTGATGGCCCAGAGCGGGTCCTTCGACTGGCCCCCCGGCAGCCAGTTCGGTCGTGCCACCTTGTACATCCGCCCCGGATCGAGGTCCGTCGACAGGCCGGGGGGAGCGGCCTCCTCGTCGTCGACGACGATGTTCCCGTCCTCGTCGAGGTTCTCCTCGTAGTCCCTATCCCGGCCCCCCAGCGTGCGGGCGGAGTTGCCGAGCATCGGCTTGCCATCCGGGCCCGCGCGCATCGTGCGGAAGTAGATGGCGCCGGCGGCCGTCACCTTCCACCAGTGGCACTCACCGAAGAAGATGCACATGGTGCCGCGTTCGTTGGCCTTGGCCTGCTTGTCGAGGGCCGCATGAAGGCCGCTGACCTCGTCGGCGAACGACTTGGAGCACAACCCCGGTTTCCCGCTGCACACGTCGTCCCAGGTGCCGACCTCGGTGCCGTAGGCGAGCACCTTGTCGGGCATCTTGTAGGTCGACGCACGGGGGTCGAACATCTTGTCGTAGTGCGTCTTCAGTTCCTTCGCGAATGCCGCGGCCAGCTGCTTGATGTTCGGGGTGTTCGCGCTGAAGCCGAAGTGGGGCGAGATGAAGACGGGATGCGGGTGATAGTTCGAGCAGTTGTGCGCGTTGCACAGGCTGCCGAAGCCCTGCTCGTCGGCGAGGCTCTGCGAGATCGGCGGGGCGTCCGGGGTTACCGGTACGTTCATCGTGGGGTCGGCCCACCAGTTGTCCTCGCCGGACGGGTCTGACAGGGTCACGGGGTCGTTGCCCGCGTAGTCGTAGCCGGGCAGCTCGTTCGTGTCCATTGACTCGAACACCGGGTCGTCCGACAGGAAGCGGCCGGTGTACGGGTCGTACTCCCGGGCCCCGAGGTTGACCAGCGAGGTCGCCGGGTCCGGGGTGCCACCCACGAAGCCCGTGCCGTTCGGGAACGTGCTACCGGAGCCGCTGCGTGTCTGCCCGAAGGGCAGGTACTGGCGTCGCGTCACCGACTGCGTCTGATAGTCGATGGAGACCGTGGCGGTCCCCTGCTGGTTGGGAATGAGGTACTGGATGTCGCCCGAGCTGCTCCGCTGCGCGATGGTGTGACCGGCGACGGTGTAGTACCGAGTGCCCGAGAGCGTGTGGGTCGTTGTGTCCTCGACGATCTGGGCGTTCCCGACGAAGAGCGTGGCTTTGCCGGGATCGGTGCGCAGAGCGAGGCCACCGGTGGCGTCGTACAGGTAGCTGGTCGTACCGCTGCTGGTGGTGTCGGTGGCGACCTTGCCCTCGTCGTTGAAGGTCAGGGCCTGCTGTCCGGCCGCACCGCCGCTGATGGTCTGGGTGTTGCCCGCGGCGTCGTAGGTGTACGAGGCGGTGTTCGCGGCGGCGTTCGGTCCGGTGGCCGTGGTGCTGGTGAGGGTGTGCGGCTGATCGGTGGACGAGCCGGGGGTCGGGTAGTTGTAGGTGGTCGTGGTGTCACTGGCGGTGTTGCCGGTCGTGTCGTGGTCGGTCTGCGTCTTGCGCAGTCCGTCGGCCGTGTAGGTCCAGCTCTGCCAGTACGGGTTCGGGCCGCCGACGGTGCTGCTCGCCCCGGAGGCGGGAACGGCGGCACAGCTGTCGGTGGCCGTCCAGGCGCTGCTGAGGTGATCGGCGTAGTCGTAGGTGTAGCACTGCGTGTCGGTGGCGGCCCCGCCGTCCTGTGTGTCGCTGACGGCGGTGAGCAGGCCCGCGCCCTTGGAGATGCGCGTGTCGCCCCAGGTGTAGCGCGCGTGGTCCACCACAGTGCTGCTGGTGGAGTCCGTGGTCTGCGCGTCCGTCAGCGCGCCCGTCTGCTCGTCGTAACCGAGGGACAGGGCCACCCAGTTGGTGGAGGGGCCGAAGGTGTACTGCAGCAGCTGGCCCGACTCTGAGTAACCGATGGCGCTCACGTAGGTCCAGGCGTTGGTGCCGCTGCTGGTGAGACTGGTCGGTTCCCCCAACGTGTCGTAGCCGGTGGTGAGGGTCTCGGCCGGCAGACCCCCTTCGGCGGGATCCGACTCAGTGGCCGGCGCCCCGGTGGGCTTGTAGGTGTAGCTGGTGGTGTAGCCGGCCGCGGGAGCCAGCGCCGCTTCGTCGGTCGGCAGGTTCGCCAGGGTCGTCTTCTCCGCGGCGATCTTGCCCAGGGAGTTGTACGCCAGCACCGCCGTCGTGACCGACGGGCTGCCGGTGCCCAGCTGGTAGGAGGTACTGGCGGTGGGCATGCCCTTCTTGAGGGTGTCGTACGTCCACGCGCCGATCTGGTTCGCGGTCGACTGGGCGACGCCTCCGGTGGTGTCGTACGCGCCGGTCTTGCGTCCGTCGCCGTCGTAGCTGTACGAGAGCTGCTTGCCGCGGGAGTCGGTGGTGTTGAGGATCAGCCCGGCGGCGTCGAAAGCCGTGGTGCCCGTGCCGCTGTCGGGGTCGGTGGCGGAGGTCTGTCGGCCCAGCAGGTCGTACTTCCAGGACCAGGTGTTGCCGGCGGCGTCGGTCTCAGAGGCCCGGTTCCCGTCCGGGTAGTAGGCGTACTTCGTGTCCGAGTAGTCCGAGGCGGTGTCGTTCACCGGATCGGCCGTCGCACCGGTGTGGTACTCGTACAGGTCGGTGACACGGCCGCGGGCGTCGGTCAGCAGACTCTGGGACGTGGCGCCGGACGGCGGGATCGTGGTGGTGAAGTTGCCGCCGTAGACCGTGGTCG
The DNA here is from genome assembly GCF_000383655.1 of Streptomyces sp. 351MFTsu5.1. Classification (NCBI taxonomy): domain Bacteria; kingdom Bacillati; phylum Actinomycetota; class Actinomycetes; order Kitasatosporales; family Streptomycetaceae; genus Streptomyces; species Streptomyces sp. 351MFTsu5.1. The sequence goes on along the minus strand of NZ_KB911798.1, from coordinate 18,177 downwards.
TGTGCCACGTCTCGGAGCCGAGCTTGTAGGCGGTGGCGACCGTCTTGCGGCCGGCTCCGTCGTAGGTGTATCCGGTCTCGGAGGGGATCTGGCCGTCCTGCGCCTGGACCAGTGTGCTGTCCGGGGCGCCGGTCGTGTAGTACGGACTGGACGTCTTCGCAACCTGGCCGATGGTGTTGTAGACGGTGTCGCTGACCTCCCTGCCGCCGTCGGGAGTCGGGGTCTGGGTCTCGCGCACTCGCAGAAGTGCGTCGTAGAGCATGGTGGCGCTGCGGTAGCTGCCGTCGTCGTTGAGCGACTGGGTGGTGATCGTCGACGGGGCGGTGCTGCTCAGTGTGTATACGTATTTGGTGACCGGAGAGGTGATGCCGGGGTTGAAGACCTGGGTGAGGCGGCCCAGTGCGTCGTAGGTGCCGGAGGCCTTGTAGCCGGCCGGGTCGGTCACCGACAGCGGGACGTTGCGCAGCGGGTCGTAGGTCTTGACGGTGGCGTAGCCGAGCGGGTCGGTCTCGGTGATGGACGTCGGTTCGGCGCCGGTCGTGGGCGAGTACGTGGTCTTCACCGTGCGCTTGTCGGCGTCGGTCGAGGTGGCGGGACGGCCGTACTGGTCGACGGTGGTGCTGGCCGTCGTCGTGTAGACCGGCGTGGAGCCGTTGTAGCTGGTGGCCTTCTGCGTCGAGGTCGGGTCGCCGACGCTCGGGGCCGCGCCCAGGGTGGTGGAGAGGTCGTAGAAGGTCAGGGTGTCGGAGACCGCGTCCTTCGGCAGTGTCGGCGTGGTGTCGCAGTCGACGGACACCGTGCGGACCTCGTCGGCGGTGTCCAGGATCCACTTCGCCGTGTTGTCCGCGTAACCGGTCGTCGTGCACAGGTCGTCGGCCGTGGTCGAGACGTCGCCGCGGTCGTCGGTCCTCGTGACGCGACCGTACGTGTCATGGGTGAAGGCGGTCTCGGTCACCCGGGTGCCGCCGGCGGCCAGCGGGGTGTACACCTTGCTGTCCGCGGCCCCGGTGAGGAACGCCTGCTGGTCGGGCAGCCCGGAGACCGCGTGGGTGGCGGTGGCGGCCGAGGTCCACGGGGTGGTGACGGCGTCGCTGACCACCTTGTTGCTGCCGCTGCCGTTGTACGTGATGGACTCGTACGTCTGACCGGCGAACTGGTTGGAGTCCTTGACCGGGGTGTCGCCGCGGGAGTCCGTGATGCTCACCGAGCGGGTCGCACCGCCGGGCAGGGTGTCGCCGTCCATCCCGCGGAAGAACGTGGTGTCGGTCTGTGTGACCGGATCGGGCGCGGTACCCGTGGTGACCGTCATGCCCTGGTAGCCGCGCCACTGGTTCCAGGTGCGCTGCGAGGACTTCGTCAGCGGGTTGGTGTCGTAGTGCCAGGCGCCGCCGCCTATGGGCGTGTAGTGGGTGGAGACGGTGTCGTTGACACCGCCACCGGTGGGGTCCTGCTGGGTGACGCCGGTGACGATGAACTTGTTGAACCAGTCCATGATCGGGCTGGTCTGGCCGGTGGGCGTCCAGTACTCCGGGTAGCACCGCTTGGTGTTGGTGCTCGGGTCGGACGGTGTGCCGGAAGTGCAGTCGGGTGCCGAGTAGTTGACGTTGATGATCGCGCCGGTCTCGGTCGTGACCGTGTTGAGCCGGTGGCGTGTGATGGGCGGGTAGCCGTTGGTGACGTTCACCCGGTTCGAGAGCGGTGTGCCGGTGAAGGTGACGGGCTTCATGGCGATCGGTGATGTGGAGCCGCCACCGGTGGTGTCCTGGCCGGTGTGCACCAGGGTGGACAGCCACAGCGCCGGAGAGGTCGAGTCGCCCGTCGCCGGGAACGCGTAGGTGAGGTCCCACTTGTCGACGTTGGTCTCGGTGGTGCCGGACAGCGCCTGCGTCTGCACCGTGCTCAGCTCGTACTCGGACCAGAAGGTGGGCGACGTGACGCTGCAGGAGGCGCCGCTGGCACAGTTCAGGTCGTACGGGACGTCCGGCCAGTCGGCGGCCGTCGACGAGGACAGCGTGGAGGTCGCGCAGCCGGTCGCGGACGTCTTGCAGCGGCCGTTGTAGCTGAAGGTGATCTGCGCGGCGGGGCTGGTCGAGTAGACGGAGCCGTCGCGCTGGCCGTACTGGATGCGGGTGAGGCGGGAGTCCCTGCTGTACGGGGTGTTCGCGGTGGTGCCGAGGTCACGCGCGTAGTACGCCGTGTCGACCGTGTAGAAGGAGGACATCACGTCGCCGTGCGTGTCCTTCACGTAGTCCAGGTTCCAGCGGTAGGCCTGCTGGCACCAGGAGTTGGAGAAGGTCGCGTTGTAGCACGGCTGTCCCGACGCGGTGGCGTAGACGGGCTCGGTGAGCACGGAGTTCGTCTTGGTGTCGCCCGAGGCCCAGCCCGGCAGTTCGTCGAGACCGAAGGTGTACTGCGTGCCGTCGTCGGTGGTGACCCGGAAGTACTCCCCGTTCTGCGCGCCGTTGGCGGCGCCGGTGAGGTATTCGACCTTCTCGTCGGAGTCGCCGGCGGGGTGGTACGTGCCCGTCTTGTCGTCCTTGACGAGCGTGGACGTCTGGCCGTTGAGGGAGAGCGTCAGCTGGTTGTCGTCCGACCAGCAGTAGTCCCGGGTCTTGGTCGTGCCCGCCGGGTTGTCGTTGCAGGACCTGTACGACCGCTCGACGAAGCTGGCCGGGAGGCCGAAGCCGTCGCCGACGACGGACGCCTGGTTGTTGGTGGAGGAGACGAGACCGTCGACGGCCTGGGAGTTGTAGCTGAGCCCGAGCTTCGGCGCCATCCCGCCGGGCACCCCGGGGACGGACATCGGATACGACCACTCGAAGCCGTCGGAGCTGCCGCCGGCCTGCCACGAACCGGACGGGCTCAGCGAGGTGGCCGAGAAGTCGCCGCCTCCGCCGCCGCTGTCCGAGGTCGCCGCGACCACCATCGTGCTCGCGGCCTGCAGCATGGCCTGCTTGGTGCCGGACGCGGCGGCCTGCTGTGAGGCGGACGGCTGTGTGCCGGGCAGGGACACGTCGGCGTGCAGGATGTGACCGTGTGTGTCGTTGCGGGAGGCCAACGGAGTCTGGGTACGGCAGGAGCGGACGCCTGGGGTGGTCAGGGCGCAGGCGGGCAGCCGCACGAGGTGCAGGCGGGAGGCGTAGTCACCGCCGAAGGCGCCCGCGTAGGCGGAGTAGTCCAGGCTGACCGCGACCTTGCTGCCGGCCGCTCGGGCCGCTGTGCCGGAGGGAGCCGTGCCGGAGAGCGCTGTCCCGGTGAGGTCCAGCAGCACTCCGTGGACGCCCGCGGCAGTGGCGGATCGGTGTGGAAGCAGCCGTACTTGGAGCCGGTCCGGGGCGCCGCTGTGGCCGCTTCGCCCGATCCGTACCGGCAGGGACCCCGCGCGCGCGGTCTTGCCGTCCGCCCGCGGAACGGTGAGGGAGGCAGTGCCGGCGGGCCAGCTGACGTGGGGGGTCTTGAAGGCCGGCATCCGCCGGGGTGCGTGGTAGTGCGAGGCGACCTCGTGCACAGCAACGGGTTTGCCGTGCGCGGGAGTCGGAGCGTGCCGGAGGGGTGCGGCGATCGCCTCCGGGCCGACGCCCGGCAGGGCCGGTGTCAGGAGTGCGAGCACGAGCAGCACGGGCCAGCGCGCCGTGATCCGGCCGCTCCTGAACCGCCTCCCGACTCCGGGTCTCATGGCCCGACTTGCCCACGCTCTGGTGACCGCCACGGTCGCGCCCCCCACAAGTTGACTGTGCTGCCGCTGTGTTCGAAACGAGCGGGAACGTATCCCGGCGGCACCGGCGGACGGACCGTGGGAACCAGTTCGTGGGCATACCTTTGCGAAAGCTATGTGATCGAATATGGGCAGGATTGCTGGCAAGAGCGATCAAATCCTGCCTCATTCCATCTAGTCGGAAGGCGCCGCACTTCCTACGTTCGTCTGCTGTCACCCGGGAGCAGCGAGCAAAGGATTCTTCATGCACCTTCACCGCATGCGCGGCGGTCGTCACGGGTCATGGCGCGCGAGACAGGCCGCGCTGACCGGCCTGGTGGCGTTGGCCCTGGCGGTCGGCGTCGCGCCCGCGCAGGCGCTTACCGCCGGTCAGGGACGGGCCGGCGACTCCCCGGCCCCGACCACCACAGGCAAGACGGCAGCGGCACGCGCCAGTGATCCCGTGAAGGACCCCAATCTGCCTACGCTCCCTGACGGGTTCGGTCCCACCCCGGCGGAGCGCCGCGCCATGGAGCAGGCCGGCGCCGCCGCGCGGACCTCCGGGAACAAGGTCGCGGTCGCCGCCCTGACCACCCCGGTGCAGCAGGTGAGGGCGCTGCCCCGGGGCGGCTTCGAACTGGACAGCAATCCCAAGCCGGTGCGCACCAGGCAGCACGGCCGCTGGGTACCGATCGACCTGCGGCTGCGCCCCGCCGCGGGCGGGCGCCTGGCCCCGGCCGCGACCGCGTACGGCAGCGTCTCGTTCTCCGCGGGCGGCAACGCGCCTCTCGTCAGCACCAGTTACGGGCACGCGACCATGTCCGTCGCCTGGCCCGGGCGGCTGCCGGCCCCGGTCGTCAAGGACACGACGGCCACCTACCGTGACGCACTTCCCGGCGTGGACCTGGTGGTGGCGGCCACCGCGGCCGGCGGGTTCACCGACACCCTGGTGGTCAAGAACAGGGCGGCGGCCGCCGATCCCGCGGTGAAGTCCCTGAGGCTGGGCACCACGGTCACCGGAGGCGGACTTCGCCGTGCCCCGGACGGCGGGCTGAGTCTGCTGGACACCCGCGGCCGCGACGTGCTGGACGCCCCGGCCGCACAGATGTGGGACTCCAACACCACCCTGCGACCCGCCCACGCGACCCGTGTGACCCCCGGCGCCAAGGTCGCGGCGGACGCCTCGGACGCCGGCCACCCGGGGCTCGCCGCCCGCCTTGCCCCGGTCGGGCTGAGCACCTCCGCCAAGTCGCTCGTTCTGAAGTCGGACACCCGGCTGCTCACCAGCCGCGGGACGGTGTTCCCGCTGTACGTGGATCCCACCTTCAACTGGCATCCGTACGACCCGGCCGCCCCGCATTTCGACGAGATCAAGCAGGGGTGCCCCAACACCTCGTTCTACGACAAGACCGACGCGCTGTCCGACTCGGGGCGGCTCGGCGTGGGCTACAACGGCTGGTCGGAGGGCGACTGCGCGGCCGGCCTGGAACACGCGCTCTACCAGTGGAAGTTGTCCTCCACCCTGTACGGGGCGCACATCAACACCGCCACCGTGAACGCCACCGAGGTCTACTCCGCCTCCTGCTCCAGCAGCTACACCGTCAACCTGCACTGGTCCGGCGGCTTCGGCAAGGGCACCGACTGGTCGAACCGGCCCGGCTTCAACAGCTACTCCACGTCGGCCTCGTACGCCCGTGCCTGGAACCCCACCTACTGCCCCTCCAACGGTGACGTCACGCACGGGCTGAACGTGCTCACCCCCATCAAGGCCGATGCCCTCGGGCACTCCTCCACCTTCGCCGTCACACTCAAGGAGGACTCGGCCGAGGACGCCCACAACGCGTCCGGCTTCTCCCGCTTCGCCGACAATCCGAGCCTGGAGATCTTCTACAACACCATCCCGAACGTGCCGGCCGTGAGCACCATGTCCGCCGTCTCCGGCGCGCACTCGGCGGGCTGCGACACCATCGCGCCGTACCCGTACATGGGCAAGACCATCGCCTCCACCCCGCCGGTGCTCAAGGCCAAGGTCAGTGACGGCGACGGTGACAAGCTTCAGGCCACCTTCCAGTACTGGGTGGACGGCTCGACCACCAAGGCGACCGTGCTCAGCGGCGACAACCTCGCCAGCGGCAGCTACGCCACCGCCTCGCTGCCTTCGAGCTTCACCAGTGCCCTGACCAACGGCAAGATCGTCGACTGGCAGGCGAAGGTCACCGACGGCGAGGACACCACCGCCTACTCCTCGACGTGCCACTTCGTTGCCCAGCCCACTGCCCCCGACGAGCCGACCGTCAGTTCGGAGAACAGCCTCTACCCGGACACCGACAACGGGGGCGCGGCCGGTGCGGTGGCGGGTACCGCAGGCACCTTCGACGTGGCGACCAGCGGCGGCGCGAGTGCCACGAAGTTCGTCTACTCGCTCGACGTCGGCCTCGACCCCACCGTCAGCCCGCCGGCCTCCCAGACCGTCCCCGCCACCAGCAACGCGGGCAAGGTGACCGTCACTCCGTACGCCCCCGGCCCGCACACGCTGTACGTCTACGCCATCGACGCGGCCGGCGACTTCTCCGCCACCCACCCCTACCGCTTCCTGGCCACCGGCCACACCCCGACCACCTGCGCGAGCCTGACCGCCTGCTACAACAACACCGGCATCAGCGCTGACGCCACGCCGTCGCAGGCCGACATGGACGGCACCGGCAGCAGCTACTCCGCCACCGACCTGAACAACGTCGGCTGGACGTCCGGCGGCAAGGTCACCATCGACGGCGCCACCTTCACGCTGCCCGCCTTCGGGTCCGGCCAGAAGGACAACGTGCTGGCCGCCAACCAGACCGTCACCTACAGCGGTTCCGGCAACGCCCTGGAGTTCCTGGCCTCGTCGTCGTACTCCAACTTCACCGACCCGGGCGCCATCAACGGTCAGGCGACCGCACCGTACGTGCCCGCCGGCAGCGCCGTGACCGGCACCTACTGCTTCACCGGGACCACGCCCGACGGGCCGTGCGCCGCCACCGGCACGGTCAACTACACCGACGGCACCTCTACTTCGTACGCCCTGACGGTGCCCGGCTGGACCGTCGCCGACGACTCGATTGCCGCGGTGATCCTGCCGCACCGCAACAACGCGAGTGGCCAGACCGCCAGCAAGCGGCGGTTGTACGCCTTCTCCGTCCCCCTCGACCCGGCCCGGACCATCGCGTCGGTCACTTTGCCCGACGTCGGCAACAAGATCGGCAACCACACGCCGTCGCTGCATGTGTTCTCCCTGGCCACGCGCAACACCACCGTGCGCACGACGGAGTCCAACGGCACCAACGTGGCCGCACCGAGTGGCCAGACATGGACCGGCGCCTGGGGCAGCCCGAGCGAGGGCGAGGACGGCGACATGGGGCCGTTCGGCAACCAGACCTTCCGAGTCGCGCTGCGCCCCTCCGTGTCCGGCAGCACCGTACGCATCAAGCTGGACAACGCACTGGGCTCATCGAAGCTGTCCATCGGACACGCCACCGTCGCCACGTCGTCCGACACCGTGCCCGATCCCGCTGAGCCTTCCTCGGTTCCCGCCGGCACCCCGACCTCGCTGACCTTCTCGGGCAGCCAGAGCGTCACCGTACCGGCCGGCGGCATGATCTACAGCGACCCCCTGCCCTTCCCGGTGACCCGGAACAGATTCCTGCTGGTCTCGTACTTCCTGTCGAACTCGGTCAATGCGATCGTCTGGCACACCGCTGCCAACACCGGCCTGGAGTATCTGGCCGACACCGGCACCGGCGACAAGACCACCGACACCACGGGGAACCCGTTCACCAGCTCCAAATGGGAAGGCACCCCGGTCACGCATCTGCTCACCGACGTCGACGTCACGACCGCCGGCGCTCCCACGCGGGCCATCATCGGGGACGGCGAGTTCGACACATCGCGCCCCCAGTCCCTGCCGAGCGGCACGCAGATCGACGACGTGCTGCAACGCGCAGACGCTTCCACCGACCAGGCCTCCGGCGAGATCTCCGAGAGCGTCTCCGCGAACCAGCTCATGAGCGACTACGCCGACGGCGCCTTCCCCGCGTCCGGCCCCTCGCTCCTGTCCCGCATCGACCGTGACGTTCTCGACCAGCCGGGCGTGAACAGCGTCCTCCTCTACGAGGGACTTGAAGACGTGTTGGAAGGCGGCCGCACCGACGTCGACCTGGAGACCAACGGCTACACCGCCCTCGTCCAGCAGCTCACCGGCTGGGGCATCGGCACGACGGTGAGCACCCTCACCCCCTGCGACGGTTACACCGGCGGCGGCACCACGACAGCGTCCCCGGTCAACGACCCGTGCACCACGACCGTCGACCAGTACCGGTCGGCCGTGAACGACTGGCTGCGCAGCTACAACCTCGGCGGGTGGTGGGACACCCCGCCCGTCTTCGTCACCGACATCGACACGACCCTGGCCACGATCGACACCACGAACGGTGAGGAGAAGCTCGCGCCGGGCGCCGACAGCTGGGACCACCTCAACCCCAAGAACGCGGGCTTCGGGGCCATCGCCGGCGTCTACGACTCACCGCACCACAGCTGGAACCTGGACGACGGCGACGGCTACACCTTCGCCAACGACACCGCGCCCACCGACACCGCCTACGCGATGCCCGACACCACGGTGGGCAACAATCCGCTGACCCTGAGCGGAGGTACCACCTGGGGCAACGACACGACCCGCGGCGAAGTGCTGAACCTGGACGGGACCAGCGGGTACGCCGCCTCCGGCACGAGTGCGCTGGACACCACCCGCAGTTACTCCGTCTCTGCCTGGGTGAAGATGTCCTCCCTGCCCACCCACAACGCGACCATCGCCGCCCAGGACGGCAGCCAGACCAGCCCCTTCATGCTCCAGTACAACGCAGCCTCCGGCACCCCCAGTTGGTCATTCAGCCTCAGCAAGAGCGACACCGCCGATGTCGGCTTCTGGAACGCAACGGCCTCCGGCGTCACCGCAGGCACCTGGACGGACCTCGTCGGCACCTACGACGCCACGACCCGGACCGCCAAGCTGTACGTCAACGGCACCCTCGCCGCCACTACCACCAATGCCGTCTCCTGGGGATCCTCGGGTCCGTTCACCGTCGGCCGGGGCCAGTACGACGGCGTGGCCACCGACTTCGTACCTGGTGCCGTCAGCCACGTCCAAGCATGGAACTACGCGCTCACGCCCGAGGAGGCCGACGCTCTGAACAGACAACTGCTGTGACACCCGCCGAACGCCCCTGACCTGCGGGTGGGGCCGGGAGACGGCTGTCTCCCGGCCCCACCCGCAGCCGTTACCCCTCCTGGTCGGCATACCGCGTGAAGTGCGCCGCTGTGTGGTCGATCGGCAGGTCCGGGCGCCACACCGTGAGGCCCTGCGCGCTGCACACGAACAGGTTTTCCGGGAGGCGGTCCAGGGGGAACCAGCGCCAGTCGCCGACGCGTTCGTCGGGCTGGTCGGACGGTTCGCCGTGCCAGGTGGTGACCTCGCTGGCCACGGTCATCCGGACCACCCCCTCGACATGATCCAGAAGCGTGCCCAGGAGCCGTACGTCGGAGGGGCGGGACTCGATCCCGGTCTCCTCGCGGAGTTCGCGGACGACGGTCTCCTCCAGCGACTCCCCGGGCTCCACCGTGCCCCCTGGCAACTCCCAGGTCCCGCGCCGGTGCCTGCCGAGGAGCAGTCCGCGCGGGCCGTACAGGATGGCGCCGACCCCGATCGCCGCGTGCGGTACCGGAGGGCGCCTGCCGCGAGGCCGGGAGGACACCCGGACCGGTCGAGTCGCCCGGAAGATCCGGTACGAGGCGTGGTTGTCCTTCTCCGGCGCGTCGAGGACCTCCACACCCTCGACGCGCAGTCCGTGCTCGGCCAGCAGGTCGGTCCAGAGTTCGGGTGTCAGCACCCACATGTGCACGGTCGTCTCATCGCCTCCCGCCGGTCGCAGCACCTCGGGCCGGGACTCGACGACCGTCGAGGGGCCGTCGCCGCGGGAGTTGGTGTGCAGCACCGTGAAGCACAGCGTCCCGCCGGGGCGCAGCGCCGCGGCGAGGGCGGGCAGCAGCCGGCGGGGGTCGATGTACGGCATCCCGTTGACCGAGTAGATGACGTCGTACGGCGCCGCCGTGCCCAGGTGTTCGACGGCGTCGGCCCTGATCAGGTTCAGGCCGGGCACGGAGCCATGAGCGGCGCGGGCCCGTTCGTGCTGGGCGGGGGAGGAGTCGACCGCGTCCACCGAGGCGCCGTGCGCCCGGACCAGGTGCGCCGCGTGCCGGCCGGGACCGCAGCCGAGGTCCAGCACTCGGCGCCCTGCGAGTTCGCCGAGGATCTCGGCACCCGGCCCGGTGCCCCAGAAGCCCCAGTCGAACCGCGTCGGCTCCGGCAGCACCGTGCCGCGCCGCAGATGGTGGTCGCCGTAGGCCTGCCAGGCCGCGGCGTTCACGGAATCCGGGTCGACGGGGCGACTGGTCAAGGTGCCTCCAGGGTGCGGTGGTCGAGGCCGCCACCCTATGCGCCACTCCCGTGCGCCCTTTGTCGTCGCGCATCTTGACGTGTACTCGGCAGAGTGGCTTCCATGGGAGCGCTCCCATCTCCATGCTCCGCTTCCCCATTCCGTCAACCCCACCCACCCCTGGAGCCGCAATGAGAAGAACGAGAACGAGCCCCTTACCCACCTTCCTGGCCGGGCTGGCCGCCCTGATCGGCCTCATGGTCCCCGGCGCCCTCGGCCCCGGTACCGCCCAGGCCGCCGTCGAGCCCGGCACGCAGGCCGCCGGTCTGCACATCAGCAACGGCCGCCTCGTCGAGGGCAACGGCAACGACTTCGTGATGCGCGGCGTCAACCATGCCCACACCTGGTACCCCGACAAGCTCGGTTCGCTGGCCGACATCAAGGCGCAGGGCGCCAACACCGTCCGGGTCGTCCTCGCTGACGGGCACCGCTGGACCGCCAACAGTGCCGCGGACGTGGCGAATGTGATCGCCCGGTGTAAAGCCAACAAGCTCATCTGCGTCCTGGAGGTGCACGACACCACCGGCTACGGCGAGGAGAGCGCCGCCGGCACCCTCGACCAGGCCGCCGACTACTGGATCGGCCTGAAGGACGTGCTCGCCGGCCAGGAGAACTACGTCATCATCAACATCGGCAACGAGCCCTGGGGGAACACCGGTCCGGAAGGGTGGACCGCTCCGACCATCGCCGCGATCCAGAAGCTCCGCAACGCCGGCTTCCAGCACACGATCATGGTCGACGCGCCCAACTGGGGCCAGGACTGGCAGCAGGTCATGCGCACCAACGCCCGGTCCGTGTACGCCGCCGACACCACCGGCAACCTGATCTTCTCGATCCACATGTACAGCGTCTACGACACCGCAGCCGAGGTCACCGACTATCTGAACGCCTTCGTCAACGCCAAACTGCCCATCCTCATAGGGGAGTTCGGCGGCCCCGCCGACCAGTGGGGCGATCCCGACGAGGACACCATGATGGCGACGGCCCAACGGCTCGGACTCGGCTACCTCGCCTGGTCCTGGAGCGGCAACACCGACCCGAGCCTCGACCTCGTGCTCGGCTTCGACCCCGCACAGATGACCTCGTGGGGGCAGCGCATCTTCCACGGCACCGACGGCATCGCGCAGACCGCCAAGGAGGCCACGGTCTTCGGCGGCGGCTCCGCCGACACCCAGGCCCCGACCGCGCCCGGCACCCCGACCGCCTCCGCGGTGACGGCATCCTCGGCCCACCTCACCTGGACGGCGTCTTCTGACAACGTTGGCATCGCCGGATACGACGTCGTGCGGGTCAGCGGTGGCACGGAGACCACGGTCGCGTCCGCCACCGGCACCTCCGTGATGATCACCGGCCTGAACGCCGACACCGCCTACTCCTTTGCCGTTTACGCCCGTGACGCTGCCGGCAACAGGTCGCCCCGGTCGGGCACGGTGAGCGTCACCACCACCGCCACGCCCGCCGGCAACTGCTCGGTCGGCTACCGCGTGGTCGGCGACTGGCCCGGCGGCTTCCAGGGCGAGATCGCCGTCCGCAACACGGGAACGGCCGCCGTCACCGGCTGGAAGCTGGGCTTCTCCTTCGCCGACGGACAGACCGTCTCCACCATGTGGGGCGGTACCGCCGCGCAGAGCGGTGGCTCGGTGACCGTCACCCCGGCCCCGTACACCAGCACCATTCCCGCCGGGGGCTCTGTGACCGTCGGCTTCATCGGCAGCAAGGGGGCCAAGAACACCGCGCCCGGCGCGTTCACCCTCAACGGGGCGTCCTGCGTGAACGGTTGATGCACCCGAGGCATCAGGTCAACTGTCCCGGACTCTTGACTCGGAACGCGCGCGTCGCGATCCTCGACGCATCTATTGCGCCGGTCATGACAACTCCAAGGGCAGTCAAAACTCCCTCGGTCGACGGCGCCCCCGCCGACCGAGGGACGTGTGCCGTGACCGGACGCTCCTGCCGCAGACGCAAGAACATCACCATCGTCTCCGTGCTCTTCCTGGTACTGGCCGCGATCCTCGGCCCCACGCCGAGTTCGGCCGCCACCGACTGGTGGACGCCGACCGCACGGCCCGCCCCCGACGCCCAGATCAACGTGACCGGAGCGCCCTTCACCGGCACCAACTCCGCAGGCGAGGTACGGGGGTTCGTCGACGCGCACAACCACCTCTTCTCCAACGAGGCCTTCGGTGGCCGGCTGATCTGCGGCAAGGTGTTCTCCGAGTCCGGAGTCGCCGACGCTCTCAAGGACTGCCCCGAGCACTACCCCGACGGCAGCCTCGCGCTCTTCGACTACATCACCCACGGCGGTGACGGCAAGCACGACCCGACCGGCTGGCCCACCTTCAAGGACTGGCCGGCGTACGACTCGATGACCCATCAGGCCGACTACTACGCCTGGGTGGAGCGGGCCTGGCGAGGTGGCCAGCGGGTGCTCGTCAACGACCTCGTCACCAACGGGATGATCTGCTCGATCTACCCGTTCAAGGACCGCGGTTGTGACGAGATGACCTCGATCCGCCTTCAGGCCAAGCTCGCCTACGACCTCCAGGGCTTCGTCGACAAGATGTACGGCGGCACCGGCAAGGGCTGGTTCCGGATCGTCACCGACAGCGCGCAGGCCCGACAGGTCATCGAGCAGGGCAAGTTGGCCGTCGTGCTCGGCGTCGAGACCTCCGAGCCGTTCGGCTGCAAGCAGATCCTCGACATCGGGCAGTGCAGCAAGGCGGACATCGACAAGGGCCTCGACGAGCTGTACGGGCTCGGTGTGCGCTCGATGTTCCTGTGCCACAAGTTCGACAACGCGCTGTGCGGGGTCCGCTTCGACGAGGGCGGTCTCGGCACCGCCATCAACGTCGGGCAGTTCCTGTCCACCGGCACCTTCTGGAAGACCGAGGCCTGCAAGGGCCCGCAGCACGACAACCCGATCGGCACGGCGGCCTCCGAGGCCGAGGCGGACCTGCCGGCCGGCGTCGACGTCCCGTCGTACGACAAGGCCGCGCAGTGCAACGTCCGCGGGCTCACCGATCTCGGCGAGTACGCCGTGCGCGGCATGATGAAACGCAAGATGATGCTCGAGATCGACCACATGAGCGTCAAGGCCACCGGCCAGGTCCTCGACATCTTCGAGGCCGCGAACTACCCCGGTGTCCTGTCCTCGCACAGCTGGATGGACCTCAACTGGACCGAGCGGGTGTACTCGTTGGGCGGGTTCGTCGCCCAGTACATGCACGGCTCCGAGGGGTTCGCCGCCGAGGCGAAGCGCACGAACGCCCTGCGGGACAAGTACGGCGTCGGATACGGCTTCGGCACCGACTTCAACGGCATCGGCGACCACCCCGCACCACGCGGAGCGGACGCCGCGAACAAGGTCACGTACCCCTTCAAGAGCGTCGACGGCGGCTCCGTGATCGACCGGCAGACCTCCGGGCAGCGCACCTTCGACTTCAACACCGACGGGGCCGCGCACGTCGGGCTGATCCCCGACTGGATCGAGGACATCCGGCTCGTCGGCGGTCAGGACGTGGTCGACGACCTGTTCCGCGGGGCCGAGTCCTACCTCGACACCTGGGGCACCACCGAGCGCCACCAGGCGTCCGTCAACCTCGCGCAAGGGCGTGCGGCCACGGCCAGTTCGTCCGAGTCCAACCCCTTCACCAGCTACCAGCCGGGGCGGGCCGTCGACGGTGACGACTCCAGCCGCTGGGCGAGCGACTGGAGCGACGACCAGTGGTGGCAGGTCGACCTGGGCTCCACCAACCTGGTCTCCAAGGTCACGCTCGACTGGGAGCGGGCGTACGGGAAGTCGTACCGGATCGAGCTGTCGACGGACGGGACGGACTGGCGGACCGTCTGGTCGACGACCTCCGGTGACGGCGGCCTCGACACCGCCAAGTTCACCGGTACCCCGGCGCGTTACGTCAGGGTCCACGGTCTCGGCCGCGGCACCGACTGGGGATACTCGCTCTACGAGGTGGGCGTCCACAGCGGCTGATCCGTTCGACAGCGGGGGACACACATGGCACGCATGCCGTCGGCCGAGCGGCGCCGACAGCTGACGGAGGCGGCGATCAGGGCGATGGCCCGGGACGGCGTCGCGAAGACGACGACCCGGTCCATCGCCGCCGAGGCCGGCGTGTCCCTGAGCGTCTTCCACTACTGCTTCGACTCCAAGCAGGCCCTCGTCGAGGCCGTGATCACCACGCTCACCGACCACTCGGTGAGCGTGGTGCAGGAGGCGCTGCGCCCGAAGGACACCCTGGAGGAGACCGTCGCCGCCGGTTTCCGGGCCTACTGGGACCATGTCCGCGCCAACCCCGAGGCGCACATGCTCACCTACGAGCTCACCCAGTACGCCCTGCGCGAGCCCGGCTTCGACCACCTCGCCAGACGCCAGTACGAGCTGTACGGCGAGTCCTACGCCGAGCTCATCGAGCAGCTGCGCCGGGACATGGACCTGGAGCTGCGGGTGCCCGTGTCCGTCCTGGCCCGTTATCTCGCGGCCATGACCGACGGGCTCACCCTCAACTACCTCGTCCTCGGCGACGCGGCCGCCTGGTCGGAGATCCTCGACACCGTCACGGCGCACATCGCGGGCCTGGTGCGCTGAGGGTGCGCTGAGACCGGTCAGTATTCGAGAAGCGCCGGCCGGGAGCCGTGGCTAGCGTGACGCCATGGACATCACCCTTCGGGCGAGCTTCCTTCCGCAAGACGACCCGGAAGCGTCGCTGGCGTTCTACCGGGACGTGCTCGGCTTCGAGGTCCGGGGTGACACCGGCCGCGGAGGCCGGCGCCGGATCACGGTCGGTCCCGCGGGCGGCCCCTCGGTGGTGCTGCACCCGGTGGGCGAGGACCCCGGTCTCCTGCTCACCACCCCCGACCTCGACGCCGCCTTCGAGTGGCTCCAGGCCCGCGCCGAGGTGATCCAGGAGCCGATCGAGCAGTCGTACGGTGTGCGGGACTGCGCCTTCCTCGACCCCGCGGGCAATGTGATCCGGGTCCAGGAGCTGCGCTGAGACGCACGCGTCGACATAGTGTGCGAAGTCGTCGAAACGGGAGGACGGAAGACCATGAGCCAGGCCACTTCGGGCGACCGGCACACCGCTGACAGCCACGACCTGATCCGCGTGCACGGGGCGCGCGAGAACAACCTCAAGGACGTCAGCATCGAGATCCCGAAGCGCCGGCTCACGGTCTTCACCGGAGTCTCCGGCTCCGGCAAGAGCTCGCTGGTGTTCGACACCATCGCCGCCGAGTCGCAGCGGCTGATCAACGAGACCTACAGCGCCTTCGTCCAGGGCTTCATGCCCACGCTCGCCCGGCCCGAGGTCGACGTCCTCGACGGCCTCACCACCGCGATCACCGTCGACCAGCAGCGCCTCGGCGGCGACCCGCGCTCCACCGTCGGCACCGTCACCGACACCAACGCGATGCTGCGCATCCTCTTCAGCAGACTCGGCACCCCGCACATCGGCTCGCCCAAGGCCTTCTCCTTCAACGTGGCCTCCATCAGCGGGGCGGGCGCGGTGACCGTGGAGCGCGGCGGGCAGACCGTGAAGGATCGGCGCAGCTTCAGCATCGTCGGCGGCATGTGTCCGCGCTGCGAGGGCCGCGGCACCGTCAACGACATCGACCTCACCCAGCTCTACGACGACTCCAAGTCGCTGGACGAGGGCGCCCTGACCATCCCCGGCTACAAGGCCGGCGGCTGGAACTACCGCCTCTACAGCGAGTCCGGCTTCTTCCCCGCGGACAAGCCGATCGGGAAGTTCACCAAGCGCGAGCTCCAGGACTTCCTGTACCGCGAGCCGACCAGGATGAAGATCGCGGGCATCAACATGACCTACGAGGGTCTCGTGCCGCGGATCCAGAAGTCGATGCTGGCCAAGGACCGCGAGTCGATGCAGCCGCACATCCGGGAGTTCGTGGACCGGGCCATCACCTTCATGGTGTGCCCCGACTGCGAGGGCACCCGGCTCAACGAGGGCGCCCGGTCCTCGAAGATCAAGGGGATCAGCATCGCCGACGCCTGCGCGATGCAGATCAGCGACCTCGCCGACTGGGTCCGCGCGCTGAAGGAACCGTCGGTCGGGCCGCTGCTGACGGCGCTGGGGGAGACCCTCGACTCCTTCGTGGAGATCGGGCTCGGCTATCTCTCCCTGGACCGGCCCTCGGGCACGCTGTCCGGCGGCGAGGCGCAGCGCACCAAGATGATCCGCCATCTCGGCTCCTCGCTCACCGATGTCACCTACGTCTTCGACGAACCGACGATCGGGCTGCACCCGCATGACATCCAGCGCATGAACAACCTGCTGCTGCGCCTGCGGGACAAGGGGAACACGGTCCTCGTCGTGGAGCACAAGCCGGAGACGATCGTGATCGCCGACCATGTCGTCGACCTCGGCCCCGGTGCCGGCACCGCGGGCGGCTCGGTCTGCTTCGAGGGCACGGTCGAGGGACTGCGGACCAGTGGCACGGTCACCGGGCGCCACTTCGACGACCGGTCCGCTCTCAAGGACACGGTCCGCAAGGCGACCGGCGTGCTGGAGATCCGGGGTGCGAGCACGCACAACCTCCAGGACGTCGACGTGGACGTCCCGCTCGGGGTGCTGACGGTGATCACCGGTGTGGCCGGGTCGGGCAAGAGCTCGCTGGTGCACGGGTCGATTCCGGCCGCGGAGGGGGTGGTGTCCGTGGACCAGGGGGCGATCCGTGGCTCGCGGCGCAGCAACCCGGCGACGTACACCGGACTCCTCGAACCGATCCGGAAGGCGTTCGCGAAGGTCAACGGTGTGAAGCCGGCGCTGTTCAGCGCGAACTCGGAGGGGGCCTGTCCCACCTGCAACGGGGCGGGGGTCGTCTACACCGACCTCGCGATGATGGCCGGGGTCGCGACGACCTGCGAGGAGTGCGAGGGGAAGCGGTTCCAGGCCTCGGTCCTCGAATACCACCTCGGTGGGCGGGACATCAGCGAGGTGCTCGCGATGCCGGTGACGGAGGCGCTGGAGTTCTTCGACACCGGTGAGGCGCGGACGCCCGCCGCGCACCGGATCCTGGAGCGGCTCTCGGACGTCGGGCTCGGCTACCTCACCCTCGGACAGCCGCTCACCACGCTGTCCGGAGGTGAGCGGCAGCGGCTGAAGCTGGCGACCCACATGGGGGACAAGGGCGGTGTCTACATCCTCGACGAGCCGACGACCGGCCTCCACCTCGCCGACGTCGAACAGCTGCTCGGTCTCCTCGACCGCCTCGTCGACTCCGGGAAGTCCGTCATCGTCGTCGAACACCACCAGGCGGTCATGGCCCACGCCGACTGGATCATCGACCTCGGCCCGGGCGCGGGCCACGACGGCGGCCGGATCGTCTTCGAGGGGACTCCGGCGGAGCTGGTGGCGACGGGGGGCACGCTGACGGCGGAGCATCTGGCGGCGTACGTGGGGGAGTGACGGCGGCCGGGTTCGGGGTCGGGCGGGGGTGAGGCTCGGGCGGCGACTTGCCGTGGGGGCTGGGTGGGTCGAGGCGGCCGGGACGTGACGCGCTCCGCCCCGCCCCGCCCGGCGCGGGGGCACTCCGTCCTCCGACGGCTGGGGAGCCGCGGCCGACTCGCCGGCGCCCTCGGGATCGGGCCGGCCTTCGGTCGCGGAGGTGCGGATGGGGACCGGTCCCGCCTCCGCGGCCTGGTGACGGTACGCCGTCGTCCTTGGCCGCGTGATGCGGAAGCACCCCGGCTCCCCGCCCGGCGGCGCGGATACGCCTTCGCGCTCCTCGCGGTGGCCGAAAGTACCTCGGCCCCTCCCACCCGTCCTCGGTCCTGGATCCCCCGGGCCCCGACCGGCGCAGCACATATCAGGCCGCACACCTGTCCCGACTCCCCACCCACGGCCGTGAACCGCCCGCCTCCCCGATCCCCGGCCCGGCTCCCCGGCCCCCGGCCCGGCTCCCCGGCCCCCGGCCCGGCTCCCC